>NZ_HE978531.1:973578-1009772 GCF_000311745.1 Anaerococcus obesiensis ph10 | reverse complement strand
TATTCGTCGTATATATTAGCTTTCTTATTCCTTCTGGATATCTAAAATATGTGGATAGTTCTGTCCAGTTGTTTTTCCATGAGCTTACACACATTGGATATCTTTTACTCCATTTCTCTTCAAAGATTCCTAAATTTGTTAAGGCTAAGTCTTCTGTTGATGCTTTGTATACTGCTTTTAGGTCTTTGATTAATTCTTTTATGTCTTTGTATGATACATACTTTGTTGAGTTTCTTATTTGGTGGATTATACATGATTTTCCCAACGCTTTTTGGGTGGATTTCTGCTTTTGGATATACTGATTCTATGGCTTTGCTAAAGCCTGGTAGGTTATCTGTTGATACTATTAATATGTCTTTTTCGTATTTTCTTAATGCTTGGGGTTCAAATGATCTTTTTCTATCTCTTGGTATGCTTAAATCTATGTTTCCGTATGATGATTTAACTATTTTTTTGCTTGAACCGTTTCTAGTGTTTAATGATAAGGGCTTTTGTCCATATTCATAGTCTAAATGCTCATCTAATTCTGCTTTTAAAAGTTCTTCCATTGTATCGCCTAGAAGGTCTTTTAAAGCTTCTTGTATATCTTGTGCATTTTGAGGCTGATATTCTTCAATTGACATTTTTACTATTTTGCTTCTTCTTGTTTCTGGTCTTTTTCTTAGCATAAAATTCCTCCTGATTAGTTTTTCTTTACCCTTATCAGGAGGTTCTATACACAAAATTTTATACAGTCTCCCATTTGATTTATTTATGCACGAACTTAGTTTGCTTTAGGTGTCACAATATTATTTGCAATTCATCTTTAAAAAAAACACTTTATTTTTCCTAGCAGGTTTCTTGAGCTTTTATAGGATCCACCTCTCCTGGTAGAAAAGATTTAATTAAATGTCTAGCTAAGACTGTACCTTTGGTATTATTGTCTTTTCGTGTTTTAATAAACTGAATATTGGCAGTAGATGGATGACATTTGAATGAAGATACAAAGATTTTTTCATCAGTTTTCTCACTCTTAGTTATATAATCTATTGCACAATTTAGAGTTAATTTTATAGGATGTATCATTGTAATTGCTATACTAATCACCAGAACTTTCTTTTGATTTATTAAGAAGTAGGGAATGGATATGCCATATTTCTTTTGATAATTTTTCTATCTGTTTATTCATTGGTTCGATTTCATTCTTGTAAATAATACCAGTTGTATTAGTAGCTTTTGCAATCTGGTTTATATTATTTGTTGAATTTGAAACTAGCCATTGTAGGTTTCTAAACGGTTCTAAATCTACTACATAAATTTCTTTTTCTAATACACATTTCCTAAGAAAGTGGGACATAGTTTTATAATTAGCAAGTTTCATTTTCTTTTCAAAAATTATTTGCTTGATTTAAAAGATTTTAGGCTTTAGATTTTTGTTTTTATTCGCTTATATATTTTTATTCGCTTATATATAAGGTAAGAAATAAAAATTTGCAAATTTTTACTTTGGCATATATAATAAAACGGATTGGTACAAAAATTATAAGAAAATGCTTGAAAATTTTTAAAAAAATTAGGAAATTTACTTGATTTTTCTTATGAATTGTTGTATCATATTTAAGTGCTATGAAGTGGGAGGTTGCTTTCACACTAAGCCAGATGTGGAAGGTAATTTCCACCAAGCAAGCTAGAGAAAAATCTCTAGTGCTTTCCAAATATAATTAAACGCCCGGTAGGGTGGCACATCAAAAGGAGGAAAAATGGCTAATCAAAAGATAAGAATTAGACTAAGAGCGTATGATCATGAAATAATTGACAGCTCTGCAGAGAAAATCGTTGAAGCGGTAAAAAGATCAGGAGCAAAAGTAAGTGGACCTATTCCATTACCAACTGAAAAAGAAGTAATAACAATTCTTCGTGCGGTTCACAAATACAAAGACTCAAGAGAACAGTTTGAACAAAGAACACACAAAAGATTAATCGACATCATTGGACCAAATGCAAAAACTTTAGATTCTCTAAAGAAATTGAATTTACCAGCTGGTGTTGACATAGAAATAAAACTGTAATTAGAATGATTGAAGGTTTTCCAAATAATTTTGGATCAATCCGCTGTAATTAAGGAGGTACTCAAATGAAGAGTATATTTACAACAAAAGTAGGCATGACTCAAGTCATTGATGAAGATGGTGTTGTTACACCTGTAACTGTACTTAAAGCTGATGAGAATGTAATAGTTCAAGTTAAATCAGAAGAAGTTGATGGTTACAATTCAATCCAAATCGGTTATCATGACAAAAAAGAAAAAAATGTAAAAAAACCTATCAAAGGACACTTTGACAAGGCTGGCGCTTCTTATAAAAGATTTTTAAGAGAAGTTAGACTTGATGAAAAATCTGAATTAAATCCTGGAGATACACTTAGTGTTGACCAATTTGAAGAAGGTGAATTAGTAGATATTACTGCTATTTCTAAAGGAAAAGGAACACAAGGTGCTATCAAAAGATGGAATTATGGAAGAGGACCAGCAAGCCACGGTTCTAAATCACACAGAGTAGCAGGAGCAAGAGCAGCAGGTTCTGATCCAGCTAGAGTGTTCAAAGGTAGAAAAGGCTCTGGAAAAATGGGACATGAACGTGTAACAGTTCAAAACCTAAAAGTTGTTAAAGTAAACACAGAAGACAGCTACATCCTAGTTAAAGGCGCAGTTCCAGGACCAAAAGGTGGACTTGTTCAAGTTAAACAAGCAACAAAGAGCCTATAATAAGGAGGAATAAATGCCTAAAGTAGAAGTTTTAAATATTAAAGGAGAAAATGTTGGTGAAATCGAGTTAAATGAAACTCTTTTTGCAGCAGAAATTGCTGAAACAGCTGTTTATGATACAGTTAAAAACCAACTAGCTAATAAAAGACAAGGCACACAATCCGCTAAGACTCGTGCAGAAGTAAGAGGTGGTGGAAGAAAGCCATTTAGACAAAAAGGAACAGGTAGAGCTAGACAAGGATCTATAAGAGCTCCTCACTATACAGGTGGTGGAATTGTATTTGCGCCAAAGCCAAGAGACTATAGCTACAAAATTCCTAAGAAAATGAGAAGAAAAGCTCTTTACTCAGTTTTAACTTCAAAAGTAAATGATAATGAATTAATCGTACTTGATGAATTAAAACTTGATTCATACAAAACTAAAGAAGCTAATGAAATTTTAAATAACATTAATGCAAACAAAAAAGCTTATGTAGTTATTGCTGAAAATGATGACAAAGTTTATAGATCATTTAGAAACATTGAAGGATGCAACGTAGAAAAAGCAAACTTAATCAATGTATATGATCTTTTAAGACATGACAAACTTGTTATTACAAAAGATGCAATAAACAAACTTGAGGAGGTATTTATATAATGAAATCACCTTACGATATAGTAAAAAGACCAATAATTACTGAAAAAAGTATGGAATTAATTGAAGAAAATAAATACACTTTTGAAGTAGACAAAAATGCAAACAAAGCAGAAATCAAACACGCAATCGAAACTATCTTTGAAGGAGTAAAAGTTAAAAAAGTAAGAACTTTAAACTTTACTGGTAAAAAAGTTAGAACTAGATATGGTTATGGTAAAAAAGCTGATTGGAAAAAAGCTTATGTTACATTAACTGAAGATTCTGAAGCAATTGAATACTTCGACGGAATGTAGGGAGGATTTAAATGCCTATAAGAAAATTAAAACCAACATCAAACGGACACAGAAATATGTCTGTTATGACATACAGTGAAATTACAAAAAAAGCACCAGAAAAATCTCTAACAACTGATTTAAGAAAATCAGGTGGAAGAAATAATACTGGTAGAATAACAGTTCGCCATAGAGGTGGTGGAGCTAAAAGAAAATATAGAATCATTGATTTCAAAAGAAACAAAGATAATATACCAGCAAGAGTAAAAGCTATTGAATATGATCCAAACAGATCAGCAAATATTGCTCTTTTAGCTTATGCTGATGGAGAAAAAAGATATATACTTGCTCCAAGAAATTTAAAAGTTGGAGATGTAGTTGAAAGTGGAAAAGAAGCAGATATTAAACCAGGTAATGCACTTGAGTTAAAAGATATTCCAGTAGGTACACAAATCCACAATATCGAACTTAAAGCAGGAAGAGGAGCAATCCTTGTAAGAAGTGCAGGAGTTTCTGCTCAACTTATGGCTAAAGAAGGAAGATTTGCAACAGTAAAATTACCAAGTGGAGAAACAAGACTAATCCACAATGATTGTAAAGCTACAATCGGAATGGTTGGAAACATTGAACACGAATTAGTAAGAATTGGTAAAGCTGGAAAAACAAGATACTTGGGACAAAGACCACACGTAAGAGGATCAGCAATGAACCCAGTAGACCATCCACACGGTGGTGGTGAAGGTAGAACACCAGTAGGAAGACCAGCACCATCAACACCATGGGGTAAACCAGCACTTGGTCTTAAAACAAGAAAAAAGAAAAATAAATCTTCTAAATATATAGTAAGAAGAAGAAACGAAAAATAGGGGGATTTAATGGCTAGATCACTAAAAAAAGGACCTTTTGTCGATGAACATTTAATGAAAAAAATTGAAGCATTAAATGAAAAAAATGACAAAAAGGTAGTTAAAACTTGGTCAAGACGTTCTACAATATTTCCTGAATTTGTAGAACATACTATAGCAGTTCACGATGGTAGAAAGCATGTTCCAATATATATAACAGAAGATATGGTTGGACATAAACTTGGAGAGTTCGTTCCAACAAGAACTTTCAAAGGCCATGCTAAAAAAGCAACAGAAATGAAATCAAAATTAAGTTAGGAGAGTATAAATGGAAGTTAAAGCAACAGCTAAATATGTAAGAATATCTCCTCTTAAAGTTAATTATATATGTAGAGAAATTAGAGGTAAACAAGTAGACGAAGCACTTAATATTTTAAGATTTACAAATAAAAAAGGTGCTAGACTACTTTCAGATGTACTAAAAAGTGCAATAGCAAATGCAGAAAACAATAACGGATTATCTAGAGAAAATCTTATTGTTAAAAAAGCCTTCGCAAACGACGCTCCAACTATGAAAAGATGGAGACCTAAGGCAAAGGGTGCAGCTTATCCAATCCTTAAGAGATCATCTCACATAGGCGTAGTTCTTACACAAGAAGAAGTAGAGGAGGCATAATAATGGGTCAAAAAGTAAATCCTAAAGGTTTTAGAGTTGGCGTAATTAAAGAATGGGACTCTAAATGGTATGCAAATAAAAAAGACTTTTCTGAACTTTTAGTAGAAGATCATAAGATAAGAGAATTAGTTAAAAAAGAAGTTTACGATGCAGGAATTTCTGATATAGAAATTGAAAGAGCAGTAAATAACATAAAAGTTTCAGTTTACACCGGAAAGCCAGGAATGGTAATCGGCAAGGGTGGAGCAGGAGTTGAAGAATTAAAGAAAAAAGTTGAAAAAATCGCTCCAGGTAAAAGAGTAATCATAAACGTTGAAGAAATTAAAAACCAAGACGTTGATGCCCAATTAGTAGCTGAAAACATTGCAGCACAACTTGAGAATCGTATCACATTTAGACGTGCTATGAAACAAGCAGTTCAAAGAACAATGAGAGCTGGAGCTGTAGGAATTAAAACACAAGTATCTGGTAGACTTGGTGGAGCTGATATGGCAAGAAGTGAAGGATACAACGAAGGAAAAGTACCACTTCAAACACTAAGAGCAGATGTTGATTATGGTTTTGCAGAAGCAGATACCCAATACGGTAAAATCGGATGTAAAGTTTGGATAAACAGAGGAGAAGTTCTTCCTGGAGAAAAAGCAAAAAGAATTCCAGACATCAAACAACCAAAGCAAAACAGAAGAAATAAGAAAAGACGTCCAAATAGAAGAAATAACGATAGATAAGATTATTATCTCAAGGAGGAAACAAGATTATGTTAATGCCTAAAAGAGTAAAATATCGTAGACAACATAGAGGAAGAATGAAAGGTAAAGCCCAAAAAGGCAATACACTTTCTTATGGTGAATACGGATTACAATCACTTGGTAGCACATGGCTTACAGCAAACCAAATAGAGGCTGCAAGACGTGCTATGACAAGATATATAAAAAGAGGCGGAAATATTTGGATAAAAGTATTTCCAGATAAACCAGTATCAAAGAAGCCAGCAGAAGTAAGAATGGGATCTGGTAAAGGTGCTCCAGAATATTGGGTAGCAGTAGTAAAACCAGGTAGAATGTTGTTTGAGATGAGTGGAGTAAGCGAAGAAGTAGCAAGAGAAGCTATGAGACTTGCAGCACAAAAACTTCCAATCAAAACAAAATTCGTTAAAAGGCTTGAGGTCAAAGAAGTGGAGGAAGCTTAATGAAAGCAGTAGAAATCAGAAAATTAAGTGAAAGCGAATTAAATAAAAAACTTTTCGATTTACAATCTGAATTATTTAATCTTCGTTTCCAAATGGCTACAGGTCAACTTGAAAACCCAGCTGCTATTGGAAATGTTAAAAAAGATATAGCTAGAGTAAAAACAATCCAAACAGAGAGAAAGCTCAATATAAATAAGGAGGCTTAACTTGATGGAAAGAAATAGTAGAAGATCCGTTCAAGGAGTAGTTGTATCAGATAAGATGGATAAAACAATCACAGTAAAAGTTGAAACAAAAATCCAACACCCTGTATACAAGAAAAGATTAAAAGTAAGTAAGAAATATAAAGCTCACGATGAGAACAATGAAGCTAGAGTTGGCGATACAGTAACAATAATGGAAACTAGACCATTAGCAAAGACAAAAAGATGGAGACTAGTTAAAATTAACGAAACTGCGGTTCGTGCTTAATTAGGTAAAGGAGATTATTATGATACAACAAGAATCTCGTATGAGAGTAGCAGATAACTCCGGAGCAAGAGAACTTTCAGTTATCAAAGTTCTTGGAGGAGCCGGAAGAAGATACGCAAACATTGGGGATATAGTTACTTGTTCAGTTAAAAGTGCAACACCCGGTGGAGCGGTAAAAAAAGGTGAAGTTGTAAAAGCTGTTATAGTAAGAACTTCAAGAGGAGTTAAAAGAAGCGATGGATCATATATAAAATTTGATGACAACGCTGCTGTAATAGTAAAAGATGACAAATCACCTGTAGGAACTCGTATATTCGGGCCAGTAACAAGAGAACTTCGTCATGAAGGATTCATGAGAATTATCTCACTTGCACCGGAAGTATTATAGGAGGATTAAATGCATATTAAAAAAGGCGATAAAGTCCAAGTAATATCAGGTGAATACAAAGGACACGTAGGAGAAGTTATTAAAGCATTTCCTAAGGAAAATAGAGTAATAGTTGAAGGTGCAAACATTCAAACTAAACACCAAAAAGCAAGACAAATGGGAGAAGAAAGTGGAAGATTTGAAAGAGAAGGAAAAATCTCAGCATCAAAAGTTCTACTATACTCAGAAAGCTTGAAAAAAGGTGTAAGAACATCAACTGAAATAATCGATGGAAAAAAAGTTAGAGTTTGCAAAAAAACTGACGAAAAATTCGATTAGATCCAAAAGGAGTAATTATGACAAGTAGATTAAAAGAAAAATATAAATCAGAAGTTGTTAAAGGACTTGTGGATCAATTCGGTTATGAAAACTTAATGCAAGTACCAAAACTTGAAAAAATTGTTATAAATATCGGACTTGGCGAAGCTAAAGATAACAAAAACATTTTAAACAAGGCAAAAAATGAACTTGCACTTATTACAGGTCAACAACCAATTGAAATAAAAGCAAAAAAATCTGTATCAAACTTCAAACTAAGAGAAGGCCAACCAATAGGTACAAAGGTAACTCTTAGAGGAGAAAAAATGTATGATTTTATGGATAAATTAATTTCAATTTCTCTACCAAGAGTTAGAGACTTCAGAGGAATTAATCCAAATTCATTTGATGGAAGAGGAAATTATTCATTAGGAATCAAGGAACAATTAATATTCCCAGAAATTAACTATGATGACGTTGATTTCTTACATGGTATGGATATTACATTTGTAACAACAGCAGAAACTGATGAAGAAGCTAAAGCATTCTTAACATTAATGGGAATGCCTTACAGAAAATAAAGGAGCAAAAAATGGCAAAAAAGTCAATGATTGCGAAACAAAAAAGAAAGCCAAAATATAGTACAAGAGCATATTCAAGATGCAAGATTTGTGGAAGACCACATTCTGTATTAAGAAAATACGGTATTTGCCGTGTATGCTTTAGAGAGCTCGCAAACAAAGGTGAAATTCCTGGAGTAAGAAAAGCAAGCTGGTAAGTTAGGAGGAAAATAATTATGATGACAGATCCAATTGCGGATATGCTAACAAGAATAAGAAATGGTAACAAAGCTAATCATTTATCTGTAAGCTTACCATCTTCTAATGAGAAACGTGCTATTGCTCAAATTCTATTAGACGAAGGTTACATCAAAGGATTTGATGTAGAAGAAGACAATAAGCAAGGTATTCTTACAATAGACTTAAAATACGCAGAAGAAGGCGAAAAAGTTATATCAGGACTTAGAAGAATTTCTAAACCAGGATTAAGAGTTTATGTAAAAGCAAATGAAGTACCAAAAGTTTTAGATGGACTTGGAATTGCAATAATCTCAACATCAAAAGGACTATTAACAGATAAAGCTGCAAGAGAGGCAAATGTCGGCGGCGAAGTTATGTGTTATGTATGGTAAGGAGGAATAAATGTCAAGAATAGGTAAAAAACCAATTGAAATCCCTTCTGGAGTAACTATTGATGTTAAAGACAATTTGGTTACAGTTAAAGGACCAAAAGGTGAAGATTCTCAATTAGTATCAAAAAACTTGAAACTTGAACAAGAAGAAAACGAGTTATTAGTAATGACTTCTGAAAATCCTACAAAAATCGAAAACCAAGAACATGGTCTTTACAGATCATTAATTGCTAATATGGTTTTGGGAGTAACAGAAGGTTATCAAAAAACTCTTCAAATAGAAGGAACAGGATATAGAGCCCAAAAACAAGGTAAAACCCTAGTAATGAATCTAGGATTTTCACACCAAGTTAAAATGGACGATCCTGAAGGAATTGAAGTAGAAGTTCCTAACGATAGAACTATCGTTGTAAAAGGAATCAATAAACAACTTGTTGGACAATATGCAGCAAACATTAGAAACTGGAGAAAACCTGAACCATATAAAGGTAAAGGAATCCGTTACGAAGGTGAGCATATTAGAAGAAAAGTTGGTAAGACAGGTAAGTAGGGGGCAATAATGGCTAAAAAAACAAAAGAGCAAAGATTAAAAACTCGTAAATATAGAGTTAGAAATAAAGTCAGTGGAACTGCTCAAAAACCAAGACTTAGTGTCTACAAATCAAATACTAATATATACGCACAATTAATAGATGATGATGCACAAGTAACACTTGCAAGTGCAAATACATTACAAAAAGAAGTAAACGAAGGTTTAGAAAATTGTGCAAATATAGAAGCTGCCACAAAAGTTGGCGAAATGATAGCAAAAGTTGCACTTGATAAAGGAATCGAAGAGGTTGTTTTTGATAGAAACGGATATCTTTATCACGGAAAAGTAAAAGCCCTAGCTGAAGCAGCAAGAGAAAATGGTCTTAAGTTTTAACGAGGGAGGATTTAGATGTATTTATTAAAACAAGATGTAGACAAACTAAACCTCGAAGATAGAGTAGTTAGTATAAATAGAGTTGCAAAAACTGTAAAAGGTGGACGTAACATGAGATTTGCTGCCCTAGTGGTAGTAGGAGATCAAAATGGACATGTAGGAGTAGGAACAGGAAAAGCTACAGAAGTTCCTGAAGCTATAAGAAAAGCAACAGAAGATGGAAAAAAACACATGGTTACAGTTCCTATAGTAAACACTACAGTTCCACACAGAATATTGGCAAACAAAGGTGCAGGATCTGTACTATTAATGCCAGCTAAAGAAGGTACAGGAATCATAGCTGGTGGACCAGTTCGTGCTATCTGTGAACTTGCAGGATACAAGGACATCAGAGCTAAAAACTTAGGTTCATCAAATCCAAAAAATATCATTAATGCTTGCTTAAAAGCTTTTGCTTCTATGAAAACAGTAGAAGAAGTTGCAAGATTACGTGGTAAATCAATAGAAGAATTCGATTATTAAGGAGTATTCTATGGCAAAAGTTGAAATCAAATTAAAAAAATCCTTCATAGGCAGAAAAGACGATCAAATAGCTACAGCAAAAGCACTAGGTCTTAGAAAGATTGGTCAAACAGTAGTTAGAGAAGATAATTCTGCATTAAGAGGAATGATAAACAAAATTCCATTTATGTTGGAAGTTAAAGAATTAAGCTAGGAGGTGTAAAATGAAACTTCACGATTTAAAACCTAACCAAAAGCTAAAAACAAAAAATAGAAAAGGTAGAGGTCCAGGAAGTGGAAACGGAACTAGAGCAGGTCGTGGTCAAGACGGACAAAACTCAAGAAGCGGTGGCGGAGTTAGACCAGGATTTGAAGGTGGCCAAATGCCATTATTTAGACGTCTTCCAAAAAGAGGATTTAAAAATATCAATAGAAAACAATACGAAACAATAAATGTATGTGATTTAGATATTTTTGAAGACGGTACAGAAGTTACACCTGAACTACTATTTGAAAATAAAATTTTAAATAAAAATAAAGCAAAAGCTGGAATTAAAATTCTTGGCGATGGCGAAATCACAAAGAAATTAACAGTAAAAGCTCACAAGTTTACAAAATCTGCAGAAGAAAAAATCACAGCCCAAGGGGGAAAGGCTGAGGTGATCTAATGTTAGATACGCTAAAGAGAGCTTGGGGTGAAGAAGAAATAAGAAAAAAATTCTACTTCACTCTAGTGATGTTATTAATATATAGATTAGGAAATAACATCCCAATTCCATTTATAGATGCACAAAAGTTAGCAGCAGCATATAAGGGAATGGAAGGAACACTTGTAGATTATTTAAATATGCTAACAGGTGGCGGACTTTCAACCCTATCAATATTTGCACTTGGAGTGCAACCATACATTACAGCATCAATCGTAATGCAATTATTAACAGTTGTAATCCCAAGACTTGAAGAGCTAACAAAAGAAGGCGAAGCAGGAAGAAAAACTATACAAAAATATACAAGATATATGACAATATTTCTTGCAATATTTCAAGCTATAGCAATAACAAACGGATTATATGGAGCAGCTTTATCATCTGCAACACCATTCCAAAAAATAGTTATGAATGTAGTCCTAATCGGTGGAACAATGCTTGTTACATGGATGGGAGAAACCATAACAGAAAAAGGAATTGGAAATGGTGTATCAATTATAATCTTTATGGGTATCATTGCAAATGTACCTAAAACATTAAAAACTTGGAAGACTGGTCTTCATTACAATACAATTACATGGATTTCAATTTTAATCATGGCACTTGTAGTAATTTTTATAGTAGTATTTACAGTAAAAATTACAGAAGGAGAAAGAAAAATACCAGTCCAATACGCAAAAAGAGTAGTTGGAAGAAAAATGTATGGCGGACAATCAACTCATATACCAGTAAAAGTAAATATGAGCGGAGTAATGCCAATAATATTTGCTTCAGCAGTATTAGCAATTCCATCAACAATCTCATTATTTATGGGAAATGCTAATGGAGGATTGAATCAATTCTTTAGCAAATCAACTTATGGTTTTGTAATTTATCTTGTTGTACAAGCTGTACTAATCCTAGTATTTGCTTATTTCTACAACATGATACAATTTAATACAGTTGAATATGCAAAACAACTTCAACAAAATGGTGGTTTTATTCCAGGAATAAGACCAGGAAAACCAACTAGCGACTACCTAGCAAAAGTAGGAAATAAAATTACATTTATTGGTGCTATTTCGTTAGCGCTACTTACAATAGTACCAGCACTATCATCAAGATTTTTAGGACTAAACTTATCCTTTGGAGGAAGTTCAGTAATAATCGTTGTTGGTGTAATACTTGAAACAGTGAAACAAATAGAAGCAATGCTTACTATGAAAAACTATAAAGGATTTTTAAATAGGTAATATTATGAATATCATATTGTTAGGCCCTCCAGGAGCCGGAAAAGGAACACAAGCAGAAAAATTAATAAAAGAATTAGATGCAGTTCAAATATCAACAGGTGATATATTTAGAACAAATATAAAAAATAACACACCTTTGGGAGCTAAGGCAAAAGAATATATGAACAAAGGCCAATTAGTTCCAGATGAATTAACAATAGATTTAGTTTGGGATGCCTTAGACAAAGTAGAAGATGGAAAAAGCATACTACTTGATGGATTTCCTAGAAATATTACTCAAGCCGAAGCACTTGATGAAGGAATGCAAAAAAGAGATAATAAGATTGATAAGGTAATAAATATCAATGTGCCTGAAGATGTAATTATTGAAAGAATATCTGGAAGAAGAGTAAATGTGTCAACCGGAAAAGTTTATCATATAAAATTCAACCCACCAAAAATTGAAGGAATTGATGATGAAACAGGAGAAAAATTAATCCAAAGAGAAGATGACACAGAAGCTGCAGTTAAAGAAAGACTTGATGTTTACAACAAACACACATCAGTTTTGATTGATTACTACAACAAAAAAGGTATATTAGTTACTATTGACGGTGCAAAAACTCCTGAAGAAGTTTTTGATCAAATTAAAAAAAGTTTAGAGAAATAAAATAAAAAATATTAACAAATATGCTAAATTTTTCAATGAATTACAAAATCGAAAACGAGATAAAGATAGAGTCTTTCATTAAAGATATCTAGATTATGTCTTGTTGTTAAAAAGAATCAATCAGACATTAATAGATCAAAATAAAAGAAAAGGAGAGATTTTATCGATGTCAAAAAAAGATGCTATAGAAGTAACAGGAGTAGTTAAAGAAGCTCTACCAAATGCAATATTTAAAGTAGAACTAGAAAATGGCCATGAAATACAAGCACATATTTCAGGCAAACTTAGAATGAACTACATTAGAATATTACCAGGAGATACAGTAACAGTAGAATTATCTCCATACGATCTTACTCAAGGCAGAATTACTTGGAGACGCAAATAACAATAAAAAATCTACGATTTTTTCTTGTTATTTTAAATCTAAAAGTGTAGATAAAGAAAGAGAGAACGATAATGAAAGTTAGAGCATCAGTAAAAAAAATGTGTGATAAATGCAAAATTATCAAAAGAAACGGTAAAGTTATGGTAATTTGCGAAAATCCAAAACATAAACAAAGACAAGGTTAAGGAGGTATTAGATGCCAAGAATAGCTGGTATAGACTTACCTAGAGAAAAAAGAGCAGAAATTGGATTGACTTATATTTATGGTATAGGAAAATCTTCAGCGCAAGAAATATTAGAAAAAGCAGGAATCAATCCTGATACAAAAATGAAAGACCTTACAGAAGGAGAACTAGGAAAAATTCGTGAGATATTAGACGACTATACAATCGAAGGTGATTTAAGACGTGAAGTATCTATGAATATTAGAAATCTTAGAGAAATTAATTGCTACAGAGGAATTAGACACAAAAGAGGTTTACCTGTAAGAGGTCAAAATACAAAAAATAACGCAAGAACTAGAAAAGGAAGACATTAGGAGGAGATATGGCAGCAAAGACTAAAAAATCTTCTGCTAAAAGAGGTAGAAGAAGAGTTAAAAAGAATGTCGAAAGAGGACAAGCTCATATCAATTCAACATTCAATAATACAATGGTAACTTTGACAGATGCACAAGGAAATGCCTTATCATGGGCAAGTGCTGGACAATTAGGTTTTAGAGGATCAAGAAAATCAACTCCTTTTGCAGCACAAGAAGCAGCTTTAGAAGCAGCAAAAAAAGCTATGGAATATGGTTTAAAAAGTGTAGAAGTATTTGTTAAAGGACCAGGCTCAGGAAGAGAATCTGCAATCAGAAGCTTACAAGCAGCAGGACTTGAAGTAACAATGATAAAAGACGTAACACCAATTCCTCACAATGGTTGTAGACCACCTAAGAGAAGAAGAGTTTAATAAGGAGAAACTATGGCAGTAAGCAGAGATCCAATATTTAAAAGATGTAGAAGCTTAGGAATCAGCCCAGCATACTTAGGTTACTCAGGAGAATCTAAAAGAACAAACTCTAATCAAAGAAGAAAACTTAGTGAATATGGTATGCAACAAAGGGAAAAACAAAAAGCTAAATTCATCTACGGAGTAAGTGAAAAACAATTTAGAAGTTATTATGAAAAAGCTTCAAAAATGCAAGGACAAACAGGTGAAAACCTAATAATCCTTTGTGAAAGAAGACTTGACAATATAGCATTTAGATCTGGACTTGCTAGAACTAGAAGAGAAGCAAGACAAATCGTAACACATGGACATTTATTAGTAAATGGAAAAAGTGTTGACATCCCATCAATTCTTGTAAACGAAGGAGATGTTATTGAAGTTAAAGAAAAATCTAGATCAAGCCAATTATTTAAAGCTATCAAAGAAACAAACCAATCATTTGGAGTAGTTTCATGGTTAGATTCAGATTTAGAAAACTTAAAGGTAAAAGTTACAAACTTCCCAACAAGAGAAGATATTGATATACCTGTAGAAGAACGTATGATTGTTGAGTTCTATTCTAAATAGAATTAGTTAAATTGTTAGAACTAAGGAGATACAATGATAGAAAAATTAGATACAAAGATTGAAATTTTAGATATAGACGAAGAAACTAATTACGGTAAATTTGTCCTATATCCACTCGAAAGAGGCTATGGTACAACCATAGGAAACAGTATGAGAAGGATGCTTTTATCATCCTTACCTGGTTCTAGCGTCTCAAAGATTCTTATAGACGGGGTACTACACGAATTTTCCACAATTCCTGGAGTTGTAGAAGATGTACCTGAATTAATATTAAATATCAAAGGTATTGATATTAAAAAACATACTAAAGAAGATCTAACACTATTTTTAGATATAGAAGGACCTAAAATTGTTACAGCTAAAGATATAAAAACAGATGCCCAAATCGAAGTGGCAAATCCAGATCATTATCTTGCAACAGTTAATGATAAAGGAAGATTGTTTATTGCCCTTGACGTTACAGATGGTAAAGGATATAGGGTAGCTGAACAAAACAAAAAGGATACCGACCCAATAGGAGCAATAGCTATAGATTCATCATTTACACCAGTAAAAAGCGTAAACTTTACAGTTGAAAATACTAGAGTAGGTGAGTCTACTGATTATGATAAATTAATTCTTGAAGTTTGGACTGATGGAACAATCACTCCACAAGAAGCCTTATCAGAAGGCGCTTCAATTTTGATGGAAGATATAAGATTTTTCAAAGACCTACCAGGTCAACAATTCCCACCAGAAGATGAGGAAGAAGAAATTGAAGAAATCGAAGAAGAAGATAATAATCAAATGGAATTATCAAAAACTATTGAGGAATTAGATCTTTCATTAAGATCATTCAATTGTCTAAAAAGAGCAGGATATAATACTGTTGGTGAGATAATAGAAAAAAGTGAATCTGAGCTAAAGGATATCAAAAACTTCGGTAAAAAATCACTAGAAGAAGTTATTGATAAAATCCACAGTTTAGGACTTAGTTTAAGAGAAGAATAGGAGGATATGATGGCTAATAAAAGAAAGCTTGGTAGAAGAACAGATCATAGAAATGCCCTACTTAGAAATCAAGTTACTTCTTTGTTAGACAATGGTAGAATTACTACTACACTAACAAGAGCAAAAGAAACTCAAAAAATGGCTGATCGTATGATTACATTAGGTAAGAAAAATACACTTCACACAAGAAGACAAGCAGCTCAATATATATACAAACCATCTACAGTTCAAAAATTATTTGGCGAAATTGCACCAAAATATGAAGATAGAAACGGTGGATATACTAGAGTATTAAAATTAGGACCAAGAAGAGGCGATGGTTCCGAAAGAGCAATAATAGAACTTGTATAATAAACTTACTCTATAGCATCTTATGAAAATAAGGTGCTTTTTTTGTGGTAATTTTTAATTTTCAAAATAAAATGAAAAATTATAATTTGATTTTTATTTTTGGATAGTAGTCTTCTATTTTAGAATGAAAATTTTTGTGTATTTTAAATTTAATATAAATATTTTATATAGATTAGCAAATGAAATATAGATTGGCTAATGACATATAGATTCATTATCAACGGATTTAGATAAGTTAATTTACACTTTATTGTAAATAGTATTTTAAGTTTAATAGAAATATTTTATATAGATTAGCAAATGATATATAGATTCATTATCAACGGGTTTAGATAAGTTAATTTATTTTTATTGTAAAGGATATTTTAAATTAATATAAAAATTTTTAATATAGATTGGCTAATGACATATAGATTCATTATCAACGGATTTAGATAAGTTAATTTACACTTTATTGTAAAAAGTATTTTAAGTTTAATATAAATATTTTATATAGATTAGCAAATGATATATAGATTCATTATCAACTGGGTTAGATAGGTTTATTTAGATTTTGTTGTAAATGAAGTTTTAAAGTTTAATTTAGATTTTATTGTAAATGGAGTTTTAAAATTCAGTTTAGATTTTATTGTAAATGGGTTTTAAAATTTAATTTAGATTTTATTGTAAATGGAGTTTTAAAATTCAGTTTAGATTTTATGTGAAGTTTTCAATGCTTTATTGATATTTTTATAGTATTGCTTTTGAATTTTGTTTTTTTGATTTGTATTTTGTATAGAGTTTTATTATCAAATTTGTTTTGTATTTAATGTAGATATTTATAATGAATTTTGTTTTTTTGATTTGTATTTTGTATAGAGTTTTATTATCAAATTTGTTTTGTATTTGATGTAGGTATTTATAATGAATTTTGTTTTGTATTTGAAGTAGTATTTATTATGAATTTAATTTTTGGATTTAGTTTTTAATTTTGTATTTCTTTTTATCGATATTTTCTTTAAATTTTAGTCTTTATTAATAATTTTTATATTAAAAATTTCATTAGTTTACTTAATTAATTGAAAATATATCTTATAAATGTTACCATAAAAAGAGAATAAATGTTTATAAAGAGGTTCTTATGGGTAAGGCGAATATAGAAAAATTTAGGGATGATAATTTCTATGTCTTAAACTCAATGGATGACTGGGTTAGGATACTTGATAAGTATGGTAGGCTTGTTTTTATTAATGAAAAAATGAAACGAGATATTCATCTTGACAGGTCGCTCATTGAGCAAAATATTGATATAGAAAAACTTAGTGAAAAGGCTGATATTTTTAAAAATACTACAATTGAAGAGGAAAAACTCATTAATGGCAAATATTATTCTATTAAATCTTCTCCCCTTTATAATGACAATGAATTTATGGGAATTATTGAAGTTTATAGGGATATAACTAGCGAATCTAGGATGAAAGTTGATCTTTTTAATGCAAATAGAAAGATGCTTGAAGATATTAGATTTGTTAGAAAAATTCAAGCGAGTATTTTGCCCAAAAATAAAACTTATGGGGATATAAAGCTTGAGGGAAGATATATTCCATCAAATGATCTTTCGGGGGATTTGTTTGATATTATTAAGGTTGATGAAAATAGGTATGCCTTTTATATAGCCGATGTTATGGGTCATGGGGTTAAATCTTCTATTATGACCATGTTTGTAAAATTATCTATAAGCGGAATTTTTGAACGACATAGTGATTATTCTCCAGGTCAAGTTTTGAAAAAACTTAGGGAAAAGTTCGTAAAACTTGATATGAATTCATCCCAGTATTTTACAGTTTGGGTTGGAATTTTTGATAGCCTAAATGATAGCCTTACTTTTTCTAATGCTGGACATAATTGCCCACCTCTTCATCTTATTGAAAATAAAAATCGTGTAAATAAACTTGTTGTTTCTGGTAGGATGATTTCTAATATTATTGAGCAAAATATTTACCAAGAAGTTACTATTAAACTTCATCCTAAAGACAGGATTTTATTTTATACTGATGGTGTTATTGAAAGTAAGGATATTGAAAAAAACGAGTATTCTGTTGAAAGATTGATGGAAAATTTAAAAAATAAAAATAATCTTGATTTTATTTTAGAAGATTTGGAAAAATTTACTTGGGGCGAACAAGATGATGATATTAGTCTTGCCCTAATTGATTATAAAGGAGAAAAAAATGAAAATTAATCAATATATTGACCACACTATATTAAAAGCTGATGCAAGAAAAGATGAAGTTAAAAAGATTGTAGAAGAAACTTTAGAATATAATTTTAAATCTATATGTGTAAATTCTTCTTATGTTGCTATGATTAGAGATATGGATAAGGATATTAGAATCACATCTGTTATTGGTTTTCCTTTGGGGGCAATGACTACAAAGGCTAAGGTTTTTGAAACAGAAGATGCCATTAAAGATGGGGCAGATGAAATTGATATGGTAATTAATGTTGGAAGATTAAAAGATAAAGATTATGCTTACGTTTTGGAAGATATAAAAGAAGTTAAAAAAGCTTGTGGAGATAAAATTTTAAAAGTTATTATTGAAACTTGCCTACTTGATGATGAAGAAAAAATTAAAGTGTGCGAACTTTCCAAAGAAGCTGGTGCAGATTTTGTAAAAACTTCTACAGGATTTTCTACGGGTGGAGCTACAAAAGAAGATGTGGCTCTTATGAGAAAAACTGTTGGAGAAGAAATGGGAGTTAAGGCAAGTGGAGGAATCCATACCTATGATGAGGCAATGGAGATGATAAATGCTGGAGCAAGTAGACTTGGTTGTTCAGCATCAATTGCCATCGTTGAAGGGGAAAAATAAATGAGCGATGTTATGATGCAAGCCTTCGAGTGGGACAGTCCCGCTGACGGAGGCTATTATGCTTTTTTGAAGGAAAATGCAAAAAAAATAAAGGATGCTGGAATTGATGCTCTTTGGCTTCCACCAATGTGTAAGGGTGGAGGCGACCAAGATGTTGGATATGGAATTTATGACTTGTGGGATTTGGGAGAATTTGACCAAAAAGGCACAGTTAGGACAAAATATGGAACAAAAAAAGAACTTCTTGAGGCTATTGATGAACTTCACAAAAATAATATAAAAGTTTATGCAGATGTTGTTTTAAATCACAAGGGAAACGCCGATTTTGAAGAAGAATTTATGGCGAGAATGGTAGATCAAAATAACAGAGAAAAAGACGTATCAGAAGATATGAAAATAAAGGCTTGGACAGGTTTTGATTTTCCTGGAAGAGAAGGTAAATATTCTGATTTCATTTGGCATTATTATCATTTTACAGGCGTTGATTATGATTCAAATACCGACACAAAGGCAATATTTAGAGTCCTTGGCGAAGGAAAATATTGGGACGATGGCGTGAGCGATGAAAAAGGAAATTTCGATTACCTTATGAACGCTGACATAGACCATTCCCATCCGGAAGTAAGAGAAGAAATATTTAAATGGGTCGATTGGTTTATGGAAGAAACTGGAGTTGATGGTTTTAGGTATGATGCATTAAAGCACATTTCTGACGAATTTATTTATGATTTATCAAATCATATTATGGAAAAAAAGAAAGACGATTTTTATCTTTTTGGGGAATATTGGCAATATGACGAAGGTCAAATTGATGGATATTTGGACGATACTGATTGGAAAATAGACTTATTTGATGTGCCACTTCATTTTCACTTTGAACAGGCGAGCAAGTCAAACGGAAATTATGATATGAGAAATATTTTTAACAACACAATTGTCAAAAATCATCCCCTCCAAGCAGTAACCTTTGTCGACAATCACGATTCCCAACCAGGTCAGTCATTGGATTCTTGGGTTGAAGATTGGTTTAAAGAAATCGCCTACTCCTTGATTTTATTTAGAAAAGACGGCTATCCTTGTATTTTTGCAGGAGATTATTATGGACTAAAAGGAGAGGTTAAAAAAGATCCATTAAAAGAAATGATAGATAAGATGCTTGATGTGAGAAAAAAATATGCTTTTGGAGACCAAGATGATTATTTTGATAATCCTCAAGTTGTAGGTTGGGTCAGAAGGACAGATTCTGATACATCTTCCCTTGCAGTTTTGATTTCCATAGGAGATATGGCTGAAAAACAAATGTTTGTAGGCGAAGAAGAAGCTGGAAAAACCTATATAGATTTGTCAGGCAACAACAAAAACGAAGTTACAATCGATGAAAATGGAAACGGAATTTTTAATGTTGGACCTGGCTCAGTTTCATATTGGGCAGCAAAGGAAAATTAAAACAAATGAAATATTACGCAGTAAAAAAAGGCAGAAATCCTGGGATATACACATCCTGGGATTTGTGTTTAAAAGAAGTAAAAGGTTACAAGGGAGCAGTTTACAAGTCTTTTAAGAAAAAAGAAGATGCAGAAGATTTTTTGGAAGATAAAAATATTGAAATAAAAGCAGATAAAGATTCAGTAATAGCCTACATTGATGGTTCTTATTCCAAAAAAGATAAAAAATACGGAGTAGGAATAGTCTACATAACAGACGAAAAAATCGAAGAAATTTATAAAGATTTTGATGATGAATTTCATATCCACAGAAATGTTGCAGGAGAAGTAAAGGCAAGTGTAGGAGCAATCAACAAGGCGATTTCTGAAGGCAAAAAAACAATCTATATCCACTACGATTATCAAGGCATAGAATCTTGGGCAAAAGGAGAGTGGAAAAGAAATAACGAACTTACCCAAAGATACTACGAATTTTTCCAAAAAGCAAAAGAAAAAATTGATGTTCATTTTATAAAAGTAAAGGCGCACTCAAACGACAAATACAACGACATGGCAGACGCCTTGGCAAAAAAATCCTTGGGGATATAAGGATAAAATTTATAATAAATTAAGATAGACAGAAAAGTTAAAAAGCTTTTCTGTTTTATTTTTGCCTTAAAATTTCTAAATAAAATGGTACTATATATAAGGATAAAAATTTAAGGGGGATATATGAATTGTTTAATTGGTCAGTCAGGTGGTCCCACCGCTGTTATTAATTCTTCTTTGGCTGGTGCTATCCAAGCTGGGATTGATTTTGATTTTGAAAATGTATTTGTTTCTTTAAATGGAATTGAAGGGCTTTTAAGTGAAAATATTAAAATAGTTGACAAAGATTTGTTTGAAAAAGAAAAGGCGAACGAAAGGCTAAGAAAAAGACCTTCTTCTATTCTTGGTTCTTGTCGTTTTAAATTAAGTGATGATTTGAAAGATTGGCAATATAAAAAAATCTTTGAAAATTTAAAAAAATATGAGATTTCAACTTTTGTATATATTGGTGGAAATGATTCAATGGATACAGTTATGAAACTCAATTCATACATAGAAAAAAATAAGATTGATTGGGTAAATGTGGTTGGTTGCCCAAAAACAATTGATAATGATTTGTGCGAAATGGACCATTCGCCGGGCTTTGCATCTGCATCAAAATTTGTAAATTCTGCCCTAAGACAAATTAGGCTTGATTGCGATATATATCCAATAAAATCAGTTACCTTTGTGGAAATTATGGGAAGAAATGCAGGCTGGCTTACAGCAACTTCTTATCTTGCAAATTATAAAAGAAAAAAAGATATAGTAAATTTAGTCTATCTTCCAGAAGATAAAAAATTATTAGATGATATAGAAAAAGAAATTAAAGAAAAATTCGAAGAAGATAATAATTTGCTAATAGCAGTTTCAGAAGGCTTTATGGACAAAGATGGAAAACTTTTAAATGAAAAACAAAAATCTTTTGATAAAGGCTTCAATCATCCAATAATTGCAGGCATTGGCTTAAAAATTTCAGATTATATTCACGATAAATTAAAAGTAAAAACTCGTTCGGTTGAATTAAATATTGTCCAAAGAACAAGTTTTCTAATTTCAAAAACCGATTCAGATGAGGCTTACCAATTGGGATATTTGACAATAAAATATGGGAAGGAAAAAACAAATCTAGTTCCAATATTAAAAAGAGAAAATTCTAAGGATTACAAAGTAAAATATTTTACAACAAAACCATCAAATATAGCAAATAAAGAGAAAAAAATCCCACAAGAATGGCTAGAATCACGAGAGATTTTAAAAGAAAAAATTACAAATTACACTCTTCCATTAATAAAAGGAGAAATAGACCAAGAATTTACAGATGGAATTTTTGATTATATAAGATTGGAAGATTTTACAAAAAATAATTAAATAAACAGACTGTTGACAAACTAAAAATTTTCCCATTTCGAGCGAACGTAGTGAGTCGAGAAATCTCATGAGATCTCTCCATGCGTTCGTTTCACTCACACTAAAACACGTTTGCTTCGCAAACTTTCTCGTGCTTTCGCACTTAGTTTTAGGGATTATTGTGCCAAATCAAGGCACAATAATCTAGTCGAGATGGTACGTAGCTTAATTTTTATTTTAAAATAAAATATTATATAAATTCATACTTTGTCTACGCTCTGTAAATTTATAAAAATAAATCAGCATAAGGATATTGATTCTTGTGCTGATTTTTTTAGGTAATCTTTTTCGCAAATATGTAAATGTTTTGTAAAAAGACTTTTATTTCATTGATTATTAGTATATAATTGAAGTAATAATATAGTAAAAAAAAGGAGGTATTTTTAGTGAAAAGTAAAAAGAATAAAAAAATTATTTTAACACTATTACTAGCTATTATTTTGCTCGGTACAAATATAGCTTTGGCGTCGTATACAAAACGTGATGACGATAGCGATGATATTTATATCGACAAGATAAATGAATCAATTGTAAAAAAACCTACTGAGCTTGATGAAAGCAAGGATATTGAAGAACAATTAGAAAATCCAAAATATCCTGACATTTACACTTATAGGTGGGATTACAAAATTGGTGTAAAAGAAAATGGTTTAGATAAGGACAAAATAATTTTTCAACCATACATAGCAAGCGTAGGAGAAAATGCAAGCCCAGAAGAAAAGAAAAATGTTGAAAAAACTATAAACTTGCCTGAAATAAAAGGCTACGACAAACCAAATGGCATTGATTCCTATGATGTTACTTATGATTTTGTAAAAAAGAATGCCGAAGATACAAAAAAAGCGAGCTTTTTGTTTTATGGAAATCATGATTATAAATATGAACCAAAAGAAGGAAAAATTAAAGTAAAATATCTTTTCCAAAACTTATATGATCATGAAAAATATGAAGATCCAAAAGATGGAGAAAAACCATTAATCAGAGAATATAAGGCAAAAACTGGAGATAAATTTAAAATTCCAGAATTAAATGAAAAAGATAGTGAAAAGTATGCAAAAGGATTTGAACCAGAACAAAACAATCTTGAGGTAACAGTTCCAGAAAATGCAAGTGAAACTCCATTAATTTATCACTACAATAGAAAAACTTTCCAAGTAGATTTTGATTCTGATGGTGGATCTTATGTACCAAATATGACCTTATATTATGGTCAAACTATTCCATATTTTGATTACAAACCAACAAAAAGTACGTCTATATTTAAAGGATGGAAGTCTAATATAGATTTAGAAACTTCTGATGGCAAAAAAATAGAAAAAGGCGATCTTATAGACATGAAAAATTATCCAGATGGTCTAAAAGAGGCAATGCCAGCAGAAAACATCATCTTTACTGCAGTATGGGATGAAAAACCAAAAGCAGATTATAAGATTCAATTTTGGACTCAAAAAGCTGAATCTGATGGCTATGATTTTATTGGAGCAAAAGTAATAAAAGATGCGAAAACAAACTCTCGCCCAGATTTAGATAAAATGTTACCAGAAGGTTTCAAATTCCCTGAAATAGAAAAAGATCTTACAGAAAAGGGAAAAGAAAAAGAACTTAATAAATATTATGTTAGAAATACAAAAAAAATAAAAGAAGAAAACACAGAAAATGTTAAAAATGATGATGGAACAAGTGAAGTTCTTGTAAAAAAAGTTCATTCTGATAGCTCAACTACCTATAACATTTACTATGATCGTCAAACATATACAATGCTATTTGAAAAATTCTGTATTGATGAACCTGATGCTGGTTTTCCAGCTAAAGAAGCAAAAATGGTACTTCCTGATGGAAGAAAATATGATTCTACAAAAGAAGTGAACAAACCATATAAATTTACAGCAAAATTTGGCGAGAGAATGACAAAATGGCCTAATGATATGTGGCTTATAGAAAAAGGCGGAATTGACTTTGCTCCAAATCATAGTTTTATAGGATGGCAATTAAATTCAGAAAATAATGGAAATTTAGATCAAGGTTTATATCTTGATACTCCACCATACTGGCTAACATCAAAGGATTTTATAGATAAAGATTTTACAGAATTAGATCCAGCGGTAAGACCTGCAACTCACTCAATTTCAACAGGAGAAAAATTACCTGAAAGAACAATTTCTCTTGGACCTTGTGAAAGTGCAGAGTTCCAATTTGCTATCTACTATATGGAATATTTGTTTGAGGGCTTTGACGGCAAGCTCCACTATAATCCAGATATGTCATATACAAAAATTGACACAAATGTTCCATACCCATATCCTTCTCCAGGCATTGTAGGATTTACACCTAAATATGAGTCAATTAATCCTGTTGAAGATGCAGAAAAAGAAGGTTATACGGAAAATCTTTCAAAATTAACTTTTGATGAACTTAAAAATGAATTAGATGAATATGAGAAAGAAAGACCAGAGGATGAAAAGTCCTTCTTTGATCCTATTGGTCAAAATGGAATTAATGGAGTTCCTTTCAAGGATATTGATAAATACCGCTTTGCATTTACTTATGAACGTGAAAAATATACACTATATCTTGATAAAGATCCATCAGATGTAAATGCACATGCTGATTTTTCTGGAAAGACATTTTCAAATGGTAAAGATGCGATTATATCTGATGTATATTATGATATACCTCTTAGAAAATTAAATCTTGATGAAGAATATAAGCTTACTGAAGCTGATAAACCTAAAAATCTTCCTGATAATTATGTATTTAAGGGTTGGGCATTGGATGCTCAAGGTAGCAGGCTCATTAAGGATACTATTAAAGAATCTGAAAAGATTGAATCTCAAATTGCTGAAAAATATAAAGAACTTGAAAAAAATTCAAACGACAAAGAAAAGAAATTTAAAATACAAAATGAAATAAAAGAGTTAAAGTCTAAGCTAGATGATGCTGATGCTAATATGCCTAATTATGATGTTGTCCTTTATGCAAAATGGGGCGAACCTGACAAAAATTATAAGGTAAAATTTGATCCAAATGGTGGAGAGATTGATTCTATTGGGCAAAATGATATTGCAACTCACAAAGATGGCGAAAGAATTAAAATATCAACTGAATTTGGAAAAGTTCCATATAAGCTTCCTGAAAAATTTGAAAATGAAGGCAATGTTCAAGTATTTGATGTAGCAAATAGAATGACAATAAAAGCGCCACCAACACCACAAAGAGATGGTTATGATTTCTTGGGTTGGGAGCTTGTAACTTATAATGAAGATGGAAGTGAAGATACTTCTTATAAAGATAAATATGAAGTACCAAGACTTTATTCTTTTGGAAATGAAATTACATCAGATCTTTATCTTAGAGCAATTTGGGCAAAAAATAGTTTAGTTGATGTAAAAGTATACCATCACTTGCTTGATAAAGATTTTAATGAAGTAAAATTAGTTGATGGCGTAATAAAAAATCAAAGAGTTAAAACAAACACTACAGCTTATGGTGTTATGCAAGGTGAAGAATACATCTTGGCTAATGATGATGAGTTTGATAATAAAAATGTAAATGAAGATACAAAAAATGAATATGAAGCTTATAAAAAAGAAACTGAGAGAAAAAATACTTATTATCAAAACCAAGTTGTTCAAGCTGAAAATGATGACAAAAAATCTGATGATAATCAACAACCAATAAAGTTGGAATTTAAAAATCAATTCCACTTCTACTACAGACCTTATCGTTATAGAAAATATACAGTAAATTATCTACTAGCAAAAGATGGACAAGATAAGTTTGAAGCAGTTGGAAGTCAAGGGGACAAATTTGAAAATGTAATAGAACCTGAAGAAGTTTTGAATGGAAACAGGCACTTTGATTCTGTAAACTATAGAAAAATAAGAGGTTTCAAATTAGTAAGTCCTCCACAAACTCAATTATTCTTTGATATTAACGAAGATACTCACGAATTACTTGGTATTAATGGAGTAAAAACAAAAGATATAAATTTCTATTATAAAGATGTCAGAGTTTTAAAAACAAAAAATCCAAAGACACCAATACCTAAGGGCTATCACAGAGTTACCTTTAAGGCACTTGACAATGGTTCATTTGGAACAGACGAAAATGGCAAGGAAATAAAAGAAATTTATTATGATGTAATAGATGGTTTGAATTTCTCAAATATTCCTGTACCAACAGATGAAGAGAAAAATGGTATAAAAATCACTCCAGCCAAAAATTACAACATTGGTTCATGGAGTGGAAAAAGAGAAGATGGAAAAGAATTAAAAGGTTTACTTGATGAAAATACTCAAATCAAAAAGAGTTATGAATTTGAAATTGACTTTGTAGAAGATAAATATCCAGAAGTAAAACCTATTAAAGTTTTTGAATCATCAAAAGATGATGGCGGAAACTTCATCAATGACTTTATGCCAACAAATGCCCAAATAGAAGAATCTATTAGTGACTTAATGAAACTTGAAAAATATAAAGATTACCAAGTCTTAGAAGAAGATACAATCTATGATAAGGTAAAAGAAAACGAAGATTACAATAATAAGCCAAGTGATGTTAAACCTAATAAAGATTCAATTAAAGTAAGGGTTAATTTCAAAAATGATACTTACAAAGATTTTGATATTCCTGTAGAAATTTACAAAAATATTTATAGGGCATTGGATAGTAAATCTAAACCAAATATAGTTCAAAACGACGAATTTTTGAAAGATTTTGTAAAAGTTGATGTAGTTCCAACAAAGAAGGCTAAAGACAGTCAAATAAAAACTTATTATGTAAATCCAAAAGCTCAAGTAAAAATTCCAGAAAATGATCCAGAAGGAGAAAATGACTGGACATTTGAAAAATGGACTGCTGATTTGGATACATTGGCAGATAAGGATAATTTCCAAATGCCAAATCGTCATATCTTTGAAAAAGAAACTGTGCTTACTGCAAGATATTCAAAAACACCAAAAGATATTGTATATCCACCAAGTGCAGAAATGATTACAACTTATGTAGGAAAATATCCAAGTTTAGAAGAATATGAACAAAAAATAAAAGCTGGAAAAATTGGAAACAGTGGAAAAGTTGCGGAAATTGACTCTTATTATCTAATAAAAGATAAAAAACCAGACGTAGACAAAGAAATTCTAGATCCAGAAAAAGAAATAGAAGATCCAACAGATCCAACAAAGAAAGTTTACAAAAATTACCAAACAATAAAAGTAATCTACAAAACAGGAGAAGTATTCTTAGTTGACGTACCAGTAAGAGTATTAGATACAATCAAAGAAGTACCAGATCCAGATACAATTCCAGGAGAAGACTACAAAGATTACATCCTAGTAACAGTAGATCCAACAGACAAAGCAAAAGATCCAACAAAGAAATACTACAGAGTAAGAAAAAATGTAGAAGTAACAATTCCATCAAAAAATCCAGAAGGAATAGAAGTAACAGGAGAAAACAAAGTAAGTCACAGCTACGAATTTAGTGAATGGAGAGAAAAAGAGGACACCAATCCAAGAAAATGGGAAAAAGGTAAAAAAATCACAGGAAAATTCGAAAAAGACACAGAAATAAAAGCAAAATATAGTCTTAAAGCGTGGCAACAAGAAAAACCAGAGAAAAATATAATACCAAATGATCCAGATAATCCACAAAAAAAACCAAAAGGTTATGTAAGTGTAAAATTCACAAGTGATGAGGGATTAACACTAAGTGGAATTCAAGAATATTTCGTAAAGAAAAACCTTGAAATAACATTGAAAGATATAAAATGGGCACAAATAGAAGAAAAAGTAGGATATAAATTCGATAAATGGGATAAAGAAGAAGATTTAGAAATAAAAGAAGAAGATATAGTTGTAAATGCAACATCAATCCCATTAAAAGATGTAATACCAAAAAAAGATGGCGAAGAACAACCAAAAGGTTACGTAAAAGTAGACTTCAAAACAGACGGAAATGGAACACTAGAAGGAGAAACAACCTACTATGTAAATCCAACCAAAGAAGTAAAACTAAAAGTTCCAGAAACAAAAGCAAAGATAGGCTATCAGTTTAAAGAATGGGACAAAGACGCAACCAAGCCAACAAAATATGAAAAAGATACAACAATCACAGCAAAATTCAAAGTACTAGATGATGTAAGCGAAACACCAATAAAAGATTACGTAAAAGTAATATTCCAAATAAAAGGAGAAGGTGGAAAAATAAAAGAAGGCGAAGTAGAAACCTACTATGTAAATCCAGAAAAGAAAGTCATAGTAACATCGCCAAAGCTAGAAACAGAAATAGGCTATAAATTCAAAGGATGGGATAAAGATACAAGTAAACTAACCCAATATACAGAAAAAGAAACAATAATAACAGGAACATTTGAAAAAATAGCCGACATAATCCCAGAAATTGATGAGGATGGAAAACCAAACGACAAACCAAAAGGCTACGTAGAAGTAATCTTTGAAAAAGGAAAACACGGAGTCTTAGAAGGAATAACAAAATACTACGTTAATCCAACAGCAGGTAAAAAATTAAAAGAAATTAAGCATCCAGAAATCAAAGCAAACAATGGATACGAAAAATACGGATGGGATAAAGACGAAAATACAGAAATAACCAAAAAAATAATCGTCACAGCAAGATATAGCAAAGAACTTACACCATTAGCACAAGAACCAAGTGCAGAAATGATAACAACCTATGTAGGAAAATATCCAGAGCTAAAAGATTACAAAGCTGCAATAAAAGCAGGAGAAATTGGAAAAACTGGAAAATTTGCAGAAATCGAAGCTTATGAAATAGTAGAAGGAAAAGAACCAGACGTAAGCAAAGAAATATTAGATGCAGATACAAAAATAGAAGATCCAGAAGATCCAACAAAGAAAGTTTACAAAAATTACCAAACAATAAAAGTAATCTACAAAACAGGAGAAGTATTCTTAGTTGACGTACCAGTAAAAGTATTAGATACAATCAAAGAAGTACCAGATCCAGATACAAATCCAGGAGAAGACTACAAAGATTACATTCTAATAACAGTAGATCCAACAGACAAAGCAAAAGATCCAACAAAGAAATACTACAGAGTAAGAAAAAATGTAGAAGTAACAATTCCAGCAAATAATCCAGAAGGAATAGAAAAAGCAGGATTAAATGGAGAAGAACATCAATTTGATTTTATAAGATGGGAAGAAAATCTAGATAAAAATCAAAGAAAATGGAATAAGGGCAATAATATTATTGCAAAATTTGAAAAAGACACAGAAATAATAGCGAAATATAGTCTTAAAGCGTGGCAAATAGAAGAAACCAAGAAAAATATTATTCCTGATCCAGAAGAAATACCTGATGGCTATGTAAGCGTAACATTTACGAATGATAATGGTTTGTATTTAGAAGGTACACAAAATTATGCTGTAAAGAAAAATGTAAATGTCAAATTAAGTGATTTGAAATGGCCAAATATTGGAGAACATTTGGGTTATGAATTTGTAAGTTGGGATCAAGAAAAAACTTTAGAAATAAAAGATCAAGATATAGTTGTAAAGGCAAGCTCAAAGGCGATTGATGATGTAATTCCAAATGATGGAAATCATGAAAAGCCAAAAGACTATGTAAAAGTAGATTTTAAAACTGATGGTCATGGAAGTCTAAGTGGACAATTATCATATTTTGTAAATCCTACAAAAGAAGTTACGCTTAATATTCCAGAAGCAAGTCCAAATACTGGATATGAATTTGGAGCGTGGGATCATGATGCAAGTATGCCAAGTGTTTATAGAGTTGATACAACAATTACAGCTTATTTCAACGAACTAAATGATGTAAGTACTGAACCTGTAGAAGGATATGTTGAAGTTTCTTTTGTAACACAAGGCGAAGGTGGCTCAATAATGGATGGACAAATTACAAAATTCTATGTAAATCCAGAAAAAGAAGTTATTCTTCCACCACCAAGTTTAAATGTTGAAATTGGATACCTATTTAATGGTTGGGATTTTGATACAATACAATTTGTTCAATACAAAGAGAATAAAGTAGTTACTGGAACATTTGCTAAACTTCCTGATATAATTCCAGAAGTTGATGGAGATGGTAATATTAATGATAAACCTCATGGATATGTTGAAGTGATTTTTGAAAAAGGAGATCATGGAGATCTTGAAGGAATAACAAAATATTATGTAAATCCAAAAGCTGGAAAAACTTTAGCAGAAATTGCTCATCCAAAAATTGTAGCAAAAACAGATTACAAAGTAAAAGGATGGGATACAGATGATAAGACAGTAATTAATAATAATATAATAGTAACTGCCTTGTATGAAAAAATTGAAAAAGCAGATCCTAAGCCACAAGAACCAACAAATCCACCACAACCATCTAAACCATCAAGCACAGAACCTTCTAAAGAAAAACCAAGTTCTAGCAATGAAAAGGATAAAGATAAAGATGGCAAATTACAAAAAGTAAGTGGAGATGATAAAAAAGGTTCAAATGTTGGAGGTACAAAAATGCCAAAAACAGGAATTGAAAGCAATTTAGGATTCTATTTATCAACAATTGGACTAAGCACAATTGGATTATTTATCCTAAAAAAGAAAAATAAGTAAAATTTTTCCTAACCCTAGCTAAAGCTAGGGTTATTTTTTACAAAAAAATCCAATCTATAAATTTCAATAGGCAATAAGCTTTTGAAAATATAGATTGGATTTTTGTTTTTAAATTATTATTTGTTAATTAGTTAAAAATTAATTTTATAGAAATTCAACTTCTTTTTTATCAGTGATTTTTACAGGGATTCCTACTTGATTTGTTTTGATTTTTTCTTCAAAAGTATTAAAATTATCCCTATATGCCAAAAATCTTTTGAGATTTATCATCGAATCGGTTATATCTATGATTTCACATCCTTGGAAATTTTTTGAATCATTATTGTAATCTTCAATTATTTCAGTGCAATCTGGACAAAGTTTGCTAACAAATATTTCTATCATTTTTTTCTCCTATAAGTTATATAATTAAATTTAAGGTCATTTTCGTAATAATCTTCTGATTTATTTACAATTTCAAAATTTTCGTCTTTATCAAAATTGTGAAGGAAGGTATCAGCGTCTTTTTTTGCATCAATTTTTGTAATAATTGCCTCATCACAAAAATCTAAGAGCAAGTCTACAATTTCTTTTCCGCCGATGACAAAAACTTCTCTATCATTTTTATTCTCTTTTACATATTCCAAAAGATTTTCAATGTCATTAAAAACTAGAGCATCATCAAGTTTTAAATCTTTATTTCTTGTCAAAACTATATTTTCTCTTTTGGGAAGAGCCCCATTCATAGACTTATAAGTTTTTCTTCCCATTATAACTATATTATTTAGGGTAAGGTCTTTGAAATGAGCCAAGTCTTTTTTTAAATGAAAAAGAAGTTTATTATCTTTTCCTATCCCAAAATCTCTATCTACAGCCAAAATTATTTTCATAATTGCTCCTTGTAAATTTATAATCTTCTTTTATTCTATCATTTTTGATAAATAAATTAAATTTTTTAAATTGATATATCAAAAGTGATGGGGAAATGGCAGTAAAAATGTTCACAAAAAAACTTCAAGCAATTAGCTTGAAGTTCTAATTTTTATTATTTAATTTTAGTACCAACCGTTGTTGTTCCAAAATGCTAGGGCGTTATCCCATGAACCGTATCTTTGAGCTACGTATTGGTCTGCAACTCTTTCTTGGTTAGCTGGAGAATAATCTCCGTTTAAGTAGGATGCTGACAATTGATATTTTCCTATATATTGTCCGTTTCTAGCATTGTAAGATCCACCAGATTCTCTTTGAGCTATAATTTGTTTTGCTGATGAATTATTAGCTGTATAATTTTGTGCTGGTGCTTGTGTTTGAGCAGGTGCTTGATAAGATTGAGCTGGTGCTTGGTATGAAGCTTGAGCTTGATAGCTACTTTCTTGACTTTGAACTGGTGCATAATTTTTATTTATAAAATCATTAGAAAGTCCTAGTAAACTATTGTGAATATATCCTTCTTTACCTTCAAAAACTACTTTTACAAATCCATTGTTTGCTGCTGATTTTACTTCAACACTTTCATCTTTTTTAAGAACTTGATAAACTTCTGAATTTAAGTTGTCAGATTTTCTAAAGTTTGCTGGGCTTAAAATTTTAGCTGTTTCTGTAATATTAAACCATTGACCACCAACGTAAGCTTCTTTACCGTTAAATTTGATTTTTAACCAACCATCTGTTGATCCTAGAACTTCATAAGATTTATCATCAGTTATAAGTCCAATTATATTATTTGATTCACTAGCGTCACTTCTTACATTAACAGCATTAGCTTTGCTTGCATCTTTAACTGCAGATGAAGCTTCAGCCTTATTTGATACTGTAAATAATGTTGGTAGTACGATTGCCGCTGCTAGAGCGTATTTTTTAAAATTTGTCATAATGATTACTCCTTTTTTGTGTTTTTTTAATTTATTGTAACTAATTAATAGTTTTTTTATGTTTTTCATTTCTTTTTCGTAACAATAGTTACAAAATAATTACAACTCGTTTTTACAAGCAATATAATATCCAAAGAATGTGTAGAAAATATGTAGAAAAAAATAAATTTTGTTTTCAAGTTTTATAAAAAACTTTTTTTTGTTATAATATAAAAATACGAAAAGGAGTGAATTATAATGGGCTTTGTAAAAGCAGAGAATTTTACTGACCAAGAACTTTTAAATTTTATAAAAGATGAATCATACAACGAATATTTGGCAAAAAAAGCCGACAAGGTAAGACAAGAAATTTATGGCAAAGACGTATATGTAAGAGGTCTAATTGAATTTACAAATTTTTGCAAAAATGATTGTTATTATTGTGGGATTAGAAGATCTAATTCAAGTGTAGAAAGGTACAGACTTTCTTTTGATGAAATTATTACCTGTGCAAAAATTGGTTACAAATTGGGTTATAGAACTTTTGTTCTCCAAGGCGGAGAAGATTTATCTTATAAAGATGAAGATATTTGTAAAATTGTTGAAGAAATTAAAAAAATTCATCCTGATTGTGCTATAACTTTGTCAATCGGGGAAAGGTCAAAAAAATCTTACAAGAAATTTTTTGATGCTGGTGCTGATAGGTTTTTATTAAGAGAAGAAAGTTCAAACAAAGATCATTATTATAAAATCCACCCAAAAGAAATGTCTTTTGAAAATAGGAGAAAGGCTCTTTTTGATTTAAAAGAAATTGGATTTCAAGTTGGGGGAGGTTTTATGGTGGATTCTCCTTATCAAACGGATGAAGATTTGATTTCGGATTTGAGATTTTTGCAAAAATTAAAACCGGATATGATAGGAATAGGCCCTTATTTATCCCAACACGATACTCCATTTAAAAATATGAAAAATGGTTCTTACAAAAAAACTTTAAGACTTATTTCTATTTTAAGATTAATGTTTCCTTATTGTTTGATACCAGCTACAACAGCGCTTGGAACAATAAATCCATTTGGAAGAGAAGAAGGCTTGAAGGCAGGAGCAAATGTCCTAATGCCAAATTTATCTCCAACATCATACAGAGAACTTTATTCCTTATATGATAATAAAATTTGTACGGGCGATGAGGCGGCAGAGTGTAGAAATTGTTTAGAATTAAGAATAAAAAAAGCAGGCTACAAGATAGTAACCCACAGAGGAGATGTGTCTTTTTATAAAAAAATGTATGAATAAAGGCTCTTCGTGAGCCTTTTAAATTTCTATAATTTTTTCTTTTTTATTTTCAAAATAGGAAATGTGGTCAAAGCCCAAATCTTTTAAATGTTTTATTCCATCATTTATTTTATAGGAAATTGTGTCTGGGAAATGGGAATCTGATCCTAAAGTTATAGTTTCTCCTCCTAGATTTTTGTATTTTTCTAAGATTTCATCTTTTGGATTTGCGTAGGACAAATTATTTCTAAATCCTGCTGTATTATATTCGAAAGCTCTATTTGTTTTTATTAATTCTTTTAAAATTTCTTCAATCAAATCTTCATAAAATGAAAAGTCTGGTATTACTGATTTGTCTTGGACATACCTATCAATGTAGTCTATGTGGCCTAAGCTTGAAAAATTTTTACATGATTTTACGCATTCTAGCATATATTCATAATATTTTTTAAAAAAATATTTTGGATTATTTTCTATATTTTTTCTATTTAGCCAAACATCTTTAAATTCTACGGCATGGATTGAGCCTATTACAAAATCAAATGGATTTTCGTCAATAAATTTATCAATTTTATCTGCATTTTCATAAGCCAATCCTATTTCAATTCCTGCCAAAATTTTTATTTGATTTTTATATTTTTCCCTAAGCTTATATATGGTAGAAAAATACTCATCAAGATCAAAGGAAATGTCCCTGTCATTTTGGCAAAAATTATCCAAGTGGTCTGTAAATGCCATTATTTTTATTTTATTTTTTATAGCTGATTTTACATTTTCTTCTGGATTTGTATTTGAATCAAAAGAAAAATGTGAGTGTAAATGTAAGTCTTGCATAATATTCCTTTCTTTTTATTCTTCTTCCTTATATAATAACACAAATATTTTTTTATTTTTATGTTAAATTTTATATTCTACTACAATTTTTTTTGAAAATTTGATATAATCATAAATAGAAGTTAAACAGGAGAGGGGAACAATGAAAAAAAGTAAAAAAATATTATTTTTGGCTTTAAGTATGTCTTTGGCATTTTCGCCAATTAATAACGTGATTTCAAATAAGGCAAATGTTGCTTATGCTGAAGAGATGATGAGTGAAACTCCAGAGGAATTTATACAAAAAGCTAAAGACTTTGTAAATTCAGAAGAATTTAAGCAATATACAAAAGAAGGTCAAGACGCATATAAAAAATTAATTGAAGATTTAAAAGTTGAAAATGTAGAAGAGAAAAAAGAAGAAATTTTAAAATCTATTGATAGTATTAAATTACCTTATATAAAAAAACAATACGAAGATTTGAAAAAAGAAGTTTTCAATTTAAAAGCTGAATCTTTGTCTGATGATTTAAAAAATGAACTTAATTCTTACGAAGAAGCTTATGATAGTTATAAAGATTACGAACAAAAAATAAAAAATCTAAAAACTACTAAATTAAATATAGAAAATTACAACAAGGATTTAAAAAAATTCAAGGACATCTTAAAAGACGGTTTAGAAAAATATAAAAACTTTGGCATTGATTTAAAAGCAGAAAAATTAGTTTTGGATGATGCTAATTCAAATCTAGAAAAAGTAGAAAAAGCCATTGAAAGCTTAAATAAAAAAGTTGATGCTTACAATGCAAAAGTAAAAGAAGAAAATAGACAAAAAAATCTTAAAACCTTAAAAGAAATTATAGATGGAGAAGGAAAAACAAAAAGTGAGTATTTTTATAAAAAATCAGATGAAAGTTTGAAAAATAATTTCAATCAAAGTCTTGATGCTATAAAGAAAGCTTACAGCAAACTTCAAAATAAAGAAGAAGTTAATAATATTGATGATTTGGTAACTTCTTATAATACAGCCTACAACAATCTTAATGGAGATAAGTTTATGGCTGAACACAAAAAACTTATTGATTATTTTGAAAAAAATAAGGGCAAATTATCTTCATCAAATCAAAAAAAATATGATGATTTAATTAAAGGATTACCAGATAAGGCTGATTCTAATTTGGATAGCATAAAAAAATTAAAAGCTGAAATAGAAAAAGCTATAGAAGAAAATCAACAAAAAGGGAAATTAAGTAAAGTATCAAGGAAAGTTGCAGTTAAAAAACAACCTGCCACGAAGAAAAGCCGTTCCTTTGTAAGAACAGGAGTAAAATCTGTAGGAATTGTTCTTGTAGTTTTAATACTTGCAGGAGCTGGATACTTCTTACTATCAAAGAAA
>NZ_HE978531.1:943778-973336 GCF_000311745.1 Anaerococcus obesiensis ph10 | reverse complement strand
CAAGTAAAACTTGAAGATTTTTTTATTGTTTATTATTTATTTGAAATATTTTTGCCCTTATCTATAACTTCCAATAATTCTTTCAAAACTTCTATCCTTGCTCTTATTTTTTCTCCATCGTCTGTATCTTTTATAAGCATTCTTGGAATAAGTTTTTCTGTTTCGTAAATTTTTGGAGTGTAGGCTCCCATGTTATCTCTAATGTGTGAATATGAAACGTGTTCTGCAAGGGCTACGTGGTGGGAATTATACATCAAAGTGTAGCCAGCGATACCTGTCTTTTTTTGGTAAGGTTTAGAAATTCCGCCGTCAATTACATATAATTTTCCATTTGCTCTTACTGGTTTTTTGCCTTCTTTGACTCTTACTGGAACATGACCGTTTATGATTCTTCTTCTTTCGCATTTTAAATCAAATTCGTCTAAAATTTTATCGCAAATTTCTTCTTTTTTATTTAAATCATAATAGGCATTCATTTCTTCGTATTTTAAATTTTTATCATCTACCAATAAATTTTCAAAATATGAATATTGACTTTTGCCAAAAATTGGAGATTTTTTGCCACAAACCAAGTACCAGCAAATATCTTGAGCAAATACTTTTTTCTTTGAATCATTTGAAAAATAAGCATCTCTTGCAAGCTTATCAAAAATATCAAGCATGGCTTTTCCTTTATAGGATTTGCCATTTATAATTGCTTCTTGGAAATTTCCATCAGAATCCATTGGAATGCAGCCGTGAAATAAAAGTGAGCCGTTGGATTTTTTGTACATTGAACCATTTGTGTACATAAATTTAATGTGCTTATTTAAAAGAAGGTTTTTTGAAAATTCTTTTTGGAGAATATCAATTATAAATTCTTCCTCATAGGTTAATTTGCTTGGATTTTTTGGATCAATAGTTGGGAAATTTGTATCAAGGAGTTTTGCTCCCTTATAGGTCATTTCATCAAAATTAATATGTTTTAATGAATTTCTATCATTCATATTAAAATCTGGATTTCTTTCAAGAAGCAAGCTATCAAGTTTAAACCTAATTACACTCATAGCCTTATACATTTTTGCAGCCACATCTTTATTTACCTTGTCATAAATATTTTCTTCAAAAATTTTCGGCATAAATCTCTCACATGGATCATACCTATAAGTTTTCATCGAAAATTCATAAAGTGGTCTTAAATTTATTCCATAACCTTCTTCAATAAAATCAAAATTATTGTAGGAAAATGCATTGCAAAGGCAAGCTGCAATCAAAGCTTTATTTCCACTAACAGCCCCCATCCAAGCAAGGTCGTGGTTTCCCCATTGAATATCAACATTTGGAAAAGAAATTAATTCATCCATAATAATATGAGGTTCAGGACCCCTGTCGTAAATATCTCCAACTATGTGGAGGCTATCAACAGAAATTCTTTGGATTAGGCTTGATAAAACAATAATAAAATCATCAGCAGCCTTATATTTTATAATATTCTCAATTATCTTTTCATAATATAATTTTTTATTAAATTCAGAATCATTTGTGTACAAAAGTTCATCGATAATTTCCTTGTAATTTGTAGGAAATTTTTCTTTTACTGTATCTTTTGGATATTTTGTAGAAACAAACCTAAACAAATTTACAAGTCTGTGAATATTAATTGTGTACCAATCATCATCAACAATATTTTCTTCCTTTAATCTTACAAGTTCTCTTTCCGGATTATAAATCAAACTTGCCAAATCGTCTTGGTCTTTTTTTATTAAAGTATCGCCAAAATATTGCTTAGTCTTATCTCTAATATTTCCAGCAGCCGACCTTAAAAGATGAATAAAAGCCTTAGCCTCTCCATGAAGATCAGAAAAAAAGTACTCAGTTCCCTTTGGAAGATATAATTTTGCGTTTAAACCAATCAATTCATCAACCAAATGAGTTCTACTTGGATAATTTTCTCTAAGAAGATTTAAATATTTTTCGTTCATAACAAACCCTTTCATAATAATTTCAAAAAAAAGCAAGGCTAACCTTACTTTTTCTCTTTTCTATACCTATATTAAATTCAAAACAACTTACTTATTTTCTGTATCTTCTTTTCTATTACTTACAATATCTTTTTGATTTGTATTTCCCTCATCTTTTTTAACAAAAACTTGAGGATTTTCTTCTATCTTATTTTCTTTGAAATTTTCATCAGAAATTTCAATTTCTTTTTCATCTTCATTTGTTTTTTCAAAAGTTTTATTATCATCAACATTTATTTCATTAGAATTTTCTTCATCATTATAATAAACTTTGCTTTTTTCCTTAAGTCCAATCATAGAGCCAATAATAAGGAAAATATTAAAAAGATAAGATACAATAAAAATTTTATCCCTAAAAAATACTTGGCCGACAATAGAAATAAAAATAAAGAAAAATCCTGTAAAAATATTAAATAAAAAATATTCCCCAAACTTTATAGATTTAAAAATCTTTCTATCTACGGTTGAGATTAATATAAATAATAAAAAAAGCATCACAAACAAAATAGGTTTAATTATTTCAAGTGAAATATTTGAAAAGCCCAACAAATCAAAAATGGCAAAAACATAATTCCTATTTACCAATAAAGAAAACAAACTTGCCAAAAAAAGTGCCAAGCTAATAAACAAATAATAAATTGATGCTAGTCCTAAAAAAAACTTACTAATTTTTTTCATTAAATCCTCCTATTTAAATTAATTATACCACAAATATACAAAATCTACTTATCTATAAAAAACGATTTTTGATAAAAAATTTTATAGTATAATAAAAGAAAAGAAGGGAGATATTTATGGATTTTGACAAGGTAATAGATACAAGAGTTTCAACAAGAAAATATATAGATAAAAAAATTGAAAAAAATAATCTAGAAAAAATTGTAGAAGCAGGAGTAAAAGCCCCAGTTGGAAACAGCTTATACGAAAATATGGCAATAACTGTAATAAGCAATAAGGATTTAATTCAAGAAATTTTAGAAGAAGCTAGAGAAATTGTAAATGATCCAAAAGCAAATCCGATTTATTCAGCTCCATATTTAATAATAATTTCAGCAAAAGAAGGTCACATAACAAGACTTGAAGATACAGCTTGCATTATAGAAAATATGGCACTAAAAGCAACAGATCTTGAAATAGGCTCTTGTTATATAAGAGGAATGTTTGAAAGATTTGATAATAACGCAAAATTTATCAAAAAATTAAATTTAGAAGAAAATTTCTACCCAGTTCATGGTCTTATACTTGGTTATCCAGAAGAAAAATTACAAGGAAAAAATCATAAGATAAAAACAAATTATATAGACTGATTTATTTGACAAATTTACAAAAAAATATATAGTAAGTGAAAATCAAATAGAGATTAAAAAATAATTTGAAAAATCTCCTAAATTATTTGACATTTACTAGCGTGTAGTGATATAATAAACAATTGCTAGAATTCTAATTTAGCGAGATTTTTTATTTATGTAAAAAAGGCTTAGTTTTCTATTTTAAGCCTAGAAATTACATAAAAGGTCATAAGCAAAGTTTTAGGCTAAAAGCAAGATAAAGGAGTAATTTATAGTGCAATATCATAAAGAGTTATTTGGTAAAACTGAACGTGTTAGCTTTTCTAAATTTCCTCAAGTTCTTGATTTGCCAAACCTATTAAAAGTTCAAAAGGATTCTTATAGGTGGTTTGTCGAAGAAGGCTTGGGAGAAATCTTGGAAGATATTTCCCCAATCGAAGATTATAATGGCAATTTAATACTTGAATTTGTTGGATATGATTTTGATGATGAAACAAAATATACAATAGAAGAAGCAAAATACAAAGATACAACATATTCTAGAGACCTTAAAGTTAAGGCTAGGCTTATTAATAAGGAAACTGAAGAAGTAAAAGAGCAAGAAGTATTTATGGGAGATTTCCCAATGATGACAGACTCAGCAACTTTTGTAATAAATGGTGCTGAAAGAGTTATTGTAAGTCAGCTTGTAAGAAGTCCTGGAGTTTATTATGCATCAGAGCTTGATAAATCAGGAAATAAAATGTATTCTTCAACAGTTATACCTAACAGAGGAGCATGGATTGAATTTGATACTGACGCATCTCATACAGTAAATGTAAGACTTGATCGTACAAGAAAACTTCCAGCTACAACTCTTGTAAGAGCTTTACTTTTTGAAAATGATGAAGAAATAATTGAAGCTTTAGGAGATACTGAACATTTAAGAAACACTCTTGAAAAAGAAAATTCAGAAACAAGCGAAGAAGCTTTAATAGAAATTTACAAAAAATTAAAACCAGGAGACCCTGCCAGTCTAGAATCTGCACAAAATTTAATAAATAATCTTTTATTCGATGATAGAAGATATGACCTTGCTAAAGTAGGAAGATACAAATACAACAAGAAACTAGCTTTACATGATAGGCTTATAGATCAAATTTCTGCAAAAGATGTAGTAAGTGATGAAACAGGCGAGCTTTTTGTAAAAGCTGGAGAAATGATAGATAGACAAACTGCTCTTAATATAGAAAATAGCGGAATTAATGTTGTAGACATAATTGTAAAACAAGAAAACGGTGAGGACAAAGAATTAAGAATTTGTGGAAACCACTTTGTTTATCTTGATTCTTTTGAAGAATTAGAGGGATTTGATCTTGAAGATCTTGAATTATCAGAAAAAGTATATTATCCAGTAATGAGAGAAATACTTGACGAAAATGAAGATAAAGAATCAATTATAAATGAAATTGAAAGAAGAAAAAAAGAACTTTGTCCAAAAAATATAGTAAAATCTGATATTCTTGCTGCAGTAAATTATCAATTTAACCTTTTTGAAGGAATAGGCGATGTTGATGATATTGACCACTTAGGAAATAGAAGAGTTAGAGGCGTTGGAGAATTATTACAAAACCAATTTAGAATTGGTCTTGCAAGAATGGAAAGAGTTGTAAGAGAAAGAATGACAACTCAAGATCCTGACCTTGCAACTCCTCAAGGACTTATAAATATAAAACCAGTAACAGCTGTAATAAAAGAATTTTTCGGCTCAAGTCAGCTTTCACAATTTATGGATCAAACAAATCCAATGAGTGAGCTAACTCACAAAAGGAGATTATCAGCTTTAGGACCAGGTGGACTTTCAAGAGATAGGGCAGGAGTAGAAGTAAGGGACGTTCACGATTCCCACTACGGAAGAATTTGTCCAATAGAAACTCCAGAAGGTCCAAACATCGGTCTAATTACATCTCTTACAACTTATGCAAGAATTAATAAATATGGATTTATTGAAACACCTTACAGAAAAGTTGGCAAAGATGGACACGTAACAGATGAAATAGATTATTTAACTGCAGATGTTGAAGATAATTTCATAATTGCCCAAGCTAACGAGCCACTTGATGAAAATAATAGATTTATAAATGATCGTGTATCAGGACGTGGTATAAATGGAGAAAATGATATTTATCCAAGAGAAAAAGTTGAATATATGGACGTTTCTCCTCAACAAATCGTATCAGTTGGAGCAAGTTTAATTCCTTTCTTGGAAAATGACGATTCAACTCGTGCCTTGATGGGTGCCAACATGCAAAGACAAGCAGTTCCTCTTTTAAAATCCCAAGCTCCAATAGTTGCTACAGGAATTGAACATAGGGCTGCAAAAGATTCTGGTGTTTGTGTAGTAAGCAAAAACGCTGGAGAAGTTGTATATGTTGGAGATGAAAAAATCAGAATCAAAAGAGATTCAGATGGAGAAATTGATTATTATAGACTTCTTAAATTTAGACGTGCAAACCAAGGGACAACAATTAACCAAAGACCAATTGTAAAACTTGGAGAACATGTTGATGCAAACGAAATAATTGCAGATGGTCCTTCAACAGAACAAGGAGAGCTTGCCCTTGGTAAAAATATCCTTATTGCCTTTACAACATGGGAAGGATATAACTACGAAGATGCTATGCTTTTAAATGAACAATTAGTAATGGATGATGTTCTTACATCAGTTCACATAGAAGAGCATGAATGCGAAGCTCGTGAGACAAAACTTGGTGCTGAAGAAATAACAAAAGATATTCCAAATGTTGGCGATGACATGAAGAAAAATCTTGATGAAAATGGTGTTATTAGAATTGGTGCTGAAGTTAAAAGCGGCGATATTTTGGTAGGAAAAGTTTCACCAAAAGGAGAAACTGAACTATCTCCAGAAGAAAGATTACTAAGAGCAATCTTTGGAGAAAAAGCTCGTGAAGTTCGTGACACATCACTTACAGTTCCACATGGAGAAAGTGGTATTGTTGTTGATGTAAAAGAATATAACAAAAAAGATGGAGATGAATTATCTCCAGGTGTAAACAAAGTTATTAGAGTTTTTGTTGCAACCAAAAGAAAAATTATGGTTGGAGATAAAATGTGTGGTAGACACGGTAACAAGGGTGTTGTTTCAAGAATTATGCCAAGAGAAGATATGCCTTTCCTACCAGACGGAACTCCAATTCAAATTTGTTTGAATCCATTAGGTATTCCTTCACGTATGAATATCGGACAAGTTTTGGAAGTTCACATGGGACTTGCTGCAAGAACTATGGGATGGAAGATTGCTACACCAGTATTTGATGGTGCTTTGGATACAGAAATAGAAGAAGCCTTAGAAGAAGCTCAAAAGACAGCTCCTTATGTAAATAAAACTGGAAAAATCAGACTTCGTGATGGTAGAACTGGAGAAGAATTTGATAATCCAGTTACAGTTGGAGTTATGTATATGCTAAAACTTCATCACATGGTTGAAGAAAAAATCCATGCTAGAAGTATTGGACCTTACTCACTTGTAACTCAACAACCTCTAGGTGGTAAGGCACAATTTGGGGGACAAAGATTTGGAGAAATGGAAGTTTGGGCTCTTGAGGCATACGGAGCAAGTCATACTCTTCAAGAAATGTTGACTGTAAAATCAGATGATGTTACTGGAAGAGTTAAAACTTACGAAGCAATTGTTAAGGGAGAAAATGTTCCAGAACCAGGCACACCTGAATCTTTCAAGGTATTGGTAAAAGAATTACAATCTCTAGCCTTAGATGTTGAGCTTTTAGATGAAGATGGAAATGTAATTGAAATTAAAGAAAATATAGATGAACAAGATAAGTTCTCAGAAGTTGAAAAGATTGATGCATCAAAAATTAGAAGCCAATCAAAAAAACTCAGTGGAGCAAATCTTTCAGCAAAAGAAGAGGAAAAAGTAGAAGTAACTGATTCTACTAATGAAGATATAGAAGAGCTAGAAGATTAAGGGGGATTTTTTGTCAGAATTACAAGAATTTGGTGCTATGAGAATGAAAATAGCATCTCCTGAAAAAATCAGATCATGGTCCCATGGCGAAGTAAAAAAACCAGAAACTATAAATTACAGAACACTTAAACCTGAAAAAGATGGTTTATTCTGTGAGAAAATTTTTGGACCAACCAAGGATTATGAATGCTCTTGTGGTAAATACAAGAGAATTAGATATAAGGGTGTTGTTTGCGAAAAATGTGGTGTTGAAGTAACAAAATCTAAAGTAAGACGTGAAAGAATGGGACATATTGAACTTGCAGCTCCTGTAAGTCATATATGGTATTTCAAAGGAATCCCTTCAAAAATGGGTTTACTATTAGATATGAGTCCAAGAGTTTTGGAAAAAATATTATATTTCGCATCCTATGTAGTAATAAATCCAGGAGAAACTGAATATTACGAAAAACAAGAATTATCTGAAAGCGAATATTCACAGGCTCTAGATAATTATCCAGATGATACAGAATTTCAAGCTGAAATGGGAGCAGAAGCTGTTAAAAAACTTCTTGCTAACATGGATCTTAAAAAAGAATATGAATCTTTAATGAAAGAACTTGAAGATGCAAAAGGACAAAAGAAAGTAAGGATTTCAAGAAGACTTGAAGTTGTCGACGCATTTTTAACAAGTGGCAATAAACCAGAATGGATGATACTTGATGTTCTTCCAGTTATGCCACCAGAACTTAGACCAATGGTTCAACTTGAAGGTGGAAGATTTGCAACAAGTGATTTAAATGATTTATATAGAAGAGTTATAAATAGAAACAACAGATTAAAAAGACTTCTTGACATTGGAGCTCCAGAAATCATTGTAAGAAATGAAAAAAGAATGCTCCAAGAAGCTGTAGATGCTCTTATAGATAATGGTAGACGTGGTCGTGCTGTAACAGGGGCATCAAATAGAAATATGAAATCTCTATCAGATTTATTAAAGGGTAAAAGTGGTAGATTTAGACAAAACTTACTTGGAAAAAGGGTAGATTATTCAGGACGTTCTGTAATAGTTGTAGGTCCAAATCTTAAATTTAACCAATGTGGTTTGCCACAAGAGATGGCTCTAGAATTATTTAAACCTTTTATTATGAATAAGGTTGTAGAAAAAGACCTTGCTCATAATTTAAAATCTGCAAAGAAAATGGTTGAGAAAAAAGATCCAAGAGTATATGAAATACTTGAAGATGTAATAAAAGACCATCCAGTTTTATTAAACCGTGCTCCTACACTTCACAGACTTGGTATCCAAGCTTTTGAACCGGTTTTGGTTGAAGGAAAGGCGATGAAACTTCATCCACTTGCTTGTCCTGCTTTTAACGCGGACTTTGACGGAGACCAAATGGCAATACATTTGCCTTTATCAAATGAAGCACAAATTGAAGCAAGACTTTTGATGATGTCAACAAACAATATTCTTGGTCTAAAAGATGGTAAGGCAATAACAACTCCATCCCAAGATATGGTTCTTGGTGCATATTACTTAACAACTATTAAAGAAGGTGCAAAGGGCGAAGGAATGATTTTCGAAAATATTTCAGAAATGAAAAAAGCTCTTTTAAATCATGATGTTACCCTTCAAACAAAAGTTGGAGTAAGAATTAAAAAAGATGAAAAAGATCCTGGAAAAATTGTAAATTCTTCAGTTGGTAGATTTATCTACAACGAAGGAATTCCACAAGATTTAGGATATGTAAATAGAAAAGAAGATCCATATTCTCTAGAAGTTGATCAAGTTACATCATCTGGTGTATTAAAAGAAATTGTTGATCGTTGCTTTAGAAAACATGGAAATATAAAAACAGCATCAGTTCTAGATTATATAAAATCAACAGGTTATAAGTTCTCAACTCTTTCAGGACTAACAGTTTCTATGTCAGACGTTACAATTCCACATCAAAAATGGGATATAGTTTCAAAGGCTGATAGCGAAGTTGATAAGTATGAAAAACTTTATAGACGTGGATTTATAACTGATAATGAAAGATACGAAAAAGTTATAGATATTTGGAGAGAGGCAACTGATGAAGTAACAGCAGCTCTACTTGACGAATTAAAATCTGACAATAATATTAAAATATTTGCAGATTCTGGAGCCCGTGGTTCTACAAACCAAATCAGACAATTAGGTGGAATGCGTGGACTTATGTCAAGAGCTGATGGAAAAATCATAGAAATTCCTATAAAGGCAAACTTCCGTGAAGGACTTTCAGTACAAGAATACTTTATTTCAACACACGGTTCTCGTAAAGGACTTACAGATACAGCTTTAAGAACTGCCGATTCAGGATATTTAACAAGAAGAATGGTAGATATTTCTCAAGATGTTATTGTAACAGAAGATGATTGTGGTACAGATGGATATGTAGTTGCTCGTGAATTTAAAGATGGAAATGAATTAATCGAAAATTTATTTACAAGAATTGTAGGACGTACATCATTTGAAGATATTTATGATAATGATGGGGAACTTATAGTTAGTAAAAATCAAATTATTGATGAAGATAAGGCTGACAATATTGTAGCAAATGGAATTAAAGAAGTTAAACTTCGTTCAGTTCTAGAATGTAAATCTAAACATGGTGTTTGTGAAAAATGTTATGGTAGAAACCTTGCTACAGGCAAGAAAGTAAATATTGGAGAGGCTGTAGGAATTATAGCTGCTCAATCAATCGGAGAGCCAGGTACTCAGCTTACAATGAGAACCTTCCACTCAGGAGGAATTGCAGGAGTAGGAATTACTCAAGGTCTTCCAAGGGTTGAGGAGTTATTTGAAGCAAGAAAACCAAAAGGACTTGCCTTCATTGCAGAAAATTCTGGTACAGTTTCACTAATTCAAAATGAAAAGAAAACTGACGTTGAAATTTTATCTGAAGATGGATATTCTAAAAAATACAATATTCCATTTGGTGCAAGACTTTTAGTATCAGAAGGAGATGTGGTTGAAAAAGGACAACAACTAACAGAAGGTTCCCTTGATCCACACGATGTACTAAAAGTTTTGGGAAAAGTTGGAGTTCAAGATTACATCACAAAAGAAGTTCAAAAAGTTTACAGACTTCAAGGTGTAGAAATTGACGATAGACATATAGAAGTTATTACAAAGCAAATGCTTAAAAAAGTAAAAATAGAAGACGCTGGAGATACAGAATTTTTACCAGGTTCATTGCAAGAAATTAGAGAAGTAAGAATTGCAAATGAACAAATGCAAGAAGAAGGCAAAAAGCCATGTGAGTATTCTCAACAACTTCTAGGAATTACAAAAGCATCACTTGCAACAGAATCTTGGTTATCAGCAGCATCTTTCCAAGAAACAACAAGAGTTCTTACAGATGCATCAATAAAAGGAAAAGTTGATGATCTAAAAGGACTAAAAGAAAATATAATCATAGGAAAACTAATACCAGCAGGTACAGGGATGAAAGTCTACAATGACTTTGATATTAACTATGAAAATAAAGACCTAGAAGATGCACAAATCCAAATGAATATAGAAGAAGTAGAAAATAGAGAAAAAGAAGCGTTAAATGAATAAAAAAATAAGAGCCAGCATAAGCTGGCTCTTTTATATTGTGTTTATTAAATTTAAAACTACAAATACCAATAATAAAATTATAGTTAGTTTTTTGTATTTTATATCTTTAAAATTAAAATCAACTTTTTGAACTTTTGCTAAAAATATGGAAAAAATCAAAAATCCTAGGGAATAAATTAAGGATCTTTTCAAAGATTCTTGTTGACTGTTTTTATAAATGTAAAAAAAAGCTAAATATTGAATAAGCAAAACTAAACTTGCAGCACAAGGAAGAGCATGAATATATTGTCTGTAATTTTCTTTAGAATTCATAAAATTCTCCTTTCCTATAAATTCATTATAGGGGATTTGTTCTTAATAGACAAATTAAATTTTAAGAGGCTATTGCAAAATATGAATAAATTATTTTGCAACAGCATCTTTTTATTTTCAAAAAATTAAGATAGGATAAATAAAAAACAGTATTTCAGGAAAAAGATTTCTTTGCTATAAATACAAATTAATTGTTAAAATTAAAACACATATAAATATTTAGTGAAATCGATTGACATAATTATTAAAAAGATTTAAAATTTAATTAAGTATAGTTTTAATATATAAAAATATGTCTATATGATTTTAAATAAAAAGGAGGAGCTATGGCAAATATTTTAGGACCAGATGAGATTTTGGACAGGGTTAGTGATGCTTATGTAAAAAAGGCTAGGGCAAACACAAAAAGACTTTTTATCCTTTCATTTTTGGCAGGTGCTTTTATCGCTTTTGCAGCGGCAGGATCAAGTTTTGCATCTTTTAATTTGCTAGCAAATAAAGATACTTTGGGTCTTGGCAAATTAGTTCAAGGCTTGTGTTTTACTCCAGGTTTAATTTTTGTTCTTATTGCAGGAGCTGAGCTTTTTACTGGAAATAATTTAATGCTTATTTCTGTATATGACAAAAAAATCAATATTAAAGAGCTTTTAAGAGCTTGGGGCATTGTTTATTTGGGCAATTTTATTGGATCAGTTTTTGTAGCATTTTTAATGATGAAATCAGGTCAATGGAATGCATGCGATTCTATGCTTGGGGCAAGAACAATTTTAATTGCAAATTCTAAGGTAAATCTTGGATTTTCTGAGGCTTTTATCCTTGGTATTTTTTGTAACTGGCTAGTTTGTTTGGCTGTTTGGATGTCTTTTGGATCTGATAGTCAAGTTGGCAAGATGCTTTGTGCATTTTTTCCAGTAATGTTGTTTGTTCTTTCTGGTTTTGAACATAGTATTGCAAATATGTACTATATTCCAGCAGGAATTTTTGCAAAATCTGTTCCAGCTTATGCGGCTGCAAGTGGACTAGGAGATGGACTTACCTCACTTACTTGGTCAGGATTTTTCATCCATAATTTACTTCCAGTAACTTTAGGAAATATTGTTGGCGGAGGAATTTTTGTAGGTTTAGCTTATTGGTTATCATTGAGAAAAAAAGAGGATTAAATATGAAAACTATAAAAGGAAATTTTGTTTTTGATAAAGAAGAAAACAGGGAAAAAATTAACGAATTTAAAAGATTTATAGAAAAAAACAAGGATAGAAAAGGACCTTTGATGCCGATTCTACAAGAAGCACAAAGTATTTTTGGCTATCTTCCAGATGAAATGATGGAACTTATTTCAAATAAATTAAATATTCCATTAGCAGAAGTTTATGGGGTCGCAACTTTTTATTCACAATTTACTTTTATACCAAAGGGAAAAACTGATATACATATTTGTCTTGGAACAGCTTGTTATGTAAAAGGGGCTGCGGATATTTTAAATGAATTTGAACAAAGACTTGGTATAAAAAAAGGCGAGACCACTCCTGATGGAAAATTTTCTATTTCAGAGACAAGGTGTCTTGGAAATTGTGGAAAAGCTCCTGTTGTTGAAATAAATGGAGAGCAAGTTGAATATTTTACAAAAGATGATGTTTCTAAAGTTTTGGAAGAAAATAAGTAGGTGAATTATGATAAATTTGGAATATCTTGAAAATATAAAAGAAAATACGAAAGTTTCCCATCCAGAAAAACTTGAAAAAACTGACAATATTCAGGTTAAAATTGCCCTAAGAAATTGTGGAGTTATAAATCCAAGAAGTATCGATGAGTACATAGCAAGGGGCGGTTATTTTGCCCTACATAAGGCCCTATCAGAAATGGATAGGAAAGAAATTATTGAAATTATTTCAAATTCAATGCTTCGTGGAAGAGGTGGAGCTGGATTTCCTACTGGGAAAAAATGGCAAACTGCTTATGATTATGATGTAGATAAAAAATATATAATTTGTAACGCCGATGAGGGAGACCCTGGTGCTTATATGGATAGGTCAATTCTTGAAAATGACCCACATTCAGTTCTTGAGGCAATGGCTATTGCAGGTTATGCAATTGGAAGTGATGAGGGATTTATTTATGTAAGGGCTGAATATCCAAAGGCTGTTGAAAGTTTAAAATATGCTATAAAAGATGCTGAAGAAAAAGGTTTTCTAGGCAAAAATATTATGGATTCTGGTTTTGATTTTACAATTGAATTAAGGCTAGGCTCTGGTGCTTTTGTTTGTGGAGAATCTACAGCTTTGATGGAATCAATTGAAGGCAAAAGAGGAATGCCAAGGGTTAAAATCCATCGTACAGCCTTTAGGGGCTTGTGGCAAAAACCTACAGTTATAAATAACGTAGAAACTTTGGCAAATGTAGCTCAAATTATTATAAATGGTGCTGATTGGTACAGAAGCATTGGTACAGAAAAATCTCCTGGAACCAAAGTTTTCTCCTTGGTTGGGGATGTAAAAAACAGTGGATTGATCGAAGTTCCTATGGGAACAACTTTAAGAGAAATTATTTATGATTTGGGTGGAGGAATTGAAGGCGACAAAGAGTTAAAAGCTGTTCAAACAGGTGGACCATCCGGTGGATGTATTCCTGCAAAATATTTGGATTCATCTGTAGATTATGAAACCTTAAAAGAATTAAATTCTATAATGGGTTCAGGTGGAATGGTAGTTATGGATGAAAATACTTGTATGGTTGACATAGCAAGATTTTTCCTCGACTTTACTTGTGATGAATCCTGTGGAAAATGCGTTCCTTGTAGAGAAGGTACAAAGAGAATTTTGGAAATTCTTGAAAGAATCGTAGCAGGAAAGGGAAAAATGGAAGATATTGATAGGCTTGAAGAGTTAAGCGAATTGGTAACAGAGGCTTCTCTTTGTGGTTTAGGAAAATCTGCAGCCTTTCCAGTAATTTCCACCTTGAAATATTATAAGGATGAATACATAGACCATATTGAAAATAAACACTGCCCAGCTGGATCTTGTAAAGCATTATTATCCTATAAAATCGAAGATAATTGTATAGGATGTGGAACTTGTAAGAGAAATTGTCCTGTTAGATGTATTAGTGGAAAAGTTAAAGAAAAACATACAATTGATCAAGAAAAATGTATCAAGTGCGGAACCTGCTTTAATGTTTGTCCAATAAAACCAAAAGCTGTAGTAAAGGGATGATCTTATGACAGATATTACGATAAAAATTGATGGAAAAGAAATAAAAACTCAAAAAGATAGGTTCGTTTTGGATATAGCAAGAGAAAATGGGATAGAAATTCCTGCAATTTGCTATGATCCAAGTTTAAAGGCCTTTGGTGGATGTAGACTCTGTATAGTTGAAATTACAAAAAACGGTAGAAGTAAAATTGAAACCTCTTGTTCAGCAAGGGCAAGTGATGGAATGGAAGTAAAAACTCAAACGGAAGAATTAAAAGAAAAAAGAAGAAATATTTTGCAACTTTTACTAGATTCTCATCCAAATGATTGCCTAACTTGCCAAAAAGCTGGAACTTGTCTTTTACAAAAATATGCCTATGAATATGATGTAAAATTCAGGGACCATGATGGGGCAAAAAGAGAAGAAAAATATGATTTATCAAGCCCTTATATTTATAAAGACAATTCAAAATGTATTCTTTGTGGAAAATGCGTACAAATTTGTAGGCAAGTAGAAGAAAGGGCGATTTTATCTTTTGCCGACAGGGGCTATGACTCTTATATAGCTTGTGATTTGGGAGAAGATTTTGCTCATTCCTATTGTGTTTCATGTAACAGGTGCGTTTCAATTTGTCCTGTTGGAGCCTTGGTTGATAGAAGACTTATGGGAAAAATTAGAAATTTTGAAGGAGAAACTAAAGAAGTTAAGTGTAAGGTTTGCGATTATGGATGTGATTTTAATCTACATTCAAAAAATGGCAAAAATATTGCAGTTACTGCAAAAAAACCTGGTTCTGGAAGACCACTTTGCTTAAAGGGAAGAATGATGACAGAATTGATGTTTTTGGATAATCCAGATAAACCATACATGAAAGGGGCTGGAGAGTTTAAAGAAACTAATTGGATGACTGTTACAGGTTTAAATAATGTTTATAAAAAAATTGAAAAAATAGAAGACAAAGGAGAATAATATGAAAGTCATAATTAATGATTTTGAATATAATCTTGATACTCCTAAGACTATTCTTGAATTTTGTAAGGAAATTGGCATAGAAATTCCGACCCTTTGTAAGGATGAAAGACTTTTGCCAAATGGAGCTTGTAGACTTTGTATAGTTGAAATCGAAGGATATAAAACTCCAGTTACGGCTTGTTCACAAAAATTAAAAGATGGGATGAAAATTTATACTCACAGTGAAAAAATAATGAAAATGAGAAGAGAAATTTTGGATTTATTATTTTCAAATCATCCAAATGATTGCCTATCTTGTGATAAGTCTGGAAAATGTAAATTACAAAATTATTGCTATGAGTATGGAATAAGTGAGGGATCTTTTAAAAGAGAGATAAAAGATTTACCAATTGATTTTTCAAATAAATTTTATTCTTACGATCCTAATAAATGTATAAAATGTGGGATTTGTGTAAGTGTGTGCAATAATCTCCAAAATAGCCATGCCATAAGTTTTGTCGACAGAGGATTTGATACATATATTGGAACCCCTATGGATAAGGGACTTGGTTTTTCAGATTGTGTTTCTTGTGGAAACTGTGTTTCAGCTTGTCCGGTTGGAGCCTTAAATCCTAAGAAAAAATACGAAGAAGATAAGTTTAGGTATTGGGAAGTTCGTAAAGTTCAAACAACTTGCTCATATTGTGGAGTAGGTTGCCAAATTAATTTACTAATAAAAGGAAATAGGATTGTTGAAGTTGAACCAATTAATACAATTCCAAATGATGGGCTTTTGTGTGTAAAAGGAAAATTTGCCCACAAATTTGTAAACCATCCTGATAGACTTACAAAACCTCTTATTAGAAAAAATGGAAAATTAGTTGAAGCATCTTGGCAAGAAGCCTACAGAGTCATAAAAGAAAAATATGATGAAACTATGGAGAAAAAAGGTCCAGATGGATTTGGAGGATTTTCTTCAGCAAGATGTACAAATGAGGAAAATTATCTATTCCAAAAATTTGTAAGGACAGTTTTTAAAACAAATAATGTCGATCACTGTGCTCGTCTTTGCCACGCTTCAACCGTAGCAGGTCTTGCCAATACCCTTGGAAGTGGTGCTATGACCAACAGTATTGCAGAAATTGAAGGAACCGATGCCTTTATAATAATTGGAACAAATACAACAGAAAATCACCCAGTTATTGGAACAAAAATCAAAAAAAGAGTAAAAGAAGGGGCAAAACTTATAGTTATAGATCCTAGGGAAATCGAACTTGCAGATTATGCAGATATTTATTTACAAATAAAACCTGGAACAAATATTGCAGTTTTAAATGGCCTAATGCATATAATTTTAAAAGAAAATCTTCACGATATGGATTATATAAGTGAAAGATGCGAAGGCTTTGAAGAATTTAGAAAAACTGTAGAAAAATATACGCCAGATTTTGTGGCAGAAATTTGCCACATAAACAAAGAAGATTTGATAAAAGCTGCAAGAATGTATGCAAAAGAAGACAAAGGCGCACTTTACTATTCAATGGGAATCACCCAACATTCTTCAGGAACAAACGGAGTAAGATCAACTTCAAACCTACAAATGCTTACAGGAAATGTTGGTTTTGAATCTACAGGAATAAATCCTTTGAGAGGACAAAATAACGTTCAAGGAGCTTGCGATATGGGAGCTCTTCCAACAGATTATACAGGATATCAAAAAGTATTTATTGACCCTGTAAGAGAGAGAATGGGAGAGTTTTGGAAAAGAGATCTTCCATATAAAAAGGGCCTAACAATTACAGAGATGATGGATGCGGCAGACAAAGGAGAGCTTTCATTTTTATATATAATGGGAGAAAATCCTATGATTTCAGATCCAGACCAAAATCATATCAAAAAAGCCTTGAAAAAATTGGACTTTTTACTTGTTCAAGATATTTTCTTATCTGAAACTGCAGAATTTGCTGATGTAGTTTTACCAGCAGCATCTTTTGCAGAAAAAGACGGAACTTTTACAAATACAGAAAGAAGAATTCAAAGAATAAATAAGGCAATTGATCCTATTGGAGATTCCAAAGCTGATTGGCAAATTTTGATGGAAATTTCTACTCTTTTGGGATATGAAGAATACTATGCAGATCCTAGTGAAATTATGGATGAAATTGCTGCTTGTACTCCTTCATACGGTGGAATTTCTTACAAAAGGCTTAAAAAAGAATCTCTTCAATGGCCTTGCACAAACAAAGACCACCCTGGAACAAAATATTTACACAAAAATACAATGGCAAGGGGCAAGGGACTTTTTGTACCAATAGATTATGAAGAGAGCAAGGAATTGCCAGATGAAAAATATCCGTTGATTCTTACAACTGGAAGAATGCTTTACCAATATCACACAAGAACTATGACAGGAAAAATTGAAGGATTAAGTGAAATTGCAGGAAAATCTTATATAGAAATTTCTCCACAAACTGCAAAAATTTACAATATAAAAAATGGTGAAAAAATCAAAGTTTCATCAAGACGTGGAAGTGTAGAATCTTATGCGAAAGTAACTGAAAAAATAAATCCAGGAGTTGTATTTATGCCTTTCCATTATGTTGATGGACCAGCAAATAGGCTAACAAATCCAACCCTAGATCCAATTGCAAAAATTCCTGAGCTTAAAGTTGCAAGTGTTATGATTGAAAAAATAGAAAGGGGCTCTTATGTATGATCCAATAAAAATAATTAGCCTTGCCATGGAAATGGAATTATATGGGCACAATTTTTATAAAGATAATGCAGAAAAAAGTCAAAATCTACAAACTCAAGCAGTTTTTAAAAAATTATCAAAAATTGAGTGGAGTCATTATGAATATCTAAAAAATCTTCTTTCCAAATACAAGGGAGAAGATGTTGATGAAAAAGATTTGACTTTGCCAAAAGACAACGCAGAAGAATTTTTTGACCAAAGAAAAGAAAGCGAAAATTTGGACCAAAATTTGGAACAATCCATGATTCCTGATATGAATGTTTTAAGAATGGCATATCTTATTGAGGAAGATTTTAGAGATTATTATAAATCTATGGCAAAAAAAGTTGATGATGGAGAATTGAAAGAAATTTTAGAAAATTTTTCTAGTTGGGAAGATGAACACGCAAATATTTTCAAAAAAGAATATGATAAATTGATGGACCAATACATGAACATTAGCTGGGGTGGCTGATGGGAAATAAAAAAATGACGGCTCTCCTTCTTTGCGGAGGAAAAAGTACAAGGATGGGAGTTGATAAACAAAAGTTATCCTATAATGGTGTCTATTTGATTGACACCATTATAGAAAACTTGGCAAAAAATTTTGATCAAATCATAATTTTGTCAAATGAAAAAAACTTTTTTGAAAATAGGTATAAAAATTATAAAAATGATATACTAATTAAAGAAGATATAATAAAAAATATTGGCCCCTGTGCAGGATTGTATAGTGGCCTTATTTATGCAAAAAATGAGGATAATTTCTTGATTGCCTGCGATATGCCATATTTTAATCAAGATTACATTGATTTTTTGAAAGAAAAATCCTATGAAAAAATTTTAGCCTACAAAAATGAAAAATATTATGAGCCTTTTTTTGCCCTTTATAAAAAAGAATTGGCAAAAGATTTGGAAAAATATATAAAAAAGGGCGGACGCAGTTTGAATGGATTTTTAAGAGAAATTTCTCCTACCGTGATAAAAAAAGAAGAGATAAAAGAAATTAAAAATTTCGATAAAATTTTTAAAAATCTAAATTATCCTGATGATTGGAAAAAAATTATAGAAGAGAGTAAAAATGAATTCAGTTAAAAAATACCAAATTGAAAAAATTGGAAAGGGCAAGGACCTAAACTTGATGGATGAGGTCATTGTTGAATATCCTATAGAAATTTATGTAAATGGGGAAAAATTTACAAGACTAAGCTTAACTCCAGTTGAAATAGAAAATCTTGTCATAGGTCATCTTTATAGCAAAAATCTGATTAATTCAATAAACGATATTAAAAATTTAAAAATAGAAGAAAACAAAGCCTATGTTGAATTATACAAAGAAAAATCTCAAAAGAAGACTAGGGAGATTAAAAATCAAACAATTGATAGGGAAAAACTTTTTGAATTTTCTAAAAGATTTCAAAATGAGTCGGAGATTTTTAAAAGAACAGGTGGAGCTCATTCTTGTGCTCTTGTAAAAAATTACCAAATTATAAAATTTGAAGAAGATGTTTCAAGAAGCAATGCCGTTGATAAATTAATTGGCTATATTTTAAAAAATCAAATCGACCTATCAGATAAATTTATTTTTACATCTTGTAGGATAAGTGAAGTTATTATGGAAAAAATTTCAAATATAGGTTTTAACCTTCTTATTTCTCAGTCATGCCCAACAAGTTTTGCAGTTGATTTGGCAAGGGAGAAAAATATAAATTTGATTGGTTTTGCAAGAGGCGAAAGATTTAACATTTATAATAAAAATGAAAATCTTTTTATAAAATGAGGAAGTTATGGATTTATTAGATGTTGTAAAAATTGATGAGGCTATTGACTTACAAGTTTCTTTGATGGAAAAAATTGGATATAAGAAAAAAACCCAAATAAAAACTTGCGATTCTTTAGGCTATATTTTGGCAAAAGACTTGATTTCAAAAGATAATTTGCCATGTTTTAGAAAAAGTACTATGGATGGCTATGCCATAAATTATAAGGATAGTCTAGGTGCGACTGATTCAATTCCTTCAATGTTAAAAGTTGTTGAAGAAATTCAAATGGGCAATATTCCCCAAAAAAAATTAAAAAGAGGCGAGGCCTCAAAAATTTATACTGGCGGTATGGTTCCAGAAGGAGCAGATGCAGTTTTACCCATAGAATATACAGAAATTTTGTCAAAAAAATTAATTTCAATCAGTAAGCCAGTTGTTTTTATGGAAAATATTATAGATATTGGCGATGATTCAAAAGTTGGAGATATTTACCAAAAAGAAGGAAAAATTATAGACCCTGAAACAATAGCCATGGCAGCAAGTTTGGGCTATGAAAAAATTGAAGTTTATGACAAATTAAAATGTAAAATTTTATCAACAGGAGATGAAATTATTCCGGTAAATGCAAAACTAGTCCCAGGAAAATCAAGGGATATTAATTCTTATATGCTTTATTCAATGTTGAAAAATATGGGAATTGATGTTCTTTCTATGAAACATCTAAAAGATGATAAAGACCTTATAAAAAAAGAGCTTGAAGAAGATTTGGACTTGATAATAATTTCTGGATCATCCTCAAAGGGAAACAAGGATTTTGTTCCAGAGATTACAAAAGAATTAAATCCTGGAATGATTTATCACGGAATTTCTATAAAACCTGGAAAGCCGACAAGTTTAAGTCAAAATAACAATACAATGATTTTGGGACTTCCTGGAAATCCTATTAGTGCCTATGCAGTTTTTAGGACGGTTTTTCAAAAAGCCTATGAAAAATATTTTAAAATTGACGAAAATTTAAAAATAAAATGCAAAATCAAAAGAAATATTGCTAATACTTCAGCAAAAACCATGATTTGTCTTGTTGAAATAAAAAAAGAAGGAGATGCGCTTGTGGCAAGTCCTATTTTTGGATTTTCTAACAATATTTCCCTATTAAAAAAAGCCAAGGGCTATATTGTAATTGATGAATACGTTGAAGGAATAAAAGAAAATGAAAAAGTGTGGGTGAATCTTATTAGATGAGAAATATTTATTTAGATACAAAAGAATTAGAAGAGGCAATAGAGATTTTCCACGAAAATATTGGGGGATTTTTTGAAGATGAAAAAAGTGAAATTATAGATTCCAAGGATGCCTTTGGAAGGATTTCAAAAAATGCAATTTTTGCAAAATATTCATCACCAGCCTACCATTCATCAGCCATGGATGGGGTAATGGTAAAAAGTGAGATGACAAAACTTGCAAGAGAAAATAAGCCCTTGTTTTTAAAAAATGAAGATTTTATTTATTGCAATACGGGCTCAGCCTTAATAAAACCCTATGATGCAGTAATAATGATAGAAGATGTAAAAATTCAAGAAGATGGAATTGTAATTTTAAAACCTGTAAATGCTTGGGAAAATATAAGAATCCAAGGAGAAGATGTAATCGAAAAAGATTTGATTTTTACATCTTACCACAAATTTAGGTCGGTTGATCTTTCAGTTTTAATTTCTGCAGGAATAAATGAAGTTGAAGTTTTAAAAAAACCAATTATTGGAATTATTCCATCTGGAAATGAAATAATTGATAACAAGGAAGACTTGGTCAAGGGAAAAATTATCGAATCAAATTCTTCAATGTTAAAATCTATGGCAAAAGAGTGTGGATTTGAAACAATAATTTATCCCATTGTAAAAGATGAAAAAGCACAAATTAAAAAAGTTCTAGAAAAAGCTCAAAAAGAATGCGATTTTGTAACATTGATTGCGGGAACTTCGGCAGGAAGCAAGGATTATACAAGAGAAATTGTGGAAGAAATTGGAGAGGTTTTTGTCCATGGACTTTCAATAAAACCAGGAAAACCAGCAATTCTTGGAAAAATTTCCCAAACTCCCTTTGTAGGACTTCCGGGCTATCCAGTTTCAACCCACATAGTTTTTGATAAAATTGTTCTTCCTACTCTTCTTAAAAAAATGAGAATTATTTCTGATGATAAAATAAAAATTAAGGCAAAACTTACCAAACCTGTAATTTCCTCTCTAAAAAACAGGGAATATATAAGGGTAAAAATTGGCTTAGTTGATGGAGAAATTATTGTAACACCACTTGATAGGAAGGCTGGATCCCTTTTTTCTCTATCAGAATCAGATGGTTATCTAATTATTGATAGAAATATCGAAGGCTATAATAGGGGAGATTTGGTAGAAGTCACCCTTCATAGTCCAATTCCAAAAAAAGTTTTTGAAAACAGGATGGTTTCGATTGGATCTCATGATATAGTTTTAGATATTTTAAATGATTTATTTGCAAAAGATAATAAGATTACAAGAATTTCATCATCCCACGTGGGTTCTTTGGCAGGACTCAAGGCCCTAAGCCAAGGCGACTGTATGCTTGCTCCTTCTCATTTGCTAGATCAAAATGGAACTTATAACAACGAAGCTATTGATTTATTTTTTGAAAAAGAAGAAGTTTCAAAAATAAATGTGGTTGGACGTAGGCAGGGGATTTTTGTTCAAAAAAATAATCCATTAAAAATCAAAAACATAGAAGACCTTCTTGATAAAAAAATGGTAAACAGGCAAAGAGGAGCAGGAACTCGTTTGTTGTTTGACTATTTGTTAAAAAATAAGAATATTGATCCAGAAACAATAAATGGATACGACAACGAAGTGACTACTCATTTGTCAGCTGCCCTTGCTGTAAAAAATGGGGATTGTGATTTTTCAATTGGAGTTGAATCTGCAGCTATAAAAATGGATATAGATTTTATTTACCTAAAAGATGAAGAATATCAATTTATAATAAAAAAAGAAAATTTAAAACTTGAATCTATCAAGGACTTGGTTGAAGTTTTAAGATCAGATGAATTTAAAAGTAAAATGAAAGACTTAGGTGGGTATAATACTAAGGAAAGTGGAAATATTTTATAGGAGGATAATATGAAAATTAAAAAACTAAATTTGTTGGCACTTGCTTTGTTATTTGGACTAACAGGATGTGGGAAAAATACGGAAGAAATAAAAACAGATTCCAATGTAAATTCTACAAGCAATGAAGTTGTGGAAAGCTCAAACGAAAATACAAGCGAAGAAAAAATTGTAAAGCTTACAACAACAACTTCAGTCAATGATTCAGGACTAATGGATTATTTGAGAGATGATTTCAAAAAAGACACAGGACTTGACATGGAAATTGTTTCAAAAGGAACAGGAGCTGCAATCGAAGATGCAAAGGCAGGAAATGCTGATGTAATTTTGGTTCACTCAAAAGATGCGGAAGAAAAATTTATTGAAGAAGGATATGGACTTGAAAGAAAATCTTTCATGCACAATTTCTTTGTAATAGTTGGACCAAAAGATGATCCAGCAGGAATCAAAGGAAAAGATGCAGAAGAAGCCTTCAAATTAATAAGTGAAAAGGACGAAAAATTTGTATCAAGAGGAGATGAGTCGGGAACCCACAACAAAGAATTAAAAATTTGGGAAAAAGCAGGTGTTGATGTTGACGAATTATCAAAAAAAGATAACTACAACTCACTTGGTGATGGAATGGGAGCAACTTTAACTTTTGCTTCAGAAAATAACGCCTATACACTTACAGATTTATCAACATTTTTAACCATGGAAAATGATTTGGATTTGGAAGTTTTAGTTGACCAATCAGATGCTCTTAAAAATGTTTATTCAATTATTATAGTAAATCCTGACAAAGTAAAAGGCACAAACCCAGATGTAGCTAAGAAATTCCAAGATTGGATGCTATCAGATAAGGCAAAAAAATTAATTAGCGAATACGGAAAAGAGGAATATGGTCAACAACTTTTCTTTTTAGGAGAATAGGATGAATGAAATTTATTCCATAGTTTTATTGACCTTAAAAATTTGTATAATTTCAACGATAATATCTGGAATTTTTGCAATTTTTTTGGCATTTTACCTTGGATTAAATGAAAATAAATTTATAAAAATATTAAAAATAATTATTAATGCTTTCACATCTTTGCCACCAGTAATAGCAGGAGTTTTTGTATATATTTTATTTTCAAAAAATGGAATATTTGGAAAACTTTCTTGGCTTTATACGCAAAAAGTTATAATAATTGCCCAAATTCTCATAGTAACACCAATAATTTGTGCAAATATATATCCAGCAGTAGAAGAAATTAGAAATTCATTTGTAGAAACTTGCTTAGGACTTGGAATTTCAAAATTCAAGATGTATAGGCAGTTAATAAAAGAAAGCTCTTATTCGCTTTCTTCGGCGCTTATAACAGGATTTGGTAGAGCTATATCAGAAGTAGGAGCTGTAATGATTGTAGGAGGAAATATAAGATATAAAACTAGGGTTTTGACATCCGCAATAGTTCTTGAAAATAATAAGGGAAACTATTCTATGAGTATAAAACTTGGAATTATTCTTATGCTAATTTCCTTTGGAATTTCTATTTTTGCAATGATTTTTTCTAGGAGAAATGATGATAAAAATAAAAAACGTACAAGCTAGAATTTATGAAAAATTATTATTTCACATAGAAGATTTTACTTTCTATGATGGAAAAAAATATATTTTAACTGGAGAAAATGGAGCGGGCAAATCGACATTATTAAAGTCTTTTATTGGAATAAATACATTTGTAAAAGGAAGTATTGAAAATGATAAAAATATAGTTTATCAAGCTCAAAATCCCTTTATTTTCAAAAAGACTTCAAGAGATAATTTTAAAATAATAGGAAAAAATATCGAAAATATAAAAAAAGACTTGGAATTTTTTGCAATAGAAAATTTATTAGACCAAAATATAAAAAGCTTATCAGGAGGAGAAAAGGAAAAAGTAGTTTTTTTAAGGACTATGTTAAAAGCAAATCAGACCTTGCTATTAGATGAACCCTTTTCTCAAATGGATAAAAAATCAAGGATTGATGCAAATATATTTTTGGATAAGTGGCTAAAAGAAAAAGAAGATAGGATGATAATTATAATAAGTCATGATAATTTAGATGATTATAGCTTTGACTATCACATAGAATTAAAAAATAAGCAGCTTAAATTAATTTAAGCTGCTTTCTAATTTTCCGATTTCTTTTATTAAATTCTCAACATCACAAGTACTATAATTTAAATTTGAAAGTTCATTTATGGTATTTACAATATTTGATAAATCTTTTGGGTTTGTAGCAAATAAACACATTCCTGCCGAATCAATTATCTTTAAATAATCCTTAGGCATATTTTTTCCTTTTTTATCTGATAAAGATTTTATTTTATATTTTTTCTCTAGATATTTTCTACCGCAAGCCAAATCACTATAAATTTCATCTTTTTTATCACTTACGATTTTTTTTGTAATATTATCCAATTGGTCGATATTTAAATTTTCGAATTTGTAAATATGGTTTAAATATTTATATGAAAATTCTATGCTTTTTGATAAGCCATAAATATCAATTCCATACTCATCAAGTCTAGTTTTTATTTTATTTAATTTTTCTAAATCGTCATCATTATAAGAATTTTTAATTGAAAAAAGATTTTCTTTTTCGTGAAATTTTTTATCAAAACAACCCAAAATACATCCATCACATTGTCTATTGGGATTTTTTTTAAAAATTGATGGACTATTTATCTTTCTTAAATTATTTTTTTTAACCGAAATGGAAATTACATTTTTTTCATACAAAAGATTTGAAAGATTTTTTGAACAACCACGATATTTATCTTCAACAAGTCTTGCCAAATTATCTTTTTTTATAGTTGAATTTGTAATATAAATAGAAGATAAATCATCTCCATATTTTTTCCTTAAATAATTAAAAGTAGAAGAGTTTGAATGATTTTTATTAGAATTTTCATTAAATAGTATTTTATCTTTATCAATATAAATTTCCACAGGAAAATCAGACTTATTTAACAAAATAAGTCCATCATAAGAATTTGATTTAAGAAAATAAGAAAAAACTCCTCCCATATTTTTGTAGAAAATTTTACCCGAATTATTTTTTCCCATAATTATAAATTTAGAAATTGGATTTTTATATTCAATGATTGAAGATGTAAAAATCATCCAAGGATTTTTAAAATTTTGTTTTTATTAAAAAAAACAAAGAAAGAGCAAATCCACCCATATAAAAATTTTTAGTTTTTTATCAATATATTCAATTTCATATTTCTTTTTTTCTAGATCTAGCAATAATATTTTATAAAATTTTTCCATATCTTCCTCTTTTTGATTACATTGTACTATTTATAAAAAAATTTGTAAGAATTTAATTAAATCAAAAATAATTTTAAATATCTAAAAGCCTTTAAATTACTTGACATATATATACTAAGAGTGTAAAATTAATAAGGATTGGCGTAAGGCCAATTTTTAAGATGATTAAAATTTAGAAAAAAAGGAGGTGCATTATGCCTACAATTAATCAACTTGTTAGAAAAGGTAGAAAAACTACTAAGGAAAAATCAGATACACCAGCTTTAGGTTATAACTTCAATACTCTTAAAAGAAGACAAACTAAATCTCAATCACCACAAAAACGTGGAGTTTGTACTTCAGTAAGAACAGTTACACCTAAAAAGCCTAACTCAGCTTTGAGAAAAATTGCCAGAGTAAGACTTACTAATGGTGCAGAAGTTCTTTCTTATATACCAGGAATCGGACACAATCTTCAAGAACACTCTGTTGTACTAATTAGAGGAGGAAGAGTAAAAGACCTTCCAGGTGTTAGATACCATATCATAAGAGGTACTCTTGATACAGCAGGAGTAGAAGGAAGAAAACAAGGTAGATCTAAATACGGAGCTAAAAAAGATAATTAGTAGTATTTAGATGTAGTGCATAATGTACTGAGATTAAAATAAAAGTATATGTGCACACGAACGGCTTTAAGGTCGTTTTTAAGGCCTTATGGTCGAGTACTAAAGATATTACTAAAATTGGTAAAGGAGGGAAGCAAAGTGTCAAGAAAAGGACATATACCAAAAAGAGAGGTAATGCCTGATGCAAAGTATAACGATAGAGTTGTAACAAAACTAATCAACAACGTTATGCTTGATGGTAAAAAAGGCGTTGCTACAAAAATAGTTTATGATGCTTTCGAAATAGTTGGAGAAACTTCAGGAAATGATCCATTAGAAGTATTCTACCAAGCTTTAGAAAATATTATGCCAACACTTGAAGTTAAAGCAAGAAGAATAGGTGGAGCTAACTACCAAGTACCTATGGAAGTTAGACCAGAAAGAAGACAAACTTTAGGTTTAAGATGGTTAGTTAATTTCTCAAGAGCACGTGGAGAAAAAACTATGGTAGAAAGATTATCTAAAGAAATTTTAGATGCATCAAACAATGCTGGTGCCAGCGTTAAACGTAAAGAAGAAATGCACAGAGCTGCAGAAGCTAATAAAGCTTTCGCACACTATAGATATTAGGGGGATCAATGTCAAGAGATGTCTCATTAAAAGCAACCAGAAATATTGGTATCATGGCGCATATCGATGCTGGTAAAACAACAGTAACAGAAAGAATGTTGTTTTATACAGGAAAGATATATAAAATCGGTGATACCCATGATGGTACAGCAGTAATGGATTCCATGGACCAAGAAAAAGAACGTGGAATTACAATTGGTTCTGCTGCTACAACATGTTACTGGAATGATCACAGAATAAACATCATAGACACACCAGGCCACGTTGACTTTACAGTTGAAGTAGAAAGATCTCTAAGAGTTCTTGATGGTGCTGTTGCACTTTTTGATGCGAAAAGTGGTGTAGAACCACAATCTGAAACAGTTTGGAGACAAGCTGACAAATATGACATTCCAAGATTTTGTTTCATAAATAAAATGGATGCTACAGGCGCTGACTTTTTCATGTCTGTAGATACAATAAAAGAAAAATTAAAAGCAAATGCAGTACCTATAGAAATTCCTATAGGAGCTGAACAAGAATTTGAAGGTGTAGTTGACCTAGTAACAATGGAATCTGTAACATATAAAACAGAAGACTTAGGAGCTCACCCAATCAAAGGCGAAATTCCAGAAAATTTAAAAGAAAAAGCTGAAGAATATAGAGCAAATCTTTTAGAAGAATTATCAGAAATTGATGATACAATAATGATGAAATATCTAGAAGGTGAAGAAGTTTCTGAAGAAGAAATTAAAGCTGCTATAAGAAAGGGAACAATTGAAAAGAAAATTTTCCCATGTCTATGTGGTTCAGCATACAAAAACAAAGGTGTTCAAGCACTTCTTGATGCCATAGTTGATTACATGCCAAGCCCACTTGATATACCAGCAGTTCAAGGAACTGACCCTAAAGATGAAGAAAAAATTCTTGAAAGAAAAGCTGGAGATAAAGAACCTCTTTCTGCTTTAGCATTTAAAGTAGTAACTGACCCTTATGTAGGTAAGTTAATTTATGCAAGAATCTATTCAGGAACAATTGAATCAGGTTCATACATCTACAATGCTACAAAAGGTAAAAAAGAAAGAGTAGGAAGAATCCTGCAAATGCACTCAAACAAACAAGAAGAAATCGAAACAGGCTATTGTGGAGATATAGTAGCTCTTCTTGGACTTAAAAATACAACAACAGGAGATTCACTCTGCCTTCAAGATGACCAAATAATTCTTGAAAACATGGAATTCCCAGATCCAGTTATCTCAGTAGCTATTGAACCAAAAACAAGAGCAAGTCAAGATAAAATGGCAATAGGACTTCAAAAACTTGCAGAAGAAGATCCAACATTCGTTACAAAAACAGATGAAGAAACTGGACAAACAATAATTTCAGGAATGGGAGAATTACACCTTGAAATTATCGTTGATAGATTACTTCGTGAATTCAAAGTAGAAGCTAACATTGGTAACCCACAAGTAGCATACAGAGAATCTATAACACAACCTGCAGAAGCACAAGGTAAGTTTGTAAGACAATCCGGTGGTTCTGGTCAATACGGAGATGTTGTTCTTAGAATTATGCCAGGCGAAGAAGGAGCAGGAATCACATTCGAATCCAAAATCGTCGGAGGAGCAATTCCAAAAGAATACATCAAACCAGTTGAAGAAGGTGTTAGAGAAGCAGCTACTCAAGGTATCCTTGGTGGATATCCAATGGTTGATATGCACGTTGAAGTATTCGATGGTTCATACCACGAAGTAGACTCATCAGAAGTTGCCTTCCACGTAGCAGGATCTATGGCTCTTAAAAACGCAGTAGCAAAAGCTAAACCAATTTTACTTGAGCCAATGGAAAAAGTTGAAATTACTACACCAGATGAATACCTAGGAGATGTAATGGGAGATGTTTCATCAAGAAGAGGTAAGATTGATGGAATGAATCCAAAAGATGGAATTCATGTATTAAATGCTTTCATACCACTTTCAGAAATGTTTGGATATGCAACAGACCTAAGAAGTAAAACTCAAGGTAGAGCAACATATTCAATGCAATTTGATCATTACGCTCAAGTACCTGAAAGTGTAAAAGAAGAAGTATTAAATAAAAATTAGGAGGAAATAATGAGTAAAGCACAATTTGAAAGAAGCAAACCACATATTAAT
>NZ_HE978531.1:862344-942539 GCF_000311745.1 Anaerococcus obesiensis ph10 | reverse complement strand
ATAGCTTAATTTAGCTAAAAATTTGAAATAAAATACTTTCATTAAAAGGCGGGGAAGTCCCCGTCTTTTTTTTAAGAATATTATTGAAATTTTATTTAAAATTTAATGAGGAAATTAAATGAAAGAAAAATTGAGTAATTTTAAGGAAATATTTAAGAAAATATTTTTTACATCTGTATTAATTCTTGTAATTGTAGAATTTAGAAAAATATCCAAAGAAATAAAACTTGAAGATGTAAAATTTATTTTTTCTAGCTTATCGGTTATTACATTACTTTTTATGGGAATCTATGGAATTTTTGCTAATATTCCAGCAAGCTTGTATGATTTTATTTTGAATGAAGAGCTTGGAAATAATTATGATAAAAAATACATAGGAGAAACTGGATTTTGCATTAATAATTTTAATGATCTTTTGGGGCTTGGTGGATTTATTTCTATTGGACTTAGAACGGCTTTTTATGGTAAGGGACATGAAGCTACAAAGCTTGTGAAAAAAATCTTACAGCTTTTGGTATTTTTGCCATGTGGTTTATCGTTTTTTTCTATTATTTCCTTAATTTCTTTAATGTTTCACTCAAATCCAAATTTACAAAGTTATACGCTTTTGCTTGTTGGTGCAAGTTTGTATATTCCTTTTGTATTGGCTTTGTCTTTTTTGGGAAAGATTAAATTTTCTAGAAAAAATCAAATAAAATTATTTTTAATCTCAATTGCTGAATGGTTTGGAGTTATGAGTGCCTTTGTGGTTATTGGGTATTTAATGGGGATTAAATTTGATTTGCTTAGTTTATCAACTTTGGTTGTTGCGGCAAATATTGTAGGATATATTTCTATGATTCCTGGTGCCATCGGTTCTTTTGACCTTATAATTTTGTTTGCTTTAAAAAGTCAGGGTATAAATCAAGAATTGGCACTTGCTTGGATTCTTCTTTATAGAATGTTTTACTATATTGTTCCATTTTGCCTTGCTTTTGTATTTTTTACTAAAAATTTTACAATTGCTTTTCAATTTAAGGAATCTGCTTTTGTAAAAAGACTTTTCAAAAATATTATTTTGGTTTTGAATACTTTTTTATTGTATATTTTTGGACTTTTTATGATTTTGGCTGCAACTTTGCCAGATAAGGCTTATGGTGGAGGTCTTCTTACAAAATTAAATCCTATAAGAGCTTCGGCTATTTATCAGTTTCCATCTCTTCTTTTTGGATTTATATTTATAGTTATGGCAAGAGCTTATATTTCAAAACAGAAAAAATCTTTTCTTTTAAATACCATAATGTTAATTCTTGTATTTTGCTATACTTATATAACTGGTTATAGTTTATCTACTCTTATTTATATTTTTATAATGTTTGTAATTAATCTACTTACAAAAGATGAACTTTATACCAAACAATTTATTTATGCTAGCGAAGATAGGTTTATTGATTTACTTTTGACAAATTTTATGCTCATAGTTTATGTAGGGAAAATTTTGAAACGTGGCTCTATCATTGATGTGAATATTAGTGAGACTAATGATTTTATTCTGATTCCTTTTGAGTATAATTTTATTTCAATAATTGCTACAATATCAATAATTTATTTTATTGTTTATCTTTTGATTAGGAATTTGCAAGGCCCTAGGTTAAAAGTTGGGGAAAAATTTGATTATGATAGGTATATAAATTTACTTAAAAATCAGGGAGGTTCCAAAGAAGCTTTTCTCTCTTTTTTGGATGATAAGGATCTTTATTGGTTAAAAAATGATGAATATGATTTGGCTTGTCTTCAAATTAGGACAGTGGGCGATAAGGTAATTGTCATGGGAGATCCTATTGGAAATGAAAAATATTTTGATGAGCTTTTGGAAAAATTTATTTATGAAGCTGATGATTTGGGTTATAATATTGTTTTTTATGAAATAAATAAAGATATAACAATGAAAGTTCATGAATATGGTTTCAATTTTATGAAATTTGGGGAAAGTGCAAATGTAAATCTTGAACAATTTAATCTTGATGGCAAGAAAAAGAAAAATCTAAGAAAAACTATAAATAAACTTGGTAGAGATGGATATAGTTTTGAAATTTTGCAAGGACCTTTTGATGGAAAAACTATAAAAAGACTTCAAGAAATTTCTAATTCTTGGCTTGGAGAAGGCAAAGAAAAGGGATTTTCTTTGGGATTTTTTGACAAAGATTATTTGAATAGCGGAGATATTGCTGTAATAAAAAATCCTAATCAAAAAATAATTGCTTTTGCAAATTTATCGCCAATTTATGTAGAAAATTGGGCAACAGTTGACCTTATGCGTTATGAAGAAAATGTTGATGGCTTGATGGATTATTTGTTTATAAATATTTTCACATATTTGAAAGAAAATAATATAAAATATTTTGATCTTGGGATGGCTCCACTTTCAAATGTAGGAGTTATGAGACATTCGTTTTTGCAAGAGAGAATGGTATATACGATTTTTAAATTGGGAGATCATTTTTATTCTTTTGAAGGGCTCAAGGCTTATAAGGATAAGTATGCAAGTTTTTGGGAAGAAAAATATCTTTCCTATTCTAGGGGTTCATCTTTGATTTTTTCTGCAATGACCTTATTTTATGCTATAAATAAAAAGGCGAAATAATTTTGTGGCAAAATCAAGGACAATAGTATAATAAATTATGAATTTATACAGAAAATTAAATTCTAATAAAAATAATTTTAAAGGAGAAATAAATGGAAAATCCAATAGTTACATTTGAAATGGAAAATGGTGCAATCTTTAAAGCTGAATTATATCCAGAAATTGCTCCAAATACTGTAAATAATTTTATTTCATTAATAAAAAATAATTTTTATGATGGGCTAATTTTTCACAGGATTATAAAAGATTTTATGATTCAAGGAGGAGATCCACAAGGAAGTGGAATGGGTGGCCCTGGATATGCTATAAAAGGAGAATTTTCTTCAAATGGTTTTGAAAATAATCTGCTCCATGATAAAGGAGTTTTATCAATGGCAAGATCATTTATGCCAGATTCTGCAGGAAGTCAATTTTTTATAATGCACAAAAAAAGTCCACATCTTGACGGAGATTATGCAGGATTTGGAAAAATTATTGAGGGTATGGATGAAATTGACAAAATCGCAAATGTAAAAACAGATTATAATGACAGACCTCTTGAAGATGTAAAAATCAAAAAAGTTACAGTTGATACAAAGAGAATTGATTATCCTGAAGTTGAAAAAATGTAAATTTACGGCAGATTAATTTCTTACTTATAACGCATACAAATCCTCAAGCACGAATATCGGACTTCAAAAATTGTTGATTTCTAAATTTTAAAATTCTAAAATCGCAAACTCGCTAAAGCTCGAACAGTGCGATTTTGCACGAATTTTTAAATTTGAAATCAAAGCAATTTTTTCCGTATGATATTCTTAGCATGAGGATTTGAATACTTTATCAAAGATTTAAGGCAGATTAATTTCTGCCTTTTTTTATTTTCTAAATATGGTATAATTTTATTCGGATTTTTAAAATAAATTTTTAGGAGGTCTTATGACTTTTAATGACATTATGGCAGCCTTGGGGGTTGTAATTAATGGAATTCCCCAAGCACTTTTGGCACTTTCGGTAGGTTTTTCTGCATTTCCAACTTCGCTTGGTTTTGCTGTGGGAGTAGTTGCTTGTATGCTTTTGCAATCTCCAATTCCAATTTCTATGCAAGCTGAAACAATTGCCCTTGCAGGATCTTATGGCGATAATATTAGGGAAAGATTGTCGGTTGTATTTTGGGCAGGAATTATTATGTCCATACTTGGAATTACTGGAAGCTTAAATTTTATTGTTGATTTGGCTGGAGTTTATGTATTAAATGGAATGATGGCAGGAGTTGGATTGATTCTTGCAAAAATTGCAATTGATGGACTAAAACTTGAAACAAAAATGGTAAGTTTAATTTCTATAATTTCAGCCCTTATAACATATTTTGTTTCTGGAAGAAATCTTGTTTACACTATTATAATTTCTGTTGTTATTTCTTCAATTTATGCAAATATTATGAAAATGGAAATAGGAAAAGAGATTAAAAAAGAAGAAAGAAAACTTTCTATTAAAAAACCTATTTTAAATAAAAAAGTTATCAGAGGTTCTTTATCTCTTGCTTGCCTTACAATTGGTGCAAATATTGCCTTTGGAAATATTACAGCATCTCTTGGAGATGGAAATTTGACTGCAAATATTGATCATTTGACAGTTTATTCAGGTCTTGCTGATTCTATTTCTTCACTTTTTGGGGGAGCTCCAGTTGAGGCAATAATTTCTGCAACAGGAGCAAGCGATAATCCAATTAATTCTGGAATTTTGATGATGGCAATTCTTGGAGTAATAATGTTTATGGGATTTTTGCCAAAACTTGGAAAATATGTTCCAGGAGAATCAATCCACGGATTTTTATTTGTACTTGGCGCTCTTGTAACAGTTCCAACAAATGCAAATCTTGCTTTTGCAGGAGGAGGCGATACAATATTAGTTGCAGGTATAGCTATGGCAACAACTGCAGCAAGCGATCCTTTTATGGGACTTGTAGCAGGAGTAATTCTTAAATTTATAATTTTATAGGAGATTTTATGGATTATTATAAATTAAATGTGTGTGGAGTCGAAAGAAATTTGCCAATAATACAAATATCAGATAATTTAAAAATTGCATCATTTGTTTTATTGGGAGATACAGAGCTTGCAACAAAAGCAGGATATGAATTAAGTAAAAAAATTGATTGCGATATAATTCTTACAGCAGAAGCAAAAGGTATAGCCCTTGCACATGAAATTGCAAGAAATATTGGAGAAAAATCATTTGTAGTTGCAAGAAAATCACAAAAATCCTACATGGAAAATCCTGTAAGTGTAGAAGTAAAGTCAATTACAACAAAAAATACCCAAAAATTATTTTTGGATTTTAAAGATGTAGAAAAAATAAAAGGGAAGAAAGTAGCCCTAGTTGATGATGTAATTTCCACAGGAGAATCTATAAAAGCTTTAGAAAATCTTGTGAAAAAAGCAGGAGGAGAGGTTGTTCAAAAACTTGCGATTCTTGCAGAAGGAGATGCAGCTAATAGGGATGATATAATATTTTTAGAAAAACTTCCAATTTTTGAAATTTAAATATTAAAAAAATAAAAACTTCCAAGAAAAATGGAAGTTTTTTTAATTGCAAATAAAAAGCGCTTATTGTAAAAATAAGTGCTCAATTAGAATTTTTGTTCCTAATAAAATTAAAATTACTCCGCCAATAAGCTCTGAAATTTGTTTGCTTTTCATGCCCAATTTATTTCCTATTTTAAAGGCTATTGATGAGAGAATAAAGGTTGTGATTCCTATTATTGTGCTTGAAGAAAATATATTTACATTCAAAAATGCAAAGGAAACTCCAACTGCCATTGCATCAATGCTTGTTGCGATTCCAAGTGAAAATAAAGATTTTAAGCTTAAGCCGTGGCTTATTTTACAGCTTGCATCTTTTGATTCTCTTATCATTTGGAAGCCAATTATAAATAATAAAATAAAGGCAACCCAATGGTCAATTGCTTTGATTGAATTTGCAAAACTTGATGCTAGAAAATAACCAAGAATAGGCATAAGTGCTTGGAAAATTCCAAAACAAAGTCCAATGCTTAGGGTATTTTTTATGTTATTTTCTTTTATTTGAAGACCTTGACAAATGCTTGCTGCAAAAGCATCCATGCTAAGTCCGATAGCTAAAATTAAAATTGAAATAAGACTCATTGCTACTCCTTTTTTTCGGAAAAAATTTATCAACGAAGAAACTATACTTGATATTTTTATATAAGAAAATAGAAGGCCTTAGCCTTCTATTTCTATAATTTTTTGTATTATTGGTTGGTCTTTTATTTCATCAAATCTATTTGAATCTATATTTATGTCAGGATTTGTTTTTTCTATTTCGTTTATATATCCTGATTCAGTCACTCCGATTTCTTTTGAAAATCTCAATACATATCCAGAATTTGGCAAATCAATTTGCAAGGGGTCAGTTCCAATTCCATCTCCCTTGCTTTGGCTTCCTACAATTGTTGCAAGTTTTGTTTCTTTGCAAAAAGATGCTAGCATTTCTGCTGATGAAAATACTGACGAATCTATAAGAAGATAGATGTTTCCTTTAAATTTTATGGAATCTTCGCTTGGGCTTATTTTTGCAGGATAATTTGTGTAATAATCAAATTTTGAAAGTATCTGTTTTGTATCATTTGAAAAATTACTTGCATTTAAAAATTCGCTTACGCCTTCTTTGTATTTTTCTTGGCTTATTACTTTCTTATTTAAATCTCCTTTTTTGATAAAAGAATAATAACTTGTAGAATATGGCTTATCTATAATTTGTGGAAGAAGAAAATCTTGCCAATATCTAGAATCGCCACCAGTATTTCCTCTTATATCAATAACTAGAGCTTTTTTGTTTTTACTTTTTTTAGATAGGTTTTCAATTTTTTTCGGTCATAATTTGAATAATCATAATTTACCATTGAATTAATTTTTAAATATCCTATCTTATCATTTATATCTTTAGCTTCAATATTGTCTGTACGAATTTCGTTTGAATTTTCTGTTGCCTTTCCTAAAATATTATTATTTTTATTTATTTTAGCTTTTGTTTCATACTGGTTGTATTTCAAATAATCATTTATTTTTTTATTATCTAAATTGTATCTTCTTCTTACATTTTCCTTTTCATAAACATGGCTTATATAATGACGCCAATCATTTTCTGGCATTTTGTAGTAGGTTATATACATTTCAACTGCCTGATTTTGGTCAATTATTTGGGTGTGGTCGTTATTTAGCTCATACAAAATTTTATTCATTCTCAAGCCAAAGTCCACATCATTTTTGGAATTTTCTATATATTTTTTGAAGGTTTCTTTTTTTCCTAACCAGTCAATATTATTAATTTTCTTATTTATGTCAAAATAAGGATAATAAGTTTCTAAAATATTGTAGGCAAATTCAAAATCTTCTATATATTTATCCTTTGTCAAATCTTTCATCTTTTTTTCTTCCAAGCTTGGAAGATTTATTTTTTCAGCATTTTTTGGACTTGTAAAATTCAAAAAAGCCAAAATAAGTAAGAGTGAAATTATAGCAAAGGGAAAAAGTCTTCTTTTTTTCATCTAATTTATCCTTTCCTAATTAATTATAACAAATAAAAATTTCTTTCACACCTTTCTTATGGAAATAAGGAAGGGAGGATTGTTTATTTGATTATAAAAATTATATTTTATGACTTGAAATGTTTTTTGATCTAGATTTTTTAAAAATTCTCCCACATATTTTTCCTCATTTTTGCCTTCTTCATGACCTGGATAAAAAGTTATAAGAATAAGACCTTTTTCATTTAATAAATCCAAACAAGATTTTAGAGATTGTATCACAGACTTATGATTTGTTGTAATTGACTTATCTCCTTTTGGCAAAAATCCCAAATTATAGATAAAAAGGTCAATTTTTTCTTCTATATATTTTTCAATATTTTTGTGATCATCAAGGATAAATTTAAAATTATCCCTTTGACCTATAAGTTTTTCACATCTTTCTTGTGAAAGTTTTTGTATATCAAAAGCATACAAAATTTTGGGATTTTTCTTATCCAAAATAAATTTTGAATCCTTGCCGTTTCCTGCTGTCATATCGCAAGCTCTTATATTATTTTTCACCCTATTTTCTATCAAATAATGGGAAAGTTTTACCGGATTATTTATAATTTCATCAGTATATATCATGATTTCTTATATCCTTGCCGTTAATATCCTTAAAAAAATTAGGATCAGCTTCTTCTTTTTTTATATTCATGCCCATCCTATGCATCTCATTTAATTTAAAAATCATAAGATTTACATTCACATTATACATAGAGGCTAGTTGGTTGTAAGTATAGCCTGCTTTTACATCATTTATCAGTTCTTTTTCATCCAAAAGAAGATGAGCTGCAAAAATATTTGCACACAATTCCATTTCACTATTTATATCAAAAAGTTCATACTCAATCAGATTTTCATTTTTTGCCATATCTTTGTGATAAAGGTCATGGCCCAATTCGTGAGCAAAAACCATATTTTGAATTCTTTTGTCAACAAAGGGATTGTAAAAAACAAAAGAATTTCTTTTGATAATTTTATACATACCCAAAAGTTTTGTATTTTCCTTAAAAGCAATTATATTTACGCCCCTTTGAATTAAAATTTCTTTTGGATTTCTGCTGTCATATTTTTTAATTAATTTTTTTACATCATCAAAAATTTCATCGTATAAAAAAGACATATTTCACCTAATCATTGTGAGGGTTATATTTTTTATTCTTATTTTTTGCAATATAGTAGGCCTCTTGGATAGAATCAAGGATTGCTTTTTTATCCTCTTCATTTATTTCTCCACCAGCCATAAGACCAATTACCCCATCAACCATTTCCTTTGCATCTTTTGCTCCCTTGTAGCCGTATTTTTCCCTAGCATCAAGAATAAAATTCTCCTCATCAGTTACAAGATAATCGTGGCTAGTGTCCAAAACCTCTGCAAGTTTATCATAAATTTTTCTATATCTCGGTTTAGATTCTCCCATTTCATATCTTGAAATAGTTTTTAAAGAAACACCAACAAGCTTTGCCAGCTCTTCTTGAGTTAAATTTTTATTTTCGCGAAGCTTTCTTAACTTAGATTCAAAACTCATAATTTCTCCTTTTAATATACACTCAAAGACTGATAGACATTTAAAGTCTTGGCAAAAGACATTAAGCATCTTAAAATTTAATTAAGTCATTTAATGACATAATTATACAATAATGGTCATTTAAGTTCAAGGAGGGAAAATATGGGAATAATTGCTAAAATTGCATAGAAATTATTGAAGATAGAGGATAAGTGCAAAAGCAAATACAAAGCTAGAAAAATGTAGATTGCAAAAAATTATTAATTTTCTTAAAAAATAAAAATATATCTTTAATTTTTAAAAATATTGTGGTATGATTATTTTACATTCATTTGGGGGTATTTATCATGGATTTTATTTTTAAAATTGAAAAATTTACAATTATGATTTTATCTATGAAAAAAATTGAAAGGCTAAGATCTTTCTGTGAATTTCTATGCCCAAATTTGTCTATGAATGGAGTAATGTTTTATCAGGGAAGCTAATTTTGTTAGCTTCCCTTTTCTTGTCTTTAAATTTAGACTAAAAGCTTATGGGAGGGATTAATGAGAGCTTTAATATCTGTTACTGAAAAAAAGGATGTAGAAAAACTTGCTAGAGGATTGAGTGAATTAGGTGTGGAAATTGTATCTACTGGCGGTACATATAAAAAAATTAAAGAAAGCGGAGTAGATGTAAAAGAAATTGAAGAGATAACAAATTTTCCTGAAATTTTGGATGGTAGGGTAAAAACTTTATCTCCTTATGTTCATGGAGGAATTCTTTACAAAAGAGATGACGAAAATCACAAAAAAACTGTGGAAGAAAATAATATCAAAGATATTGATATAGTTGTTGTAAATTTATATAAGTTTGAAGAGTCCTTAAAGAGTAATGATGTTGACAATATTATTGAAAATATTGATATAGGTGGGCCTACTTTGATTAGATCTGCTGCCAAAAATCACAAGGACTGTGTAGTTTTGACTGACCCAAGTGATTATGATGAATTTTTGGAAAAATTAGAAAATAATCAAGTTGATTTAGAATATAGAAGATATTTGGCTATGAAAGCTTATTCTCTTACAGCTTATTATGATAGTGTAATTTCTAGATTTTTCAAAGATTTAACCAAAAAAGAAAGTGAATATAAAACTTATGGTCTTAGAAAAATTGAGGATTTAAGATATGGAGAAAATCCAAGCCAAAAAGCAAGTCTTTATGAAGATACTTATGCAAAAGGACTTTTAAAAGATATAGAAATTTTACACGGCAAGGCAATGAGCTTTAATAATTATAATGATTTAAATATTGCTTTGGAACTTGCTAAAGAACTTGGAGAAAATTCTTGTGTAGCTTTAAAACACCAATCTCCTTGTGGAGCTGCTATTGGAGAAAATGCTTTTGATGCTTACAAAAAAGCATATGAGGCTGATTCTTTATCAATTTTTGGTGGAATTGTTGCCCTAAATGGAGTAGTTGATGAAAAAACTGCAAGTATGATGAGTGAAATTTTCCTAGAAATTATTGCAGCAAATGACTTTACAAAAGAGGCTTTGGAAATTTTATCTAAAAAGAAAAATGTTCGTATAATAAAAGTTGACTTATCAAAAGATATGGTTGAAGAAGATGTTAAATATTTGGAAGGAAAAGTTTTAGTTCAAGATACCGATTCAAAAGAAGATGATTTTGAAGTTGTAACTGAAGTAAAACCAGAAAAAAAAGATATTGATGATTTAAAATTTGCAATGAAAGTTGTAAAATATACAAAATCAAATGCAATTGTAATTGTTAAAGATGGAAAAACTTTGGGAGTTGGCTGTGGACAAACTTCAAGAATTTGGGCATTGGAATCAATCAAAAATAACCACCCAGATGTAGACTTTACTGATTCAATTATGTCATCTGATGCCTTTTTCCCATTTGATGATTGTGTAGAATTTGCTCACAAAATTGGAGTAAAATCAATAATCCAACCAGGTGGATCAATTAGAGATAAGGATTCAATTGAAAAATGTAATGAGTACAAAATGTCCATGGTATTTACCAACAACAGACACTTTAGACATTAAGGATATGATATGAAAAAGTCAGTTAAGAGAATTTATGTAAGAAAAAAAGATAGGTTCGATTACAAGTCCAAAGAAGTAAAAAAAGAAATAGAAAATCTTTTGAAAATAAAATTAGAAAAATTAAATATTTACAACAGATACGACCTTGAAATAAGCGATGAAAATTTGGATAAGGCAATTAATAATGTCTTATCTGAAAGAAATCTTGATTATGTTTATGCAAAAGATGAGGCAAAAAAACTTGAGGATTCTTTTGAATCTTCCCTTGCAGTAGAATATCTTCCAGGCCAATTTGACCAAAGAAGAAAGGGAGTTGTTGACATTCTAGATTTAATTTTGGATGAAAAAACAGACTGTAAGACTGCAACAGTTTATGAATTTTCAAAATTAAGTGAAAATGACCTTAAAAAAATTGAAAATTATCTAGTAAATCCAGTTGATAGCCACAAAATTGATTTGAAAGAAATGCCAGAAAGCTTGGATACAAAAAAGGAAAAAAATCTTGAAAATGAAATATATGATGGATTTATAGATTATTCAGATGAGGAAATTTCTAAATTTTTAAAGGCCCACGACCTTGCCATGGACGAAAATGATTTGAAAATGGTTAGGGATTATTTTAAAAAAGAAAATAGGGATCCAAACGAAACTGAGATAAAAATATTAGATACTTATTGGTCAGACCATTGTAGGCACACAACTTTTAATACAAACCTTGAGATTGACATAAAGGCAAAAACCATTCTTGATGAGGCTATTAAAAATTCTTTTGAAAAATATTTAAAAATGAGAGATGAACTTGAAATTAAAAAGCCAATAAATCTTATGAGTTTTGGAACGATTCTTTCAAAATATATGAGAAGTAAAAATGACTTTGATGATTTGGAAGTTTCAAGTGAAATAAATGCCTGCTCTGTTTATGTAAAAGTTAGGGTAGAAAAAAATGGCAAGGAAAATCTTGAAGATTATCTTTTGATGTTTAAAAATGAAACCCACAACCATCCTACAGAAATCGAGCCTTTTGGTGGGGCATCAACTTGTCTTGGGGGAGCAATTAGAGATCCACTTTCAGGAAGAAGCTATGTCTACCAAGCTATGAGAATTACTGGAGCTGGAAATATTTTAGAAGATGTTGATAAGACTATGGAGGGGAAACTTCCACAAAGAAAAATTTCAAAACTTGCTGCCAAGGGATATTCTTCCTACGGAAACCAAATTGGTCTTGCTACAGGGTTTGTAAAAGAAATTTTCCACGAAGGCTACAAGGCAAAAAGAATGGAATGTGGGGCAGTAATCGCCGCAGCTCCAAAAGAAAATGTAAAAAGACTTAGGCCAAAAAAAGATGATATAGTTTTGTTAATTGGAGGAAGAACTGGGAGAGATGGAATTGGTGGAGCAACAGGTTCATCAAAATCTCACAAATTAACTTCAATAATTACAGAATCTGCCCAAGTTCAAAAAGGAAATGCCCCAGAAGAAAGAAAACTTCAAAGATTATTTAGAAGAAGTGAAGTTTCAAAACTTATAAAAAAATGCAACGATTTTGGGGCTGGTGGAGTATCAGTTGCAATTGGAGAACTTTATGATGGAATTGATATAGACCTTTCAAAAGTTAAATTAAAATATGAAGGACTTAAACCATCAGAAATTGCAATTTCAGAATCCCAAGAAAGAATGGCAGTTTTAATTGACAAAAATGATAGAGAAGAATTTGAAAAATATTGTAGGGAAGAAAATGTAGAAACAGCTCTAGTTGGAACAGTTACTGACACAAATAGGATGAGAATGTTTTATGAAGATAAAAAAATTGCAGATATTTCCTATGATTTTATAAATACAAATGGAGCAGAAAGAAAGGCGAAAGTTAATTTTGTAAGCGAAGAAGTTCCAAAATATTTGAAAGAAAAATCTTCTGATCCAAAATATTTTTACGATAAAATAAAAGATTTAAATGTTATTAGCCAAAGAAATTTAATAGAAATATTTGATTCAACCATTGGACAAAACACCGTCCTTCAACCCCTTGGAGGAAAAAACAAGTAAATCCATCTCAAGCCATGGTTGCAAAAATTCCAGTAAATGAAGGAAAATCTAAAACTGTTTCAATAATGTCCTACGGATTTGATCCATATTTGTCAGAAAAAAGCCAATATTTGGGAGGATATTACGCAGTAATAGAATCAATTGCAAAACTTGTTTCTGTTGGAAGCGATTTGGAAAAAATAAGATTATCCTTCCAAGAATTTTATGAAAAAATGGACAATGAAAAATCTTGGTCCAAGCCATTAAAATCACTTTTGGGAGCTTTTGAAGTAACAAACTTTTTCAAAATGCCTCCAATCGGTGGAAAAGATTCAATGAGTGGAAGCTTTGAAGATTTAAATGTTCCACCAACTTTAATTTCTTTTGCAGCGACAACTGAAGATATTGAAAATATAAAATCAAACGATTTGAAAGGCAAAGGAAAAATTGGTCTTGTTAGGGCAAAATATAATTCTGATATGACCCTTGACCTTGATCATTACAAAAATTTATTGGAAAAATTAATAAAGGCAATGAGAGATGGAAAAATAATTTCTACTATTGCCCTTGATAATAAGGGAATTTTAGCAAATATTTACGAACAAGCCTTTGGAAATTCTAATTTTACTTTAAATTTTGATAATTTATATAATCCAATGTTTGGATCTTTCGTGGTTGAATATGAGAAAGATTTAGACTTTGTTGAAAAAATTGGAGAATTTTCTGATGATTTAATTGTAAATGGAGAAAAATTAGATAGTGAAAAATTAGAAAAATCTTACTTAAATGAATTAAATCAAGTATTTGCACCAAAAGAAGAAATTCCTTATGAAAAAATCGACCAAAAAGAGATGAAAGTTTCTTTAAAATCAAAAAAACCAGTTGATAAGGTCAAAGTTTCAATTCTTGCCGTAACAGGAACAAATTGTGAATGGGATACAAAAAAAGTCTTTGAAAAATATGGGGCAGAAGTTGAGATAAATTTATTTAGAAATTTAGATAAGAAAGCTATCGAAGAATCTATTGAAAATCTTTCAAAATCAATCAGAAATTCACAAATTTTTGCCATTCCTGGAGGATTTTCAATGGCAGATGAGCCAGATGGTTCTGGTAAATTTTTGGCAAATATTATAAGAAATAAAAAAATAAAAGATGCCATTGAATATATGCTTGATGAAAATGATGGCTTAATAATTGGAATTTGTAATGGTTTCCAAACTTTGATTAAAACTGGACTTCTTCCTTATGGAAAAATTAAAGAAATCGAAGAAGATGACCCATCATTAACTTACAACACAAATGATAGGCACATTTCAACAATTGTTGATACAAAAGTTTTAAATAATCAAAGTCCATGGACAAGTGGTCTTGATTTGGATGTAACTTACAAAATTCCAATTTCTCACGGCGAGGGAAGATTTATTGTAAATGAAGAAAAATACAAAGATTTATTAGAAAACGGTCAAATTTTTTCTGTATATGAAATAAATCCAAACGGATCTGATTATAATATTGAAGGAATTTTATCCAAAGACGGAAAAATCTTGGGTAGAATGGGCCATGTTGAAAGATTAGATTCAGATTTATACAAAAATATTTACGATAAAAAAGAGCAAAAAATATTTGAAAATGCAATAAATTATTTTAAAAAATAGGAGGCTTTATGCAAATAATAGGAGAAGGATTAACATTTGATGACTTACTTTTGGTTCCAGGACCATCAGAAGTTTTACCAAATGAAGTTTCATTACAAACAAATCTTACAAAAAAAATCAAATTAAATATTCCTTTGATGTCAGCATCAATGGATACTGTAACTGAATCAAAAATGGCAATTGCCATGGCAAGGCAAGGTGGAATTGGAATAATCCACAAAAATATGTCAATAGAAGACCAAGCCAAAGAAGTTGATAGGGTAAAAAGAAGTGAACACGGCGTAATAACTGATCCATTTTATTTAAAACCTGAAAATATTTTAAAAGAAGCTTTGGAAATAATGGCAAATTATAAGATAAGTGGTGTTCCAATTGTTGATGATAATATGACCTTAAAGGGAATTTTGACTAACAGAGATGTGAGATTTCAAAATGATGAAAATGTAAAAATTGACGACATTATGACTAAAGATGGTCTTATTGTTGGTCAAGTTGGAATTTCTATGGAAGATGCTGTTAAAAAAATGGAATCAGGAAAAGTTGAAAAGCTTCCAATAGTTGATGATGATTTTAAATTAAAAGGATTAATTACAATAAAAGATATAGAAAAATCAAGACAATATCCAGATTCTGCAAGAGATGAGCATGATAGATTATTGGTAGGAGCTGCAGTAGGAATTACTCGTGATATGATGGATAGGATTGATGCCTTGGTTCGTGCAAAAGTTGACGTTGTAACAGTTGATACAGCTCATGGGCATTCAAAAGGAGTAATTACTGCAATTAAAAAAATCAAAGAAAAATATCCTAATCTTCAATTAATAGCAGGAAATGTTGCAACAGGAGAAGCCACAAAAGATTTGATAAAAGCAGGAGTTGATGCTGTAAAAGTTGGTATAGGACCTGGATCAATTTGTACAACAAGAGTTGTAACAGGAGTTGGAGTTCCACAAATTTCTGCAATAATTGATTGTGTAAAGGCTGCAAAAGATTCGCAAATTCCAATTATAGCCGACGGTGGTATAAAATATTCTGGAGATATTACAAAGGCTTTAGCATGTGGAGCAAGTGTAATAATGGCAGGATCATTATTTGCGGGAACAGAAGAATCACCAGGAGAAACAATTGTATTTGAAGGAAAACAATACAAGGAATACAGGGGAATGGGATCACTTTCTGCAATGAAATCCGGATCAAGCGATAGATATTTCCAAAATGATACCAAAAAATTTGTACCAGAAGGAGTTGAAGGAAGAGTTGCCTTAAAAGGATATGTTGGAGATGTAATTTATCAACTTCTTGGAGGACTTCGCTCAGGAATGGGATATGTTGGTGCAGGAAATTTAAAAGAATTAGAAGAAAAATCAAAATTTGTAAAAATCTCCCCAGCAACCCTAGTAGAAAACCATCCACACGATATTCAAATAACAAGAGAATCTCCAAACTATACAAAAAAATAATAAATAAAAAAGATTGGATTTTGTCCAATCTTTTATTTTCTAAAAAATTAGGGTAAGAATATAAAAAGAAAAAAATTAGGGGGATATATGTCAGATCTTACAAAAATAATTATCGATTATTATCAAGGAAAAAATTTATCAATAGAAGAAATTGCAGATGAATTGGATAAAGCGAAGATTGAAGTTATTGAAAATTTTTTGGACAACAAATTATATGTTAAAAAAAGAAATGGAAAAATTGAATTATTTGATATTGACAAGATATTAAGATCAATAAAAAATGCAGCAAGAGATGGAAATATTGACCTTAATACATCAGATATATCAATTTTAAAAAATGATTTAATGAAAATGGTAGAAAAAAACCACAAGAGAATTATTCCTACAGCAAAAATAAAAGAATATGTAGAAAATATTTTAGAAGAAGATGGTTACAAAAAAGTGCTAGAAAGCTATAAATCTTATATTAAAAGCAAATAAAATGAGCCAATTTAGGCTCATTTTATTTTTCTATTAAATTATTATTTCAACTAATTTCATAGCAAGTGGCATTATTATTACTGCTGTTATTCCAGCAATAGCAATTGATAGTCCGCTCATTGCTCCTTGAATTTCTCCCATAAGTCTTGCTTGACTTGTTCCAACTGCGTGGGATGATGTGCCTATGGCTACTCCTTGGGCAACTGGATCTTTTATTCTAAATATTTTCATTACAATAGGGGCAAAAACTGCTCCGCTTACTCCTCTAATTACAACGACAATTGCAGTAAGTCCAATTATTCCTTGGTATTCTCCGGAAAGTGAAATGGCTATTGCTGTTGTTATTGATTGTGGAATTAAACTTGCAACTAAATTTTTATCAATTTGGAATATTTTTGATAAAAATATGGCAAGTACAAATGAAAATATTGTTCCAAATCCAACTCCAACAAGTATTGGCAAAATATTTTTCTTTAGTGTGTCAAGATTTGCATATAAATCTAAAACCATTGCAACTGTTGCAGGTCCTATAAAAAATGCTATAAAATCTCCACCTTTTTTGTAATATTCATAGTCGATTCCTGTGATGGATAAAAATCCTATAATCAAAAGTATAGCAATGAGAAGTGGATTTGCTATAGGAGTTTTTAATTTTTTATTTATCCATTTTCCAATTTCGTAGGCAGCAAAGGATAAAACTATACCAAAATATTGATTATCAAGCATCTTTCCTCCTTTGTAAAAATTGCACTACAAGTCCTGTAAGAGCCATTGAAATTATTGTTCCAATTATAACTAAAATAATTATTTGGAAAATTTTTCCTTTAATGACATCGACATTAGCAAGTATTCCTACTCCTGCTGGTACAAAAAGAAAAGCTAAATTTTTTAAAATACCATCAGAAGTTTCTTTTATATCTTCACTTTTGAGTATGTTAAATTGTAGGGCTATAAAAAGATAAATCATTCCATAAACAGGTTCTGGTATTGGATAATTTATAATACTTCTTGTAATAGCTCCTAAAAATAAACAAACACAAAGGATTACAAATTCTTTTAGGTAATTCATAATCAAATCCTTTAAATTTATTCACCTAATAAGGCAATAACTTTATCTGGATTCAAAATCATATTTGGGTCAAATGCTTTTTTAATTCCTCTCATTATTTCAATATTAACGTTACCTTCAAAGCTCTTTAGATATTTTTTCTTTCCGTTTCCTATTCCGTGTTCTCCAGAAATTTTTCCTCCCAAATCATAAGCTTTTTTATAGATTACATCCATAAATTTATCAACTTCTTCTTTAAATTGATCAAGTTTATCTTCTTCATTTGATAGGGTGTAAATATGCAAGTTTCCATCTCCAGCATGGCCGAACGATTTAACATTAAACATATAAGATTCACTTTCCTTATTAACAAAATTAATATATTCAGCAATTTTTGTTACAGGAACTACAACGTCGCACTCATCCAAAAGTTTATTTTGTGTTTCAATAGCTTCAAGGAAAGAACTTCTTGCAGCCCAAGCATCTCTAATTGAATTTGGAGTATCAGCAACCAAAACATCAATTGCGCCATTATCAACCAAAACTTCAGCAGCTTGCTCAAGAGTATTGTCGATTAGATCCTCATCATCACCATCAAAAGTAATTAATAAATAAGCTCCAACATCAATTCCTTCCATATTTTTAGGGAAAGTTTCTTTGCCTATGTATTTTTCACTAGCTATAACTATATCTCTTTCCATAAACTCAATAGCTTGTGGATTTAAATTATTTTGGAATAATTTAGGAACAGTAGAAATACAATCATCCAAATCTTCAAAAGGTACGATTAAAGAAACAGTATGTTTTGGATTTGGAACGATTTTTAAAGTAAGCTCAGTAATAATTCCAAGAGTTCCTTCACTTCCAACCATCAAATCTTTTAAAGAATAACCAGTAGATGATTTAGAAACAATAGATCCAAAAGTTGTAATTTCTCCACTAGGAAGAACAACTTCCATTTTTCTTACATAATCACGAGTTGTGCCATATTTAACAGCACGCATTCCTCCTGCATTTAATGAAACGTTTCCGCCAAGTGTAGCATTTTTTTCGCCTGGATCAGGTGGATATAAATATCCCTTATCAAGACAAGTTTGAGCCAAAGTACTTAATAAAACACCAGGTTCAACTCTAACAACTAAATTTTCTTCATCAAATTCTAAAATTTTGTTCATGGATTGCATATTAATCATTACGCCATTTTTAATAGCAACACCAGCGCCAGTCAAACCACTACCAGCACCTCTTGCTATAACAGGAATTTTATTTTCATTACAAATTTTCATTATTTTTGAAACATCTTCCTTGCAAGTAGCGTCAATCAAAACATCAGGGATTCCTTCGCCATAAATTGGCATTTCATCGTGAAAGAAATCTTCATTAATTTCTTCTCCTACATAAACTTTTCCATTTACTGATAATTTGATTTGTTCAATAATTTCGTCATTAATTTTGTTGTAATCCATTTTTCCCTCCTAAATGTAAATAGAAATTGTATACTTAACTAAGTAACTTAGTTAATTATGTATCAATTATAACATGAAAAAATCGAATAGAAAAGTTTTCCTTTAATTAAATATAAATATCAATAACAAATAAATTTATAATTTAAAATTAGAAATTATTTTAAAGTTCTTAAAAAATCAAAAAATTAAATTTTCTAAGAGCAAATAAGAAATCGACTAAAATAAAAATAGAAATTGAAAAATTTTGATTTTTAAATTTGAAAATTTTTAAAATCAAGATATCTAAATATATTAGCTTTTTAATAATAAACAAAATAGATTCGGATTAAATGAAATTTTTTTTATCTTAAATTTAAGCATAAAAAATATTTTTCATTCTTAAAATTTAAAAACTGATTTATAAAATAAAATATATAGTTAAAATTTGTAAATATATTGATAAAGATTTGACAGATAGACTGATTGTGATATTATTATAATGTAGGTAAATGTTTTTTTGGGAAATCTTTTTACTATATTATAAAAGAAATAAAATTTAGCAAAAATATTTAAATAAATTTTAAATTCCATATAATAATAGACTAAGTTTTATTTTTTGTTTTGAATTTTAGAATTTTAAATTATATAAAATGATAAAGTGATAGAATTTTAATTTATATAATAAAAGGATAAAGCTAGAAAAAATTTTCCAAAAAAATTTAAGACTTAAAGCTAAAAGCTTGATAAAAAATTGGCTAAAAAGCTTGACAAGTCTAGTTCCGATTGTTAATATAATAACATAAGTGATAAAAAGTGTTTCTTAATATTATTTTTAAATTTAAAAATAATAAATATGGAAAATTATTTAGGAGAAAATATGTATAAATTATCAGAAGATTATGAAGAAATGAGAGAGATGTTCCACGGCTTTGCAGAAAGTGAAGTTAAACCATTAGCTCAAAAAGTAGATGAAGAACATATGTTCCCAGAAGAAACAGTTGCAAAAATGCAAGAATTAGGTTTCTTTGGAATTCCATTTGATGAAGAATTTGGCGGTCAAGGTGCTGACACACTTACATACGTACTTGCAGTTGAAGAGCTTTCAAAATATTGTGCATCAACAGGTGTAATTTTATCAGCTCACACATCATTATCAGCTGATTGTATCAATAAATTTGGTAATGATGAACAAAAGAAAAAATATCTAACACCACTTGCAAGTGGAGAAAAATTAGGTGCTTTTGGACTTACAGAACCAAATGCAGGAACTGATGCTTCAGGTCAACAAACAACAGCTAAACTTGATGGAGATGAATATGTACTTAATGGTACAAAAATCTTTATAACAAATGGTGGATATGCTGATATTTATGTAGTATTTGCCATGACAGATAAGTCAAAAGGAAATCACGGAATTTCTGCATTCATAGTTGAAAAAGGAACTAAAGGATTTGATTTTGGTACACTTGAAAACAAAATGGGAATCAATGGTTCATCAACTATGGAATTAATTTTCCAAGATTGTAGAATACCAAAAGAAAATTTACTTGGAGAAGAAGGTAAAGGATTTAAGATTGCTATGGCAACTCTTGATGGTGGAAGAATTGGAATTGCAGCTCAAGCTCTTGGTATTGCAGAAGGCGCTTTAGAAAAAGCTGTTCAATATTCTAAAGAAAGAGAACAATTTGGACGTCCTTTAGCTAAATTCCAAAATACACAATTTAAATTAGCTGAAATGGCTATAGAAATTGAAGCTGCTAGAAATTTAGTTTATAAGGCAGCAAGCTTAAAAGATGCTGGAGAAAATTACTCAGTAGCAGCAGCTATGGCAAAATTAAAAGCTTCTAGAACAGCATCATTCGTTGCTGATAGAGCAGTTCAAATTCTTGGTGGATATGGATATATCAAAGAATATGACGTTGAAAGAATGATGAGAGATGCAAAAATTACAGAAATTTATGAAGGTACTTCAGAAGTAATGTTAATGGTTGTATCAGGAGCTCTTTTAAGATAATAATTAAGAAGATAAATTTAGGAGGAATAAATGAATATTTTTGTATGTGCAAAGCAAGTTCCAGATACTAATGAAATCAAAATAGATCCTGAAACTAATACTCTTATTAGAAAGGGAGTTCCTAGTATCTTAAATACTTATGATGCTTTTGCCCTTGAACAAGCTTTAAGAATAAAAGATAATGATCCAGAAAATGTAAAAATCACAGTTATTTCTATGGGACCACCTCAAGCTGAATCTATGCTTAGAGATACTTTGGCAGTAGGAGCTGACAAAGCTTACTTGGTTACTGATAGAAAATTTGGTGGTTCTGATACACTTGCAACAAGTTATATAATCTCAGAAGCTATAAAAGAAGTAGCTAAAAGAGAAGGAGATTATGATATGATTTTCTGTGGTCTTCAAGCTATAGATGGAGATACAGCACAAGTAGGACCAGAAATTGCTGAACACTTAGATTTACCACAAGTAACTTATGCTTATACAGCAGAATTAAATGATGAGGGAATCAAAGTTCTTAAAGAAGTTGAAGGAGGAGCTTTAAATATTCAAGCAAAACTTCCAGCTCTTATAACATTTACAAAATATGGCGATGAAGAATTAAGATATCCAAAAATCAAAAATAAAATGAAAGCTAAAAAAGCTACAATCGAACAAATTACTTTTGAAGAACTAAAAGAAAATATTGACGAAACAGCAATAGGACTTAAAGGTTCACCAACAAGAGTTAAAAAATCTTATACACCTGAACATAAGAAATCTGGAGAAATCTACAACGATGAAGATGCTAGCGTTTCTGTAGATAAGTTAATAAATGCTCTTTCTGATGAGAAACTTATTTAGGAGGATATAGATGAGTGAAAATAAAAATCTTTGGGTAATTGTAGAAACAAAAGAAGATGGATCAGCTGTAAATGTTGGACTTGAACTAATGAATCCAGGAAGAAGAATGGCTGATGCTATTGATGAAAAACTTTACGCTATAATTATCGGATCAAATGTTGATAAAGCTAAAGAAGAAGTAAAAGAATACGGCGTAGATGGAATTATCACAGTTGATAATGAAATTTACAAAGAATATAATACAGAAGTTTATGCAGATGCAATAGACCAATTAGTTAAAAAATATAGTCCAAATATAATTTTGATAGGTGCAACAAATCAAGGAAGAGATTTAGGCCCAAGAGTTTCAGCAAGACTTCACACAGGACTTACAGCAGATTGTACAGAACTTGATATTGACGCTGAGAAAAAAGAAGTTAGATGGACAAGACCTGCATTTGGTGGAAACTTAATGGCAATGATTCTTTGCCCAGATCACAGACCACAAATGGGAACTGTAAGACCAGGAGTATTTTCAAAAGAAGCTATTGGTGCAAAAGATGATATCGAAATAATTGATGAAGACATCAAATTTGAAGGTGAAGCTAGAACAAAAATTTTAGATTTCATTCCAAGAGATGAAGGAGATGAAGTTGATTTAGTTGGAGCTGAATTTATAGTTTCTGGTGGACGTGGACTTGGAGATCCTAAAAACTTTGCATTAATAAAAGATTTAGCTGATGCACTTGACGGAACTGTTGGATCAAGCCGTGCGGCTGTAGATGCTGGTTGGATTTCACACTCTCACCAAGTAGGACAATCAGGAAAAACTGTAGGACCAAGAGTTTATATAGCTGTAGGAATTTCTGGAGCTATTCAACACTTGGCAGGTATAAATGCTGCTGATAAAGTTATAGCTATAAACAAAGATCCAGATGCTCCAATATTTGGAAGAGCTGATTATGGTATAGTTGGGGACTTATTTGAAGTAGTACCAAAACTTACTGAAGCAATCAATAAGAAAAAAGGAAAATAATTAAATTAAATTTATAAATTTGGGTATATCATTATTAGTATCTCAAATTGATTTTAAGGATGAGATTACTCTCATCCTTAATTTTTATTAAAGATAAGATAAATTTTTCTATATTTTAAAATATAAAAGCAAATGGAGGATGATATGGACTATAGTAAGCTTTATAAGGAAAAACTAATAAGTGCAGAGGATGCTGCAAAACTTGTAAAGGACGGCGATTATGTAGATTATTCATGGGGAATAGTTTCACCACATGATTTTGACGAAGCTTTGGCAAAAGAAATTACTAATCTTAATGACATCGTTGTCAGGGGTGGAGTGGAGCTTGAAAAATTCAAAATATTTGATGCTGATCCAACAAATGAACATTTTGTTTATAACTCTTGGCATTCATTAGGACCTATAAGAAAATTAGCAGGAGAAGGAAGAGCATTTTATTCACCATTAAAATATTCAGAGCTTCCAAAATATTACAGAACATCAATAAAAAAACCAAATATTTTTGTAACTCAAGCAACTCCAATGGATGAGCACGGATTTTTTAACTTCGGAGCTTCAGCATCACATCTTTATGCTGCAATCGAAAATTCGGATATAGTAATAATTGAAGTGAACAAAAATGTACCAAGAGGACTTGGTGGATATGAAAATTGTGTTCATATTAAAGAAGTTGATTATATTATTGAAGGATCAAATCCTGAAATGATAGCTTTAGGAAAAGCACAACCAAGCGATTTAGATAAGGAAGTTGCAAAATTTGTAGTAGAAGAATTAGTTGATGGGGCATGTCTTCAAATTGGAATTGGTGGACTTCCTACAGCAATCGGAAAAGAAATTGCAAATTCTGATTTAAAAGACCTGGGCGTTCATACAGAAATGTATGTAGATTCTTTTGTTGAATTATCAAAGGCTGGAAAAATTACAGGTAAAAAGAAAAGCATTGATAGGGGAAGACAAGTTTATGCTTTTGCAGCTGGAAGCAAGGAATTATATGATTTTATAGATAATAATGAAGAACTTTGTGCAGCACCAGTAGATTATTGTAATGGTATTGAACAAATTTCTGCTTTAGATAATTTCATGTCAATAAATTCAGCCCTTGAAGTTGATTTGAATGGTACAGTTTCTGCAGAAAGTTCTGGAATAAAACACATTTCAGGTTCAGGTGGAGCTTTAGATTTTATGCTTGGTGCTTATAATTCAAAAGGTGGAAAATCTTTTGTAACCCTACACTCATCAAGAGTTGATAAAAAAGGAGTAAGACATTCAAATATAGTTCCAAGATTAATTGAAGGAACACAACCAACAGGTTGTAGAGCAAATACTCATTTTGTTGCAACAGAATTTGGAATGGTTAATCTTAAAGGACAATCATTGTGGGAAAGAACTGAGAAATTGATTTCAATTGCTCACCCAGAATTTAGAGATGATTTGATAAAAGAAGCTGAAAAAATGAGAATTTGGAGAAAATCTAATAAATAGTTAAAAAAAAGTCAATATTTCTTGATAAAACGGGAAAACAATGTTATAATATATGTATAAGTTATTAATTTAACAAACAAACGAAACTTTTTTAAAACACACAAAGGAGTAAATATGAAAATTGGTGTAATTGGATCAGGAATTATGGGTGGAGGAATTGTAGAAGTTGCTGCAAAATTCCACGAAGTAGTAGTAAGAGATATTAAAGATGAATTCTTAGAAAATGCAAAAGCTAGAATTGAAAAAGATTATGCTAAACAAGTTTCTAAGGGAAGAATGGAAGAAGATGCTAAAGAAAAAGCAATCAAAAACATTTCCTACACAACAGAAGTAAAAGACTTAGCTTATTGTGATATAGTTATAGAAGCTGCAACAGAAAATCCAAAACTTAAAAAAGAAATTTTCAAAGAATTAGATGAAGTAGTTAAAGAAGGAGCAATTCTTGCTTCAAATACATCTTCACTTTCTATTACTGACATAGCTGCATCAACAAATAGACCAGAAAATGTAATAGGAATGCATTTCTTCAATCCAGTTCCAGTAATGAAACTTGTAGAAGTTATCAGAGGACTTCACACAAGCGACGAAACAAACAAAAAAGTATTTGAACTTGCTGAAGAATTTGGAAAACAACCAATAGAAGTAAAAGAAGGTCCAGGATTTGTTGTAAACAGACTTTTAATTCCAATGATTAACGAAGGAATCGGAGTTTTATATGATGGACTTGCAAGTGTTGAAGATATTGATAAGGGAATGCAACTTGGAGCAAACCATCCAATGGGACCTCTAGCATTAGCTGACCTTATAGGACTTGATACATGTCTTGCAATTATGGAAGTATTATTCAATGAATTTGGTGATAGCAAATATCGTCCAAATCCATTATTAAGACAAATGGTAAGAGCAGGAGATCTTGGTAGAAAAACTGGTAAAGGATTCTACGATTATTCTAAATAAATTTAAATTTACAAATAGACTTTGCGAAAGCAAGGTCTATTTTTTGATTAAAATTTTTTATTTTTAAATTTTATTTTCAACAAATTCCTTATGGTATAATTGTAGTGAGGTAATTATGGAAAGAAAATGCTATGGAAAAATTAATCTTAGTTTAGATTCTTTGTATAAAAGAGATGACGGTTATCATGAAATTGATACTATTATGACTAGGATTTCTTTGTTTGATAAATTAAAAATTGAAAAAAATAATACTAATGAAATTAAAATTAAAACAAATAGCCAAATTTTATCAAAGGAAAATATTGAAAATAATTTGATTTACAAGGCTTGGGCTATATTAAAAGATAGAGTTAAATCATGTGGAGTAGATGTGTTTTTGGAAAAAAATATTCCCATAGCTGCAGGGCTTGCTGGTGGTTCTACAAATTGTGCTGAAATGATTTTGGCTTTAAATGAGCTTTGGAATTTAAATTTGGGTGATGATGAGATTTTTAAAATTGGGAAAAGTTTAGGAGCTGATATTCCGTTTTTTTTCTTGAAAAAATCTGCGAGGGCTCAAGGTATTGGAGAAATTTTATCGCCTTTTGATATAAATTTAGATATGAAAATTCTTTTGGTAAATGATGGGACAAGTATTTCTTCAAATTTTGTATATAAAAGATTAAAGGATTATGGAAATATTGAAACTGAAAAAATAATTGAGGGATTAAAATCTTCTGATAAAAATATTGTAAAATATTTTTCTAATGTTATGGAAGATGTGGTATATGAAAATTTTCCTCATCTTTATAAAATAAAAAATAGACTTGAAAATCTAGGGGCAGCCAAAGCACTTCTTAGTGGTAGCGGTGCAAGTATTTTTGCTGTATTTTTTGATGAAGAAAAAATCAATTATGCATTAAATGAAATAAAAAATGATTATAAATTTGTTGAAAGGGTGAATTTAATAGATGACTAATATTGGTGTATTTGATTCAGGACTTGGAGGACTTACTGTTCTTAAAGAATTGTCTAAAAAACACAAGGCAAATTATTTTTACCTTGGAGATAATAAAAATGTTCCTTATGGAGATAAGTCAAATGAAGAAATAATTGAGCTTTCAAAAAAAATAGTAAAATTTTTATTAAAGAAAGATATTGACTTTTTTGTGATAGCTTGTAATACAATTTCTACTGTTGCAATAGAATATCTTAGAAAAGAATTTGATAAAAAATTTATTTCAATTACAGACCAAGCAATAAAAAAATCCTTAGAATGTGAAGGGGATATTTTTGTTATGGCTACAAAGGCAACGTGCTTACAACATACTTATAAAATTAAAATTGAAAAAATTTCTAATAAAAAAGTTTTTGAAAAAGCTTGTCCATTACTTGTTTCCCTTATAGAAAAAGGAATAGTAAGTGGAGATGAGGTGGATAAGGCTTTAAAAGATTATTTAGAACTTGCAAATGAGAAAAAAATTGAAAATATAGTTTTAGGTTGTACCCACTATCCTATAGTAGAAGATGAAATTTTTAAAAATTTAAACTACAAAGCAAATATTATTGACCCTGCTAAGGTTTTGGCAAAAAATATAAAATTTGATGAGACCGAAAAAAAATATATAGAAATATATATGACAGATGTAAATGAAATTTCTCAAAAAATGACAAATAAAATAATGGGAGAAAAAATTAAAATCCAAAAAGCTAGTTTATAGTTAATTAATTAGCTTAAAAAATTTATTATAAAAACTTATAAGGTTTTAAAAAAGAGTAAAAAATTTTATAAAAATGTATTAAAAAAATCGCTAAAATTAAAAAAATTAATTTTTAGCGATTTTTTTCTAATATTTTACAAAAAAAATCATTTATACTATACATATTTTTTTATACTTGTGTTATAATGGAGTTAAGAAAATATTAAAAAGTTTTGTAAAGTCTTTTATTATAGATTGAAATACATTTATATGATTTTACAAACTATCCCACAGACGTAAATTTAGTTATATTGAAATAGATTTAAGGAAGAAAACTAAAAATGGCAAACAAAAGTATTAGAGATTTAAGACGTAAAAAGGTAAAAGAAAGAAAAATAAAAAGAAGAAATAATTTAATAAAAGTTGGAATTTGTGCTCTTTTGATAACAGGAGCTTTGAATATAGATTTTAAAAAAAGTAGTGATGATTTTCAAATTAGAAAACCAATAGAAAACAGATATGCCCAAGCTAATAAAAAACAAGAAAATGAAGTGCTTAAAGAAGAACTAAAAAATGCAAAAACTCAAGTAGCAACTCCTATTGGTTTTGAAAATGTAGTAATTAGTGATGGGGAAAAAATTGATGATGATGGATATAGTGATACTATGAAATCCTATGTCAAATCTCTTAAAAGTCAATATTGCTACCAAGAACCAAGCGATTTTACAAAAACTGATGTAAGCATTAATAATAACCAATACATAGAATATTTTGGTACAGAAAATTCTTTTTCAAAAATTAAAATTAATGATGAATTTTATTATGTAAATAAATATGGTCTTGGAAAGCTTAAAGATAGCGAAAATATTAGTGTAGTGAAGGGAGTTGTTTTTGTAAATGAATCAAATCCTTTGCCTAAAGATTTTAATCCTGGCGTTGATTCTACAAGCAAAAAAGCTTTTGATACTATGCTTATTGATATGCAAAGAGAAGGCTTGGATATAAAAATTGCATCTGATTTTAGGATGGGACAAAGTGAAGAAAAATTGGTAGATCAAAATAATCCTGATGCTGATTTGCCTTATACAAGTGACCACCAAACAGGAACAAGTTTTGATTTTTATACTGACCAAACAAAATATTCAGATAAATTTAAAGATACAAATGAATATAAGTGGCTAAAGGAAAATTCTTATAAATATGGATTTATTCAAAGATACACCAAAGAAAAAGAAGAAATTACTGGCAAAAAAGAAAGGTGCTGGGAATTTAGATATGTTGGTGTAGAAAATGCAAAATCTATGTATGAGAACGATCTTTCTTTGGAAGAATACTTGAAAATAAAATAATAAATTATAGCACAAGTGATAGCTTTATTTCTTGTGCTTATTTTTATTTTTAATTTTTTTAAACAATAAATAAGATTAAAGAAAAATAAAGAGTTTATAAAATTATCGTAAAATTTTCTAAGATAATAGACTTATTTATGGATAAATTTATCCATTGAAAGAAGATTTTTTACAGATATAATAAAATTTATAAATTAAAAAAGAGAGGTAATTATGGGACAAACTGCTTTTATGTTAATGCTTGTAACAATTCTTTCTAAAGTTTTTGGATTTTTGAGAGAATCTGTTATGGCTTATTTTTATGGAGCGGGGGATATAGTTGCAATTTATGCTGTTGCTAATACTCTTCCTGTAGTAATAGCAAATTTTGTTGCGTCGGGTATCATTTATGGTTTTATTCCAATTTATACCAAGGCAAAAAATGAAGAAGGCGAAGAGGTTGCTGAAGAATTCACATCAAATATTTTTAATATCTTGATGGTATTTGGTCTTTTAGCAGTTATTTTTGGTTTTATTTTTGCTGGAGCATTTTGTAAATTATTTTCACCAGATTTAAAAGGCGAACTTTTACATACTGCCATAGTTTTTACAAGAATTATAATGTTTGCAATATTTGCATATTTATATTCAGCTGTTTTTAGGGGATATTTAAATTTAAAAGGCAATTTTTTTATTCCAGCTGTAACTGGCTTGATTATGAATATAATTATAATTACATTTACAATTATAAGTGGACTTGCCAAAAATCCTTACCTACTTGCTATAGGTTGTTTGTTGGGAAATGTTTTGCAATATATAATGTTTCCTAAGGCAAATAGGGAGCATGGATATAAATACAAGAAAAAAATAGATATTCACAATAAATATATTAAATCTTTAATTATGATTGCAATTCCTGTTATAGTTTCATCAGCTGCAGGAGAGATAGCTCTTACAGTAGATAATTCTATGGCATCATACTTTTTTGGAAATGCATCAATATCATTTTTGAGATATTCAAAAACACTTTTGGCACTGATTACAGGAGTAATAACAGTTTCAGTTACAACTTCAATATTTCCTACCATTTCACATTTGGGACAAAAAGGCGATATAGAAAATATGAAAATTCAAATAAATTCAGCTATAGTTTTGACTATGCTTTTGGTAATACCAGCAACAATTGGAATGATGTCTTTGGCAGAGCCAATAATAAAATTGGTTTATCAAAGGGGAGCTTTTGATAATAAATCTGTAGTAGTTACAGCATCCATGCTAATTGCCTATGCGCCATTTGTTATTTTTCAATCATTTTCTGATGTAATCGACAAGGGATTTTATGCAGTTGGAGATTCAAAATCGCCAGTAATAATTGTAGTTATCCAACAAATAATAAATGTAATATTGAATTTTATATTGATACAATTTTTTGACATTCAAGGTCTTGCCCTAGCAACTGCAATTTCTGCTGCGGCTGGTGCAATTATGATGTTAATAAAATTTAGGAAAAATTTTGGAAGAATTAATTTTAAAAGTTCTTTAAAATCTTTGATAAAAATTACAGTTTTATCAATTTTAATGGGACTAATTGCAAGTGCAATTTATGGAAATTTGAGTGGGAAATTGTCATATCTTCTGGCTATGTTTATTGCAATAATAATAGCAGCAATATTTTATGCGCTTACAATTTTATTTGCAAGAATTCCTGAAGTTATGAAAATGGTAAATCGTCTTTACCATAAATTTTCTAAGAAAAAATAAAAAATAATTTAAAAGGCTGGTAAAAATTATAAATTATTATAGTTTATAATTTTTTGCCAGCCAATTTTAATTTGCTATTAAATTTTTCATATAAATTGAAACAATTTTGGAGAAATTGTCTAAATTTTTTATCCTACAAAAATCTGCTCCATAGATTAATTTTGCATTTTCTATATCTTCATCTTCTCCAGTAAAAACTCCCAAAACTTGGATTCCATCGCTTTTTAATGCTCTTATTTCTTTTGCAGTATCATCAACCGCCTTTTTGTCTATATATTGATCTTTGATTTTTGCGTTTACTGTATTTATATTGTGTTTTTCATCGTTTGGGCGACCGTCTGATAAAATTATTAAAATTTTTCTTACGCTTTCATTTTTATCTTCATTGATTAATTTGTGGATTGTTTTAAAGGCAAGTCCATCTCTGTTTGCACCGGAAGCGAAAAAATTATAAATACTTTCATTATTGCCCTTGTCTTTAAAATCTCTGTACATATTAAAAACTGTATAATCTCTCAAAGTAGAAAATGAAGAAACTCTTATTGGAATATTTACCTTATCCATGGCATTTGCAATTATAAAAGCCTGGTTTGCTACGAGATTTTGCCTTTGAATTTGGCTTGCTGATCCATCAATTAGTAAATCCATTTGAAATTTTGGTTTTGGGTCTTTGTTATTTGAAAAAAACACTTTGGATTCATTTAATACAGGAGCTCTCCAAACATTAACAGAATCTAAAAGTCCATAATTTTTTCTGTAAAGTTCATCTTCTTCGTGATTTGCCAAAGAATTTTCTATAGTTCTTGTAAGCTCATTTACAGCTCTGTTGTTTATTGAAAGATTATTTTCAATATATTCTTTTGTTTTTTCCTTTTGTTTTTTTCTGACTTTCTGATTGAATTTTGCATTTGGAGAATCGGTGTATTCTCCCTTGGTAAAATATAATTTTTTTGACTTATGGATACCCTTGGCAAGTTCTTTTTCCAAAAGTTCTTGTCTTTTTTTGCTTATAGAAAGTTTTCCATAAAAATCCTCTATAAAGGAATCTTCTCTTTTTTCTTTTTCCTTATCGGATTTTTCAAAGATAAATATATCCTTGTTCATATCTTCTTTTTTTTCTTCGAAATAAATATAACCATTAAATTCTGCAGATTGGATTTGAAATTGGTCTTCAATATTTTTTTCAATATCAGCATCTTCCAAATCATCATGGTCAAAATTTTTAGGTTTTTCTTCCTTTACCATTTGATCAAAAAGTTCGTTGTATTGGTCAAATCTTTCAAAAAGAAAATATTTTTTAAAAAGTTCATTAAGTTTGTCAATTATTTCACTTGATTTATAGGTATCAATAGAAAAAAGTTCAGCATAAAAATCTCTTACAAGTTTAGCTTCTGTTATGGGTTTATTAAAAATTTTCCCATAGTAGGCCTTTTCAATTTGTTCGGAAACATTGTCGGTTTCTTTTTTGTATTGGTATTTGTCGAGAATTTTTTTGGCGTAAGATTTTCTTAAATCTTTTATTACAAGATTAGTTTTTTCTAATTTTCTGTAGGCTAAATCTTCCAACAAAAGAAGGGTGATTGCCTTAAATTCTTCAAAAAAAGGGTTGTCTTTTTTTAAATAAGAAAAAAATGAAGAAAATAAATCAAGCCTAAAATTTTTAAACTTGTATCCTTCAATTATATTTTTGTAATTTTTATCCATGGGATAGTAGGATTTTGGAAAAATTTTATAATCATCAGCAAAATCCCAAATCACATTCATAGCCCTTAACTTTTCAAAAGTATCAGTCATCAAATACACTCTCTTTGATTTCTTTTGGAAGTTTTGAGTCAACGCTATCTCTTACAAGCTCTCTTTCAAATTCATCAAAAGATTTATTGATAAGTCCCATTTCAATTGCATCATATGGATTAAGTCCAATTTCCATAGTTTCAATTGCAGAAATTAGTCCCCTAAGGTCGACTGATTTTGTAGAAATTTCTGAATTTTCACTTTTTTCTTGGAGAGATTCAAAAATGTCTATAAAAGTATTCATATATTTTTCCTTTAATTTTGGAAATTTATCCTTTAGTAAATGTTTTAAATTTTCTCTCGTAATATTTGGCATATTTATAACCATAAATCTTGATGCAAGTGCCTCATTTACTTCTCTTGTTCCAACATAACCATAATTCATTGTTGCAATAAATCTTGTCTTATCGTCAAGTTTTATTTTGTCATAGCCTGGGATATCAATAACACGTCTGTGGTCTAAGCTTGCATGAAGGACAGAAATCGCTTCATTTTTTGCCATATTTATTTCATCTAAAACTCCAAATCCACCTTTTTTTGCACATTCATAAACAGGACCCTTTCTAAAAACAACTTTTCCGTCTTTAAAAGTGTCGGCTCCAACCAAGGAATTGTAATCAGTATTTACATGAAAAGAAATATCCCATGATGGACGATTAAAAATATAAGAAAGATTTTGAGCAAGAACATTTTTTCCTGTAGCTTTTGGGCCAGAAAGTAAAATATTTTTTCCAGAAAGAATAGCAGTGATTGCTTTTTTCAAAACATCTTCTCCATAATATTTAAATTCTGGTTTAACAATCCTATCCTTGTCTTCTTCATCTATATTTGCTTTTCTAAATTCTATTATTTTATCTATTAAATTTTGATCTAAATTTATTTCTTTTAAATAATCTATCATAATTCACCTCATTTGCTATTATACGACAAAAATATTCTTAGGCTATTGATAAAGTCCATTTTAAATTTGTAAATTATTTCAAATAATTTTTTTATTAAAAAAGTATAGAGATTTTAAAATGAAAATTTTCAAAAAAATAAAAGCGAAGAAAGTCATCTAAGACTTCTACGCTTTTAGATCTACATTATTTAATTGTTACTTAGCAAAAGAATTTATTATTTCTCTTTCAATTAGATTTCTATAAGCTTTTGCACCTTCAACTTCTGGATGAACCATATCTTTTGCAAATAAATTTGCTTTTTCCTTTGCAAATTTATACCAATCAACCATGTAGGCATTTTGGTTTTCATCGCAGAATTTTTTGATTTTAGAATTAATAGTCATCTCCCAAGATTGACTATTTACAGTATTTACAAAATAAACTTTTCTTCCTTCAGAAATATTTAAAATATCTACCATGTTTTGCTCGCTTAAAGTTCCGTTAGAACCAAGGCTTACAAGAACAATATTGCCAAGGCCGTTTTTATTTTTTATATCCTGCAATACTTTTGGACCATCGGTCATTTGTCTGCCAACTTCTCCATCAAGGTAAAGATTTGGATTAAATTCTCTCAAAAAAGGATCAATATTAATCAAAACAGAATCGCCAACAGCAGTAATAGAAGTATTTTTTAAAAATTCTTTTTCCTTATCGGTAAAGTTGAAATCATCATAAGCTTTCTTTTCAAAAGCAGGCTCTTTATTTTCTTCTTTATTTTTATTTTCATCTTCTTTGTTACTTTCATTTTGCTTTGGCTCTGTTTCTTTATTTTCGTTTGAAAGCTGATTTTTAGATTTTTCTAAATTTTCTTTATTCTCTTTTTTCTTTTGTTCTTTTACATATTTCTCATTGTTTTTCTTTATATTATCTTGATTTTCACTAATTCTTTTTTCAAGCTCTTTCATATCTTTTTCCTTAGGATTTGGAATAAAAAATGCCAAAGCATTTAATCCTAAAATAAGAGCAGATGTGATAATAAAATATTTTTTAAAATCAAATTTTCTATTTAAAATAACGTAAGTTAGCTCTGATAAAATCAAAACAATAATTATTTCCAAAATATAAGCTATAATCCTACTTTTGCTTGTGTGGGCAAAAGCATAAGAAAGAAAAGTGCTTATTATATATTGCCACAAATAAATGTAATAAGATCTAAGACCTATATAATAAAGGAAAGTTTTGAAAATTCCCATTTCTTTTTTATTTATTACAAATTTATTTTCCTTTTCATAAGAGTATAACACGCCAATTAACAATGCTTGAATAAGAGTGTAGATTGGGATTATTATTCTGTAAGTATATAAGTTTTCACCCCTTACAAAAAAGTAAGCAAGCAAAGTTAAAAACAAAAGAGCATACAAAATATATTTTTCAGAAAAATTTTTCTCCTTAGCAAATTCAAAAATTTTTGAAAAATAATCTATCAAAAGATAAGCAAGTGCTCCAATAAAAATAGCATTTATTCTAGCGTCAGGTCCATAATAAATTCTTGAAATATTATTTTTATCAAAAGAAAAAATAATCATCAACAAAATACTTATTGCAGAAATAAGAGCAAAAACATAAATTTTTACATTTTTACTTTCAAATTTTTCCTTATATTTATTGAGCAAATAATTTACCAAGTAGAAAATAAGGATAAATTGAACTTGCATGGATATATACCAAAAATGTGTAAACATATCAAAATATCCATTTTTTGTAAAATATGAACCACCCTTAAAAATTTGGTATAAATTTTGAATAGAAAGGGCTGTAGGTAAAGATGATTTTATAGAATCATGAAATATTATTCTTGAAAAAATCAAAGCAAAAACCAAAGATAGGCTTATAACAAAATATAAACTTGGCAATAGCTTTTTGAATCTTTTTTTAATAATTGATTTAAATTCATTAAAATCATAATCATCTATAGTATTTAATTTTTTCATCATTAAAAATCCACTCATTACAAAAAAGCCAATTACTGCCATAAAACCACCAGGAAGAAATTGTACTGATGAATGAAATATGGAAATAGCAATAATAAAAATAGCTCTTAAAAAAGTAAATGAATCAATTTGTTTTTGTTTTCTCATGTGTCCCCCAATGAATTTTATTATAGGCGAAAAAATAAAAAATATCAAGAAAAGTGCGAAATTGTAACCTTTGTAAACTATCGTAAAATAAATATTTTAAAATAAAATCACATAAATAAACCATAAAGCATTATTTAACATTAAATAAATAATAAATATACCTTTGCATAAAATTATAAATAAATATTCATTTTAAAAATCAAAAAATAATAACAAGATAAGCGTTGAAAAAAAGACAATAAAATAATCAAGCAAAAAACATTTGACAAGATGAAAATCCTGTGCCATAATTATTATTATAAATTTTAATCTTTATTTATACTTAATTATTAAAAAAATATGTGGAGGAAAAAATGAAAAAAACAAAAAAATTAATGACCTTAGCTTTTGCATCAATATTTGCATTTGCAGGATGTCAAGCAAAAAATGGAGAAAATAAAAAATCTGAGAATTCTGACACAATTAAAATTGGAGCAATAATACCACAAACTGGTCCAGTTTCAAATTATGGAAATTCATCAGAAAAAGGAGCTTTGTTAGCTGTTGATGAGATAAATAAAAATGGTGGAATTAATGGCAAAAAAATTGAATGGATTTCTTATGATGATAAGGGAGAAATAACAGATTCAACAACTGCATACAATAAATTAAAAGGAGAAAAAGTAACAGCAATTGTAGGGCCTATTACATCAAAACCTGCTCTAGCAGTTTCTGAAATTGCAAAAAAAGATGGAATTGCTATGATAACACCAACAGGAACTCAAGGAAATATTACAGAAGGAAAGGATAATGTATTTAGAACTTGCTTTACTGATCCTTATCAAGGAAAATTATTGGCAAAATTTGCAGCAGAAAATCAAAAAGCAAAAAAAGTAGCTATCCTTAGAAATACTTCTTCAGATTATTCAAATGGAATTGCTAATGAATTTAAAAAAGAAGTAGACAAATTAAAACTTGATTTAGTTGCTGATGAATCTTATGGAGATAATGACAATGATTTTAAGGCACAACTTACAAAAATTGCAAAAGCAAAACCAGATGTATTATTAGTTCCGGATTATTACGAAAAAGTTGCTCTTATAGCTCCACAAGCAAGAGATGCTGGAATTGATGCAAAATTTATTGGTTCTGATGGTTGGGATGGAGTTGTAAATGTAATGGATAAATCTCAATTAGGATTGGTAGAAGGCTCATGTTTTTCAAATCACTTTGCTTTAGATAGTGATGACCAAAGAGTAAAAGATTTTGTAAAAAAATATAAAGAAGAAAATAAAGAAGATCCTTCAGCTTTTTCTGCTTTGTCATACGATACAATTTATTTATTAAAACAAGCTATTGAACAAGCGAAAAGCGAAGAAAGTGATAAGATTATAGAAAAAATTAAAGCTATAGAATTTGATGGAATAACCGGCAAATTTAAATTTAATGAAAATCATAATCCAATCAAATCAGCATCAATGATGGAAATAAAAGATGGAACATATAAATTTAATTCAACAGTAACAGCTGATGAAAATTAATAAAAAAGGGGGATTGCGAATTAGCAAAACCCCTTAAATTTTAAGGAGATTTTATGGATTTTTTAATTCAACTTTTTAATGGTCTACAATTAGGATCAATATACGCTTTAATAGCCTTGGGTTATACAATGGTTTATGGCGTAGCAAAATTAATAAATTTTGCCCATGGAGATATTATAATGGTAGGCGCTTATACAATATTTTTTGTTGTTCAAACAAGTCTTTTCAGAAGTGGTTTACCATTATATTTAGCGATAATACCAGCGATTATTGCTTGTACACTTTTGGGAGTTGTAATAGAAAGAATTGCTTACAAACCTTTGAGGAATTCTTCATCAATTTCAATTTTAATTACTGCTATAGGAGTATCTTTATTTTTGGAAAATTTATTTGTAAAAGTTTTTACTGCTAACGCAAGACCTGTTCCAAGTTTATTTAATCAAGCTAGCTTAAATATTTTTGGAATAAGATTATCTTTTCAAACAATTTTTACAATAGTTTTAACTATTATTCTTACAATAATTTTGCAAATTTTTATTTCTAAAACAAAATATGGCAAGATGATGCTTGCGGTTAGCGAAGATTATAAGGCGTCAAGTCTTGTTGGAATAAATGTAGATAATATTATGACTATGACTTTCGCAATTGGCTCTGCACTTGCTGGAGTTGCATCTTTATTGTATGTTTCATCATATCCTCAAATAACTCCTTTTATAGGTTCTATGCTAGGAATAAAAGCTTTTACAGCAGCAGTTGTTGGAGGAATAGGTTCAATACCAGGAGCTGTAATTGGTGGATTTATTTTGGGAATGATAGAAGTTATGACTAGAGCATATCTTTCAAGCTCATACGCAGATGCAATAGTATTTTTGGTATTAATTTTAGTTTTAATAGTAAAACCAACAGGAATTTTAGGAAATATGGAAAAGGAGAAAGTATAAAATGGATAAAAATAAAAAAACATCATATCTAGTTAGCTTTGTCCTTGTATTAGTTTCATTTGCAATTATTCAAATATTAATTTTAAGTGGAATAATCGATTCTTATTGGCAATCAATTTTATTTTTGCTATGCATTAATATAATTCTTTCAATTTCACTAAATATAACCGTAGGAAATTTGGGACAAATAACCTTGGGACATGCGGGTTTTATGTCAATAGGTGCATATAGTGCAGGAATTTTTTTGAAAACTGGAATAATAGAAGGAATACCAGGATTTTTTATAGCCTTATTAATTGGAGGGCTGTTTGCATTTTTATTTTCTCTTGCAATAGGAATACCAGTATTGAGGTTAAATGGAGATTATCTTGCTATAGTAACCTTGGCTTTTGGAGAAATAATTAGGGTTGTTGTAGAAAATTTATCTATTACTGGTGGAGCTCAAGGAATGGCAGGAATACCTACAGTTGATTCTTTTGCTTTAGTATTTTTTGTTACAGTTTTGTGCGTTGTATTTATGTATTCAATTATGACATCAAGATTTGGTAGATCAGTTTTGGCAATAAAAGATAATGAGCTTGCCGCTGAAAGCTGTGGAATAAATACAACAAAATCTAAAATATTTGCCTTTACTTTATCAGCGCTTTTTGCTGGAGTTGCAGGAGCAATATACGCTCAAACAACTGGAGTAATAGCAGCCGATGTATTTAATTATAATAAAAGTTTTGATATTTTAGTAATGGTTGTTTTAGGAGGAATGGGTTCATTTACAGGTTCAGTCATTTCAACTATAACATTAACCATAGTTCCAGAAATATTAAGAGCATTCGCAGAATATAGGATGATAATTTATTCTGTAATCTTAGTAATTGTTATGATATTTAGACCGCAAGGCTTAATGGGAAGAGAAGAATTTTCTATTTCAAGACAAATTGCAAAATTTAAAAGAAAAATCAACAAAGAAGGAGTAAAAAATGGATAAAAGAAGATCTGTATTAAAATGTGATAATATTTCCATCTCCTTTGGAGGATTGAAGGCAGTAAATGGATTTAATCTTGATGTAAAAGAAAAAGATTTAATTGGTTTAATTGGGCCAAATGGAGCAGGAAAAACTACAGTTTTTAATATGCTAAGTGGAGTTTATGAGCCAACAGAAGGAGCGATTTATTTAGATGGAGAAAATATAACAGGCTTACCTGTTCACAAACTAAGTCAAAAAGGTATAGCAAGAACTTTTCAAAATATAAGATTATTTGATTACTTATCAGTTGTAGATAATGTAAAAGTATCTATGAACAGAGATATGAGGTATAAAATTGTTGACGGAATGCTTAGGCTTAAAAATTATTGGAAAGAAGAAAGAGAAGCAACAAAAAAAGCCTTGGATATTTTAAAAATTTTGGGACTTGCAGCTTATGCAAATGATAGCGCAGGAAATTTATCCTATGGAGCCCAAAGAAAATTAGAAATAGCAAGAGCTCTTGCGACAAATCCAAAATTATTATTATTAGACGAGCCAGCTGCAGGTATGAATGCAATTGAAACAGAGTCATTGATGGATACAATTAGAATGATAAGAGATAATTTTAATTTATCAATTGTTTTGATAGAACATGACATGAAATTGGTCTTGGGAATTTGCGAAAAACTTTACGTATTAAATCACGGAATAGTAATAGCAAAAGGAAAACCAGAAGAAGTTGTTAAAAAAGATGACGTAGTAAGCGCCTATTTGGGAAGTGGATATGGAGAATAAAATGCTTAATGTAGAAAATTTAAATGTATATTATGGAAATATCCACGCTATAAAGGATGTTTCCTTAAAAGTAAATAAAAAAGAAGTAGTTTCATTAATTGGAGCAAATGGAGCAGGAAAAACTACAACCCTTCAAGCAATATCTTCTTTGCTTGAAAAAAGAAGCGGAAAAATCACTTTTGAAAATGAAGATATAACAAATAAAAAAGCATACAAAATAACAAGGCTTGGAATTGCACAAGTTCCAGAAGGAAGGAGAGTTTTTTCAAATCTTTCAGTCGTAGATAATATAAATTTAGGTTCAGTTGCAACAAATTTAAAAGACAAAGAAAGAGAAGAAAAAATTGAGAGAATATATGAGCTTTTTCCAGTTTTAAAAGATAGGAGAAATCAAAAAGCAGGAACTTTGTCAGGAGGAGAACAACAAATGCTTGCTATGGCAAGAGCTATAATGACAAATCCAAAATTGCTTTTATTAGACGAACCATCAATGGGACTTTCGCCTCTTTATGTAGAAAAAATATTCGAAACGATAAAAGTTTTAAAAGAAGAAGGCTCAACGATTTTGCTTGTAGAACAAAATGCTAATCTTGCCCTAGATATATCAGATAGGGCTTATGTAATAGAAACAGGAAAAATTGTAAAAGAAGATAAGGCAGAAAACCTTAAAAATGATCCTGCCGTAAGAAGTGCATATTTAGGAATTTAAAAAACTAGGAATTAGTTTTAAGCTAATTCCTAGTTTTTTTAAAAAAATTTTTATAAGCTAAATTTATAATTTTTGCAAGTTTTTTTGGATTATCAATTTCCATTATTTAATTTTCTTTTTTGATTTTTTAAAAATTTAATTGTAGCAATTGTAGCTTTCCAAAATAAAATTCCAATTATAAAAAATATCAAGGCTAAAATAAGACCTGCAATTAAAGCGAAAATCCCTTTTAATTCAAAGCCAAAAAAGATAAATTTTAATTCATCGATTGGTTTAATGTGAATTATTCCTTTAAAAAGTCCCATTACACCTGCAAATATGCTAATTCCACTAGAAAAGAAAAAAGATATGGAAAGTATTGCAAGAGTTGGTATAAGACAAATCCACGCTAATGAAGCGTAAGAATAAAATCCTATAGCCATAATTAAATTTTTAAAGGAAAAATCTTTACTTTTTACAATACTATCGCTCATATAAGAAAATGCTAAGTCTTTTGGACTTTCCATTTGAGAGATTATGTACTCAGAACTTTGCCCATCATTAAGCCTTTCATAAAATGAATTTTTAAGTTCACTTAAAATATCAGTTTTTTCAGAAATAGACATATATTTTAAATTGCTGTCTACTTTTGATAAATATTTTTCTAAATTGTTATCAATTTTACTATTTTTCATTTTTCTTCCTCACTAAGATCTGAAATATTTTTTACAAGAATCATCCAATCTCTTTTCAAAGCATTTAAATAAAAATTTCCAAGCTCTGTAATTTTATAATATTTTCTTGGAGGAGTGCCTTCTTCTATATTTTTCCAATAAGCTTCTAAATAATTATTTTTTAGAAGTCTTCGAAGTAGTGGGTAAACAGTGCTCTCCTTTGTTTGTAACATTGGATATTTTTCAAGAGTTTGAATTAAATCATAGCCATATCTATCCTTTTTTTTAATTAAAATTAAGATAGCATATTCTAAAGTTCCACGTTTAATTTGAGAAATCCAATCTTCATTCATAACAATCCTTTCCAATAATAATTTAATCCATCTTATTGATATATACATTGTACAGCATAGTATATTAATGTCAATAGGTATATTGGATTTTAAAATTTTAAATTTTATTTTCCTTGTTTTTATAACAAATATTTTGTAAACTAATACTTAATAGAAAGGATGAGAAATGAGATTAAGATTTAAAGAAAATGCAATTCCAGAAATGAAAGAAAATCCTTTGATTTATTTTGATGGAAAAGAAAACAAGGGGAAATGGAAAGAAATTTTTGGAAATGATAATGAAATATATTTGGAAATTGGATCTGGCAGGGGAGATTTTTTAATTGAAATTGCTAAGGATAATCCTGCTATAAATTTTATAGGACTTGAAGTAAATACAAATGCCTTTGTTGTTGCAAGCAGAAAAATAAAAGAAAATGAACTTACAAATGTTAGAGGGCTTATAGCAGATGCGGAAAATTTGGAAGAAATTTTTGAAAATGAAGAAATTTCAAGAATATATTTGAATTTTTCAACTCCTTGGCCAAAAAGACGTCACCACAAAAGAAGGCTTAGCCACGAGAGATTTTTGAATAGGTACAAAAATATTATAAAAGATAAGGCGATTTTGGAATTAAAGACAGATAATAAAGAATTATATGAGGCTTCAGTTAAATATTTTGAAGAATTTTCTATGGATATAATTGAAAAAGATGAAAATATTTCAGAAGAAAAAAGCAAATATATAAGCGAATATGAAAGAAAATTTAGAAATAAAAATATGCCGATTTATTATATAAAAGCGAGATTTAATAAATGAATATTTCAATAGTAAGTGTGGGAAAAATTAAAGAAAAATATTTTAAAGATGCAATAAGCGAGTACGAAAAACGATTAAAACCATACGTAAAATTAAAAATCATTGAAGTAAATGACGAAAAAGCCCCTGAAAATTTATCAGAAAAAGAATTGGAAATTGTAAAAGATAGGGAAGCTGATAGGATTTTGAAAAAGATTAAAGAAAATTCCTATATTATAAGCCTAGAAATTGAAGGCAAAAGCCTATCATCAGAAAGTTTTTCAAAATTAATTAAAGAGCAAATGACTTATGGAATGGGATGCGATTTAGTTTTTTTAATTGGTGGGTCAAATGGTCTTTCAAAAAAAATAAGCCAAAAGGCTGATTACAAATTATCATTTTCAAAAATGACTTTTCCCCATAAATTAATGAGATTAATTTTAATTGAACAAATTTATAGGGCTTACAAAATTATAAATAATGAACCTTATCACAAATAAAATGGACCCAAAAAGGTCCATTTTTTAAAAAATATAAATTATCAATCAATTATTATTTTTCTTCAATTATTTCTATAGAAAAGCCTTGAGGGTCTTTTATAAAATAAAATTTGTCAGAACCGTCAGAAAGTCCGCCGATTTCTTGACTTACTACTCCCATTTTTTTGTGAAGGTCATAGGATTTTTCAAATTCTTTTGTTTTAAATGCCATGTGACCGTAATATGAGCCGTGCTCATATTTTCTTCCGTCGTGATTAAATGTTAATTCAAGTTCGTAAGCTCCATCTTCTGTTGCCATATAAATTAAAGAAAATTCATCTTCATCGTAATCTTTTCTTCTAGTAATGTGCATATTTAATGCATCTTCATAAAATTTTATACTTTCCTTATCGTTATCTGTGTATATACATGTGTGAATTGATTTAAATTTCATAAAACCTCCTAATTTCTTATATTATATTTTTACCCAAAAAATTTAAAATGAATTTTACTAATATTTTACAAGATAAATTTTTTCTAGGGTATATAAATAAGGGATAAGAAATTTCGCAACCTTATGACCAGAGCTTATGCAATTTATGAAAAATAATTTGTTTTGCAAGGCTCTTTTTTTTTTTGAAAAATTTTATTTACAAATAAAATTGATTTTGTAAATTTAAAAATAAAAAATTGGATTATTTCTTTGTAAAATTTTAAAAAAATTTGACAAGAATTTTAATTTAGCATATACTATAAAAGTAATGTTTAGCCCAGATAGCTCAGTCGGTAGAGCAGGGGACTGAAAATCCCCGTGTCGGTGGTTCGATTCCGCCTCTGGGCACCAGAAAAAATGCGGAAGTGGCTCAGTGGTAGAGTATCGCCTTGCCAAGGCGAGGGTCGCGGGTTCGAATCCCGTCTTCCGCTCCAATATGGCGCCATAGCCAAGTGGTAAGGCAGAGGTCTGCAACACCTTTATCCCCAGTTCAAATCTGGGTGGCGCCTCCAAATTTGTCCTCGTTGAGGACTTTTTTTGTACCTAAATTTAAGGAGAATTATGTTAATTATTAGTCACAAATCAAAAAAAGAATTTACAGATTTTTTGGATTTTAAAAATATAAAATATTTAAAAACAATTGATAATCCAAATCTTGACAAAAGAATTTCAGATCATCCTGATCTTTCTTTATTTAAATTGGATGATAAAAATTTAATAGTTGATAAAAATGTCTATGAGTATTACAAAAAAAATATAAAAAATATTAATATTATTAAAGGAGAAGAAGTTTCAAAAAATTATCCTTATGATGCTCTTTATAATATTGTAAAATTTAAAAATTTTTATATCCACAATGATTTTACTGAAAAAAATATAAAATTATTTTTTGAAGAAAAAAATATCAAGCACTTATTTATCAAGCAAGGCTACTCAAGGTGTTCTATGCTTGTTTTTAATGAAAATCTAATGACTTCTGATATGGGAATTTTTAAAAAATTAAAAAATATTTTGCCACTTACTTTATTAAAAGAAGAAAAAATTTCTCTTGACGGATTTGATCAAGGATTTTTGGGTGGATGTTTTGGAAAAATTGATGAAAATACTATATTATTTAATGGAAATATAGAAAGATTAAATTCGTATGATATAATTAAAAATATAGTATATAAGGAAAAATTAAATTTATTATATCCAGACACTAATTTAGTAGATACTGGATCTTTAATATGGATATGATTAGGAGATTAAAATGAATATAGTAAAACCACAAACTATTGCAGGTGTTATGGAATTATTACCAGAAGATCAATTAGCATTTGATTATATAAAAAATATCATTGAAGAAACTTTTTTGTCTTATCAATTTTTACCAATTGATACGCCAGCAATTGAAAAAAATGATATTTTATTTGCAAAAGGCGGCGGAGAAACTGAAAAGCAAATTTTTGGAATTGATTCATCAAAAAAAGATATGTCTTTGAGATTTGATTTAACTGTTCCTCTTGCAAGATATGTTTCTGAACATTTTTCTGATTTGAATTTCCCTTTCAAAAGGTATCAAATTGCAAAAGTTTATAGGGGAGAAAGAAATCAAAAAGGAAGATACAAGGAATTTTACCAATGCGATATTGATATTATTGGAAACAATTCTTTGTCAATACACAATGATGCACTTTTGCCTAAGGTTATTTATGAAATTTTCCAAAAACTTGACTTTAACGGAATAAAGTTCCATATTAATAATAGAAAGCTATTGAATGGATTTTTTGAATCACTTGAAATTTCTGATAAGGAAGAAGTTTTAAGAACAATCGATAAAAAAGCAAAAATCGGTGAAGAAAATACAAGAGAGCTTTTGGTAGAAATTTGTGGGGAAGAAAAAGCAGATAAATTGATGGAGCTTATAAATAATAAAAGAGAAAACAAAGAGCTTTTGACTTATCTTGAATCACTAAATTTAAATGATAATTATAAAATTGGATTAGATGAATTAAAAGAAGTTTATGATTATATGATTAAATTTGGAATTGATGATGATTCAATTATTATTGATTTGTCAATTACTCGTGGTCTTGATTATTATACATCTACAGTTTATGAAACTTTTTTGGATGGTTATGAGTCAATTGGAAGTGTATGCTCTGGTGGAAGATATGAAAATCTTGCAGGAAATTTCTCAAAACAAAATTTACCAGGAGTTGGACTTTCTATTGGTCTTACAAGATTATTTTATCAATTTCAACAGCTTGGTCTTGTAGAAAAATATAAAGCTAAATTTACAGATTGTCTTGTAATTCCTATGGATGAGAAATTAAATTTTTATGCCATAGACATAGCAAATAAATTAAAAGAGCAAGGTCTAAAGGTTGATATATATCTTGAAGACGGAAAATTTAAGAAAAAAATTAATTATGCAGACAAAATTGGCGTAAAAAAAGTCTTAATAATCGGACAAGAAGAATATGAAAACAAAATGGTTTCTGTAAAAAATATGGAAGATGGAAAGCAAGTTAGTGTGAAAATTGAAGAGATTAGAGAATATCTATAAGGAGAATTATGAATTTTAGAATAATAACAGACGGTTCTAGCGATATGAACGTTGATTTTATAAAATCATCGAATATTACCATAGTGCCTATGCAATCAAATATGGAAGATGAAATTTATGAAATTATAGGTACAGATATTGAAAAACTAAATGAATATTATGAATTTATGTTAGAAGATAAAAATGTTTTTACAAGCCAAGTAAACTTAGCTGCTTTTGAAAAATATTTTGAAGAAGTTTTAAAAAATGGAGAAGACGTATTTTATATAGGTATTACTGATGTTCTATCTGGAACTTATAAAAATGCTATGAAAGCAAAGGAAATTTTAGAAAAAAAATATCCAGATAGAAAAATTTATGTTTATGATACAAATCAAGCGTCAACAGGTACTGGTCTTTTGTGCCAAATTATTTGTAAAATGCAAGAAGATGGAAAAAGTATAGATGAAATTGATTCTTTTATAAAAGATAATTCAAAATATATGGTAGCCCAATTTGGAGTAGACAATCTTAAATATTTATATAAAGGTGGAAGGATTTCAAAAACTAGCGCAGGAATAGGAAGTTTTTTGAAAGTGAAGCCAGTTTTACATGTATCTGATGATGGTTCTTTGCAAGTTTTGAAAATTGAAAGAGGAAATAAAAGAGCTATAAAAGTTTTGTTCAATAATTTCAAAAAAAATTGGAAACCAGAAATATCAAAAGAAGTTTTGATAGGATATGCTTACTTTGATGAAAATGCTAAAATATTAAAAGAATTAATAGAAGAAAATTTTAAAGATGCAAAAGTAAGTCTTGCTCCAATTGGATCTTTGATTGGATCTCACGTTGGACCAGGAATGTATTCCTTGTCATATTTTGGAGAAAAAAGATAGGAGAAATATGCTCAAAAATAAAAAAAATGCAGTAATTTTTTCTTTAATAGCAATGTTTTTATGGGGGAGTGCAATCCCCCTTATTAAATCCACTTATGAAGTTTTGCAGATAGAATCATACGACACCTTTGCAAAAGTTTATATAGCTGGAATTAGATTTTTTATGGCAGGGATTTTGGCATTTTTTTATGCCAAAATTTTTGGAAAAAACAAAATTTCATTTTCTAAAGTAAATATAAAATTAGTTATAATTCTTGCAATACTACAAACTTTTTTGCAATATTTTTTCTATTATATAGGACTTTCAAATACAAGCGGAGTAAAATCATCAATCATACAAGCATCAAATTCATTTATGATTGTAATAATTTCACTTTTTCTACTTCCAGAAGATAAAATTTCGATAAATACAATTATAGCCTTAATAATTGGAACAGCAGGAATTATTTTGGTAAATTCAAATCAAAAAATGGGAAGTGGATTTAAACTAACAGGAGAAGGATTCATTTTTACATCAACATTTATTAATGCTTTAGCATCAGTTTTATTAAGAAAATATTCAAAAAATTCAGATCCATATATTTTAAATGGCATGGTGCTTTTATTCGGTTCCTTGCCTTTAATAATACTTGGCAGATTTTTATATATAAATCCAGTTGTTATAAACTTGAAAGCTTTTTTAATGCTTTTTTATGGAGCATTTATTACAGCAACATCATTTACAATTTGGACAATAGTTTTGCAAAATCATAGCGCAAACCAATTTGGAGTATTCAAATTATTTATCCCAATATTCGGCTCGATTTTATCAGTAATAATTTTGGGAGAAAATTTTACAATAAGATTATTTATAGGACTTATTTTAGTTCTAACAGGCTCTTTGGTTTTGATGAAGGGTAAAAATAAAAAAGATAGTTTAGAGTAGAGTTATTCTAAACTATCTTTTTTTATTGGTCTTTTTAAATTGTTTGTTAATTTATAAATTTCATCTATATATAAATACCTATTTTTATCTTTGTACTTTGCAATTCTCATCAAATCTAGTGCCCAATTTACTAAATATTTTGATAAGTAAAAAGCGTAAATGTCGTTTGCAAGTATTGATCTTCTTCCATTTATTACTATGTCATTTCGAATTTCTTTAAAATATCTTATCAAATTTTTTCTATTGTATTTTGAAAAAATTACTTCTATCATTGCTACTAAAGCCAAAAGATATTTATTTTCTAGATAATTAATTTTGAAATCTATGCTCTCATCTTCTTTTAAAATAATATCTTCGATTTTGTCGTGGCTTTTATAAAATTTAAAATATTTTTCTTTAGAAAAATTTTCAAAAAAATTAGGATAGAGTCCATATTCAAAATTTGATTTTTCTAAATTTTTCTTAAAAAATTCTAGGGAAGTGGAATTGTCAAAAATTGTTATAAAAATTGGAGATAAAATCACCAAAAGTCTTAAAATTTCGTTTTCTTTGTCATTTTTAAAATTTATAATTATTTTTTCTTCTTCACTTGTTTTTTCTAATTTAGAAAAGTCTTTATTTTTTAATTTATTATCAAGTTCGAATACGTCTTTTGCATTATATTGATATATTTTTTTATTTTTAAATATTTTAATTATCATTGTCTTATATTTTCAAATTTTCCATTTACTGCTTTTGCCAAATCAAATGGATTTAGTTTTAAACTTACTCCACATTTTCCACCTGATACAATCATTTTATCCAAATCTTTTGCGCTATCATCTATAAAAACTGGATAATCTTTTTTCATTGCAAGGGGAGTGGTTTCGCCTCTTTGATAGCCAACTTTTGCTTTTAAATTTTTGGTTGGAAGGATTGAAATACTTTTAACTCCTGCAACTTTTGCAGCTTTTTTCATATCAATTGAATCATAGCTTCTTAGTAAATAGATTATTATTTCATTTTCTTTTGAAATTGTCGCTATGGTTTTATACATTATATTTAAATCTACGTGGGATTTTTTGCCAGCATCTACGGCTGATTTAAATTCTCCGCCCAAATCGTATTCTATTTCTTCGTATTCTATCTTATTATTTTCCAAAATTCTCATTGCGTTTGTTTTAACTTTTCCCATACTTGCTCCTTTCTTTTTTTATATTACCAGAAAAATATAAAAATTCATTAATTCAAGGCGATTTTGGGTATATTTATTTTATAAGAAATTAGGAGAATTTTGATGATTGAAAAAATTATAATAACTTATATTTATCATTCCTGTTATACTGTAGAAATAGGGGATTATTTTATTATATTTGATTATTATAAAGGAGTTTTAAATATTCCTGAAGATAAAATTGTTATTTTTGTTGCAAGTCATGGACATTCTGACCATTACACTTCAGAAATTTTAAAAATTCCTAATATGAAAAATTATACTTATATTTTATCAAGTGATATTGGACATTTAGAAAGCGATGATAATATTATTTATATAAAGGATAATAAACTTGGCATGGACCAATTGAAATCTTTGTATAATTCTAAAAATGTTTATCTTGTTGATCCTTATCAATTTAAAGAAATTAATATTAATGGAAGAAAAATTTCTATAAAAACTTTCGGCTCAACTGATGAAGGGATTTCTTTAATTTTATATATTGAATCCTTATCAATATTTCATGCGGGCGATTTAAATTATTGGGCTTGGGAAGATTATGATGACAAAAGACTAGAAAAAGAGTATTATGCTTTTATCGACCAAGTAGAAAAAATTAAAAAAGATTCGATAGATATAGCTTTCTTCCCAGTTGATTATAGGCTTGGAGAAAATTATTATAAGGGTGCAAAAATATTTGCAGATACTGTAAAGCCCCAATTGATGTTTCCAATTCATAGTGGAGATCATGAAAGCATAAGCCAAAGATTTGCTAGAGAAATCAAATTAGAAGAAACTGTATTTAGAGCAATTATTGACAAAGGTCAAAAAATTATTGTAGATATAAAGGATTAGAAAAATGGAAAAAATAGCAGTATTAGTAGATTCTGGATCAGATTTAGATTTAGAAAAAGCTAAGGAATTTGGCATTTATATGATGCCATTTTATGTAAATTTAGATGGAAAATTTTATAGAGAGCAAGTAGACTTAAAAGCAGACGAATTTTATAATTGGATTAAAAAGCACGAAAAATTACCAAAAACATCAATTCCATCTCCTGGAGAATTGATAGAAAAACTTGATGAAATAAAAAATGATGGTTTTGAAAAATTAATAATAATAACTATATCAAAAAATTTCACAGGTTTTTATAATTTGTGCTCACAAATAGAATACGACAATTTAGAAATTGAAGTAATAGATTCAAAATCAGTTGCCCTAACCACAGGCTTACTTGCAATTTATGCAAAAGATTTAATCAAAAAAGGCTATGAATTTAAAGAAATTGTAGATAGGTTGGAGGATAAGAAAAAAGAATCAAAAATATTTTTTACAATCGATAGCTTTAAATATCTAGTGGCAGGGGGAAGAGTGCCAAAAGCTTTTGGAAAAGTGGGAGAGCTTTTAAATATCAAACCAATAATTGTTTGTAGTCCAGAAGATGGAAAATATCATATAGAAAAAACTTGCAGAGGAGAGAAAAAAGTTCTTAAAGAAATGGAAAAGATTGCAAGCGAATATTTGGGAAAATTTGACAAATATTATATGATAATTTCAAATGGTGGCTACAAGAAAGGCTCAGAAATTTTAGAAGAAAAATTAAAAGTATTTAAAGAAAAATCCACTTTATTTTTAACTTCACAAATAGCTCCAAGCCTTGGAGCAAATACAGGTCCAGGCTTATTTGGTTTTGGATTTTTGCCACTTGATTAAATATATTGTTCAAGGTTGATTTTTTAATTATATATTTATAAGCAAATAAAAAGGATTCAAGCAATGTTTTTACTTGAATCCTTTTTTTGTTTATAAAAGAGCAATTATAAAATATTTTGTTTTTTTATCTTGGGTCATTTAATTTTAAATTTTCTTCAAAACCAGATGGGTCATTTGCTTTTGCCTTATCTAGTCTATCTTTGAAAAATTTTCTTGTGGCATCATCACAACATTCTTTACTCAAATATCTCATATTTAAAGCTTTTTCTAGCTCTTCAATTGCCATTTGTGCTTTTTGTGGATTAGTTTTGTAATTTTTTAACCATTCCTCTTGCCATGCACATTCCCAATAATTTGATGCCAAGGTATCCCCATATCCTTCTTGATAAACAGCATTTGCATCATCGTCTAATTTTTCAGGAGCCTTGTATCCTTCTGGCCAATTTAATTTATTAACTGTTTCTTTAAATTCTTTTTGAATATCATCATATTTTACAAAATCTTTTGCACCATTTTCTGAATTTGCCGTTGCACTAGACTTTTTGCAAGATGAAAATCCAACCATTAATACCATTACAAACAAAAAACTAAGAACTTTTTTTAAACTTAACTTCATAAAAATCTCCTTTTAAAATAATTCAGATAAGTTTTGCTTAACTGTAAGATTATTATAGCTTGCTTTATAAGCTAGTTTATTTGTTTTTTATGATAATTTCTTAAAGATTCCTATACAAATTCCTATTTTTTTCCTACTTTTTTTATTTTTTAGGAAGAATCACACAAAACTTGACACAATTGTCCTTGCTTTCAGCACTAATTTCTCCCTTGTGTAAAAGTACTATCTCTTTTGCAATAGCTAGACCCAGACCTGAGCCACCTTTTGAATTTCTTGAAAAATCTAGGCGATAGAATTGTTCAAAAATTTTTGATAATTTATCTTCCTCAATATTTTCAGTTTTATTTTCGAAAATTATCTCTACCTTTTCTTTTTTTACATTCAAATCTATATGAATTTCACTATTTTCAAAAGAATATAGGCAAGCATTACGGAGCAAATTATCGAAAACACGAGAAATTTTATTTACATCACAGCTTATCATTACATTTTTTTCTGCCTTAACTTTACAAGTTAGATTTTTTTCTTCAAACATCGGTTTAAATTCAAAAACAAGCTGTTCTAACATCATAGTGAGATTTGTCCTAGAATAATTTATTTTTATTTTTGATAAATTATATTTTGTTATCTCAAAAAATTCATTAATCAAATCCGATAGCTGTTTGGATTTTCTAAGAGCAATACCTAAAAATTTTTTTCTTTGCTCATCATCTAAAGAAATATTCCCATTTAACAACTCCAAATATCCAATAATTGATGCTAGTGGTGTTTTCAAATCATGAGCTAAATTCATTATCAAATCATTTTTTTGCCTTCTATTTTCATTAGCTAGTCGTTCATTTTCTATAGACTGCATTTTTAATTTATTAATTTTAGTGGAAATTTCTGATAATTCATCAGATAGGTGAATGTAATTATTATCTTTGTCAAAAAGTTTGTTTGTTGCTTCTTGTAATTCATCAACATAACTGACCAATTTCTTAAATAGTTTATATGTTTCTAGCATTATCAATAGTGCCCATATAATTATTGTTGGAAATAACAAATATAAGGATCTGTAGAACATATAGGCATTTTCAAAATTATTATAAATGTAATTGTTGATTATAGGAATAAGGATACAGGCTAAAATCGCAACAAAAATTGTTATGACGAAACACTTTTTTAAATAATTTTTAAAAACTGAATTTAGGAGGCGATTATTCGATTTCATATCCTACGCCCCAAACAGTTTTTATAAATTTTGGATTTCTACCAGAATCATTCATCTTATCCCTAATCCTTCCTATATGAGCCATTACAGTATTGTTATTATCAAGATATTTTTCCTTCCAAATATTTTCAAAAAGCTCTTCAGATGAAACAACCTTGCCTTGATTTTTACACAAATACCAAATTATCTCAAATTCTATGGGCGTAAGTTGGATTTGCTTATCATACAAAAAACATTTATGACTTTTTTTATCTATTAATAGACCTCTTATATCATAAGTTTCATCATCTTTTATCTTTTCAGTCTTATTATATTTTTGTGAGCGTCTAAGCTGAGTTTTTACTCTTGCAATAACTTCCAAAGGATTAAAAGGCTTAGTTATATAATCATCTGCTCCCATTGTAAGGCCAAGTATTTTATCATTTGAATCTGTTCTTGAAGTTAACATAATGATTGGAAAATAATGCTTCTCTCGGATTTTTTTACAAACAGAAAATCCATCCATATCTTCAAGCATTATATCCAAAATCATCAAATCAAAATTTTCAGCTTCTACCAAGTCCAGTGCATCCTTTGCATTAAAAGCTTTAGAAACAGAAAATCCGTCATTAGTTAGGTATAAGTCTAACAAATCTGCTATCTCTTTTTCATCATCAACAATAATTATTTTGTCATTCATTTTTTTCACCTTAAAATTTTGATTTAATTTCTTAAAAATATTATATCATTAATTTGCAAAAAAAAGAGGCTGTTGCAGAATGAATAAACAATCACTTCATTAGAGGAAATGAGATGATATTTATTCATAGCCTTGCAACGGCCCTTTTTAATAAAAATCTTTAATAAAAATATTATTTAATTTCTAAAGAACTTTCCCAAAGTCCGTGAATATTACAATAAGATAAGGCAAATAAAGTACCTTTTTTATCTGACTTAAATTCTCCAATAGCTTTTGGAGTTGTAAAAATTTCTCCTTCGCCGTGAGCAGAAAAATTATAATTTGCAACTTCTACTGGCAATTTGCCACCTTCAGGAACAAAGAAAACTTTAATCCAAACAATATGATGTTCTAAAGTATTTGGGTGTGCAATTTCTTTTCCAACAAAAGCAGAAACTTCATATTTTCCTTCGCCAAGTTCTTTATATTCTAATTCTGGTACGTGTTTTTCATTTTTCCAATCGCCTGATTGAACTGTTTGTGTTAATAACATAAAATCCTCCTAAATTTTTATCTACATTTATTTAATACCCTTCCATGATAAAAAATAACAAAATTATAAAAGTTTTTAAAATCCCTTGAATTTGATATAATAAATATATTATGGAAAAAATAATAATAACAACAAGCTTTGGTATGGAAAGCTTAATAAAAAGACAATTAGAAGAAGAAAATTACAAAAAATTTGAAGTTTTAAATGGAAAAATTATTTTAAATGGAAATTTGGATGATATAGGCTATTTAAATTTAAATTTAAGAGAAGCTGATAGGATATTTTTAGAAATTGAATCTTTTACTGCAAAAACTTTTGAAGAATTATTTGAAAATATAAAAAAAATAGACTGGTTTGATTATTTAAAAATCGATGATAATTTTATTGTAAATGCAAGAACTTACAAATCAAAATTGTTTTCTATTCCGTCAATCCAATCAATAAGTGAAAAAGCTATAATTGATTCATTAAAAAGAAAATATAAAATTTTAACTTTTAAAAAATCATCATCTCGTGTTCAAATTGAAATTATGATTGAAAAGGATGTGGTTTCAGTTTGCCTTGATACATCAGGAGATGGTCTTCATAAAAGAGGTTATAGACAAGGAAGTGTAAAAGCCCCTATAAGAGAAAATTTGGCAGCAGGGCTTGTTGATTTATCTTTTTATAAAGATGATAGGTTTTTGTTTGATGGATTTTGTGGTTCAGGTACTATTTTAATTGAGGCTGCAAGAAAAGAAAGAAATATAGCACCAGGACTTGATAGAGATTTTGATTTTACATCTTTTAAATTTTATGACAAAAAAAGATTTGAAAAAATAAAAAAAGAAGCTTATGAAAAAATTGATTATAGGAAAAAATAAATATTCTAGGTTCTGATATATCCAAAAAAGCAATTGAGCTTGCAAAAAATAATGCTTTGAATGCAGGAGTTTATGAAGATATTACTTTTTTAAATAAGGATTTTAAAGAAATAAATTTAAAAGATAATTTTGGAATTTTCATTTCAAATCCACCATACGGAGAAAGATTATCAAGATTCGATAAGGCAAAAATTTCAAAAATGATAAATGAAAAATTTAAAAATTTAAATACTTGGTCAATGTTTATAATATCTTCAGATGAAAATATTGATAAAAATATAAAAAGAAAATTATCCAAAAAAAGAAAATTATATAATGGAGGACAAAAAGTAGATTTATATCAATTTTTCGGCAAAAAACCAAAAAAAGATAGATAAAATTACTTTTAAGTGGTACTATAATTACAGTTATTTAGGAGGTGTTTATTATCGATAATCAACAAACAAGTAACAATACAAAAAAAGTTATTTTAACAATAGGCGGTATTGTTGTAGGAATATATATAATTGGTACTATTTTATTTACATTTGTAAGCTTACCAAATACACACGTAAATGGCAGAGATGTTTCATTTGCTCCAAAAGAATCAGTTATTGGAGATAGCGTTGGAGATTTTGATATAAAAATCAAAGGAATTGATGATAAAGAGCTAGTTTTTAATTCAAAAGATATTGACTACAAGGCAAATATCCCAAAAGGAGCAAGCCTTGACCAAAATCCATTAAAATGGCCTATAAGTTTTTTCTCAAAAGAAAGTTTTGAATTTGATTATAAAGTAAACTATGATGAAAATAAACTTGAAGATATTTTAAAAAATTCTCAGTTTATGAATAAAATAGTAGAACCAGAAGATGCAAAATTAGAATTTGATGGAAAAGAATTTAAAATAAAAGAAGAAATAAAGGGAAATAAAGTAAAATACAATAAATTAAAGGAAGCCCTTGTATCAGCAATAAAAACAAGAAATGCTGATATAGAACTTGATGAATCTTTTTATGAACAACCAAAAGTTTATGCAAAAGATGAAAATTTACAAAAAGCATTAAACCAAGCAAACGAAGCATTAAAATTGAGCTTTAAATTTAATATTAATGGATTTGATTATAAAATTGAAGGCGAAAAATTAGCTGAAATGGTTGATTTTAAAGATGGAAAATTAACTTTAAATCACGAAAAAGTTACAGAATATGTAAGTAAAATGGCAGAAGAAACAAATACTTACGGCAAAAATAGAAAGTTTAAAGCTACTGATCTTGGAGAAATAACTGTAAATCCTGGAGTTTATGGTTATAAACTAAATGAAGAAGAAACAATTAAATCATTTTTAGATGCTTTCGAAAAAGGTAAATCAGCAGAAATCGAGCCTGTTTATTTAAAAGCAGGTCTTAACAGATATGAAGATGGGTCTGATATTAAAGACACATATATAGAAGTAGATTTATCTAGACAACATGTTTGGTATTATAAAAATGGAGAAGTATTATTGTCAACTGACATAGTTACAGGAAGATTATCTGAGGGAGCTTTAACTAATAAAGGTGTAGGGGCTATACTTTCTAAAGAAAAAAATTCTACATTAAAGGGAAAAAATTTTGATGGAAGTGATTACAAAACTCCAGTAAAATATTGGATGCCAATAGGCTGGGATGGCGAAGGATTCCATGATGCTAATTGGAGATATGCTTTTGGTGGAAATATCTATTTATATAATGGATCTCATGGTTGTCTAAATATGCCACCAAGTCAAGCTGAAAAATTATTTAATTTAGTTGAGCATAATACTCCTGTAGTTATATATGAATCATCAACAGATTATTCACCACCAATGTCATATTAATTTTTAAAAAGTGCTATCTATTTTTAGATAGTCGCTTTTTATGTTTAAAAAAGTATTGAAAGGAAGAAAAATTGATTAAAATTGAAAATTTAAATTTTTCTTATAAAAATAATTCAGACGAAAATGAAAATGTAGAATACACAGCAGCTTTAAATGATTTAGATTTGTCAATTAATAAGGGAGAATTTGTAGCTATTTTAGGTCATAATGGATCAGGAAAATCAACTTTGGCAAAGCTTTTGAATGGACAAATATTTCCTACAAGTGGAGATATTTTAATTTGCGGAATGAACACAAAGGATGATAAAAAAATTTGGGAAATTAGGGAAAAATGTTCTATGGTTTTTCAAAATCCTGATAATCAAATGGTGGCAACTACTGTAGAAAATGAAGTTGCATTTGGTCCTGAAAATTTGCAAATTAAAAATCCCGAATTAAGACAAAGAGTAGATGAGGCAATAAAACTTGTAGGTATGCAAGATTATATAAAAAAATCACCTTCAGAGCTTTCAGGCGGTCAAAAACAAAGAGTTTCTATAGCTGGAGTTATAGCTATGTTATCAGACTGTATTATATTTGATGAACCAACAGCTATGCTTGATCCAAAAGGTAGAGCCGATGTTATGAATATAATACACGATTTAAATAAAAAATATAAAAAAACAGTTGTCCATATTACTCATTATATGGAAGAGGCAGCTCTTGCTGATAGGATTATTGTTTTAAACAAAGGGAGAAAAGAGCTTGAAGGAAGTGCTAGGGAAGTTTTTTCAAATGTTAAAGAAATGAAAGAATTAGGACTTACAGTTCCACAAGTGACAGAAATTGCCTATGAGCTTGAAAAAGAAGGCTATAATTTTGATAAGTTGCCCTTAAATATAGAAGAATTTTTGGAGCTAGTATGAAAATTGAATTAAAAAATGTCGATTATATTTATAATGAAGATAGAGAAGAAAAAAGCTACGCTCTAAAAAATATAAATTTAGAGATTGATAAACATGAAATAATTGGTTTAATTGGACAAACTGGTTCTGGGAAATCCACTCTAGTACAACTTTTAAATGGACTTTTGATTCCTACAAATGGAGATGTTTTTGTAGATGGAGTTAATACAAAAGAAAAAAAGACAAGAAGAGATATAAGATTTAAGGTTGGTCTTGTTTTTCAATATCCAGAAAATCAGTTGTTTGAAGAAACTGTTGCAAAGGATATTGCCTTTGGTCCAAAAAATATGGGGCTTTCTGATGAAGAAATTCAAAAAAGAGTAAAAAATTCTATGGAAGCAGTAGGTCTTGATTATGAAACTATAGCAGAAAAATCTCCCTTTGAATTATCTGGAGGTCAACAAAGAAGAGTTGCTCTTTGCGGAATTATTTCTATGAATCCGAAAGTTTTAGTTTTAGATGAGCTTACAGCAGGACTTGATCCAAGGGGACGAGATAATATTTTTGGAGAAATTTTAAAATTATATAACAATGACCCAGAACTTACAATTGTTTTGGTTTCGCATTCAATGGAAGATGTGGCAAAATATGTTGATAGAGTTATTGTTATGAACAAGGGAGAAATATTTTCTGATAAATCAACTTATGACACCTTTACAAAAACAGATTTATTGTCGATAGGATTGGATATTCCTCAAGTTACAAAATTTATGAAAGCCTTAAAAGAAAGAGGCGAAAATGTAAGAGATGATATTTATACTGTTGAAGATGCAGTAATTGAATTAAAAAAGTATTTGGAGGCTAAAAATGAGTAACATAGCTATAGGTCAATATTTGCCATACGATACATTTATTCATAGACTTGATCCAAGAGTAAAATTAATTGCATCTTTGCTTTTTATAATTACAATATTTTTTGTAGAAAGTTTTGTAGGGTATATTCCTTTTGTGATTTTATTAATTGCCATGGTAAGTATTGGGAAAATCCCCGTAAAATCTCTTATAAAAAGTATTAAGCCCTTGATATGGATTTTATTAATAACTGGACTTATAAATTTATTTACAACAAGTGGAAGGACACTTTTTACAATTTTTTCCTTAACGGCAACTTATGAGGGATTGTATAAAACTATTTTTATGTTTGTAAGAATTATAATGATAGTTGTATCAACTTCAGTTTTAACTTTTACAACTTCTCCAATGGAATTAACAGATGGTTTGGAAAAATTATTAGGGCCTTTAAAAAAATTTGGTTTTCCGGCAGGAGAGCTTGCTATGATGGTTTCAATTTCGCTAAGATTTATTCCGACTTTATTTGAAGAAGCTCAAAGAATAAAAATGGCACAAATGGCAAGAGGAGCAGATTTTGAATCTGGAAATATTATTAACAGGGCAAAAAATATGATTCCCTTATTAGTTCCTCTTTTTATAAATTCATTTAAAAGAAGTGATGATCTTGCAACAGCAATGGAGGCAAGGCTTTATAGAATTGGTAGAGAAAGAACAAGGCTAAATGAAATAAAAATGACAAAAACTGATAGTTTAGTTTTGATTTTATTTATTTTATTTTGTAGCATAGTTATTATTAAATTTTTTATATGACAATTCAAAATATTTTATTAAAGATCCAGTATGATGGGTCTTTATTTGAAGGATTTCAAATTCAAAAAAACAAAAGAACAGTACAAAAAGAGTTGGAAGATGCTATTAGGAAAGTTACTGGAGAAGAAAATAGAATTATTGCTAGTGGAAGAACAGATAGTGGTGTTCACGCAAACGAAATGTATATAAATTTTTTGACTGCCAAAAATATTAGGGCGGATAAATTTCATTTTCATCTTAAAAAATATTTACCTGATGATATTTTAGCTCTTGAATCAAAAAAAGTAGACAAAAATTTTCATGCAAGATTTTCAGTAAAAACAAAAACCTATAAGTATGTTATTTCACTTGATAAAATTCTCCATCCAATTTATAGAAATTATATGGAGCAGGTAACTTACAAACTTGATTTTGATAAACTTAGACAAGGAATGGAAATTTTAAAGGGCGAACATGATTTTAAAGCCTTTATGCTTAGTGAAAAAAATGATATAATTAATACAATAAGAAAAATTGATGATTGCTACTTTGTTTTGAATGAAAATAGATTATATTTATATTTTAAGGCTGAAAGTTTTCTTCACAATCAAGTTAGAATTATGGCTGGCTCTTTGATTGAATTAAGTCGTGGGAAAATTAGCCTTGATGATTTTAAATATTACTTTAATGAAAATAATACAAGAAGAGCAAATCCAACTTTAAAAGCTGGAGGGCTTTATCTTGATAGCATAGACTATAGCAATTTAAAAAGTTAGTTATTATTATGGGAGAGTTAAATGAGTAAAAATAAAAAAATAATAGCTTTAAACTTGATAAAAAGCAAATGGCTATAGGCTTTTTTGCCCTTATTGTTTTGGCTTTAATTTTCTTTTTGTCAAGAAATATAGATTTTGCTAGTAAAGAAGGCAAGTCTTCAAAAGAAATTAATGAAAATTCTTATAATTCATCAAAGATTATGAGAGTTGACCTTGATGATCTAAAATCAATTGATTTTGATTTGAATACTTGTGATGTAAGAATTCAAGAGTCTTCTACAAACCCTTACGTAGAATATACAAATCTTTATAAAGATGATTATTCCTATGAAGTAAAAACTAAGTATAAAGATGGTAATTTAAAATTATCTTCTGATATAAAAGGAAGAGAACTTTATATGAAAAATAAAATTCAAATTGTTAGAATTTTTTTGCCAAAAAATAAATATCTAGAAAGTATCAAGGGTAGAGTTGGTGCTGGAGATATAAAAATAAGTGGGCTTTCATGTAAAGATATGGATCTTGATTTAAAAAGCGGAAATATTTCTTTTGAAAATTCAAAAATTTCTGGTGCAGTTAAAAATAAAACTGGCTCTATTATGCTAAAAAAATCTGAAATCAAAAATACTAATTTGACAACAACAAGTGGAAATATTTTGATTTCTGATTGCAAGCTTATGGCAAATGAATCAATGGAAACAGAAAATGGAGATATAAAAATAAAAATTAAAGATCCGATAAATTCTTTTAATATTAATGCAAAATTAAATGTAGGAAATTTTGTTTTGGGAGATGTTTCTTATAGAAATATTTTGGATGGATACCAAACCGGAAAAATAAAAAGAAAATCCTAAATCTTAAAACAAACATAGGAGATATTTTGTTTAATCAAAATGAAAAAGAACAAATAAATGAAGAAGATTTTATAGATGGGCCAGATGAGCAATCTTCAAATGAATCTTCAAATGAATCTTCAAATTCAAATGACGACAATATAAATAATAAAGATGAAAATAATTAAGTGTTAGGCTTAATTATTTTTTTTAGGTAAAAGGTAGGATATGGATATTTTAAAAAGTTTAAAAAAATATTTTGGTTTTGATTCTTTTAGAAAAGGGCAAGATGAATTAGTTGAAAATATATTAAAAGGAAATGACGTTTTGGGAGTTTTGCCGACAGGTGGGGGCAAATCAATTTGCTATCAACTTCCGGCATTAATGCTTGATGGAATTTGCCTTGTGATTTCTCCTTTAATTTCTTTAATGAAAGATCAAGTAGATTCTTTAAAAGAAAATGGAATTAAGGCAGAATTTATAAATTCAAGCCAAGATATTAAAACTTATACACAAACATTAAGAAAAATAAAAAGAAATGAAATAAAAATTTTATATATTTCCCCAGAAAGATTAGAAAATGAATTTTTCATCGATTTTATTGAAGATTTAAATATTTCTTTTATAGCAGTTGATGAGGCACATTGTATTTCTCAGTGGGGACATGATTTTAGACCATCATATAAATTAATTCCCCAAATTTATGATTTGTTTGATAAAAAAATACAAATAGCAGCCTTCACTGCAACAGCTACAAAATCAGTTAGAGAAGATATAATAAATAATTTAAAATTATCTAATCCTTTTGTAAAAGTCACAGGATTTGATAGGGAAAATCTTTTGTTTGAAGTAAGAAAGCCAAAAGATAAATTGGCATTTCTTTCGAATTATTTATCAGATAAAAAAGATTTATCGGGAATAATTTATGCCTCAACTAGAAAAAGGGTTGAAACTTCTTATAAATATTTGAAAAAATTATCTTATAATGTAACTTTGTACCATGCAGGACTAAGCGATAAGGAAAAAAAGAAAAATCAAGAAGATTTTATTTATGACAGAAAAAATATAATTGTTGCAACAAATGCTTTTGGAATGGGAATTGATAAATCTGATGTAAGATATGTAATTCACATGAATATGCCAAAGGATATGGAATCTTATTACCAAGAAGCGGGCAGAGCTGGAAGAGATGGCGAAAAATCTGATGCAATTTTACTTTATTCAACCCAAGATATAGTTATAAATAAATATTTAATTTCTCAATCTTCTAACAGAGCTTATCAATTGGTAAAATTAGAAAAACTTCAAACAATAATAAATTATGTAAATACAAATAAGTGTTTGAGAGCATTTATTTTGGAATATTTTGGTCAAGATGCAAAAGAAAAATGTAATAATTGTTCGAATTGCCTAGATGATTATGAAAAAATTGACGTAAGCCTTGATAGTCAAAAAATTTTATCTTGTATTTATAGGTTAGGACAAAGATATGGGATTTCTACAATTGTCGATTGTTTGAAAGGGTCAAATAACAAAAATTCCAAAGAAAAAAATTTAAAAAATATATCAACTTTTGCTTTGATGAAAGAAAATAATACAAAATATATAAAGGATTTGATAGGAGTTTTGATTGCAGATGGTTATATAAAAGTTTCTGGTTTTAAATATCCAATTTTAAAATTAAATGAAAAATCAAAAGAAGTTTTATTTTCTAAAAAGAAAGTTTATATTAGGGATTTGAAAGAAGAAAATAAAAAAGAAAAAATTGATAAATTTAATGGAAATTTTGATTATGACATAGATTTATTTAATAATTTGAAAAAATTAAGGCTAGAAATTTCTAAAAAAAGAAATATTCCGCCTTTTATAGTTTTCTCTGACGCATCTTTAATAGATATGGCAAGATTAAAACCAAAAAATGAAAGAGATTTTTTGAAAATAAAAGGAGTAGGCGAAAAAAAATTAAGCCAATATGGGGACTTGTTTATTGGCAAAATTATAGAATTTGATAATTAAAAAATAAAAAAGGATTAGAATACCTATTCAAAAACTCTTAGGTATAAAAATCCTTTTTTTAATTTATAATAATATAACTGAATTTTTCTTTAATTCTTCTCTCATTTCATCTGGCCAATAGGATACTTGAACTTCTCCAATGTGGGCTTTTTGTAAAAAGAACATACAAAGTCTTGATTGACCGATTCCACCTCCTATTGTTTGTGGAAGTTCATTATTTACAAGTAATTTGTGATACTTATAATTTAATCTTTCTTCGCAATCAGAAATTTTTAATTGTTCTTTTAGTGTTTTTGCATCAACTCTTATTCCCATTGATGATAGTTCTAATTGGTCATCTAAAACTGGATTGTAAACTAAAATATCTCCATTTAAATTCCAATCGTCATAATCTGGAGATCTTAAATCGTGAACTTCTCCATTTGATAAAACTTTTCCAATTTGCATTAAAAATATTGCCTTATATTTTTTGCAAGCAGCTTTTTCTCTTTCCTTACTGTCTTTACATTCTGGAAATTCATCTATTAATTCTTGGCTTGTCATAAATTTTATATTATTTGGCAACAATTTAACTCTTTTTGGAATTAGATGACAAAGATATTCGTCTAGGGCTCTTAGGGTATTAAAAATTGTAATAACTGTTGCTTTTAAATAATCTACATTTCTATCGCTAGGCTCAATTACTTTTTCCCAATCCCATTGGTCAACATAAAATGAGTGAGTATTATCTGGCACTTCACATCTTCTAATTGCGTTCATGTCAGTGTAAAGTCCTTCATACATTGCAAAATTATATTCTTTTAGAGCATATCTTTTCCATTTTGCAAGTGAGTGAACAATTTCCATTTTTTCATTATTTGCTTCAGGAAGTGTGAATTTAACAGGTTCCTCAACACCAGATAGGTTATCATTTAAACCAGTAGAATTTTCTACAAATAAAGGTGCTGAAACTCTTTTTAAATTCAAATTATTTGATAAATTTATTTGGAAAAAATCTTTTATTTCTTTTATTAACATTTGTGTCTTATATAAATTTTTATCGCTTTGATAATTTTCTGGTATTTTTATTTCTTGCATATTCTCTCCTAATTCTTTTTCTATTTTTACTATTAGATTATATAGTTTTTTATATTAATTACAAGATTTTAAAATAATTAACATAAATTTTACATTTGCCTAATCATTTCAAAACAAAAAGGATTTATTATTCATAATGAAGTTACAAATATTAAAGGAGAAAATAATGAAAATTAAAAATTCAAAAATTATAGTTGCGGCACTTTCCTTATCAATGATTTTATCAGCTTGTGGAAATAAGGATAATTCTAATGATGGATCAAACGGATCAAATCCAACTGAAAATGCAAGTACTGCAAGTGAGAAAAAAGAAGGCGAAAATACTAAAGCTAATGAAGAAGATTTTGATATAAGTGTTGTATCAAGAGAAGATGGTTCAGGAACAAGGGGAGCTTTTATTGAACTTGTTGGTCTTGAAGAAGAAAAAGATGGAGAGAAAAAAGATTTAACAACTGATGAGGCTGTAGTTCAAAATTCTACAAATGGAGTTATGCAAACTGTATCTCAAGATCCATCTGCAATTGGTTATGTTTCTTTGGGAAGTGTAAATGATAATGTAAAAAAAGTAAAAGTTGATGGAGCAGAAGCAACAGAAGAAAATATTGAATCTGGAGCTTATACTTTACAAAGACCATTTAATCTTGCTTTCAAAGAAGATAAACTTGACGATTTGGCAAAAGACTTCTTGGCATTTGTTTTGAGCAAAGACGCTCAAGATATTGTTGAAAAAGAAGGATATATAAAAGTTGAAGCAAAAGATTACAAGGGCAAAAAAATCAAAGGAGATTTAACAATTGCAGGTTCTACATCTGTTACTCCTCTTATGGAAAAACTTGTAGAAAAATATAAAGATGTAAATCCAGATGCAAATATAGAAATTCAATCAACAGGATCATCTTCAGGAATTGAATCAACAATTTCTGATGTAAGTCAAATTGCTATGGCATCAAGAGAATTAAAAGATGATGAAAAAGATAAACTTCAAGTAGAAGTTTTGGCAAAAGATGGAATTGCAGTAATTGTTAACAAAGAAGATTCTAAAATAAATGATTTAACAAAAGATGAGTTAAAAGAAATTTTTTCTGGCAAACTTAAAAATACCTCTAATATAAATAAATAAAAATTTCAAATAGGCTCTTAGGTAAAATTCCTATGAGCTTATTTTTTTGAATTTTTTTATAAACTTTACATAGATTTTACATAAGATTTATCAAATCAATACAAGGATTTAATATTATTATGTAAAGAAAATGAGAAGGAGTTTTTATGGCAAAAAAAATATTGTTGCTTATTTCTACTTTGCTTTTACTTACATCATGCACTGGTAAAAAAACAAATGTAAATAAGAGCAAAAATTTCGACCTTACTGTTACAAGTAGGGAAGATGGTTCAGGAACGAGAAAAAGTTTTATCGAACAAGTTGGTTTGATAAAAGAAGATAAAAATGGAAATTATAAAGATTTGACAACAGATAATTCTATGGTTATAAATTCGACAAGCGGAGTTTTGAAAGCCGTTGGAGTTGATAAAACTGCAATAGCTTATGTATCTTTAACTGCTTTGGATGATTCAGTTAAAGCTATTAAAATTGATGGAGTAAGTCCAAATAAAAATACAATTGAAAGTGGCGAATATAAGTTGCAAAGACCATTTGGACTTGCCTACAAAAAAGATTCAGCCAAAGACTTATCCAAAGATTTTTTGGAATATGTTAAAAGCAAAAGTGCAAAAAAATTAATTGAAGATGAAGGACTTCTTGCTATTACAAATGAAAAAGAATATAAATCAAAAAATCTCAAAGGCAAATTAACAATTACAGGTTCATCATCACTAAGTTCAATTGTAGAAAAACTTGCTGAAAATTATGAAAAATTAAATAAAAATGTTGAAGTAGAAGTCTTATCCAACGAATCTTTGACAGGTTTAAAAAATGTAAAAGATAATGTTGTAGATATTGCTATGGTTTCAAATAAATTACAAGATGAAAATCTTTTTTCAGAAATTTTTGCCATTGATGGCATAGCAATAATTGTAAATAAAGATAACACTCAAATTAATGATTTGACAATGGAACAATTGAGAGATATTTATAGGGGAGAGATAAAAAATACAGGAGAGTTAAAATAAATGAAATCATTTAAGGAAAAATTTGGAGAAATTGTATTTTTAATTTCTGCTATTATGTCTATTTTATTAATAATTCTTATTACTTTTTTTATTTTTAGGTCAGGGATAGATTTTGTTAATAAATATGGACTTATAAAATTTATTACAGGAAATAAATGGGCGCCAACCGCAAAACCAGCATTTTTTGGAATAGGGCCAATGATTGTCGGCTCAATTATTGTAACAGTTTTATCAGCAATAATTGCAATTCCATTTGGACTTGCTGTATCAATTTTTATGGCTTATTATTCAAAAAAATCTTACAATTTTTTGAACGGACTTATTAATTTGATGGCAGCAATTCCTTCAATTATTTATGGATTTTTTGCTATGATGGTTTTGGTTCCATTTATTTCAAAAACTTTTAAAACTGGTGGAATGAATATGCTAACCGCATCAATTTTATTAGCAATTATGATCCTTCCAACCATGGTAAATATTTCAAAAAATTCCTTAGAGCAAGTTCCAGAAGTTTTTTATACAGGCTCTCTTGCTCTCGGTGCTACAAAAGAAGAAACAATTAGAAAAGTCATGGTGCCTTATGCAAAAAGCGGAATTTATTCTTCAATAATTCTTGCTATTGGAAGATCAATCGGAGAAACTATGGCAGTGTATTTGGTAATTGGGAATCAACCAAGAATGCCTGATAGTCTTTTTGATGGAGTAAGAACTCTTACAACAAATATAGTTTTGGAAATGGGCTATGCATCTGGTCTTCACAGAGAGTCCCTCATTGCCACAGGCATGGTTTTATTTGTATTTATTCTTTTGATAAATATAATATTTAATTTTATAAGAAATAAAGATCAATCAAGAATGTAGAGGTAGAAGATGAAAAAATCTTTTAAAATAATAATTTATATCTTATCACTTTTGGGATTTGCTGCAGGTGGAATTGTTATTGCATATATTTTATTAAATGGAATTCCAAATATTTCGCCGTCACTTTTTGAATTTAAATATTCATCCCAAAATGTTTCAATAATTCCAGCTCTTGTTACAACATTTTTATCAATTTTGATAAGTCTACTTGTAACTTTGCCAATAGGAATTTTTACTGCAATTTATTTGTCCCAATATGCAAAAAATAAATTTATAATTAAATCTGTAAGATTTGCTACAGAAATTTTATCATCAATCCCATCAATCGTTTATGGTTTGTTTGGATATTTATTTTTTGTTGATGCCCTTCATTTGGGATATTCCTTAATCGCTGGTTGCTTGACAGTTTCAATTATGATTCTTCCAACTATAATTAGAACAACAGAAGAGGCGATTTTAAATGTAAATCCTCTCCAAGCTCACGCATCACTTGCTCTCGGAGCTACAAAAATTCAAACAATTTTTAAAATAGTAATACCAGAAGCAATTAATGGAATTTTGGGAGGAATATTTTTATCAACAGGAAGAATAGTTGGTGAATCTGCTGCATTGATTTACACAATGGGAACAGTAGCAAAGACACCTACATCAATATTAGATTCTGCAAGAACAATGGCAGTTCATATGTATGTCCTATCGACAGAAGGTTTCCACGTAAAAGAAGCCTATGCAACGGCAGTATTACTTTTAGTTTTTGTAATACTATTAAATTTTGTATCAGCAAAAATTTCTAAGGCTATAGTAAAATAAGGAGAGAATAATGGAAAAAACAAAAGATAAAAATAAACATTTATCTAATGATAAAAGAAGGATAGAAACATTTTTTGGAAATAAAGAATCAGAAAATTCAGCTAATAATAAAACCATAATAAATGTAAAAGATTTAGATTTATATTATGGAGATTTTCAAGCTCTAAAAAAAATAAATATGGAAATAAAAGAAAATGAAATTACAGCTTTTATTGGACCAAGTGGTTGTGGAAAATCTACAACTTTAAAATGTTTTAATAGGATGAATGATTTAATTGATGATTGCAAAATCGAAGGTTTAATTGAAATTGATGGAAAAGATATAAATAAAAAAGATGTTGATGTAGTTAGTCTTAGAAGAAATGTAGGAATGGTTTTTCAAACACCAAATCCTTTTTCAAAATCAGTTTATGACAATATAACCTACGGGCCAAGAATTGATGGAATAAAAGATAAGGATGAGCTTGATGCAATTGTAGAAAAATCTTTGAAAGCTGCAAGTGTTTGGGATGAAGTAAAAGATAAATTAGACAGAAATGCTCTATCATTTTCTGGTGGACAACAACAAAGAATTTGTATAGCAAGAACTCTTTCTGTAAATCCAGAAATAATTTTGATGGACGAGCCAACAAGTGCCCTTGATCCAATTTCTACTGCATCAATTGAAGAATTATTAGAAGATTTAAGGGGTAAATATACTATAGTAATAGTTACTCATAATATGCAACAAGCAGCAAGAATTTCTGATAAAACGGCATTTTTCTTGACTGGAGAAGTTATTGAAATGGATCAAACAAAAAAAATATTTAATGATCCAAAAGATAAAAGAACTGAAGATTATATAACAGGAAGGTTCGGTTGATATGAGAACAAGATATATTGAAGATTTAAATAATATTAGGGAAATGGAAAAAAATATTTCGGAGCTAATCGAGGTGTCATACGATAGATTTATTTTATATGTTGAAAATAATCAAAAAAATAATCTCGAAGAAATAATTGACCTTGATCATGATATTAGACAATATGGCGCAGATATAGAAAGATTTTGCTATGATCTTTTGGCTTTGCAACAACCAGTTGCAAGAGATTTGAGATTTTTACAAATGTCTATTAAACTTGCATCAACCTACAAAAGAATTTCAAATCATTTGGCACAAGCTGCTGCAATTATTTTAGAATTTCCATTAAGAGATGAAGAAAGAGAATTTGTAAAAGAATTTATAAAAAATCAAAAAGATATGAATATTAATAGCATTCAAAGTTTCGAAGACAATGATAATGAGCTTGCCCTAAGAACAATAGAAGATGACCAAATTAATAATAAATTATTTGAAAATTGCCTTCATTATCTAGTAAAACTTACAAAAACAGACCAAATAACACCTATGGAATTGTCTGAAAAAGTACTTTTCTATAAATATTTTGAAAGAGTAGGAGATAGGCTAGCAAAAATAGCTGATTATTCAACAAGATTATGATTTATGTTGTAGAAGATGACAAGGCAATAAGAAATTTAGTTTTATATGCTTTAAAAGAAAAAAATTATCAAGTTAGAGGCTTTGAAGATGGTCTGAATGTTGTAGAATCTTTGAAAAATGAAAATGTAGATTTGTTAATTTTGGATATAATGTTGCCAGAAAAAGACGGAATAGAAATTTTGAAAGAAGTTAGAGAATTTTCAGATATTCCTATAATAATGCTTACAGCAAAAAATGATGAATATGATAAAGTTTTGGGACTTGAAAGCGGAGCGGATGATTATATTACCAAACCATTTTCTATTTTAGAATTAATTTCAAGAATTAAGGCTGTTTTAAGAAGAAGCGAAAAGAAAGATAGCGAGCATTTATCTTATAAAAACATAAGAGTAAATATCAAAAAAAGAACAGCAAAAATTGATGGAGAAAAAATCGACTTAACCTATAAGGAATTTGAAATGCTCTTGTTATTTTTATCAAATATTGGTAATGTTATAACAAGAGAAGATTTTCTACTAAAAATTTGGGGCTATGATTATGAGGGCGAAACAAGAACAGTTGACGTTCACATAGCAAGTCTTAGAAATAAATTAAAATCTGCAGGTCTTCACATAAAAACTGTAAGAAATTTAGGATATAAACTTGGAGAAATATGAAAAAAATAATTGAGAAAAATATTAATATTATAACAAGTTCATTAATTATTGTTATTTTTATAATTTTCTCTTTATTTTCATACCAAAGACAAACAAAAGCTCAAGATGAATTTGTAGAAAATTCCTTGAGCTTTTTTGCTTTTGGAGAAATTGATGAAAATAAAGTTGAAAATTTTAAAAAATCCTACAAATATGATTTGCTAATAAAAGATGAAAAAGAAAAAGTCATCTATAATACTGGGATAGATAAAAATATAATAAAAAATTATGAGTTTGAAGATATTGATATAGTAAAAAAATCCAAAAAAAATTACCTAGGCTATGAAAGAAAAATTTTTGCGAAAAAATCTCATGACAAAATATTTGCCATAGAATTTTATAATACTTCTTTTCTTTTTTATCTTTTTAAAAGAATTTATATGTTAATATTTGCAATAATTATTGCTTTAATAATAAATAAATTTTTCACAAATTCCCTATACGAAAAACTTATAAATCAATTCAAAGAAAAAATAAATGATAAAAAAGATTTTGAAGATTTAAAAGACAATCCCAAAAAATATTTGGACAAATTAATAAATGAAAAAAGAAAAATTGAAGATGAAAATTTAAAATTAAAAACAAGAATAGCCAATATTGAAAAAATAACATCAAATATGGAAGAAGGCTTTATATATTTCGACAAAGATGGAAATATTGTAATAATTAACGATGCTGCAAAAAATTTATTAAATATCAACAGAGAAAATATACTAGATAATTTAATTGACAATGAAGACTTTAAACTTGCCCTAAGACAAACAAGACTTCTAAAAAAGGAAAAAATTTAGACTTGGATCTTGATGAAATTTCAGTAAAAATATTTTTGGATCCTGTAATAGATGAATATATTGTTTCTTATATTGTAATTGTAATTGACAATTCAAAAAACAAAAAAGCAGAAGCAATGCGAAGAGAATTTAGCTCAAATGTAAGCCATGAATTAAAATCTCCTCTTACAAGTATAAATGGTTATGCAGAGCTAATAGCCACAGGTCTTGCAAAAGATGATGATATAAAAAAATTTGGACAAATTATAAATGAAGAAGGAAAAAGACTTTTAAATATTATTGACGATATATTAAAACTTTCAAAACTTGATGAAGAAAATTTACAAGAAGGAAAAACCATAGTAAATATAAAAAATGTCGTCGATCAAAGTATAAATAGATTTAAAAGGATTTCTGAAATGAAAAATATAAAAGTCGAAAACAAAGTTTGTGATATAAATATAAAAACTCACGAATCACTTTTTACAGACTTAGTTACAAATATTTATGAAAATGCAATAAAGTACAACAAAACAAACGGACAAATTACAATAAAATGTGAAAAAAATAAAAAAAATATAAAATTAATAATTGAAGATAGGGGAATTGGCATAAAAAAAGAAGATTTGCCAAGAATTTTTGAAAGATTTTATGTAGCTGACAAACAAAGAACGAGAACATTAAAATCAACAGGACTTGGCTTATCAATCGTAAAACATATTTGTGATTATTTAAATTACGATATAAAAGTAGAAAGCAAATATGGATATGGTAGTAAATTTATAATTTCAATTCCAGCTTTGTAATTTTATTTTTTAATTTTATTTGATATAATTATTATGAGTAATTATTAAAATTTTAAGGAGTAGATATGAAAATACAAGTTTGTGCAGGCGCAAGATGTACTATGCTAGGATCTGACATAATTTATAATAGGTTATCAGATTTTGTAGAAGAATTTAACGACAGAATATATAAGGGCGATTTAGATGTACAAGAAATTGAACTTGAAATAGAAATGGTAACTTGCAATGATGTTTGCAAAAAAAATAAAAAAAATTCCCCAGTGGTAATTGTTGATGGAAAAATTTTTACAAATGCAAAAACACAAGTTATCATGGAGTACATATTAGATAAGGCTTTTGAAGAAAATTTTAAATAAAATATTTAAGGAAAGAATAAATAATGAAAGAAACATACATAAACATATTAAATATTAGAAGAATGGCCTTTGAACATATAGCAAAAATTGCTTTTGAAAATAGGCCAATATATGACATAGCTACAGAAGTATTTGATATACTTCCAGGAGAAGAAGCATCTTATAGGGAAAATATTTTTAGAGAAAGAGCAGTAATGGGCGAAAGACTAAGAATGGGAGTTGGTCTTCACGCAAGAACAGCCGATAATACTGGGGCTATTACTGATGGTTTGGATGACGAAGATTTTGATATAAAAAAATATGAACCACCACTCGTCTCAGTAATAAAAATAGCTTGCGAAGCATGTCCTGAAAATAGGGTTGAAGTTACAAATACTTGTAGAGCATGTATTGCCCATCCATGCGTAAATGTTTGTCCCAAAAATGCTATCACCTACACATCAAAAGGTTCAATAATCGACCAAGATAAATGTATAAAATGTGGAAAATGCGTAGAAGCTTGTCCATACAATGCCATTGCTCATACAAAAAGACCATGCGCAGAATCTTGTGGAGTTAAGGCGATAAAAAGTGATAAATTAGGAAGGGCAGAAATTGACGATGACAAATGTGTAGCTTGTGGAAGATGTATAACATCTTGTCCATTTGGAGCAATTTCAGATAAAACAGAAATTTACCAATTGGCAAAAGCATTAAATACAGATAAACACGTTTACGCAATTGTTGCACCATCATTTGTAAGACAATTTGGTCAAATGGCATCTCCTGTTCAAATAAAAGAAGCAATTAGAAAATTAGGTTTTAGAGATGTAATAGAAGTAGGACTTGGAGCAGACCTTACAACATTAAATGAAGCCCACGAATACGTAGAAAGCGTGCCAGAAAAAATTCCATTTATGGGAACATCATGCTGTTATTCTTGGAAATTGATGGTAAAGAAAAAATTCCCAGAAATAAATGACAAAATTTCAGAATCATCAACACCAATGATTTATTCAGGAAAACACATCAAAAAAATGGATGAAAAAGCACAAGTGGCATTTATTGGGCCATGCATTTCAAAAAAACTTGAAGCAAGAAGACCAGAAGTTGCAGAAACAATTGATTATGTAATAACTTATGAAGAATTAATGGGAATGTTCTTGGCAAAAGATATAGACCCAGCAGAAATAAAAATTGAAGAAGATTGGCAAGATGCATCAGAAACAGGAAGAAATTATGCAGTAAGCGGAGGAGTAGCAGAAGCTGTAAAAAGAAGAATTGCAGAAATAAATCCTGATTTAGAAGTAAACGTAGAAAAGGCAGAAGGACTTGCCGACTGCGTAAAACTTGCCCAAATGGCAAAACTAGGAAGAAAAGACGGACTATTATTAGAAGGAATGGCATGCGTTGGAGGATGCGTAGGAGGACCTGGAACCTTAATTTCAGAATTAAAAACAGGCAAAGCAGTAAAACAATTTGCCAAAGAATCAATCTACAAATCTCCATACGACAACAAAAACATCCCAGAAGAAGATAAACCAAAAGACTGAAAAAATTAAGAGCAAAGAAGTATGCTCTCAGAGCGTAGACAAACCCTCAAGCACGAATATCTGACTCCAAAAATTGTTGATTTCTAAATTTTAAAATTCTAAAATCGCAAACTCGCTAACGCGATGACAGATAAATAGCTTAAAATTGTGCCAGTGGCACGATTTTAATATTTATCCCTCGGAATAAAACGAAGAATTAAAATTTAATTGAATTTAATTTATTTAATAAAAAATCATAGCTTTAAATTTTAGAATGCGATTTTTGACGAATTTTAAAATTTGAAATCAAATCAATTTTTTCCGTATGATATTCTTAGCATGAGGGGTTTGTATACTTTGTCAACAGTCTGAGAGCATAGAAATATGCTCTTTTTTTTGTACAAAAAAGATGAGAATTTTCGCATCTTTTTAATATTTTTTACTTATCTAAATCTTCTTTAATAGCCTTAGCTAAATTTTCAAGAGTTTTTTCTTGGTCATCTTTCATTGAAGAATTTATTATGAAATCTTCTCCAACGTATTCGTGTTTTCCTTTTTCAAGAATTTCTTTTGCTTGTTCAAGAGATTTTCCGCCCCATGAATAATTGTGAATGAATGAGATGTGTCTGTTTTGGTAGCCTGTTCCAACTAATTCTCTAAGTAAAGCATCCATCTTATGGTATAAACCTGCATTATAATTCATTGCTACAAAAACTTGGTTTGAATATTTGTGGCTATCAGCAATTATATATGAAAAATCATTGTCAGAAACATCATATAATTTTATATTTTCAACTCCAAGTTCATCAAGTTTTGAAGCTAAAATATCAGCTGCTAATTCTGTGTTTCCATACATTGAAGAAAATACTATATTTACACCCTTAACTTCTGGTTTAAAATTTGCCCACTTATCATATTTATCTAAAATAAATTCTATTGATTCTTTGTCATCATAAATAGGTCCATGAAGAGGCAAGATTGCATTGATTTCAAAATCTGAAACTTTTTTAAGAAGATTTGTAACCATTTTTCCTTGTTTTCCAACTATATTTATATAATATCTTCTATTTTCATCTACCCAAGCTTGTTTTTTGATATAGTGTTTTGCAGAAATATGTCCTTCAATAACGTCAAATGAACCAAAAGCATCAGCTGAGAAGAATAAACCTTCTGTTGTTTCGTAAGTCATAAAAACTTCTGGCCAGTGAACCATTGGAGCAAAAACAAATTTTAAATTTCTTTTACCAATATTTAATTCATCGCCATCTTTAATTTCTAAAAATCTATCTTCATTGTATTTGTCATTTGGATAAAATTGATGGAAAAATTTTATGGTTTTTTGATTTCCTACAAATTTACAATTTGGATATTTGTCCAAAATAAAATCAATTGATCCACAATGGTCAGGTTCCATGTGTTGAACGATAATATAATCTAAATCTTCTCCGTCAAGAGCTTTTTCAACATTATCAAGATAAGTTCTTATTACAGAAGAATCAGAGCCGTCCATCAAAACATTTTTTTCATCTTTTATAATATATGAATTGTAAGTTACGCCATTTGGAAGGGTAAACATATTTTCAAATCTTTTTAAGTCCCTATCATTGGCACCCACCCAATATATATTGTCATAAACTTTTTTTATAAATTGCATATAACCTCCAAAGTTTTATTTTTCTTAAAACCTATTATACCTTAATAAGTATAAAATTAAATAAAAAATAAAGCTATCATTATTTAAATTTTAATATTTTCACTAGAAAACTTTTTCATAAGCAAAGTTTTTAAATATATATTTTTATTACAAAAAAATATTTGGAAAAATTCTAAAAAATTTGATTAAATAAAGAATTTTAGGATATATAATAAGTGTAGATGTTTTACATATTCATATATTGCAATTTAATTTTATCATTATTTTTAATCTTTATAAAAATAAATTGTGTTGACAAAAAAACATTTTCAGTATAGAATTATATTGTAAAACAAAAATGGATATTATATTTTTTAGGAGGAATATATGCTTTTTAAAACAACAGATGAGCATGAAGCTTTACGTAAAAAAGTCAGAGAATTTGCTGAAGAAAAAGTAAAACCAATTGCTTTTGAGCTTGATCAAAACAACGAATTTCCTGACGAAATTGTAAAGGAAATGGGAGAATTAGGATTTTTAGGAATTCCTTATCCTAAGAAATACGGTGGTCAAGGTTTAGACGTAATGAGCTATGCGATCACAGTTGAAGAATTATCAAGAGTTGATGGTGGTGTTGGAGTTATTTGTTCTGCACATACATCTTTGGGTTCATGGCCTATTTATGCTTTTGGTACAGAAGAACAAAAGAAAAAATATTTAACACCATTAGCTAAAGGTGAAAAAATTGGTGCATTTGGTCTTACAGAAGAAAATGCTGGATCTGATGCAGGTGGAACAGAAACAACAGCTGAATTAGATTTGGATGGAAAAAGATATATTTTAAATGGTAAAAAAATCTTTATTACTAACGCACCAAAAGCAGATACATACGTAGTATTTGCGGTAACAACTCCAGGAATTGGAACTCATGGTATTTCAGCATTCATAGTTGAAAAAGGAATGGAAGGATTCACATGTTCTGATCACTATGACAAATTAGGTATTAGATCTTCATGTACTGCTGAATTACATTTTGATAATGTAAAAGTTCCTAAAGAAAATCTTTTGGGAAAAGAAGGTCAAGGATTTAAGATTGCTATGGCAACTCTTGACGGTGGTAGAATTGGTATTGCATCTCAAGCTTTAGGTATTGGACAAGGTGCTTATGAATCAGCTCTTGCTTATGCTAAAGAAAGAGAACAATTTGGTATGCCAATTGCTCATCTTCAAGCAAATACATTTAAACTTGCTGACATGGCAACAAATTTAAAAGCTGCAAGACTTATGATTTATTCTGCAGCAGAATTAAAAGAAAATCACGAAAGATATTCAGCAGATGCAGCTATGGCAAAACAATTTGCATCTGATCTTGCATCAAAGATAACTAATGAAGCTTTACAATTGTACGGTGGATCTGGATTTATTAAAGGTATCGATGTTGAAAGATTCTATAGAGATTCTAAGATTACACAAATCTATGAAGGTACAAATGAAATTATGAGAGTTGTTGTTGGAGCTAATACAGTAGGTAGAGCTCCAAAGGTTAAAGCTGTTGGATCAAATAAAAAATCTGGCCCTATTGCAGGAGTTAGAAAAGGCGAAATCTATGAAGGAGATCCAAAAGAAGCAGTTAAAAATCTTGTAGCAGCACTTAAAAAAGACGGATATGACTTTACTGTAGGAATTGATCCTTACACACCAATTGCAGATTCTCAAAGAATTGTTGTAGCAGGCCGTGGTATAGGCGAAAAGAAAAATATGAAATTGATTGAAGATTTAGCTTATCAAGCTGGAGCATCTATTTCATCATCAAGACCAGTTGCAGAAACACTTAAATATGTAGACATCAATAGATACGTTGGTATGAGTGGTCAAACATTCAAAGGAAATCTTTATATAGGTGTAGGTGTATCTGGAGCAGGACAACACTTAAAGGGAATCAAAAACGCATCAACAATAGTTGCAATTAACAATTCTAAAAATGCACCAATTTTCAACAACTGTGATTATGGTATAGTTGGAGATGCTATGGTAATTCTTCCACTTCTAATCAAAGAATTAGACAATGGAGAAGCTAAGAAACCAGCACCACCAATGAAGAAAATAAAAAGATCTAAACCAAGAAAAATGGCTCCTACAAATCCAATTTATGTAGATTTAGGTTCTGGATATGAATACAATCCTGAACTTGGAGATCCAGAAAATGGAATTGAACCAGGAACACCATTCGATAAATTACCAGATTCTTGGGTATCACCAGTATCAGGCGAAGCAAAAGATCAATTCATTAAAATGGATGTACCAGAAGACAGAAAGTAGTAGGAGGAATATATGTATACAGTTAGAAAAGTTACAGACGACTTATTTTATGTAGGTGGAGATGACAGAAGACTTGCTCTATTTGAAAATATTTTTCCTATAGACGGAGTTTCATACAACTCATACCTTTTAATGGATGAAAAAACAGTTTTAATAGATTCAGTTGACTGGTCTATTACTAGAGAATATATATTAAACGTATCTAGAGTTCTTGGAGATCGTGATCTTGATTATATGTTAATTCAACACATGGAACCAGACCACTGTTCTGCAATCGAATTAATGTTACATTACTATCCAAACGTAAAAATTATAGCAAGTGAAAAAGCTATATTATTTATGAGACAATTCGGTTATCACGTAGATGATAGATACATTGAAGTAAAAGAAGGAGATTCAATCTCATTTGGTAAACACGAATTTACATTCGTAGAAGCTCCAATGGTTCACTGGCCAGAAGTTTTAATGACCTATGATTTAACAGATAAAGTTTTATTCTCAGCAGATGCTTTTGGTTCATTTAAATCTAATGACGGAAGACTTTTTGCCGATGAAGTAAATTGGGATAGAGATTGGCTAGATGAAGGAAGAAGATATTTCACAAATATAGTTGGTAAATATGGTACATTTGTACAAGCAGTTCTTAAAAAAGCAGCAGGACTTGATATTAAATATATCTGCCCACTTCACGGACTTGTTTGGAGAAAAGACTTCGGTTATATCTTAGATAAATATAACAAATGGTCAAGCTATGAACCAGAAGAAGAAGGTGTATTGATAGCTTATGCATCAATGTATGGAAATACAGAATATGCAGCTCAAGCTCTAGCATCAAAACTTGCTGAAAGAGGAATGACAAATATTTCTCTAAGAGATGTCTCAAGCACAGATGTATCTTACCTAATTGCAGATGCATTTAAATATTCAAATATCGTTCTTGCATCAGTAACATACAACCTTGGAATATATCCAAAAATGAAAGACTTCATCCATGATATGGCAGCACTTAACGTACAAAATAGAGCAGTATCATTAATGGATAATGGTACTTGGGCTCCAACAGCTGCAGATAAAATGGAAGAATTCTTAGATAATGAAATGAAATTAATAGACGTTCTACCAGAACAAGTAAATATAGTTTCATCATTAAAATCTGCAAAAGAACCAGATATGGATGCTTTAGTTGACGGAATTTTTGAATCAATGAAGAAAAGAAGAGAAGAAGTTCAAAAAGCTAAAGATCAAAAATAAAAAAATAAATTCAAAACTGTCACAGGAAACTGTGGCAGTTTTTTTGTAAATCTTATATAATAATTTTATAGTTTAAAAAGATTTGAGGTTTATATGAAAAAAAATTTAAAATTAAGAGCAGAAAATTTTAAAATTAAAATTGGAAATATATCTTACAACAAGAAAAAAATAAAAGAAACGATAAAAAAAGCAAATGATGATTTAGTAAATATTTTGCTTTTGCCAGAACTTTGTATTACTGGAGCAAGTTTGTATGATGGATTTGCGAATGATGATATTTTAGAAGAATGCCTTGATGCTTTATTTGATTTGAAAAAATTTTCAAAAAATATTGATACTTTGTTTTCTGTTGGACTTCCTGTAAAAGAGGGAAGAAAAATAATTGATATGGTATTTTTATTAAAAGAAGGCGATATTATTGGAGGATTTTTTAAAGATAATTTTAAAGACCACGAAAAATATGTTTTTGACACTCCAGAAGAAGATGAATTTATTAAGATAAAAGATGAATATGTTCATCTCTATAATAAATCATATATAGAAATTAACGATATAAAAATAACTGTAAGCATAGGAGAAAATGAGGAGAAAAATATTCCCGATTCATTAATTTCTAAGTCGAAAAATAACATAGATATAATTTTAAATCCGTCAGCAAAAACTAGATATATAGGATCAAAAAAAGATATAGAAGATAAAATTAAATTTTTATCAAAAGATACAATTTATCTCTATTCAAGTACAGGACTTGGAGAAAGTTCAACCGATTTTGTATATGAAGGCTTAAATATTATTGGAGAAAATGGAAAAATTAAAGAAAGTAAGAGAGATGAATTTGCTGATTTGTGTTCATATTTTGATATAAGTCAAAATACTATAGAAGAATTTTTTGATTTTAAAAATAAGCCAAGTCTTTCATATTGGGATAAATTTCCTTATTTGCTTGATGATAAAAAAATCTATGTAGAAGATGCTTTTGATATAGTAACAAGAGCTTTAATTCAAAGAATAGAGGCGATTTCTTGTAAAAAAGTAGTCTTGGGACTAAGTGGCGGACTTGATTCAACCATGGCACTTTTATTTATAGTAAAAGCATTCGAAAAAATGAGTCTTCCAAAAGAAAATATTCTTTTATACACAATGCCAGCATTTGGCACAAGCAAGAGAACAAAATCAAATGCCTTTAAGCTTGCAGAAGCTTTTGAAATAAAATTAAATGAAATTGTAATAAAAGATGCAGTAAATATTCATCTAAAGGATATTGGCCATGATGGAAAAACTCAAGATATAGCCTACGAAAATGCTCAAGCAAGGGAAAGAACTCAAATTTTATTTGATATAGGAAATATGGAAAATGCTCTAGTAATAGGAACTGGAGATAAGTCAGAAATTTCCCAAGGCTTTGCAACCTACAACGGTGATCACATGTCATCCTATGCAGTTAATGCCTCTTTGACAAAGACCGAATTAAGATATATTGTTTCCTATCTTGTAGAAAATACAAAAAATCAAAAATTAAAAGAAGTTTTGGACGATATATTAAAAACTCCAATTTCTCCAGAGCTAAAAAATGAAAATGAAGAAAAAATCAGCCAAAAAACTGAAGATATAATAGGCCCTTATGAATTAATAGACTTTTTCACATTTGAATTTTTGGAAAATTCATCAGTAGAAGAAATATATGAAAAAGCAAAAGTTGCCTTCAAAGACGACTATGACAAAAAAACCATAAAAAAATGGCTCAAATCATTTTATAAAAGACTAATTACAAGTCAATTTAAAAGATCAGTTTCAGTAGACGGCCCAGCCTTATCACAAAAATCATTCTCCCCAAGAAGAGGATACTTGTTAGCCTCAGACATGTCTGCAGAAGTTTTTCTAGAAAGAATAGAAAATTTAGATGAATAAAATAATAATTTTTATAATATTTTGCCTAATTTTACTTCTTTTCTCATACATTTACTATCAATGCAAGTGGGCAAAAGAAGTAAAGCAAGATATATACAGCAAAAAAATAAAAAATAAAATAAAAATAACACAAATTAGTGATTTTCATTCGAATAAATTAAAAAATATGGAATATTTTAAGGGAAAAATCCTAGAATTTAATCCAGATTTTATAATTTTGACAGGAGATATAAATGATTATGGAGAAGAAAAGAAATTTAATAGGGCAATAGACTTTCTAGAAAAGCTTTCAAAATTAGAAATAAAAACCTATTATATAACAGGAAATCACGAAGAAGCAGGTCCTATGCTTGATGAATTTATAGAAAAAATCAAAAGGCTTGGTATAAAATATTTAAAAAATGAGGGAGAATATTTAAAAATTAGGGAAGAAAATATTTATATTTATGGAGTAAGCTATAATAATTTTTCATTAAAAAATTACAAAACAAAAGATGAAAATTTAAATATAATATTAAGTCATTTTTCTAAAAACATAAGAGATAATTTAGACGATACAATGGATATGATTTTTTCAGGTCATACCCACGGAGGACAAGTTAGATTTCCATTTTTGGGAGCTTTGCTAGCACCTGGAGAAGGATATTTTCCAAAATTTGATAAAGGATTATTTAAATATAAAAATTCACAAATTTATATAGATTCAGGACTAGGAAATACCTTTATGGATTTGAGATTTTTAAATAGGATACAGTTTTCCAATATCACTATCATGCGCCAATAGTTTAATGGTAAAACAAAAGTGTCCGAAGCTTAAGATAGGGGTTCAATTCCTCTTTGGCGTGCCAAAAAATAGACTGAAGTAAATTTACTTCAGCCTATTTTTTATTAAAAATTATTTGAAAATTTTCAAATTTTATTTTATGGATAAATATTTAAAATATTTGACAATATATATATATATATATAATGTTTAGTAGAAAGAATAATTTAAAAAAAT
>NZ_HE978531.1:702013-862115 GCF_000311745.1 Anaerococcus obesiensis ph10 | reverse complement strand
CCTAGCCTTGGCACTAGGAGTAAGCTTATTAATTCCTAATGCAAAAGCAAATGAAGAAAAATCAGTAGAAAATGCCTTAAAAGAGCCAGTAAAAACAAGTGAAAATGTAAAAGCAGAAGAAAAATCAGCTGTAGTAAATGAAAAAATCACTATAAAGAAAGCTCCAGTAAATGAAAACGGAGAAGAAAAGCCAGATGACGAAACAGAAAAACCAGATGGCGAAACAGAAAAACCAGATGGCGAAACAGAAAAACCAGACGGCGAAACAGAAAAACCAGATGGCGAAACAGAAAAACCAGACGGCGAAACAGAAAAACCAGATGACAAAAAAGAAAATCCAGAAACTGATGAAGAAAAACCAAAAGACGAAAAGAAAGTAAAACCTAAAGAATTCAAAATGAGTGAAGTTTATAAAAATAAAGACTCTTTTGAAGTAATAAAAACTTGGATTATGTACTCTATTAGAGAGACACTTGGATTTGAACTAACACCCGAAAATGAAAAAAATTTAAAAGCAGAATTGGATAGAGTTGGAAAAGCAAAAAATTTAGAAGAGCTTATGGAAGCAACTAAACGAGATAAGGCATTTTTAGCAAAAGTATACTTATTTGCAAAAGATAAAATAACTTTTGATGAACTTTATAGTGATTTAGTAAAAATCATAGACGATATGGCAAATCAAAAACCACAAAATCCAAGCCAAAAAAATCCTAACAGAAAAAATAAAAAAACTGGTACAACAAATACAACAAATACAACAAACACAGCAAATACAGGCAATAAAGTAAATAATGCTGGAGAAAATGTACAAACAGGAGTTGGTAGCCTTTCAGCAATTTTGGGCTTATTAGGAGCATCAAGCCTAGGCTTATTTAAAAGCAAAAGAAAATAATAAAATTTAATATTTTAAAAAATTAAAAATTCAAAAATGAGTATCAAACTTGTCTTTGTGACTTGGTTTGATACTCATTTTTTTATCGAAATTATTGAATTTTAAATAAGAGCCTACTTTAAAGGAAAAATTAATTGATAATTTTTTTTAGAAAGTTCAATTTTAAATATAAATTCTTAGCTTAAAATTTCTGTGAAAAAATAATAGCTAATTTTGTAGTCTTATTTATTTTCTTTTATATACAAAATTAAATCTTCAATCAATTCTTCTTTTTTCTTATAAATTCTTGGTTTTTTGAATTTATTTCCATTTTTATCTACGTAAGAAAGTCCTGTTATGAGTTTGTTTATATATAAAAAATCATTTTGAAATATGTCTTTTTTCATTGGTGGAAATTTATCTTCTTTGTCATTTCCTCCAAGTCTTATATCTGTGTAGAGTTGAAAAATTTGAAGACCTTTTTCAAATGCAATTCCCATCTCTGCTGCAAGGCCTAAATCTTGTGTGTCCATCAATCCTACTAATATATCTGCATTTTTAAGTCTTTCGTAGTCTGCTAATAGTATATCGTAATTTGATGTAAAGCCTGCATCTTTATCATTTATTTCTAAATTTTGAGCGGGATTATAAATTTCTATATCTGAAAATTCATTTTGAAGTGCCTTTTGAATTTCTAGTGCTTGCCATCTTTGTCCTTCTGTAAATAAATCACAACCTAAATATATTTTCATATTACCACCTTTCATAAGTATATTATAGCACAAAAAAATAAGGGCGAACCCTTATTTAAATTGTATATTTATTGTATAATCTTCAAGACTATTGTCTATGTTGATTATATCTTTTATTGCTTTTTCACATTTTTTGTTGGCTTCTATCAAGATTCCTTTGTCTATTGCTCTTTTTTCTACTGATTTTTTTTGATTTTTGGCAAAGTCATTGTAGTCTTCAACTTTAATTGGATTAAAAATTGATGTTTTTTGGTCGAAAATTTTTAGGGAATCTTCGTAAATTTCGTGGGATAAAATTTTTGATTTTGGTAATTTTATATTTATTGTTTTTCCTGAAACCTTTACGTCCATTTTTTCAAGGTCTACTCCACAAGAAATCATTCCATCATAAGAAACTATAAATTTCTTTTGGGTAAATGGTATATCGTAGCCATAAAATTTATTTGAATTTTCAAATTGTCCCATATTTGTGTAGGAATATTTTAAACTTGTTAGCTCTTTTGCATTTTCTATTCTATTTTCTATTAATTTGTTGTCTATTTTATTTTCATTTTTTGAAGAAAAATAATTGAATGAAAACAATAAACAAACGGCTAAAAGAATTGCTATAATAATATTTTTTATTTTTGACATTTTTGCTCCTTTATTCATAATTAATATTATCTTATTATAAATATAATGAATTACAAGTCGTAAATGAAAAATATTAAAATTTATCAAAAAACTTTCTTGACAATTAAAATTTACCTTGGTATTATGAATTTGAACGAAGAATAGGCTCATTGAAATGGGCGAAAGTGTACCTAGGGATCTGTTTTTTTCAAGACCGAGCGGTACGGATATTTTTTAGTATTACACCAGAGGGACAAAAGCCCAGGAGGATAGGTTTCGTAGCCTGTCCTTCTGGGCTTATTTTTTGTAAAAATTTTTAAGGAGAAAAAAATGCATACAATCTACGAAGGTAAGACAAAAAATTTGGTTGAAAATGATGGAAAATATTTTTGTTTATTTAAGGATACTATGACTGGTACTGATGGAGTATTTGATACTGGTGGAAATCAAGTTGCTGGAGAAAAAGAAGGCGCTGGTCAAGAGTGTCTAAAAGTTTCTAAATTTTTCTTTGAAAAAATAAATGAGGCTGGTGTAAAAACTCATTATCTTGGAGCGGACCTTGATAAAAATCTTATGGAAATTGAAAAATGTACAGTTTTTGGAAAAGGTTTAGAAGTTATTACAAGATTTAAAGCAGTTGGATCTTTTATGAGAAGATATGGTCTTTATGCAAGTGAAGGACAAGATCTTGATGCTTATTCTGAAATTACTTTAAAAGATGATGACCGTGAAGATCCACTTATTACAGAAGACGCTTTAGTTGAATTAAATATTTTATCTCATGATGAATATAAAGAAATTATTAAAGAAAATAAAAAAGTTGCAAAACTTGTAAAGGATATCTTAGCAGAATATGGTCTTGATTTATACGATATAAAATTTGAATGGGGAAGACTTGCTTCAACTGGAGAAGTTGTTTTGATTGATGAAGTTTCTGGTGGAAATATGAGAGTTTATAAAGATGGAACTTATATTGAACCAATGGAATTGTCAAAATATTTAGGACTTTAATAAGGAGTTTATATGAAAGTATCTATAATCATGGGTTCTTTATCTGATAGCCCGATAGCTGATAAGGTTGTTTCAAAATTAAATGAATTTGGAATTGATTATGAAGTTAAGGTTATTTCTGCTCATAGAGCTTTAAAAAGTTTAGAAGAATATGTAGAAAAAAGCGAAAATGAAAGCGAAGTTTATATTGGAATTGCAGGAAAAGCTGCTCACTTATCTGGAGTTATTGCAGCGTTAACAACAAGACCTGTAATTGGAATTCCTGCAAAATCATCTCATCTTGGTGGACTTGAAGCTTTACTTTCTACAGTTGAAATGCCAAGTGGAGTTCCTGTTGCAACTGTTGCAATCGGAGGAGGAGAAAATGCTGCAATTTTGGCTACAGAAATTCTTGCAATAAAATATGATTCTTTAAGAGAAAAATTAAAGGATATGAGAATAAAAATGAAAGAAACTATAGATAATTCTGAATATGAATATAAGGCAAATAAATGAGTGGAATTGTAGGAATATTTTCAAAAAAGAAATATAAAAATGTTTTTCCCGAATTATACTCTGGCCTCTATGCAATCCAACATAGAGGTCAAGAGTCAATGGGAATATCACTTCTTGCTCATGAAAAATTATCAGAAATTAGAGGTAAGGGAGAAATTGCCAATAATATTAGCCTAGATAATATTTCAACTCTTGCAGGAAATGTTGGTCTTGGTTATGTAAAATATAGATTTGCTGAAGATGATAAATCTCTTATGCCTATGCCATGGTTATTTTATCCTGAAAATTCAAATTTTAAAAATTTGATTGCAATTGATGGAAAATTTCTTGATGAAACAAGTCCTGAAGATGTTGTAAATAAATTAAATTCAAATAATATAGATGAAATTATACAATTTATAAATAATTTAAAGGGAGCATATTCTATTATTCTCGTAAATGGAAATAGGATGATTGCGATTAGAGATCCTTATGGAATTAAAAATCTTTGCGTTGGTAAAAAAGAAGATTCTTATATAGTTGCAAGCGAATCTTGTGTGATTGAATCAATTGATGGGCAACTTTGTCACGAATTAAAACCAGGAGAAATTTATATAGTTGACGATAATGGAGAAGAATCCTATTTTGCAAAAGAGCTTTCTAATTCTCCTTGCATTTTTGATTTTGTTTATACTGCAAGACCTGACTCTTCAATAAATGGGGTTAGCGTCTATGATGCAAGAATTAAAATGGGAGAAATTCTTTACAAAGAACATCCTGTAGATGCAGATATAGTTGTTGGAAGTCCTGATAGTGGATTAATTTCAGCTGTTGGATTTTCGCGTGCATCAAATATAAAATACGAAAGAGCAATAGTAAGAAATAGATATATAAATAGAACATTTATTCTTCCAACAAATTCAATGAGAAAAAAAGGAATAAGAATAAAATTAAATCCAATAAAACATCTTATTGAAGGAAAAAGAGTTGTTCTTGTGGATGATTCTATTGTAAGAGGCAATACTATAAAAAGAGTAATAGAAATTTTGAGAGAATCAGGAGCAAAGGAAGTCCACATTAGGATTGCATCTCCTCAAGTGATAAAAGAAGAAACTTTTACTTTTGATGTGCCAGACAAAGATCATTTAATTAGCAACAACAGAAGTGTAGAAGAAGTTAGAAAAATTATAGGAGCAGATTCTTTGGGATTTATTTCCCTAGAAGGATTAAGACAAGCTTGTGGAAATAAAACATATTACGAAAATTGTTTTAATGGATATAACCCTTTAGAAAGGATATAAAATGCCAATAAATTATAAAGACGCTGGAGTTGATGTAGCTAACGGTCAAAAAGAAGTCGAACTTATAAAAAAATTAGTAGAAAAAACTCAATCAGAAAATGTTTTGAGCAAACTTGGAGGATTTTCTGGTCTATTTAGTTTGGAAAATTTAAATATAAAAAATCCAGTTTTGGTTTCAGGGACAGATGGAGTTGGAACTAAAGTTATGCTTGCTCAGATGATGGACAAGCACGATACAATTGGAATTGATTGCGTGGCAATGTGCATAAATGATATTCTTTGCCAAGGAGCAAAGCCCTTATTTTTTCTAGATTATATAGCATGTGGCAAACTTGTTCCAGAAAAAATGGAAAAAATTGTAAAAGGAGTAGCTGATGGCTGTCTTCAAGCTAATTCTTCTTTGATTGGCGGAGAAACTGCAGAAATGCCAGGTCTTTATAAGGAAAATGACTATGACCTTGCAGGATTTTGTGTGGGAATAGTTGATAAAGAAAAAATAATTACTGGACAAAAAATTAAAAAAGGCGATCATATTTTTGGTTTAAAATCTTCAGGAATTCATTCAAATGGATATTCTCTTGTAAGAAAAATTGTTTTAGAAAAAGAAAAATTATCTTTAGATGAAAAAATTGAAGGACTTGATACAAGTCTTGGAGAAGAATTATTAAAACCAACCAAAATTTATGTGAAAGAAATTTTAGATCTTCTTGAAAAAATTGAAATAAATGGCCTAAGCCATATTACTGGTGGTGGATTTTATGAAAATATTCCAAGAATGATTCCAGATGGACTTTGTGCAAAAATTGATGTGAGAAATATTCCTCTTCCAAAAATATTTTCACTATTAGAAAAATGGGGAGAGCTTGACAAAAAAGATATGTACGAAACCTTCAACATGGGCGTTGGACTTGTTTTTGCAGTCGATAAAAATGATATTGAAAAAGTTAAAGAAATAATTGATGAAGATGAGCTTTTAGATCTTGGAGAGGTTATAGAAAATGATGAAAAAATCGACCTCAAATTCTAAAAAAATTGCAGTTTTGATCTCAGGCTCAGGAACAAATCTTCAAGCTATAATTGATTCGTGCCAAAATAAAATTATTAATGGGAAAATATCTATAGTAATTTCAAATAAAGAAAATGCTTACGGGCTTACAAGAGCAAAAAATGCTTCAATTAAAACATTGGTTTGCAAAGATAATGATATTTTGCTCGATACTTTAATAAAAGAAAAAATCGATCTTGTTGTTCTTGCAGGCTACCTTAAAATTTTACCTCAAAAAATAATTGACAAGTTTGAGTCAAGAATTATTAATATCCACCCATCCCTTATACCATCATTTTGTGGGATGGGATTTTATGGAAGAAAGGTTCATGAAAAAGTCTATGAAAAAGGAGTGAAATTTACTGGAGCAAGTACTCATTTTGTTACAAAAGATGCAGATGATGGCCCAATAATTTATCAAGAAATTGTAAAAATTAATCAAGAAGATACAATCGATGATATAGCAAAAAATGTTTTGGAAAAAGAACACGAAATTTTGATAAAATCAGTAAAAGATTTTTGTGATGATTTATTTTACATAAAAAATAATAAGGTTTTCGTAAAAAAATAGGAGTTTTTGATGAAAGTTTTAATAATTGGAAATGGTGGAAGAGAACATGCACTTGCTTGGAAAATTTCACAATCAAAAAAAGTAGACCAAATATTTATGGCAAAAGGAAATGCTGGCACTAATTCTTTTTGCAAAAATATAAATATCGAACCAACAGATATAAAATCCTTGGTTGATTTTTCTAAAAAAGAAAAAATTGACCTTACAATTGTAGGACCAGAAGATCCTTTATGTATGGGAATTGTAGATGAATTTGAAAAAAATAATCTTAAAATATTTGGACCAAACAAAGAATGTGCAAAATTTGAAAAATCAAAAAAATTTACCAAAAATTTCCTAGAAAAATATAAGATACCAACAGCACAATATAAATCTTTTGAAAATTTTGACAATGCCTTAAATTCCCTAAAAGATTTTTCCTATCCTTTAGTTATAAAAGCTGATGGGCTTTGTCTTGGAAAAGGTGTTATAATTTGCGAAGATGAAAAAAAAGCTATAGAAAGTCTTGATGATATTTTTAATAAAAAAATATTTGGAGATGAGGGAAAAACTGTTGTAATCGAAGAATTTTTGAAAGGCGAAGAAGCTTCACTTTTGTGTTTGGTCTCAAACAATAAATTATTTCCGTTAGAAACTTGCAAAGACCACAAGCAAATTTATGATGGAAACAAGGGTCCAAATACTGGAGGAGTTGGAACATATTCTCCAAGTAAATTTTCACAAAAAACAGGGGAAAATATAGAAATAATTTTAAGGCAAATTGAAAAAGGACTTGATGATTCAAAACTTTCTTATAATGGAATTTTGTTTATTGGATTTATGATCGATGAAGATAAACCAAAAATATTAGAATTTAACGTAAGATTTGGAGATCCAGAAACAGAAACCCTAATGCCAAGACTTGAATCAGACCTTGTAGAAATTATAGAAAAAACTCTTGATAATAGTTTAAAGAAAGACGATATAAAATGGTCTAGTGATTATTCTCTATCATTAATTCTTGTTTCAGATGGTTATCCATTAAAATATGAAAAAAATAAAGAAATAAGTGGACTTGAAGATGTAAAAAATTCAATTATTTTTCATAATGGAACAAAATTAGAAGATGGAAAAATTTTAACAAATGGCGGACGAGTTCTTACAATAAACGCAAAAGCAAAAACTTTAGAACTTGCAAGAAAAATCGCCTATAATGATTGCGAAAAAATAAAATACGAAAATAAATATTATAGAAAAGATATTGGATTAAATTAGCTAGTTTAACTAGCTTTTTTTATTTGCTTAATTTATTTATTAATTTTTATGTAAGATAAAGAACAAACAAAAATGAAAAATAATTTGCAATATGTTATAATAAAACATATAATTGTTTTTTTAAAAAAAATATAGAAAGGAAAATTTATGAGAATTAATACAATTTGGATTACAGGAGCTCATGGAAGACTTGGATCGACTCTTGTAAGATATTTAGATCCTTTGGAAGCTGAAATAATTGCAACTGACAAAGATGAAGTTGATATTACAAAACAAGAAGAAGTAAATTTGTTTGTAGATAGAAATAGACCAAAAATAATTATCAATTGTTCGGGCATTACCAATAGATTAAAATGCGAAAATGATCCTGATAAAGCATATTTGTTAAATGCTTTGGGAGCAAAAAATATTGCCATTGCGTCAAATAGGGTTAGAGCAAAACTTGTTCAGTTATCTACAGCAGATGTTTTTGATGGACAAACAATTCATCCATACAAAGAAATTGATAAGGCAAATCCAAATACAGTTTATGGAAAAAGTAAATTTTTGGGGGAAGAATTTGTAAAAAATTTTGCTGATAGATATTTTATAGTTAGGGTTTCAAGACTTTATTCAAAAGAAAATAATTTGGTTGAATCAATTATTGAACAAGCAAAAAATGGTATTGTTAAAGTGCCAAAATCAAGATATGGTTCTCCAACATCAGCCTATGAGCTTTCAAAATTTTTGATTTCAATAATGGGAACTAATGCTTATGGAATTTATCATGCTTCATGTGAGGGGACTTGTTCCTTTAGAGCTTTTGCTCAAAAAATTATTGATATTACAAAAATTGATGCAAAGGTAGAAGAAGTTAGAGATTCTGATAGAATTGATTTTGAACCAGCCTTTAGGGGAATAGATAATTATTTTTTAAATCTTTTGGACAAAAATACTTTTTCAACTTGGGAAGATGCCTTAAAAGATTACCTGAGAAGGGAGTATGGTTATGAAAGCTAAATCTAATAAAAAATTAGGCTTAACTTCTAAAATTTTTATTGCCCTAATTTGTGGAATGATTCTTGGAATTGTAATGCATTATTTTGTTCCAAAAGGTCATATTAAAGATGACATTATAATTGATGGAATTTTTTATTTATTAGGTCAAATGTTTATAAGAGCTATGCAAATGCTAGTTGTTCCATTGGTATTTTTTTCAATAGCTGATGGCTGCAGAAATATGGGAGATACAAAAACTCTTGGAAAAGTTGGAATAAGAATTGTATTATTTTATCTTTTGACAACAGCCCTTGCAATAATTATTGCTCTTTCTTTGGCGTCAATTATAAATCCTGGAAAAGGAATGAATATGAAGTTGGGTTCAAATGAATTTAATATGGATGCTGGAGAAAAAACTTCAATGAAAGATACGCTTTTAAATATGATTCCAACAAATCCTATTGAAGCTTTGGCAAAAGGCGATATGCTACAAATAATTATTTTTGCAGTTATAGTTGGACTTTTGATTGCAGGAATGGAAGATAGGATGGAAACTTTGGGAAATATAATTACAGAAATGAATGATTTGATGATGAGTATGACAATGGCTGTAATGAAACTTGCACCAATTGGAGTATTTTTCTTAATAGCAAGAACATTTTCAAATCTTGGTTACGATGTAATTTTGTCTATGCTTTCATATATGATTTCTGTAATTTTGGGACTTGCTTTCCAACTTCTGATAGTTTATATGCTGCTTTTGACGATATTTGTAAGAGTAAATCCATTTGCTTTTCTAAAAAAATATTTTCCAGTTATGACTTTTGCATTTTCAACCGCATCATCAAATGCGACAGTTCCATTAAATATTCAAACTCTAGAAGATATTGGAGTTGATAAAAAAATTTCTTCATTTACAATTCCTTTGGGAGCGACAATAAATATGGATGGAACTGCAATAATGCAAGGAGTAGCTGTAGTATTTATTGCTAATGCTTATGGAATTGATTTAACGTTGAATGATTATTTAACTGTAATATTAACAGCAACAATTGCCTCCGTTGGTACAGCAGGAATTCCATCAGTAGGACTTGTTACTTTGTCAATGGTCTTGTCATCAGTTGGACTTCCAGTAGAAGGAATTGCTATGATAATGGGAATAGATAGAATTTTGGATATGGCAAGAACAGCAATAAACACAACAGGAGATGCATCTGGAACAATTATAGTTGCAAATTCTGTAAATGCATTTAATAAAGAAAAATTTAATAAAAGAGTTTAAAATAAAAAAAGTTGGTAAAGAATTTTCTTTATCAACTTTTTTGTTTATTTAATTTTTTTTGACACTGTGGGCAAATTCCTGTAAATTCAAAACTGTGTCCTTTAATTACAAAGCCAGTATCTTTTTCTATCTCTTCTTCAATTTCATGGATTGGGCAATTTTCTATTATAAATTTTTTATTACAAGAAATACACCTTATAAAATGTTTGTGATTGTTAGAATTTAATTGAAAATAAGAAATGCCATCTGTATTTGTATTTTTTAAAAGGAGATTTATCTCTTCCAAGGTATTTAAATTTCTATAAATTGTTGAAAGATCCATATTGATATTCTCTTCTTTTAAATTTTCTAAAATTTCTTCTGCAGAAATTGGATCATCATTTTCAATTATCTTTTCTAAAATTATTTTTCTTTTTTCAGTAACACGAATCTTATTTTGCTTTAGTAAATCTTCTGCTTTCACAATCTCACCTCTATAAATATATTACCATATTGACAAAAAATGAAACAGCTATATAATATTCTTTGCAAATGATTTGCAATAAAAGGGGGAAAAATGAAAAAGAAAATATTAGCAATGATTTTGGTTTTCGGAATTTTTGTTACAGGATGTGCAAAAAATAATGAAAAATCAAATATAAATTCAAATAATTCAAATCAAACAAGTCAAAGTGAAAATAAAGATAAAGAAACAATTTATGCTTCTTTTTATCCAATTTATAATTTAACAAAACAAATTGCAGGAGATAAATTTAATGTAAAATCTTTTACAAATTTAAATACAGAAGTTCATGATTTTGAACCATCTGCAAAAGATATGGCAGATTTGTCAAAGGCAAAAGTATTATTTTTAAATGGAGCAGGGCTTGAATCTTGGCAAGAAAAAATATCAGAATCTTCAAAAGTTGAAATTGTGGATACTTCTAAAGGAATTAATTTAATAGAAAATACGCATGAAGATGAAAAAGAACATGATAAAAAACGTGAAGATAGACCTAAATCTTGTTGTGATGCTCCTCATTATCACGAATCTTTAGATGAAGATGAAAAAGAGGACAAAGATAATCATGAAGATAATGAAAAACATGAAGATAGCGAAAAAGAAGAACACGAACATGAAGATGGAGAAGAACACCACCATCATGGAGCATATGATCCTCACGTTTGGTTATCTCCAAAAAATGGAATAATTCAAGCAAAAAATATAGCAGAAAAACTTTCAGAAATTGATCCGGAAAATAAAGATTATTATGAGAAAAATTTTGAAAAAATAAAAAAAGAGCTTGAAGAAATTGATAAAGAATATGAAAAAAAATTAGAAAATAAAGAAAATAAAAAATTCTTAGTAGACCACGAGGCATTTTCTTATCTTGCTCGTGATTATGGTTTAATTCAAGTTCCGCTTACATCAATAACTTCAACAAGTGAAACTGATGCAAAAACTATGAAAAATGCAATTGATTATGTAAAAAAAGAAAAAATTACTGCAATTTTTTATGAAAAAGGCGAGTCTGATAAAAATGTAAAGACTTTGGCAGATGAATTATCTCTTGACGCAAAAGCTATAAATACTATAGAATATGCAAGTGATGATGATTTAAAAAATGAAAAAACTTATCAAGAATTGATAAGAGAAAATTTTGAAATAATGGAAAGTAGTTTAAAATAAATTAAAGATATAGAAGTTAAAGATGTAGTCTTTTCTTATGGCAAGGATGAAGTATTAAACAAAGTTAGTTTTGATTTGAATAAGGGCGATTTTTTGACTATTCAAGGAGAAAATGGCTCTGGCAAATCAACTCTAATAAAATTAATTTTAAAGGATTTGAAAAAAGATTCGGGAGAGATTAAATTATTTGGGATAAATATAGAAGATTTTAATGCTTATTCAAAAATTGGCTATGTACCACAAGTAAATGATTTAAACAAACTTGCCTTTCCAGTAACGGGAGAAGAATTTGTAATTTTAAATTTGTATAAGAAATTTAATATTTTTAACAGACCAAGCAAAAAATGTTATCAAAAGGTTCGTGATATTTTTGAAATTTTAAATATAAAAAATCTTTTGCATATTCCTTTCAATCAACTTTCAGGAGGGCAGGCTCAAAAAGTTATGATAGCAAGGGCAATGGTAAATAATCCAGAGGTTTTGCTTTTGGATGAGCCAACAGTTGGCGTTGATGAAAAATCAAAAAGAGACTTTCTTAAACTTCTAGCTCACTTAAATGATAAACACAAAATTTCAATTTTGATGATAAGTCATGAAATGGATGTTGTTAGAGAATTTTCTAAAAGAGAAATAAGGATAAAAAATGGAAGGATAGTTGATGCTTAGTTATGAATTTATGCAAAGGGCAATTTTAGTTGGGCTTATGCTTGCAATAATAATTCCTATGATTGGAATTGTTATGGTAAACAGGAGAACTTCTATGATTGGAGATGCCTTATCTCACACAGCTCTTTCTGGAGTTGCTCTAGGTTTAATTATTGGAATAAATCCTGTTTTTACTTCAATAATAATTTGTATTGTTGCAAGTTTTGCAATTGAAATAATTAGGAAAAAATTTAAAAGTTTTGGCGATATGGCAACGGCTATCATTATGAGTCTTGGAATTGGACTTGCAGGAATTTTGTCAGATTTCACACCGGGTGGCACAAGTTTTGAATCATTTTTATTTGGTTCAATAACAAGTGTTACGAGTGATGATGTAATTATTGTAAGTGTAATTTTCATTCTTGTTCTATTTTTTAGCCTTTATTTATATTATCCGCTTTTGTATAATTCAATTAGCCCTTTGATGGCAAATCTTGCTGGAATTAATTCAAAATTAATTTCTAGCATTTTTACATTTTTGACAGCTATTACCGTGGCAATTTCTACAAAAACTGTGGGAGCTTTGATGATTTCGTCATTAATGGTTTTGCCAGTTGCAAGTGGGCTTTTGATTTCAAAATCTTATAAAGAAACTTTTATAAAATCAATTATAATCGCAATAATTTATATGATGGCAGGAATTAGTGCAAGTTTTTATCTTGGAATAAAACCAGGTGGTGCCATAGTGGTTATTGCAGTTTTTGGAATGATAATTTCTCTAATAATTCAAAAAATTTTAAAAAGATAGGTTCGCCTGTCTTTTTTTTGTGGAAATTTTCTATGATATAATTAATTTAGAATGAAAAATAGAAAGGTTTGATATGAAAATTATAATTTCGCCTGCAAAAAGGTTTAAACATTTTGAAAATGAAAAAACAGAGGGGCTTTTGTTTGAAGACGAAACAAAACAATTAGTTGAAAATTTAAAAAAATATTCAATAAATGATTTAGCAAATATGTTTTTTTGCAATGATGATCTTGCTATAAAAGCTTATTATGATTACAAGGATTTCGATTTTAAAAATTTAAAAAATCCAGCGATTTTTTCTTATGATGGACTCGTTTTTAAGCAATTTAAAAAAGAAGATTTTAATGACTTAGCTTATTTGAATGATCATGTTTATATTATTTCTGCCTTATATGGTTTGTGCAAGCCTTTTACAGGAATTTCTGATTATAGACTTTATATGGATTCAAAAGGAATCAATATGCACGAATTTTGGGCTGACAAAATTTACAAAAAAGCCTTTGAGGATGAAAATTTTATTATAAATTTAGCAAGTGCTGAATACGCTAAGCTCATAAAAAAATATTTGAAAAAAAATCAAAAATTTCTGACCTTGACTTTCAAAGAAGATAGAAATGGAAAAATCCGTTCAATTGTTTCATATACAAAACAAATGCGTGGGAGAATGTTAAAATATTTAATTAATAATAAAATTTCAGATATTGAAGAAATTAAAAAAATAAATCTTTGTGATTATATTTATGATCCAATTAATTCAACAAAAGATGAGTATATTTTTGTGAGGGAAAATAAATGAAATTATTACATTTATCAGATCTTCATATAGGAAAATCAATTGGCTCATATTCTTTGCTAAAAGATCAAAAATTTTGTCTTGAACAAATTTTAAAAATTATTGAAGATGAAAAAGTAGATATTGTTTTGATTGCAGGAGATATTTTTGATACATCTATTCCAAATAATGAAGCCATGAAGGTCTATTCTGATTTTGTGGATGAAATTATTTTTAATTTGAAGAAAAAAATTATAGCAATTTCTGGAAATCACGATTCTGGAAAAAGGCTTGAAATTTCTAAAAGTTTTTTTGAAAAAAATTCTTATTATATTTATGGAAATTCTTCTGATGAAAAAATTTCTTTTGATGATGAGTACGGAAAGGTTAATTTTTATCCGATTCCTTATATTTCCCTTGCAAGGGCAAAAAATGAAATCGATTCAAATATAGAAAATTTTACTGACCTTTATAAAGTTTTATTAAAAAATATAGATTATAAGGATAGAAATGTTTTGATAAGTCATTGTTATGCAAATGAAAAGCCGTTTGAAGATGAAAAAATAGAAGGGGAAAAACCTCTTACAATTGGTGGAAATGATGCTATGGATGCCCATTTATTTAAAAATTTTGATTATGTAGCTTTAGGTCATCTTCACAGAAAACACTTTGTCCTTGATGAAAAAATTAGGTATTGTGGGACTTTTATGAAATATTCATTTTCTGAAATAAATCAAAAAAAATCAGTAACTGTTATTGATTTAAAAGAGGATTTAAAAATAAAAGAAATTGAAATTAAACCTTTAAATGATTTTGAAAAAATTTGTGATTATTTTGAAAATATTTTAAAAATGAAAAATTCAAATGCTTATATAGAATTTACTTTAAAAGATGATAAGCCAATAGATTCTCCGATGGCAAAATTAAAAATGAAATTTCCTCATGCAGTTTCAATAAAGTACGAAAAATCAATAAATATTGAAAAGGATGAGGATATTGATATTGATTTTGAAAAATTATCAAGCATGGAAATATTTGAAGAATTTTATAAGTTTAAAATGAATGAAAAAATGACAGATTTAGAAAAAGAAATACTTAAAAAGGTGATACAATGAAGCCTGTAAAACTTGAAATGTATGGATTTATGACCTACAAAAATAAAACTTTTATAGATTTTACAAAAATATATGATTCTAAAATATTTATAATTTCAGGAGATACTGGAAGTGGAAAAACTACAATTTTTGATGCTATAAGCTTTGCACTTTTTGGAGAAATTCAAAGAGAAGGATTTAATTCAAACGATATTAGAAGTGATTTTCTAGGTGGAGATGATCCTATAACTTATGTAGATTTTTATTTTGAAATTGATGGAAAAAATTATAGGATAAAAAGAATTCCAAATCAAAAAGCAAAAAAAACAAGAGCAAATGTCAATGTTTCTCACAGCGTAGAATTTTATAAAATCGAAAATGAAAAGGAAATTCTAATATCTGATGGACCACAAAAAACAGATAAAAAAATAATTGAAGTAATTGGACTTGATTATAATCAATTAAATAGGGTTATGATTCTTGCACAAGGAGAATTTTCAAAATTTTTAAAATCAAATTCAGATGAAAAAGCTGAGCTTTTGTCAAAAATTTTTTCGTCTTATCTTTACAAGGAAATAGAAGAAAAATTGAAAGAAGCAAGCAAAAATTCAAAGAGAAATTTGGATATTATTTCTAATAGCTTGGAAAATGAAATTGTAAAAAATGAACTCTTAGAAGATAAAGTTGATGATGAGTTAATAAAGCTTAAAGATTTTCAAAAAATTATAGATATTATAGAAGATTTGCTTGTAGAAAGTGAAAAAAATCTTCAAATAAAAAATGAGGAGAAATTATCTTTAAATAAAAATCTAGAAAGTGAAAATTCCAAGCTAAATTTCTATGAAAAAGAAAATGAACAAATAGAAAATTACAAAGATTTACTTAAAGAAAAAGAAAAGCTTTTAGAAGATGAATCTTTTTATAAAAATTTAAAGAAAGATTTGGCTTACGCAGAAAAATCTATAGCAATAAAACCATATTACGAATCTTTTCTTGACTTAAATAAAAGCCAAAAGGATTTGAAAATAAAATTAGATTTTGAAAATAAAAATTTAAAGACCATTGAAGAAGAATTGAAAGAAAATAAAACTTATCTTGGAAATAAGGATGAGCTTTTAAAAATTATCGATCAAAAGAAAGAAAATATAGTAAAAAATCTTGAAATATTAAATAAATTTGAAAACTTACAAAAAATTAAAGATGAATTAGATAAAAATAAAAAAGCATTTGAAGATGGAAAAAATTATAAAAAATCCATAGAAAATAATTTAAAAGAAAAAGAAAAAATAAATGAAAAAATAAGAAAAAAATCAGATGAATTGCTAGATTTTTCTAGAAATCTTGAAAAAATTACAAAGAAAAGCCACAATGCCTACCAAAAAGTTTTTGAATGTCAAAATTTTTATGAAAAAGCGCTAATTAATGATGAAAAAATTAAAAATTTAAATGATGAAAAAATTCAATTTGATAAGGCAAATAAAGCTTATGAAAAGGCAAAAATCTTATTAGATAGGGCAAAAGAGAACAAAAAATCTATACAAATAAATGAATTTAGGAAAGATTTAAAAGAAAAAGGAATTTGTCCGATTTGCGGAAGGATTTATAAGGGAGAAATTGAGTTTTTAGAATCTTTTGAACTTGATATAGAAAAAATTGAGAAAGATTATTTTGATTTGGAATTAAAAATAAATCGTTCGAAAGATAAAATTTCAGATTTGGAAAAATCAATAGATTTTAATATGGAAAAGGCGGAAGATATTGAAAAAAATCTTCAAATTTATAAAAATGAACATAAAAAATTGAAAAAATCTTACGACAAATCCAATCAAGAATATAAAAAAGAAATAAGCTACAAAAAAGATTTAGAAAATGAAGTTTTTGAGATTGAAAAAATAATTGGAGATTTAGAGAATAAGTTAGAAAATTTAGGTAATTTGAATAATATAGAAGAGCTTGAAAATAAATTTAAAATAAAAAAAGAAGAGCTTGATGATTTTGATGAAAAAAAAGTTATTGAAAATGTAAATTTTGACAAAAAATTTGTCGAAAATGAAGAAGAAAGAATTAAAAAGATTGATGAGAAAATAAAAAACTTAGAAAAAGAAAAATCTTCATCAAATTCAAAGGTGGAATCACTTAGCTCTTATATAAAAATAAATCAAGAAAAAATTTTAAAGGCTGAAAATATTTTTAAAAATAAGATTAGGGAAAATTTTAAGTGTATAGATGAATTTTTGAAATACTTAGAAAAATCCAAGGACTTAATTGATAGAAAAGAAGAAATTCAAAAATATTTTGAAAACTTAAACAATATTTCTATAAGGCTAACAAGTCTTAAAGATTACGCAAACAAAGAAAAATTTGAAACGGAAAAATAAAAGAAAAAATTGAAAATTTAAAAAATATTTTGGAAGAAACAAATGATTCCATTTTTTCTCTAAAATTAGACGAAACAAGATTAAATGATAGCAAAAATGAAATATATTCGATAGAAAAAAACTTCAATAAATTAAAAAATGAGGATGGAATTTTATATAAACTTTCAAGAATAGCTGATGGTTCTTTGTCAAATGTTTCTGGAAGGGAAAAATTAAATTTTGAAACTTTTGTTCTTTCTTATTATTTTAGAAAAATATTAGCTCTTGCAAATATAAGGCTTAAAGAAATGACCGATGGTCAATTTACAATGATTAGAAAAAAACAAACTAGCGATAAGAGAAAAAATTATGGTCTTGATATAGAGATTTTGGATGCGAATACGGGAAAGATAAGGAGCGAGGCTTCTCTTTCTGGTGGAGAAAGTTTTATTGCATCACTTGCTTTGGCTCTTGGACTTTCTGATGAAATAAGTATGGAAAATGGTGGAATAAAAATCGACACGCTTTTTATTGATGAAGGTTTTGGAACTCTATCAGATGATTATTTGGAAAAAGCAATAAGAACAATTGAAAAATTATCCTATGATAATAAATTTATTGGTTTAATTTCTCATGTAAAGGAATTAAAAGATGCTATTGATGCAAAAATTGAAGTTTCATATTCAAAAACAGAAGGGTCAAGTTTGAAGGTGGTTGTATGATAAAAATTATAATGAGCAAATTTCCTAAAGAAAATTCATTTTATATTTACAAAGACATTGAAAAAAATTTGGATAAAAAAGAAAAAGCATTTCTTATAGTTCCAGAACAATATACACTTGAAAGTGATATGGATTTTATTGATTCAATAAAATATAAGTCGGTTATGGATGCAAAAGTTTTATCATTTTCATCTTTAATTTCATATATTTCTCAAAGGCTAAGTCTTAAAAAAAATGAAAATTTAAATCAAGTTTCTAAGGCAATTTTACTTACAAGCGTACTTGATGAAATAGATGATAAATTAAAACTTTTTTCAAATAAATCATTTGATATAGATTTTGTAAATAATCTTTCTGATTTTTTCTCAAATATTAAGGAATATTACTTTGATGATGAATTTTTTGGAAAAATTAATAAAAATGAAAATTTAGATCCAATGACAAAATTAAAATTTGAAGAAATCAAATTGATTTATGATTCTTATATAAAAAAGCTTGAAAATTCTTATATTGACAAAGAAGATGAGCTTGAAATTATAAAAGATAATATTAAATATTGCGATTTTTTTAAAAATGTTAATTTTTATTTCGATAAATTTGATTTTTTGTCTGACCTTAAAATAGATTTTATAAAAGAGTTAATAAAAATCGGAGCAAAAGTTACGATTTCAATTTGCCTTGATTGGAAATATTATGAAAATAATATGGCAGGCGATATGGATATATTTGATCAAGCAATTCGCTTTGTCGAAAGTTTAAAAAATATAGACAAAATAAAAATTATAAATTTAGAAAAAGAAAATGATCTTTTAGATATTAAGCACCTCTATGAAAATTTTGAAAAATATAATCCCCAAATTTATCAAGAAAAAACTAAAAATATAAATATTGTTGAATCAATTTCATCAACAAATGAAATTGAAAATATAAGCTTGATTATAGAAAAATTGATTAGAGAAGGTCATAGATATTCAGAAATTTCTTTGGTTTTGGCAAATAGTGATGAGTACGAAAATCTTGTAAAAAGAATTTTTGCAAGGAGCGAGATTCCTATTTTTGTTGATAAAACAAAAAAATTATCCGACAATCATATTTTAAAAACATGGCTTTCTATGATTAGACTTGTCGTTTTTGATTTTAGAAAAACAGACCTTGAGGCTTTTATAAGATCAAATATAATTGATTTTGGAGAAAATGCCTACGAAAGGATTTTAGATTTTCAAAATTATATTGAAAATAGAAAAATCAAAGGGGCTATGATTTTTGAGGATAAGTATTTTGTTTTAGATGAAAAATTTTATGAAAATGATGAGAAATTAAAAAAGAAAAAGAAGCTGAGCTTAAAAATGTAAATTCAATAAGAAAAATTTTAATCGACTTATTGTATGACCTATATAAAATTAGAAATGAAAAGATTAAGGCAAATGATCTTGTAAAAGAAATTTATAAGAGTTTTGATAAAAAAATAATAAAATCAGGTTTTAATCATTATCAAGAAAATATAAGGGAAAATAGGCTTGAAATTTTTGAAGAAAACAAACAAGTTTGGGATAAATTTTTGACGAATTTAGAACAAATAGCAACAATTTTGAATGATAGTCCTACAAAGCTTAAAAAAATTTACAAATTAATAGAAAATTCTTGTAAGGCAACATCAATTGGCATAATTCCTCCTGCAATCGATCAAGTTTTAATTGGAGATTTTTCTAGAGATAGGATAAATGATAGAAAAATTAAAATTTTTGTTGGAATGACAGATATTTATTTTCCAGGAAATAACAATAGTGAGATGTTAATATCAGAAAATGAAAAAACTGCTTTGGAAAATGAAGGCATTGACCTTAAAATTTACAAAGAAAAAAAGGATGATAAAATTCTTTTAAATTTACTTAGGATGTTTACATCATCGCAAAAAATTATTTTTTCATATTCTTTAATAAATAAAGAAAACGACCCAATGAATAGGGCAACAAGTATTTCTGATATTATAAATATTTTTCCAAATATTTCTTACAAAAAAATTGCCCAAAGTAAATTTGATTTTATAAAATATTCCACAGATCTTTTGGACTTAAAGGCATATCAAATTTTATGGAATATAAAAAACAAAGAAGATACAAAAAAATCAGAAAAGGAATTTGTAAAATCATATATTAAATTTAAAAAAGATAAGGTAGAAAATTACAATTATTCAAAAAATTCTTCTTATGACTTATTTATAAAAGGATTTACTTATTCTAATGATAAAAATTTATTAAGTTCTGAAATTTCAAAAAAACTCTATGATAAAAATAAATTTTCAGTTTCAGAAATTGAAACTTATGCAAAATGTCCTTACAAACATTTCATAAATTATGGGCTTAGGGCAAAAGAAAATAAAAAGTTGGATGTTGATAATTTAGAAATTGGAAATATTGTTCACTATAATATGGAAAATATTTCAAAGAAATTGATTGATATGGATCTTAAAGAATTTGATGATGAAAAAATAGAAAATCTAGTAAAAGAAAGTTTCAAAAAAGCAATCGAAAACTCTCTTGATTTGGGAAGGGCAAATGATAATAAAAATAAATTTATTTTATCAAATATTTATGAGTCAACTCAAAAATCATCTAAAAAAATAATCAACCAAATCAAAGAAGGAAATTTTAAAATTGATAGTGTAGAAGAAAAATATGGAAAGGGACAAAAATATCCAGAAGTTTATGTGGATGATAAAAACTATCTTGAAGGACGAATTGACAGGATTGATAAGTGCGATAATTTACTAAGAATTATTGATTACAAAACTGGCTCAAAAGAAATCAAAATTTATAATCTATTAAATGGCTTAGACCTTCAATTATTTGTATATATGTTGGCTGCAAAAGAAAAAAAATCCGAAAATTTATTTCCTGTTGCTAGTTTTTATTTTCCTTTAAAAGACGAGGTTAAAAAACTTGAAAAAAATTATGATAAGGATGAGATTAAAAAAATTTATGATGACAAAACAAAAATGAATGGACTTATTATAAAAATTGATGAGGAAATTTTAAATCTTTTGGATAAGAATTTTGACGGCAAAAAATCTGATATTTTTAAAATCACAAGAAGTAAAGATAATATTTTTTCTCTTGAAGAAGAAAAAATAGTTGAAAAATTTATTAAAAAATTAATTTCTTCTTATATAAGTGAAATTAAAAATGGAAATATTAAATTAAATCCACTTAGAATAAATCAAAATTCTTATGAATGCATAAATTGCCCTTATAAATCAATTTGCAAATTTGATTACACAAGAGATCAAGACAAATTTCATGATATAAATAAAAATATTTCCATAAATGATATTAAAAAGGAGCAATCAGATGAGTAAATTTAAGCCAACTGATGATCAAAAAAAAGCAATAGAATCAAGAGGAAAAAATATTATTGTTTCTGCTGCGGCAGGAAGTGGAAAAACTAGAGTTTTGGTTGATAGGCTTGTTTCAATTATGCTTGAAGAAAAAATTCCCATAAAAAATATGATTATCGTAACTTTCACAAACAAGGCATCTGCTGAAATGAAAGATAGAATAAGACAAAAATTAAATGAGCTTATGAAAGAGGGAAACTCTGACAAAATTTTCATAAAAAATCAAATAAAATCTATAAATGATGCTTTTATAAAAACCCTCCATTCATTTTGTGCAGATATGCTAAGGGAAAATTTTTATTTGTCTGATAATCTTTCTCCTTCTTTTAAAATTGCTGCTGATTCTAAACAAGCACTTTTGAGAAAAGATGCTATTGATGAGCTTTTTGAAGATGAATACGAAAAAAATGATTCAAATTTTATAAATTTTTTGCATAATTTTGCTTCATCAAAAGATGATAAGGATGCAAAAAATATAATTTTGGACTTATATGATTTTTCAAAAAGTCAAATAAATCCACATCAATGGCTTTGTGATAATACAAATAATAATTTTGATTTTGAAAAATTTAAATTTTATATAAAAGAAAGAATCGAAACAATTATTTTAAATGCAAGAGATTTGGAAAATTATATAAAAGAAAAATCAATGAGGGATAAGTATTTTATAATGATTGAAAAAGATTTATCCTATTTAGAAAAAATAAAAAATGCCATAGAAGAAAAATCTTGGGATGAGGTCATAGAAATTTTTGAAAATGGATTAGCTAATATGGTTACAATTTCAAAAAAATTAGATGATCCAAATGAAAATGCCTATGTAAAAGCAAAAAAAAATGCCTACAAAGAAGAATTTAATATTGTAAAAGATTTTGTAAAAAATACAGATTCTATTACTAGGGGATTTTTTAATCCTTTGGAAGAAAAAATTTTAAATGAATTAAAAAATCTTGTGTTTTCTTTTGAAAAAATTTATACAAATAAAAAAAGAGAAGAAAATTATTTGGATTTTTCTGATATGGAACATGAATTTATTAAATTATTGGACAATGAGAAATTACAAAGCAAATTAAAAAAGCAATTTAAATATATTTTCTTTGATGAATATCAAGACTCAAACGACATTCAAAATTATATAGTAGAAAAATTAAAAAATGAAAATAATTTATTTTTTGTAGGAGATGTTAAACAATCAATTTATGGTTTTAGAAATGCAAGGCCAGAATTATTTTTAAAAAAGCTTGAAGATTATGACACAGATTCAAATTGCCTAAGAATTAATTTGTCCAAAAATTTTAGGACTGATAAGGACTTGATTGATTTTAATAATTATATATTTGATAGGCTTATGACAAGAAAAAATTCTGATATAGCTTACAAAGACGACAACCACAGATTAAATTATCATTTTGAATTTGACGAAAAATATCCAAAAGTTTCAATCAAGGCTCTTGCAAAAAATGTAAGCGAAGAGGCTTATTTGACAAAAGAAATAAATAATTTAATAAATTCGGGTTTGGAATATAAGGATATTGCAATTTTACTTAGAGCATCATCAAAAGCATATTTATTTGAAAATGAATTAAAAAAAGCAGGAATTCCATTTTCATCTGATATTTCAAAAATTTCATTTGAAACAGTTGAAGTAGAATTTTTCATAAATATTTTAAAATATATAGCCAATCCAAACGATGACATTAGCCTTCTTTCAGTTCTTAGGAGTGAAATATTTAATTTTTCTGAAGATGATTTGGCAGAAATTAGTTTATCATCCGAAAAATCTCATTTTTACAAAAAATTTAAGGAGTATGAGAAAGAAAATGAAAATAATCTTTCTCAAAAAATTTCTGATTTTAATACGATTTTTACAGATTTTTCTTATATTTTAAATTTTTCAACCATGTATGACTTTGCAAATATTATTTTTGAAAAATCTGGTCTTTATGATTTTTTGAAAGCAAGGGACAGGGGAGAAGAAAGAGTAAAAAACATTGAGGCTTTTATTGAATTGATGGATGATTATGATAAAAATAATGAAAATTCTTTATTTGGATTTTTAGCTTACATTGATAATTTGAAAAATCAAAAAAAAGATAATTTAAAAGCTTCAAGAAATTTATCCGACGATGAAAATTTAGTGAGAATTATGACAATTCACAAGTCAAAAGGTCTTGAATTTAAGACTGTAATTTTACCAGATTTTTCTAAAAGGTTTAATACTCGCGACAATTCAAAAGATATGGTTTTGGATAAGGATTTGGGAATTGGAATTAATATTGCCGATTGGGAAAATAAAATAAAAATTTCGTCTATAAAAAGAGATTTGATTTTAGAAAAATCTAATCTTAATGATAAAAAAGAAGAAATGAGAGTTTTATATGTTGCGCTAACTCGTGCTGAAAGAAAAATTTCTATAATTGGAAAAAAAGATTTAAATGAAAAAGGGCTTGAAAAAATTTTAAATGCAAACTCAGTTTTGGATTTATCATCTTATATGGATTGGATTTTAAAAATTTTGTGCGATGATAAAATAATGAGTGATTTTGTAGATATAGATTATAGGACAGATGCTTTTAATAAGGGATTTTTGGAAATAAAATATATTGAAGAATTCAAAGAAGATTATAAAAAAGATTATACAGATGTTGAAAAACTTATTGGGACAGCTGATTATAATCAAAAAATTTATAATGATATAGAGGAAATTTATAATTTTTCTTACAAAAATAAGCAAAATATAAATAAATCTTTGAAAAAATCTGTAACAGAGATTGCAAAAAATTATGATTTATCAAAAGATGGCTACGAAAAATCTTCTTTTGAAGGAAATGAAGATTTTTATGAATTTAGAAAGCCAAATTTTGAAGAAATAAAATTATCAGCAACTGATAAGGGAACTTTAATCCACAAAATTTTCCAAGAATTAGAATTTAAATCTTACGATTTAAATTTATTAGAAAAAGAAATAAATAAATTAGTCGATTTAGGAAAAATAAAAAAAGAATATCTCCCATATATAAATTTTGAAAATATTTTAGGATTTTTTAATTCTAAAATCATTCAAGATTTAATGAAAAAATCACCAAAAATTCGAAAGGAAGAATCATTCCTTAGAAAAATTGATGATTTTTATGTAAATGGTCAGATTGATATAATGTTTGAATCCCAAAATGAAGTTGTACTTATGGATTTTAAAACAGATTCTTTAAAAAGAGAAGGATTTTATGATAAGCAACTTGAAATTTACAAGGACTCCATAGAAGAAGCTCTTGGAAAAAAAGTTATATCATCTTATATTTATTGGTACAATTTTAAAGAATTTGAACAAGTTAATAAAAACCACCGTTAATATCAAAAATAGAACCTGTAATATAAGAGCCTTTTTCAGATATTAAAAATTCAACGAGATTTGCAATTTCTTCGGATTTTGCAAATCTTTTTTCTATTAAATCTTCTTTCAAAGATTTTTTATCATCTTCAGACAAATCAAATTTAGTCATATCAGTATCAACAATTCCTGGAGAAATTGCATTTACCCTAATATTTGATGGCAAAAGTTCTTTTGAAAGAGCCTTTGTAAAAGAATTTACTCCGCCCTTACTTGCAGAATAAGCAACTTCAAAACTTGCTCCCAAACTTCCCCAAATTGATGAAATATTTATAATAACTCCAGATTTTTGACCAACCATATTTGGAATTGCTCTTTTTGAAGTTAAAAAAATTGAGGATAAATTTGTCCTTAAAATTTCATTCCAATCGGACAAAGTCATATCTTGAATTAAACCAAAATAAGAAATGCCTGCATTATTTATTAAAATATCAACATGAGAAAAATTTTTCTCAGCAAGATCAAATAAACTATTTATTTCATCTTCATTTTTAACATCACATTTTACAGCAATTACATTTGGATTTTCTTTTCTCAAATCTTCTAATAAATTTAAAGCTTTATCCTTATTTTCCTTATAAGTTAAGATTAAATTGTAGGATTTATTTAATTTTTTTGCAATGGCAGCACCAATTCCTCTTGATGCGCCCGTTATTAATACAGTTTTCATAAAATGATTATATCATATATTTAAGGGTAAAACTTAAAACAGGAGGATGATATGAAATATTACAAACTAAATGACGGAAATAAAATACCAGCTTTGGGTTTTGGTACTTATAAAATTACTGACAGAAATGACATGGCAAATGCAATTGAGGCATTTTTTGAAAATTCTTATGAATATTTAGATACAGCAAAAATTTATAATAACGAAAAAATGGTAGGAGAAGAACTTAAAAATTCTGGCAAAAAAAGAAATGAATACAAAATAGCAACCAAAGTTTGGCCAAGTGATTTTGGCTATGACAAAACTAAAAAATCTCTTGACGAATCTTTGGAAAAATTGCAAACAGATTATTTGGACGTGGTTTTACTCCATTGGTTTGGAAAAGATTTTGAAAAATCATGGAAAGTTTTTGAAGATTATAAAAGACAAGGGATTGTAAAAACAATAGGAGTTTCAAATTTTGAAATTTCTCAATTAAAAAAACTTTTAGAAATTGGAGAAAAACCAGCAATCGACCAATTAGAATCTAGTCCACATTTTCAAAATGACGAAACAGTAAGATTTTTAAAAGAAAATAATATTATTCATCAATCTTGGTCGCCAATTGCTAGGGGAAGAAGTGAATTATTAGAAGAATTTGTAATAAAAAAACTTGCAAATAAATACAATAAAACTCCAGCTCAAATAGTTTTGCGTTGGCACATTGAAAGAGGCTCAATGCCAATTCCAAAATCAACAAATCCAAAAAGAATAAAAGAAAATATAGAAATATTTGATTTTTCACTTGACGAAAAAGATTTGAAAGCAATAAAATCAATTGACCTTAAAAAAAGATATTCATCAGATCCTGAAGATGAAAATTGGTTAAAAGATTTATTAAAAAGAATATAAAGAAAAAATAAAAATTCTGCAGTTTAATGCAGAATTTTTTTATGGGGCATATTGTCTGATTTTTATTTTATCTATTTTCAAAAATTTCTTTTATTTCGTCTTCATTTATTCCAACCATAGCTTCGCCTAAATCTTTTGAAACTTCTAAAAAAATTTCTGGTTTATCAAAATTTTCTACGGCTTTTACAATTGCATTTGCTCTTTTTTCTGGATTTCCAGATTTAAAAATTCCACTTCCCACAAACACACCGTAAGCTCCAAGTTGCATCATCAAAGCAGCATCGGCAGGAGTTGCAACTCCACCAGCAGAAAGATTTGCTACAGGAAGTTTTTTATTATCTCTTACATATTTTAAAAGATTTACATCAACAGCTAATTCTTTTGCGTATGAAAAAATTTCATCATCAGTTAAAACAGAAATTCTTTGGATTTCCCTGTTAATTTCTCTCATGTGTCTTACAGCTTGGACAATATTTCCTGTTCCAGCTTCTCCTTTTGTTCTAATCATTGAAGCTCCTTCAGAAATTCTTCTCAAAGCTTCAGAAATATTTCTTGCTCCACATACAAAAGGTGTTTTAAATTTCTTTTTGTCGATGTGATTGTAATCGTCAGCCACAGTCAAAACTTCAGACTCATCTATGTAATCAACTCCCAAGGCTTCAAGAATTTGTGCCTCAACAAAATGTCCAATCCTTACCTTTGCCATTACAGGAATTTTTACAGCATTCATTATCTCTTCAATCATTTTTGGATCGCTCATTCTTGAAACGCCACCAGCAGCTCTTATATCTGCAGGAACTCTTTCAAGAGCCATAACAGCACTTGCACCAGCTGCCTCTGCGATTTTTGCTTGTTCAACGTTCATTACATCCATAATAACTTTTTTTTCAAATTTAGCATTTATATTTTTTTCAATCATTTTTTTCTCCTTAATATTTATCTTGATTCTATTATATGATAAACTGTAACTAATAAAAGTAACAAAAAATAAAAAAATGAGGGTTACAGATGTATTTAAATTTACCAAATGACAAAAAATATTTATATGAACAAATATATGAAATTATAAAAAATAAAATAATTAATGGAGAAATAAAAGAAGACGAAAAGCTCCCATCAATTAGAAATTTATCAAAAGATATTAATGTTTCAAAAAATACAATAAAAAAAGTTTACTATAAACTTGAAGAAGAAGGCTACATTTATGCAAAAGATAAAAGTGGATTTTATTGTCGAAAAATTGATGATTTAATTATTTTGAACAAGAAGGAATTGAAAAATAATAAAATAGATGATGAAAAAATAAAATATGATTTTTCAATTAGCGGTGTAGATTATGATAATTTTCCCTATAAAGTTATGCAAAAATATATGAAAGAGGCAATAGATAAGGATGATATAAAAATTTTGGACAAAGGCTATTATAAAGGATACGAGCCTTTGAGAAAGGCTATAAAGACTTATTTAAAAAATTCTAGAAATATAAATACAAATTCTAGAAATATAATTATTTCATCATCAACTGAACATTTATTTTCTATGATAAAAAAACTTCTCACAGACCAGACTCTTTTTGCCTTTGAAAATCCTGGTTATGCTTTTGGAAATAAATTTTATACTTATGATTTAAAAAATCCAATTCCTTTGGATTTGGATGATGAGGGGGTAAAAATTGATAAGCTAACAGACCTAAATGCTTTGTGTTTATTTGTAACCCCTTTTCATCAATTTCCGATGGGTACAGTTATGTCGATACAAAGAAGAATTGAATTATTAAATTGGGCTTCGCTGTCAAAAGATAGGTATATAATTGAAGACGATTATGATAGCGAATTTAAATTTAAGGGTTATCCAATAGAAAGTTTAAAAGCAATGGATAAAAATTCTGATGTAATTTATTTCGGTTCTTTTTCAAAATTGATTGCTCCATCAATGAAAATTTCTTACATGGTTTTACCTGATGATCTATTAAAAAAATATGAAAATAATTTTAAGGATTTATCAAATACAGTTTCAAATTTTTTGCAAAAAGCATTGGCAGCTTTTATAGAAAGCGGGGAATTTGAAAAGCACATAAACAGAATGAAAAATATTTATTATAAGAAATTTAATTTTATAGTAAAAAAATTAGAAGAAATTGAAGAAATTTCTTTTCCAACAAAGGCAGATTCTTTAAATTTGCTTATAAAAATTGATGAGTCTGTAGATATAAGAAAATTTAATGAAGTTTTAAATGAGAAATCTTTAAGACTAATTAATTTGAATAGATTTTCTTTTAGAAAGGCTGGAAAAGAGAATTATTTTATTTTAGGGTTTGCGAATTTAAATAAAAAAGAAATTGATGAAGGAATAGAAATTATTAAATTTGCCATAAAAAAATCAAAAATGTATTAAACAAAAGCTTGATTTCATAATGTTTTATGTAATAATAAAAAATTTAAAATTTTTTACAAAAAAAGTTGAACATTGTTCAGAAAGTTGTATCATATAAATGTAGCAACGAATGAACGGTGTTCATTTTATATTATTATATAGGAGTAGATTAATTTATGAGTGATGTAGAAAATAAAAAAGAAAAAATTATGGATGCAGCCCTGAAAATTTTTCAAGAAAAAGGTGCTGAAAAAACTTCTGTTAGAGATATTATGACAGAAGCTGGATATGGTTTAGGTACTTTTTATTTGTATTACACAGATAAAAATGATTTGGAAGAAAAAATGGTTTTAAATATTGGGACAGAAATTATTTTAAATGCTGAAAAAATGTGCAAGGAAACTGATCCAATTGAAAGATATATTTCTTTTGTAAACTATATAATTGATTATTTAATTTCTCATCCTTTTGAGCTAGATCTTTTGAGCAAAAATATTACTTGGACTCTTTATACAAAAATTGAAAATGATTATGGTCTTAGCGAAGCGGATTCGACTTTAAAATATATTTTAAATAAATATGATAATCTATTTTTAACAAATCATACGGAGTCGCAAAAACTTTATATACTTTCTCTAACTCTTGAAATTATGATGTCTACTTGTAAAAGTGCTGTATTGGAAGAGTCGATTTTATCAATTGATGAAATGAAACCAGTTTTATTTGCTATTATTAGAAAAATTTTCGATAGAATAGGAGAGAATAAATGAAAAAAATAACGAAATTTATTTCGCATCATCCTAGACTTGTTTTATTAATAATGACTTTATTATTAATACCTTCTTGGTTTGGATACAAGAATACTGGCGTAAATTATGATATTTTGTCATATTTGCCAGCTGACTTAGAATCAACTCAAGGGCAAGAAATTCTTGATAAAGATTTTAAAAATGCTGCCACGGGCATGCTTCTTTTGAAAGGCGATGATTATGATGCTGATAAACTTAAAAATGAAATTTTAAAGGTTGATGGTGTTGAAGATGTAATTTCAAAATCATCAATTGTTGGAGATAGCATTCCAAATGAGTTTTTACCTGATGAGATAAAAGATATTTTTTATTCTGAGGATTGTACTTTGCTCATGGTTAAATTTAAAGAAAGCTCATCATCTTTTAGGACTATGAAAGCTATTGAAAATATTAAAAAAATAGAATCCAAGGAAAAATTTTTAAGTGGTATGAGTTCACTTGTAAAAGATACAAAAGATTTAATAGATCACGAAACGCCAATTTATGTTGCCTTGGCAGTAGCTTTGGCTTTGATTATTTTATCTCTTACAAATGAATCTACTATCATACCATTTTTATTTATTTTGAATATTGGATATGCAATTTTATATAACTTTGGTACAAATTTATTTTTGGGAGAAATTTCTTATATAACAAAAGCTATTGCGGCTGTTTTGCAACTGGCTGTAACTACAGATTATTCTATATTTTTATATCATAGATATGTTGAAGAAAAGAAAACTAATGATGATAAAAATGATGCTATGGATATAGCTATTCAAAAAACTATATCATCAATTTTTGCATCATCACTTACAACTTTTGCAGGATTTATTGTATTAATTTTAATGCGTTTAGGACTTGGAAAAGATATAGGCCTTGTTATGAGTAAGGGTGTTTTATTGGGACTAATTTCAACTGTTGTAGTTCTACCACCAATGATTTTGATTGTAGAAAAAATAGTTGCAAGATTTAATCATAGAATATTTTTGCCATCATTCGACAAGACATCAAATTTTGTACTAGGTCATAAAAATGGATTATTTATTGCATTTTTGATTTTGTTTATTCCTGCTATATATGGAGCAAGAAACGCAGATCTTTATTACAATCTTGATAGGTCTTTGCCACAAGATTTGGATTCAATTGTTGCTTTAAATAAAATGAAAAAAGATTTTAATATGGCTTCTACACATTTCGTAGTTGTTGATGATAAATTAAGCAAAAAAAATGTAAATGGACTTGTAGATGAATTAAAAGATGTTGATGGAGTAAATAGTGTTTTAAGTTTAAATTCATTTACAGGACTTATTTTACCAGATAGCGTATTGCCAGATAAAATAAAAGATAATTTCAATAAAAATGGCTACCAAATGATTATGATAAATTCAAAATATCAAACAGCATCTGACAAGGTAAATAATCAAGTAGATAAAATAAATAAAATTGTAAAAGAACATGATAAAAATGGATATTTAACGGGAGAAGCTGTTTTAACAAAAGACCTTACGATTTTATCAGATAGGGATTTTAAAATGGTAAACATTGCATCAATTATTATAGTTTTTCTAATAATTGCAATAGTGTTTAAATCATTTGCTATTCCTGTGGTTTTAATTGCAGTAATTGAGCTTGCTATTCAAATAAATATGGGAATTCCATTTTATTTATGTCAAACTATTCCTTTCGTAACATCAATCATTATTGGAGTAGTTCAATTAGGTTCAACTATAGATTATTCAATTCTTATGATGGATAGGTTTATTGCAGAATATAAAGAAACTAAAGATGTGGATATGTCTTTAAAATTGACAGTAAAAGAAACATCAAAATCAATTGTAACATCTGCTTTGTCATTTATGGCAGCAACTGTTGGAGTTGGTTTATATTCAAAAATGGAAATTGTTTCAACTATTTGTATGTTCTTGGCAAGAGGAGCAATAATAAGTATGCTTGCAATAATATTGTTCCTTCCAGCCATAATAAAAATAGCATTTCCATTTATTAAAAAGACAACAAAAGGATTAAATTAGGAGGAAAATATGAAAAATAAATTAATGAAAGGATTCTCATTAGTTCTTGCAAGTTCATTATTGATGACAAATGTGGCTTATGCCAAAGATTTAAATGTTAAAAAAAATGAGACAATATATGTTACAAAAGAAGCTGATAAAATAAAAGATAAAACTGGTTCAATTTGGATAAATTCCGATAATAATATCAAAGTAAAAGATAAAACCAATTTAAAAGAAATCAAAAATTTAAAAACAGACAAAAAAGTAAATTTAGAGAATGGATATATTAATTGGAATGAAGACAGCAAAGATATTTACTATCAAGGAAAAACAAATGAAGATTTGCCAGTTGATATAAATGTAAAATATTTTTTAGATGGAAAGGAAATGACCTTTGATAAATTAAAAGGAAAATCTGGACATTTAAAAATACAAATTGAAGCTGTAAATAAGAAAAAACAAAGGTAAAAATTGATGGCAAAAATAAAGAGATATATTCTCCATATCTTGCCCTTGCAGAAATGAATTTCAATTCAGATAAGGTAAAAAATCTTACAACAAAAGATGGAAAACTTGTAAAAGATGGTAAAAATGAAATAGTTGCAGCGATTTTAACACCAGGGCTTAAAGAAAATTTCCAAGGAATTATTGAGGCAGATAAACTTGATAATTTTAAAGACAAAGTAGAAATGGAAATGGATGTTAAAGATTATGAACCAACAGAAGTATACGCTCTTATAACTAACGAATTTTTCCAAGAAGATGCAAAACTTGATTCCTTAGATGAATTAAAAAATGGAATAAACGAATTAGAAGAAAATGCAGCAAAACTTGTTGATGGTTCAAACAAATTGGATGAAGGAAGTAAAAAATTAAATGATGGAATTGGAAAATTAAATGACGGAGCAGAAAAGTTATCCCAAGGCTCAAACAAAATAGTAAGCTCATTTGACCAATTATCAAGTGATTTTTCAAGTTTGCCAGGAAAAATTCAAATAGTAAATTCAGCAGTAAACCAACTAAATAACGGAAGCTCAAAACTTTATACAGGAGTAAACCAATACACAATGGCTGTTGGACAAATAAATAATAATATGGCAAAATTACAAGATGGATCAGTAAGTTTAAATAATGGAGCAAACGAATTAGATTCGTCACTTTTGAAATTAAATAAAGGAACAACAAGCCTAAGAAATACTTTGTTACAAGCAACAAATGGAGAAGATATAGGAAAATTAACAGCTTCAATGAATCAATTATCAAATGGACTTGAAGAATTGTCAAAAGGAATTAGTCCACTTGCAGATAGCGTTAATCAATTAAGTGGGGGACTTTCAAAAATTGAAGAATCTTCAAAAACATTAAATCAAGGAATAAATAATCTAAACCAAAGTGCTCAAAATGTGCCAAGCATTGATTCATCTATTCAAAATATAAATGCTCAAGCAAGCTCAATTGACCAAGTTATAGCAAATTTACAAGCAAAAAATGAAGATGGCTCACTTTCAGCAGAGATTGAAAATTTAAAAGCAGTAAAACAAGGATTAAATAATGATGTAGCTTCATTAAGTGCAAATAATCAAGCAAATACTGCTATAAAAGCTGGACTTGGACAAGTAGCAAAAGGCTCATCAGATCTTACAACATCAATTGGACAAGTAAATGATGGATTATCCCAAGTAAACACTAAATTAAATGATTCAAAAACAAAAATACAAACATCATCAGAAAAACTTGCACAAGGAAGTAAAAAAATAGGCGAAGCTTTGTCAAAAAGCAATATTAAAAAATTACAAGATTCAGTAGTAATGCTTGATGAGTCAACAAAACAAATTAAAGCTGGATCAGAAAAATTAAAAAATGGAACACAACAAAATCAAGATGGAGTTAATAAACTTTCTAATGCAATTAGCCAATTAGACTCAAATTCAGAAGAATTAAGAAATGGATCAGCATCTCTTTCTAGTGGCTTAAAACAATTCCAAGAAAGATCAAAATCTCTTTCTCAACTTGCAAATATAAATGAAACAGCAATAAATCCAATGGCAAATGGAATCAAACAATTAGATAATGGAATTAATAAATTGAGCAATTCCACAGGTCAACTTAAAAATGGAAGTGATGAATATGTTTCATCATTTGGAAAGTTCAAAGAAGGACTTAGCGATTACAAGACAAAAGGAATAGATAAATTAGCTGATAAATCAGAAGATGTAACAGAAATTAGCGAAATTCTAGACCAAATGTCAAAAATAGCAAAAGAAAATAAATCAATAACAGGAACAAGTGATAATTTCGAAACAAAATCAAGAATAATCGAAAAAATCAAATAAAATATAAAAGAAAAATCCGATTACACGATAAATAATCTGTGAATCGGATTTTTATTTTTTCTAAAATATCATTAAAAAATTTTAAAATTAAAATATCTAGAGATGATATAAAATTAAAAATTTAATTTGGATTTTAAGATTTCATCATAAGCTAGGTTTAAATTTATTTTGCTTTATTTTTTATATATTTATCAATATTTTCAGCAGCTTTTTTACCAGCTCCCATTGCAAGAATTACAGTTGCAGCACCACTTACGGCATCTCCTCCTGCAAAAACTCCATCCTTACTTGTCATTGTAGAATCATCAATTATAATTCCACCCCAAGATTCAGTATTTATATCATCATTTGTTTGTTTAATAAGTGGATTTGGAGATTGTCCTATTGAAACAATTACAGAATCAAAATCAACTTCTTCATATTTTCCAGTTGGAACAGGACGTCTTCTTCCAGATTTATCTTCTTCGCCTAATTCCATTACTTCTAATTTAACTTTTTTAACCCAACCATTTTCTCCTTCAATTTCTACAGGATTATGGAGGTTCATAAAGTTAATTCCTTCTTCTTTTGCGTGGTGACTTTCTTCAGCTCTTGCTGGCATTTCTTCAAAACTTCTTCTATAAACAACAGTTACGTCAGCGCCCATTCTTTTTGCACTTCTTGCCGCATCCATTGCTACGTTTCCACCACCAACTACACAAACTTTTTTTCCTATATGAACTGGTGTGTCATATTCTGGGAATTTATATGCTTTCATCAAATTCATTCTTGTTAAAAATTCATTTGCTGAATAAACTCCGTTTAAATTTTCTCCTTCAATTCCCAAGAATTTTGGAAGACCCGCTCCAGTTGAAACATAAACTGCTTCAAAGCCTTCTTCAAATAATTCATTAATTGTTTTTGTTCTTCCGATAATTGTATTTCTTTGAAGTTTAACTCCAAGACCAATTACATTTTTTAATTCTTTTTGAACTAATGTTTTTGGAAGTCTAAATTCTGGAATTCCATACATCAAAACTCCGCCTGCTGTGTGGAAAGCTTCAAACATTACAACTTTATAACCTAATTTTGCAAGATCAGCTGCACAAGAAAGTCCTGAAGGACCAGATCCAACAATGGCAACTTTTTTATTTTGTCCTGTAACTTCTGTTGGTTTATTATATTCTTTATTCATGTGATAGTCTGCTACAAATCTTTCAAGACGACCAATTCCAACTGGCTCGCCATTTCTTCCTCTTGTACAAACTCCTTCACATTGATTTTCTTGTGGACAAACTCTACCACAAATTGCTGGAAGGTTATTTGTTGATGAAATAATTTCGTAAGCTTTATCCAAATCTCCTTCAACTACTTGATGAATAAATTCTGGAATTCTCACAGAAACAGGACAGCCTCCCATACAAGGTTTATTTTTACATTGAACACATCTAAGTGCTTCTTCTTGAGCCATTTCTAAATCATAACCAAGAGCAACTTCCTCAAAATTTTTATTTCTAACATTTGGATCTTGTTCAGGCATAGAAACCTTTTGTTTATTCATATTAAATTTTGCCATTTCTCATATCTCCTGTTAGTCTACAAATGTGTTCTCTTTCTTCTTGTTGGTAATTTCTTCCTCTGTTCATGGCTTCATCAAAATCAACTTCAAAAGCATCAAAATCTGGTCCATCAACACAAGCAAATTTCATTTCGCCACCAACTGTAATTCTACAACATCCGCACATGCCAGTTCCATCAACCATAATTGAGTTTAATGAAACAATAGTTGGTATGTCATATTTTTTTGTTACAAGGGCAGTATTTTTCATCATAATCATTGGGCCAATTGCCAAAACAAGATCATATTTTTTTCCATTTTCAATATTTTCTTTTAAAACTTCAGTAACAAATCCTTGTTTGCCATAAGAACCATCGTCAGTTGTGATGTATAAATTGTCAGAAGCTTCTTTTAATTCATCTTCAAGAATTACTATGTCTTTATTTTTAAAGCCCATTATTACATCTGTGTGGGCTCCAATTTTATGTAAATATTTTGCTTGAGGATAGGCAATAGCTGTTCCCAAACCTCCACCAATTACACAAACATTTTTTCCTTTATATTGGTCAAGTTCAGTTGGTTTTCCTAAAGGACCAACAAAATCTAAAAATCCATCGCCTGCTTTTAATTCATTCATTCTAATTGTTGTTCCACCAACAATTTGAACAATTATTGTTACATTTTCATCATCAGTTTCTGAAATTGTAAAAGGAACTCTTTCGCCTTTTTCATCTATCCTTAAAATTATAAATTGACCAGGTTTTGCTCTTTTTGCAATATCTGGAGAATTTACAACAAATTTAATGGTTGAGTCATTAAGATTTGTTTTTTCAATTATTCTTGCCATTATTCCTCCTTATGTGTCTTTATTAATATTTTAACAATTAATCTAAAAAAATCAAGTGAATAAGTTTAAATTAATAGTAAAATACTATAGTATAAAAATTTTAATAAGGAGGAGAAATGGAAAAAAGAACTTATTCTGATAAAGAATTAATTAAAAAATTTATTCCTTATTACAAGGATTACAAAAATATTTTGGCTATTGATTTATTTTCTGCATTTTTAACAACTGTTTGTGAATTGATTTTACCAATTATTTTATCATCACTTACAGATCACGCATCAAATTCTAGCCTAACATATTCAATTATTTTAAAATTAACTTTAATATATACTCTTACAAAACTTGTAGAAGTTTGTGGAAGATATTTTATGCAATCTTACGGCCACATAATGGGAGCTCACATTGAAAAAGATATGCGACGTGATATTTTCAAACATTTTTTGACAATGTCTACAGCTTTTTTCAATGAAACAAAAATTGGGCAACTTATGAGTAGGATGACGACAGATTTATTTGATATTACAGAATTTTCTCATCATTGCCCTGAAGAATTTTTTATCGGTTTTATAAAACTTACGATTTCTTTTGTAGTTTTGATGACTATAAATATTCCTTTGACTTTAGTTTTGTATATAATAATTCCACTTATGGTTTATGCTGCAAGAATTAAAAGAAGAGCTTTTTCAAAATCTGTTAAAAGTGAGAAAAAACAAATTGGAGAAATTAATGCAAGCATTGAGGATTCTCTTTTGGGAATAGACGTTGTAAAATCTTTTGCAAATGAAAATTTAGAAAAAGAAAAATTTAAAAAGGGAAACGACAAGTTTGTAGATATTAAAAAAGTAAAATATTACAATATGGCATCTTATAATATGATTAACCAATTATTTGCGGGAAGTATGTATGCGGTTTTAATTATTATTGGAGGAAATTTTGTAATAAAAAATTTAATGAGTCCAGGAGATCTTGTTGCTTTCGTTTTATATTTAAATACAATAATTGCAACTGTAAACAGGCTTGTAGAATTTACAGACCAATATCAAAAAGGAATTACAGGAATTGAAAGATTTTATGAAGTGATTAATTTGAAATCTGATATTTTTGATAAAGAAAATGCGAAAGAACTTACAGATGTTAAGGGAGAAATTTCCTTTGACCACGCTTATTTTAAATATCCAGACCAAGATGAAAAAGATTCTTGGATTTTGGAAGATATTAATTTTAACATAAATGTTGGAGAAAATGTAGCTCTTGTTGGCCCATCTGGAGCAGGCAAGACTACTGTTACAAAACTTATTCCAAGGTTTTATGAAATTAATAAGGGAAAAATATTAATCGATGGCAAAAATATAAATGATTTAACTCTAGATTCTTTGAGAGATAATATTGGAATTGTTCAACAAGATGTGTATTTGTTTGGAGCTACAATCAAAGAAAATATTTCTTATGGTAAAAAAGATGCCAGTGATGAAGAAATAATAAGAGCAAGTAAGCTTGCAGGAGCTTATGATTTTATTATGGAACTTTCAGATGGCTTTGACACTTATGTTGGAGAAAGAGGAGTAAAACTTTCTGGAGGTCAAAAACAAAGAATTTCTATTGCAAGAGTATTTTTGAAAAATCCTCCAATTTTAATTTTGGATGAGGCGACTTCATCTTTGGATAATACAAGTGAGGCTATAGTTCAAGATTCTTTGGAAAAATTATCAAAGGGAAGAACAACTTTAACAATTGCCCACAGGCTTTCTACAATTATTAATGCAGATTCAATTTTAGTTTTAACAGAAGATGGGATTGTTGAAAGAGGAAATCACAAAGACTTACTTGATAAAAAAGGAATTTATTATAAGCTTTACAATTCTAATAATGAGGAGCTTTTTGGCTAGTAGACAGATAAAAATAACTTGGGTATAATCAAAATAGATTGGAGAAAAAACGTGAAAAAAATATTTGGAAAATTTATCCATGGACTAGCAAGCGTATTAAATTCAATATTTAATTTTTTAATAAATATTTTAAATGCAATAGTTACAGTCTTTGAAGGTTTAAGCCAAGTTATAATGTTGATTGGATGTTCAGTAATATTTGTACTTCCTTTGTTTTTTATAGCTATACCGCCTGAACTTTTTACTATTTTTTTGATAATAGCAGTAGTTCCATTTCTAGGAAAATCTTTCATTTCTCTTTTGAGATATGGAAATTATACTTTGATAGAATGGATGTACGATAAAGCTGATACTTTAATTTCTGGAGAGAAAAAAGGCTTTGATAATTTATCAGATTATGCAAAAAAATATAAGCTAGACCAAGAAAGAGAAAGAAGAAGACAAGCTGAAGAAGAAAGACAAAGAAGACAAGAAGAAATGAATCAAAGATTTGAGGAATTTTTTCAAGGCTTTAATTTTTCGGGATTTGATTTTGACGAAAGAAATTATAATGGAGGATACAATACAGGTTCTTATCAAAATGGCGGTTTTGTAAATGACCTTGGTTTTAAAGAAAAATATCAAAAAGCTTGTGATACTTTGGGAGTATCATATACAAGCGATCAATATGAAATAAAACTTGCCTACAGGAAACTTGCAAAAAAATATCATCCAGACATAAGTCAAGATCCAAATGCAACTGAAAAATTTCAAAAAATAAATGATGCTTACGATTTTCTTTCATCAGATAATATAAATAAATACAAAAATATGTAAATTTTTTCAAGTAACTTTCCTTCAATTTTGGAAAGTTACTTTTGTATTAAAAAGGATAATAAAATGTATAAAGAAGATGATATAAATAAATTACTTGAAATAACATCAAGGGCGGGAGCTATGATGTTAAAAAATGGAGCAGAAATTTATAGGGTTGAAGATACAGTCGAAAGAATAATAAGATCGATTTATGATGCAAGCGACATAGATGTTTTTGCGACCTTTAATGCTTTAATGTATTCCTTTAATGTTGATGGTAAAACTTATGCAAATGTTAAAAGAGTAAAAAATAGGGGAAATAATTTAATAGTTGTAGATAGGGTTAATTCATTTTCTAGAAAATTTTGTAATCACGAATTAAATCTTGATCAGGCTTTGATGGAACTTGATAATATAAAAAAAACCACAAAAGCAGACATAAAATTAAAAATAATAGGAGCAACCCTTGCATCAACAGCCTTTCCTTTGTTAGTAAATTCGAAAGCTCCAAATTTTTTGGATTTGCCAGTAACCTTTGTTGTCTCCTTACTAACATATCTTATTTTTATAAAAATAGAAAAGAAAATGTACGGATATTTTATAGAAAATTTTTTAGCAGGAATTATGGTTTCACTTTTTGCCCATATTATAGGAAAATTTGTTTTTGGATTTAATATGGCAAATGTAATTGTTTCATCAATGATGCCCTATGTTCCAGGATTTTTGCTAACAAATTCTATAAGAGATCTTATGAGTGGCGATGCAACAAGTGGACTAACAGGACTTGCTATGTCATTTTTTGTATCCCTTGCCCTAGCAATTGGCGTTGCCTTTCCAATGACTTTATTTTAAGGAGGAAGTATGCACTTAATAATAGGTTTTATATCTTCATATTTATCAGCCGTAGGCTTTGCTATGTTTTTTTCTTGCCCAAAAAGATCAATTGGATTGTCCTCGCTTGCAGGAGCAATAGGATTTTTGATTTATATGATAGTTGGAGATTTTTTTGAAGGAGTATTTTTGCCAGCACTTGCAGGAGCATATTTTACAGGAATTTCTGGAGAAGTTTTTGCAAGAAAATGTCACATGCCGGCGATTTTATTTATAGTACCAGGAATTATAAATTTAGTACCAGGAAAAGGGATTTACAATACACTTTTTTATTTTGTAGATGGAAAAAAATCACTTGCCATTGTAAATTTATTTGATACCCTTGCAGTTGCATCAGCAATTTCATTTGGAATTTTGTTGGCATCAGTTTTATCAAAATCACTTAGAGGATTTAAATTTAGAAAACCAAGTAGAAGATATGATTGGAGAAAGAAAAAATGAAAAAAATATATTTAGCAGGCGGATGTTTTTGGGGAGTTGAGGCATATTTTAAAGACATAAAAGGAGTAGAAAAAACTCTTGTAGGATATGCAAACGGAAATAGTGAAAAAACAACTTACGAAAATTTATACCTAACAGACCACGCTGAAACTGTAGAAATAAGCTACGATGGGAAAGAAGAATCATTAGAAAGAATTTTGGAATATTTTTATTATATAATCGACCCATTTTCAATAAATAAGCAAGGAAATGATGTAGGTCGTCAATACAGAAGTGGAATCTTTTCAAAAGATGAAAAAGATTTAGAATTTTCAAAAAAATTTTTGGAAGAAAAACAAAAAAACGAAGAAAGAAAAATCCAAATACAAGTCGAAAAATTAGAAAATTTTGTAAAAGCAGAAGATTACCATCAAGATTATTTAGAAAAAAATCCAAACGGTTATTGCCACATTGATTTATTAGATAAACCAAACCTAGATTAAACTAGGTTTTTTCTTTTGGAAAAATTTATAAAAATATAATATGAAAATTATAAATTGATTTTTAAAAACTTTATAATACAATCCTTGTAGAAGAAAATATTCTATGATATTATACTCAAAGGAGAGGATAATATGGATCTTATTGATGAAAATAATTTAACTAAAAATCAAAAAAATTTGTTGGATTTAAAAATTCGTCTTATCAAGGCTGAGTATGAATTAAATTTTTATTTGACTGGATATGAAAATCTTAGTCAATTTTATGATGACAAGGAAAAACTTGATAGGATTTTTGTTGATTCTTATGTTTCATTGAGAGACCATAATCTCTATGATTTTGTTGAAAAAATCGATAGAATTAAAGAAAGTGATTTTTCCTATAAAACTGACGATAGGAAAATTCAAAATTTTCTTAAAAGTTTAGAAGATATTAAAAATTTAGATGATGATGAGATTATAAAACAAAAGGGTAGAATAAAAAACAGAATTCGTAAAATGGAAATGGCGACAAGTGAGATTGAATATGTTTTGCTTGGGTCTTTGCCAAGAAATTATTATAGTTAGGAGTTTATATGGCAATAAAATATGATATAGTAGAAAATTTGGGAGTTCTTTCAACAAATGCAAAAGGATGGACAAAGGAATTAAATCTTGTTTCTTGGAATGATAGGGATCCTAAATATGATTTGAGAGATTGGAATGAAGATCATACAAGAATGAGTAAGGGAATTACTTTTACAAAGGAAGAAGCTGAAGTTTTAAAAGAAATTTTAAAAGAAGAATTTGACGACTAAGACCTAAATTTTTAGGTCTTTTATAAATTAAAAGGAAATTTTAATGATATATTTTGATTATGCAGCTACATCAATAAAAAGAAAAGAAATCTTGAAAGATATTTTTGAAAATATGGATGATTTTGATGGAAATCCTGATTCTTTGCACGCTTTGGGAAGGGCTGGAAAAAAAGTTTTGGAAGAATCAAGACAAGAAATTGCAAAATCTATTAATGCAAATCCAAACCATATAATTTTTACTGCATCTGCAAGTGAGGCTAATAATACAATTTTGTCAAATTTTAAGGATGATTTTGTTATTACTTCAAAAATTGAACATGATTCTATTTTAAATACTGTAAATAAAGAAAAAACAATTTTTCTTGATGTTGATGAGGATGGATATTTTTCCCTTGATGAATTGAAAGAAAAACTTACAGATGATGTAAAATTGGTTTCTTTGATGTTTGTAAATAATGAAATAGGGGCAATTGAGCCAGTTTATGAAATTGGAGAATTTTTAAAAGACAAAAATGTATTTTTTCACGTAGATTGTGTTCAAGCTTATTCTCATGTTGATATTGATGTAGAAAAACTTCATTGCAATTCTCTTTCTCTTTCAGGGCACAAAATTGGTGGGATTAATTCTTTTGGTGTTCTTTATTGCAATAAAAAAATCAAGCCTTTTATTAAAGGCGGTGAGCAAGAAAAAGATAGGCGCGCAGGAACTTCTTTTACAATGGGAGCTTATTCTATGGCAAAATCTTTTCCAAAAGCTTGTAGCGAAAGAGAAAAAATCAAAGAATTAAAATCTTATTTTGTAAAAAAATTAGAAGAATCAAATTTCTTATATGAAATAAATGGAAGTTTGGAAAATTCAACTGACCATATATTAAATTTATATTTTCCAAATGTTAAAAATGAACTTCTTCTTACATATTTGGACATGAATGGAATTTGCATTTCCGTTGGTTCTGCTTGTAGGGCTGGAAGTGTTGAAGCAAGTAATGTTATAAAAAATATGTACGATGAGAATAGAGCAAGACATTCCGTAAGATTTTCTTTTGGTTTTACAAATACAAAAGAAGAAATTGACTATACATTTGAAGTTTTGAAAAAATTAAGGGGGATAGATGGAAAAGAAAGATAAAAAAGATATAAAAGTTATCGTTGGTGTAAGTGGTGGAGTTGACTCATCTGTTGCTGCCCTCTTATTAAAAAAAGAAGGCTATGATGTAAGCGGAATTTTTATGAAAAATTGGGACGAGGAAGATGAGAATGGAGTTTGTACTGCAGAAGTTGATTACGAAGATGCAGTTAAAGTTTGCAATCAAATAGGAATTCCATATTATTCAATAAATTTTGAAAAAGAATATTATGACAGGGTATTTTCATATTTTCTTGATGAATATAAAAAAGGAAGAACTCCAAATCCTGATATAATGTGTAATAAGGAAATAAAATTTAAGGCCTTTTTGGATTATGCAAAAGATTTGGGAGCAGATTATCTTGCAACAGGTCATTATGCAAGAGTTGATAGGTCATCTGATGAAACAAAAATGCTAAGAGGAGTCGATTCAAACAAGGATCAAACATATTTTCTGTCCCAACTATCCCAAGATCAAATAAAGGATGTTTTATTTCCAGTAGGAGATTTGGATAAAAAAGAAGTTAGAAAAATTGCTAAAGAAAATAATTTGGTAACAGCCGATAAAAAAGACTCAACAGGAATTTGTTTTATAGGAGAAAGAAATTTCAACGAATTTTTATCTCACTATCTTCCAGCAAAAGAAGGAAATATTGTTGATACTGATGGAAATATTATGGGAAAACACTATGGACTTATGTATCATACAATTGGACAAAGAAGAGGACTTGGAATTGGTGGAGAAGGTGAAGCTTGGTTTGTTTGTGGAAAAGATTTAGAAAAAAACGAACTAATAGTTTGCCAAGGAAAAAATAACGAAAAATTATTTTCAAATAGATTAATAGGATCAAATTTATCATCAATTTCAGCTAAGGGACTAAAAAAAGAATTTGATTGCACATGTAAATTCAGATACAGGCAAAAAGATATAAATTCTCATGTAAAAATTTTAGATGATGGAAGAGTGGAAATAACCTACGATAAAACAAAAGCTGTAACCCCAGGTCAAGCTGCAGTTTTTTATGATGGAGAAGTTTGCTTGGGATCTTGCATTATAGATGAAGTTTATAATGGAGAAAAAAGATTAAAAGTTTAAAAAAATCGGAGTAAAAAATCTCCGATTTTTTAGTTTGTATTTAAAAATATTTTTAAAAATTTAAATTTAAATTATATATGTCTTTTTGACTATCTTTTTATATCTTCTTAAATGTCCGCAAAGCCTTATTTTATCGGCTCTACGGGCATTTTGCTTTTGTGGTAAACCTCACATATCTAGGTCTATCTTCTTATATTTTCACTATCAAGCAGTTGATACAGCGTCAAAAACTGGAAGGCATGATAAAAGTACATAAGTAAATGCGAGGGTTAGACCGATACAGAGAACAGCCCAAAGAGTATAAATACCATGCCCCTTATGATGATTGGATATTTCGTCAGCTTGCGGATATAGACAACAGAAACAACATTCCCGACACTTCTCCACAAGTAGACTTCAATGAAGCAGACTATGAAGATTATCTAAAGGCAAAATGGAACAGAGGTCTTTAATTTCCTCTTGCATGGAAGATACAGCAAACAAAAAGCCCAGTAAAGAGTGCAAAGCACCACCAATGGTGGCAAGGCTATTGACAGGGCTTTTTCTTTTCTGTTGTGGGGTAATCAAGAGGAAGAAAGAAAAAGTGTACATTTTTGTTCCATAAATGCTAAGGGTATGCTGATTTTTATTGTGGCGGATATATGGAACTGTTATAATATGGATATGAAGAAAGCGACAAATTTGAAAGTGTTAATAATTTTCAAACAGCCTCATTGCATGGAAATAAGAAACAGACTATCCTTAAAGTAGGAGGTGGCACAAATGGCAAATGAAGATAAAAAAGATTTTAATGCTATGTTGCATGATAGTAAGGATATGCCAAAATTTCAAATTATCATAGACCAGAAAAGTATTGAGAAATATGGTGGAAACAAAATGTATTTTGCTCCCCCGATTGACTATGACAAAGTAATGAAAAAAGTTCCGTATGGTAAAGTGATTACGGTTGGAAAAATACGAGAACACTTTGCAAAATTGAGTGGTGCAGATTTTACAGAGCCGATTACAGCGGGTATATTTGTTTCTATTGTAGCGTGGGCGAGTTATCAGCGTTCCGAAGATGAAACACCCTATTGGAGAACATTAAAAGCAAACGGAGAATTAAATGCTAAATATCCAAATGGTATTGAAGCACAGAAAGAAAAATTAGAAGCAGAGGGACATACCATTATTCAAAAGGGGCGTAAAAATATACGATACTATGTAAAGGACTATGAAAATTCTCTTTTTGATTTGAAATAGGCAAATTCTATTTCACAATTTCATATCTCTATACACAAAGCAGTTAGTCTTAGGATTGACTGCTTTTTTCATACCTAAATTTCAGATTGGAGTGATGAAATGGTGTTTGTTAGAGCTGTTCAATAAGATTATCGGTGCATAAAATTTTATTGTAGTGCTGATATAGGAATGGTATAATTTTCAAGAAAGGTAATCAAATAATGATTATCTAAAATGACAAAGATAAAAACGCAAAGCATTTTATTATGTGAGAGCTGGTAGGTAGCCCAGCCGTCCTATGTTTATAGGGTAAGTAACCTGCCCCTCCGGGTTGTCCGTTCTTTGTTTGGAAATAAACAAGGAGGGATTGATATGAAGACAATAAAATGTAAATTGACTGTGTATTTTGCAGAACCTTTTTGGGTTGGAGTTTTTGAAAGAATTTGTGATGGAAAACTTTCCGTAGCAAAGGTAACATTTGGTGCAGAGCCAAAAGATTACGATATTCAAGAATTTGTGTTGAAACATTATTATGATTTACAATTTAGTCCAGCAGTTGAAACGATTGTAAAAAAGGATAAGAAAAATCCTAAAAGAGTTCTTAGAGATGTAAAGAAACAATTACAGAACAATGGAATTGGGACAAAATCGCAACAAGCTTTAAAATTACAACATGAATTAAAAAAAGAAGAATATAAATCTAATTCCAAACATAAAAAGCAAATGGACGCAGAACAAAAGTTTAAGTTGAAGCAACAAAAGAAAAAAGCAAAACACAGAGGACATTAAATGATGTTGCAATATCATAAACTAAATATTTTATAAGTTCATATCTACACAAAGCAGTTAGTCTTATGATTGACTGCTTTTTTCTTGCCAAAATTTCAGATTGGAGTGATGACATGGTGTCTGTTAGAGCTGTTCAATAAGATTATCGGAGCATAAAATTTTATTGTAGTGCTGATATGAGAATGTTATAATGTGGATATGAAAAAACGATAAACGGTAATTTAAAAAGGGGTTTATGAAACCTTTTGTAAAAACCTATTTGAAAAAACAACAAAAGCAATTTGTTCTGGACTTAAAGAAAGCATTGGAATAATAAAATTCAAGATTGGAGATTTAGAAATGGCTTCAAGTAAAGATTATTTACAATTTGTTTTAGAACAATTATCAGAATTACAAGAAATAACGTATCGTGCAATGATGGGAGAATTTATTATCTATTATCGTGGAAAAATCGTTGGCGGTATATATGATGATAGGTTACTGGTAAAACCAACAAAGTCTGCAATTTCTTATATGCCAACAGTTACTTATGAAATTCCATACGAAAACGCCAAAGAAATGTTATTGGTGGAAGAAGTTGATAATAAAGATTTTCTGACGGGGTTATTTGATGTGATGTATGATGAACTACCAACGCCAAAGCCTAAAAAGAAAAAATAAACAGCTTCTAGTTTACAATTTCATATCCATATACACAAAGCAGTTAGTTTTAGGATTGACTGCTTTTTAAAAAGACACCATTTAGGTGTAATGATGTCTTTTGGGTGTTATTTTATAGGTCATATCAAGGCTCATTCAATCGTGGTAAATTCGTGGTAAAATGAGTTTTTTCTATACTTCAAAATACTTGAAAGTATAGTGTTTATGCGGATAATCGAAAATTAAATATAAAATTTTAATTAAAATAATAAATTGAATCTAAAATTTCTTCAAAGCTTGTGACTCCTTCTAGAACTTTTTTTATTCCATTGTAGGTCATGGACTTGAAATTTTTTTCTTTATTTAAAATATCCAAATCATTTTTGCTGAAATTTTTATTTTCAAAGAAAAGATTTTTGTAGTCATCATCAAAATCTACAATTTCTTCAACGGCTTCTCTTCCTAGGTAGCCATCGTGACATTTATCACAAGATGACGCTTCATAAATATAAGTGTTTTCATCTATATCAAAATAATTTTTTACAAAATTATATTCTTTTTTGGAAATTTTTCTTTTTTCTTGCATGAACAAAGTTTTCTAACAAGCCTTTGGCTTGCTAGGGTATTTACAGATTGTTTTATTAGATAATCTTCAACTCCCAAATCACGAAGTCTATTTATTGATGCAAAACTATTGTTTGTGTGAAGAGTTGTTAAAACTAAATGACCGGTTATGGCAGCCCTTACTGCCATTTTTGCAGTTTCTTTATCCCTAATTTCTCCAAGCATAATAATATCTGGATCTTGCCTTAAAATTGACCTGAGAGCATTTTGAAAAGTTAGACCGATTTTTTCATTAATTGAAATTTGATTAATTCCCAAAATATTTATTTCAACTGGATTTTCAATGCTAATAATATTTCTTTTTTCATCATTTAATTTATTTAATAAAGAATAAAGGGAAGTAGATTTTCCAGAACCAGTTGGACCAGAAAAAATTATCATTCCTGATTTATTTTTGATTGAATTTTCCAAAATTTTTTTTGAATCATCAGAAAATCCCAATAAATTTTGAGATTTTTTAAAATTTTCAATCGATAAAATTCTTAGAACCAATTTTTCTCCGACTATAGTATTTAAAGTGGAGATTCTAAAATCAATTTCTGGAAATTTTTCTAATTTTAAATAACCGTCTTGAGGTCTTCTTTTTTCTGAAATATCTAATTTGGAAGATAATTTAATTCTAGTTAAAAGTTTAATATAAGAAGGATAGTCCATCTCACTTATTATCCTAAGTTTTCCATCTATTCTAAATCTTATTCTTGAAAATTTTTCATCCATTGGCTCAATGTGTATATCACTTGCATTTAATTTTAAAGCTTTTTCTACAAGCTCATTTATATACAAATCTATATTTGAATTTATCAAATTATTATCCATCACACACTCCAATATTTATCATCCAAAGACCTATATCTTACAGCTTCAAGGAGATGTCTTGCCTCGATTTTTTCGCTACCATCAAGATCTGCTATTGTCCTACTCATTTTAATAATTTTATTGTAAGATCTTACAGAAAAATTATATTTTTCAAAGGCTTTTTGTCCGATTTCCTTTACATTTTTATCAAGTTTTATATATTTTTTCATAAGTCTTGTAGACAAAGAGCCGTTTGTTGAAATTTTTTCATTTTCATATCTTTTTATTTGAATCTCTCTTGCTCTTTGTACTTCTTCTCTCATTTCTTTTGAAGATTTTGTTTTTATATTATCGTCCAAATCTTTGTATTTTACAGGTTTTATTTCTATATGAATATCAATCCTATCAAGAATTGGGGAAGATAATTTTGATAAATATCTTCTTATTTCATTTTGAGTGCAAGTGCATTCTTTTAAAGGGTTTCCAAAATTGCCGCAAGGGCAAGGGTTCATGGCAGCAATTAAAATAAAATCAGACGGATATTTTATACTTGCCATTGACCTTGAAATATTTATTTCCTTATTTTCCAAAGGCTCTCTCAAAGCTTCTATGGTTTTTTTGGAAAATTCTGGAAATTCATCTAAAAATAAAACTCCCTTGTGGGCGAGAGTTATTTCTCCTGCTTTTGGAATATTTGCTCCTCCTCCAATCAAAGAAACTTCACTTGCTGAATGGTGGGGAGATCTAAATGGTCTATTATTTATCAATTTTCCGCTTTCAAGAAGTCCCATCACTGAATAAATTTTTGTAACTTCAATTTTTTCTTCAAAATCCATATCTGGTAAAATTGATGGTAAATGTTTGGCAGAAAAAGTTTTTCCACTTCCAGGTGGTCCAATCATCAATAAATTATGGCCGCCAGCTGCTGCAATTTGTAGGGCCCTTTTTAATGAATCTTGTCCCTTTATATCAGAAAAATCAAAAGGATATGTAATTTTTTCATTTGTATTTGATAATTTTATTTTATAGGGAGATTTTTTTGTATTTTCGTTAAGGTATGAAACTAATTCTTCTAAATTTAAAAATGGAAAAATATTGCAATCTTTTATTATTGCACATTCGTCCTTATTTTCATTTGAAATTATAAAATTTTTAAAGCCTTTTTCTCTCATAGAAATTACCATGGCAAGAGCGCCTTTTATAGGAACAATTCTCCCATCAAGAGAAAGCTCTCCTATAAAAATAAAATCATCTTTTGAATTTTCGATCACTCCCATACTTTTTAAAAGAGAAATTGCAATTGGCAAATCTAGTTGAGTTCCTTCTTTTTTTATATCTGCTGGAGATAAATTTATGGTAATTCTTCCTTGGGGAAATTTAAAACCAGAATTTATAAGAGCGACCCTAATTCTATCTTTGGATTCTTTTATAGATGAATCGGGAAGACCGACAATATTAAAAGCTGGCATGCCAGAAGTTATATCAGATTCAACTTCAATTGCCTTTCCATCAAGTCCCAATAGACTTACTGTATTTGTTTTTGAATACATTTTATTCTCCTAAACCCAAAATTTTTTGATATTTTTTAAAATCTTCGTGACAATCTGCACAAAATTCTCTATAAATTCCATTTTTATCAGTAAATCCTAATTTGTGACAATGAAGTAGTTGATGGTCTAAATTAAATTTGTGTTTTACATTTCCATAAACAGGATCTCCCAAAAGTGGATGATTAATGTGGGTCATGTGAACCCTAATTTGGTGAGTTCTTCCAGTTAAAATTTTTATTTTCACCAAGGAATATCCATTATTTTCTGAAATAACCTCATATTTACTAATAGCATCACGACCAGAATTTCTTACTGCCATTTTTCTGCGATTATTTGGATCACGATCCATAAAAGTTTGAATTGTTCCAGATTTTTTTTGAAAAATTCCATTGCAAATTGCCAAATATTCCTTGTCAATTTTTCTTGTTTCAAAAAGATTTTTCAAATATTTGTAAGATGAATTATTTTTTGCAATTACCATAAGACCCGTTGTATCCTTATCAAGTCTGTGAACAATTCCTGGTCTGTCATCGCCTCCGATATGTGATAAATTATCGTAGCCAAAATAATCCAAAAGCCCATTTACCAAAGTTCCACTTACAATTGAACCTGCTGGATGAACAATTACATTTTCATCCTTATCAATAATTGCATAGTCTTCATTTTCATAAATGATTTTTAAATTCATTTTTTCAGCTTCGATTTTTTCTTTTTCAAATAATTTGTCAGAAATTTCTATTTCATCTTCTAAAATTAATTTGTAGGAAGGTTTTATTTTTTTATTATTTACTTTTATTTTTTCATCCTTGATAAAATCTTTTACCTTTTCTCTTGGAATTTCTTCAAAAATATCTGAAAGATATTTATCAATTCTAATTTCTTTATTTGCTTTAATTTTCATAATTAAATTATAGCATTATGAAAAAATATATACAAAATCCTAATTTATTTACAAAGAAAAAATCATTTTAGCTTTTTATATTTAAGAATAATTCTTATGGTATAATCATATAGAGATAAAATTAGAAAGAAGGGTGTATGAAAGAGAAAGAACTTAATCATCTTGCCATTATTCTTGATGGAAATGGTAGGTGGGCTAAAAAAAGAAATTTGCCAAGATCTATGGGCCACAAGGAAGGTTCTGAAAATGTTGTGGATATTGCGCTATATGCTAAAGAAAAAGGCATAAAATATCTAACTCTTTATGCTTTTTCTACAGAAAATTGGAAAAGACCACAAGTAGAAGTCAATTATTTAATGAAATTATTGGCAAAATTTATAAAAGATAAGACAAAATTACTCATGGAAAATGAAGTAAAATTAAATATTATTGGAGATATATCAAAACTTCCAGAAAAAACTATAAAAGCTTGCCTTGATGTTTGTGAGCTTACAAAAAATAATGACAAGCTCGTTTTAAATATGGCTATAAATTATGGGGGCAGAATGGAAATTGTAAAAGCCTTCAAAGATATGGCAAAAGATGGAATAGATTTTGAAAATATAAATGAGGATGATATTTCAAATTATTTGTATACGGCAAATATGCCAGATCCTGATCTTTTGATTAGGACAGGAGGAGATCTTAGGATTTCAAATTTTTTAATTTATCAAATGGCCTACACAGAATATTATTTTACAGATATTTTGTGGCCAGATTTTTCAAAAAAAGATTTGGATGTGGCAGTTGATTCATATTTTGGACGAGATAGAAGGTACGGTGGATTAAATGAACTTAGCTAAAAGATTATTTGGTGGAGGAATAATTCTTTTTATATTAATTGCAATTACTTATCTTGGTGGAATTTATTTTGCAATTGGTTTTGGGATTTTTTCGTGTATTGCTGTAAAAGAATTGGTAAATGCATTAAAAAATTTGTCATACAATGTTCCTTTAAAATTTGCTATGGTAATAAATTTATTTTTTGTTATAAATGCCTTTAGCAATCATCAAAATTTATTTATGTTTGGTTTTACATCTATACTCATAGCAATTTTTGTATATATGATTTTTAATAAAAAATATAGGATGGAAGACTTTTTTGCACTTTTATTTGTAGTAACCTATGTTTCTATTTTTATGTCAAGTGCGATAAGAATTAATAATAAAATATATCTTTATATGCTTTATATAATTGCTTGGGGCTCAGATACTTTTGCTTATCTTACAGGCTCAACTATTGGCAAACACAAAATCAAATCATTAGAATCTATTTCTCCTCACAAAACCATAGAGGGATTTATTGGTGGAGTTTGTGGAGCTGTGATTTTAAATTTGATTTATGTAAATTATGTAAAGCTTGACAAAAATATATTATTAGTAATTATTTTTACAATAATTGCTGCATTTTTGTCAGAAACTGGAGATTTGGTAGCATCATTTATAAAAAGAAAATGTAATATAAAAGATTATGGAAATTTAATTCCAGGTCATGGAGGGATTTTGGATAGATTTGATTCAATCTTATTTATCAGCCCTTGCCTTTATTTATTTACATTAATATAAGTTAGGAGAAAAATGAAATCAGTTATTATATCGATTATAATGTTCTTATTTTTGATTTTAATTCATGAATTTGGACATTTTATTATAGCAAAAAAAAGTGGAATTAGGGTTAATGAATTTGCCATTGGCATGGGCCCTAAAATTTTTTCAAAACAAAAAGGAGAAACTCTTTATTCTGTAAATCTTTTTCCAATTGGTGGATATTGTGCTATGGAAGGAGAAGATAGCGAAAGTGATGACGAAAGATCATTTGACAAGGCACCAGCCTACAAAAGATTTTTTACAATTCTTGCAGGACCATTGACAAATTTGATTTTTGCAGGATTAATATTTGCTTTTGTATCTTTTAATACAGGAACTGCATCAACAAGTATTGGAAATTTTACAAAAAATTCGCCAATAAAAGCTCAAGGCTTTAAAGTCAATGACGAAATTGTAGAAATTGACGGAAATAAAATAAATAATTTTAATGATATTTCAAAAAATTTAGAAAATTATTATCAAAAACATGGGAAAAATGACAAAATATCATTAAAAGTAAAAAGAGATAATAAATATATAGAAAAAAATGTCAAAGTAAAATTTGAAAACAAAAGACCTCTTCTTGGTTTTATTCCAAAAAATAAAGACGTAGGATTTTTTGAATCAATTAAAATTGGTTTTAAAGAAGTTGGCTCAATGATTGTTTTGATGATAAATGTTCTTAAAAGTTTATTTACAGGAAAATTAGGATTTTCTGCTTTGTCAGGGCCTGTTGGTGTTGTAAAAGAAATGGGAAGACAAGCAAATCTTGGAATTATGAATTTATTATTCTTTTTGGGATATATAAGTGTAAATTTGGGATTTTTTAATTTGCTTCCAATACCAGCTCTTGATGGGTCAAAAATATTTACTTCCTTATTCGAAATGATTACAAAAAAGACAGTAAATAAAAAAATTGAAGAAAAATTTACAATTGGAGGATTTGTTCTCTTGTTAGGACTAATTCTTTTGGTTACGATTAAGGATTTAATTAGCTTATTTTAAAGGAGTAAAAATTGAAAAAAACTAGAAAAGTTTATGTAGGAGATGTTGCCATAGGAGGAGGATCTCCTATTTCTATCCAATCAATGACAACAAAAGAAACGAAAAATATTAAAGAAGTCGTAAAACAAATTAATGATTTTGAAAAGGCAGGTTGTGATATTTCAAGATCTGCTATAAATTCTCTTGAAGATGCAAGGGCAATTTCTGAAATTAAAAAGAAAACCAATCTTCCTTTTGTCGCAGATATACAATTTGATTATAAACTTGCTCTTGCGGCTGTAGAAAATGGCTGTGATTGTTTAAGAATAAATCCAGGAAATATTGGAGGAAGTGACAAGGTAAAAATTTTGGTTGAAAAATGTAAGGAAAAAAATATTCCAATAAGAATTGGTGTAAATTCTGGTTCTGTGCATAAGGATATGATTGAAAAATATAAGGGAGTAAATGTTGATAGCCTTGTTTATTCTGCCCTTGATGAAGTAAAAGTGTTAGAAGATTTAGACTTTCACGACATAGTTATTTCTATAAAATCATCAGATGTAAATACAATGATTGATGTAAATAGAAAAATTTCTTACCTTTGCGATTATCCACTTCATTTGGGAGTTACAGAAGCAGGTCCTCTTTATCAAGCTTTGGTTAAATCATCAATTGGCATGGGATCACTTTTAAAAGATGGAATTGGAGATACAATTAGGGTTTCAATAACTGGAGATCCACTCCAAGAAGTAAAGGCTGGAAAAACAATTTTAAAATCTCTAGGACTTAGACGAGATGGAGTAGATTTGGTTTCTTGCCCAACTTGTTCAAGAACAAGTGTAAATTTAGATGAAATTGTAAACGAGGCAAGCGAAAGACTTGATAAATTGAATTTAAATTTAAAAGTTGCCATAATGGGTTGTCCTGTTAATGGACCAGGAGAGGCAAAAGAAGCAGATTATGGAATAGCTTGTGCAAAAGGCTATGGATTTTTATTTAAAAAAGGAATTACAATAAAAAAAGTAAAACAAGAAGAAATAGTTGACAGTTTGATTGAAGAAATTTTGAAAGATGAAAAAAATGAAAATTAATCTAAAATCTATTATTGAAATTGACAAAGATTATTATATAAACAAGGCGATTTATTCAAAAAAATTAAATAAATTGAAATTAAATATTCTAGGAGAATATGATGAAAATATTGAAAAAAAACTTGAATCATATTTTTCTTATGTTAATTTGTCATTGCAATTTGAAAAGGAAAATAAAAAAGAAACAAATTCCATAGATGATTTTTATGAAAGCCAACCTCTTCCAGATTATTATGAAACAGGTTATGAAAATCCAGAAAATTTGGGCGAAAATAATGAAGAAAAAAATCAAGAAAGTAAAGAGTCTTCATTAAACAATCAAGATATATTTGATTTGCCAAAAATTAAAGAAGAAAAGAAAGAACCTTCAAAAAATCAAGAAGAAGAAAAAGCATCAAGCCTTAGAGATTTAAAAAAAATCGAGCTTGAAAATATGATTGAAAATGCTAGAAATAATAAGAAAAATTCTGAAAAAAAAGAAATAAATCAAGCAGAAATTTTAAAATATGGCAGAAATATAAATGGAGATTTATTTAAAATTGAAGAAATTTATGACAAAAAAGGCATGAATCTTTCTATAAAGGGAGAAATATTTGGCATTGATGTTTTTGAATCAAAAAGAGGAAACTTTATTTATTCTTTTGACCTTGAAGATGAATCTGATGCCATAGCTTGCAAGATGTTTGTTCAACCAAGAAATAAATCAAAACTTGAAAATTTTAAAGAAAATATGATAGTTCAAGTTCAAGGTGTTCTAAACTATGATAGCTTTTCACATGAAGATGTTTTTACTGTAAACTCTATGGTGGAATGTGAAAAAAAAGAAAGACTTGACACTTATCCTAAAAAAAGAGTTGAGCTTGAAATTCATACGAAAATGACAAACCTTGATGGATTTGTTGATATGGATGAGCTAGCAAAAAAATTAAAAGCTTGGGGCCATAGTGCTTGTGGAATTACAGATACAGAAACCCTACAAGCTCTTCCAGATATGTATGATAAGCTTGGAAAAAATGATATAAAAATGCTAGCAGGTGCAGAGCTTTTGTTGGTTGATAAAAATTTAAGAATTTTAACTAACAACTACAATAAAAAAATAAATGATATAAGCGATTTAAAAAATCAAAGATTTATTGTATTTGACTTGGAGACGACTGGACTTTCAAAATATATAGATAAAATCACAGAAATTGGTGCGGTAAAAATTGAAAATGGAGAAATTGTTGAAGTTTTTAATGAGCTTGTAAATCCAGAAAAAATGATTCCTCAAAAGGTTGTAGAGCTTACAGGAATTACAAACGAAATGGTAATGGATAAGCCAAAAATTGATAAAGTTTTGCCAAGATTTTTAGAATTTTCAAAAGATTCATATTTTGTAGGACAAAATACAGATTTTGATATTGGTTTTATAACAGAAGCTTGTCAAAAATTATCTTATAAATTTGAGCCAGTTTATTTGGATACTTTGCCAATGGCAAGAGCAGTTTTTCCATATATGGGAAGATTTTCTCTTGATAAACTTGCAAAAAAATTAGGAGTTGGACCTTTTAACCATCACAGAGCAAGCGATGATGCAATGACAACTGCCAAAATTTTTATTAAATTATTTGAAAAAATTAAGGACAAAAATAAAGACCTTAGCCTTGAAAAAATTAATTCAATAAAAACAAAATGGCCTATAGCTCGTCACGAAAATTTCTCATCAATTATTTTTGCCAAAAATTATCATGGACTTAAAAATCTTTATAAAATAATTTCAGAATCTAGGATGAAATATTTTAATTTGGAAGCAAAAACGCCTTTTGATTTGGTAAAAGAAAACAAAGAAGGTTTGATAATAGGATCTGGTGGAAAAGATGGTCTTTTGTTTAAGGCTATAAGAGATGATTTTTCTGAAGAAAAAATAGAAAAAATTTGCGAATTTTTTGATTTTTTCCAAATAGAGGCGATAGGAGTTTTTGCTGATGATTTGGAAAATGGATCTATAAGAGATAAAAATCAAATTATAGAAATAAATAAAAAAATAATTGAGCTTGGAAAAAAATATAATAAATTGGTTGTAGCAACTGGCTCTGTAAGATATATGGAAAAGAAAGATTATATTCTTAGAAATATTCTTCACAAGGGACAATTTTTCCATTACAAGGAAAATAATCCTCTTTATTATTTAAAAACAACCAATGAAATGCTTGATGAATTTTATTATTTAGATGATCAAACGAAAATTGAAGTAGTAATTGATAATACAATTAAAATTGCTGATAGTTTGGAAAGTATTATGCCAATTCCTCACGAAACTTTTCCACCAAAAATTGAAGGCTCTGATAAAAAATTAAAAGATACAACTTATGAAAAAGCAATCTCAATTTATGGAGATCCTCTTCCTGATCTTGTAAAAACAAGACTAGATAAGGAGCTTGATTCTATAATTTCAAACGGTTATGCAGTTTTATATATAATTGCAAAAGAGCTCGTGGAAAAATCAAATGAGGATGGATATTTGGTTGGATCAAGAGGTTCTGTTGGTTCATCTTTTGCAGCAACCATGGCAAATATTACAGAAGTAAATCCGCTTGCTCCTCATTATGTTTGTCCATCATGCAAGCATTCAGAATTTATAACAGATGGTAGCGTTGGAGCTGGAATAGATTTGCCAGATAAAACTTGTCCAAAATGTGGGGCAGAGATGAACAAAGACGGCCACGATATTCCTTTTGAAGTTTTCTTGGGCTTTGAAGGAGATAAGGAACCAGATATTGATTTGAATTTTGCTGGAGAATATCAACCAACTATTCACAAATATACTGAAGAATTATTTGGAGAAGGAAAAGTTTTTAGGGCAGGAACAATTGGAACTATAAAAGATAATACTGCTTTTGGTTATATCAAAAAATATATGGAAGATAATGACCTAAATCTTTCTAATGCACAAATTAGAAAATATCAAAGAGGACTTTACGATGTAAAAAGAACAACAGGTCAACACCCAGGTGGTCTTATGATTGTGCCAAATGATAAAAATATTTACGATTTTTCTCCAGTCCAATATCCGGCAGACGATGGAAAAGACGATATTAAAACAACGCACTTTACTTACAATATGATGCATGGAGTAATTTTAAAACTCGATTTATTGGGCCACGATGTTCCTACAATTATTAGAAGTCTTCAAGATTTAACAAATACAGATCCTTTGAAGCTTCAAATGGATGATGAAAATGTAATGAATATTTTCTCTTCAACAAAACCATTAAATATAAAATATGATTTTTCAAATAACGAAATTGGGACTTTAGGAATTCCTGAATTCGGAACTTCTTTTGTAAGGGGAATGTTAAAAGATACTTTCCCAACCAAATTTTCTGAAATGACAAGAATTTCTGGACTTTCTCATGGAACTGATGTGTGGCTAAATAATGCCCAAGATTTAGTTAAATCAAAAACAGCAGGTTTTGATCAAATAATTTCAACTCGTGATGACATAATGAATTCTTTGATTAATCTTGGACTTGATAAGAAAAAATCTTTCCAAATAATGGAAAAAGTAAGAAAGGGAAAAACTTTATCAGAAGAAACTTTGGCTTATATGAAAGAAAATAAGGTTCCTGATTGGTACATTGATTCTTGTTTGAAAATAAAATATCTTTTCCCAAAAGCTCACGCAGTTGCTTATTGTTTGATGAGTTATAGGATTGCTTATTACAAAGTTTATTATCCAAAAGCTTTTTATGCAACATATTTTTCTACAAAATTAAATGATTTTCAATATTCAGTAATTGTAAAAGGATTAAAATCAATCCAATATGCTTTAAATGAAATTAATCAATTAGAAAAACCAACGCAAAGAGAAAAAAATCTAAGATCTTTGTTGGAAGTTGCTGAGGAGATGGCTGCAAGAGATATAAAAATTAAAAAAGCAGACTTATATAAGTCAGAAGCTGTTAAATTTATTTTGGATGAAGACGGAGAAATTTTGCCTCCGCTTTCAGCAGTTGATGATGTTTCAGAAGCTATGGCAAAAGATATAGTTATTGAAAGAGAAAAAGCGAAATTTATTTCGGTTGAAGATTTGAAAAAAAGAACTTCACTAAACAAAAATGCTTTGAATTCTTTAAAAAATTTGGACATAATTGATGGATTGCAAGAAGAAAATCAAATGTCTTTATTTGATTTATAAATTAAAACTCTAATAGAGATTAAATCTTTATTAGAGTTTTTTTATTATATTTTTTTAAATAACAATTTATGCATATATATAACAATGAAAATTAACTAATTATCAAAGTTAAGCGACTTGTGTAGGATTTTTATTATTTTTATTAAAAAATCTTACAAAATTTAAAATTTTTGATATAATACAAGCAAGCGGAAAAAAATCTATTAGGAGTAAGTATGAAAAATAAACATAGGGGAGAATTACTTTTACTATTGACTTCCTTTATTTGGGGATTTGCTTTTATTGCCCAAAAATTAGGAAGTGATTACATAGAACCATTTACCTTTAATTTTTTTAGAAATTTGACAGCTGGAATTTTTTTATTGGCTTATTCATTTTTTAGAAAAAATAAATCGAGAAAAAAAGTAGATAGTATTACAAAAACTGCAACAATCAGAGGTGGAATTGCCACAGGTCTTGTTATGGCAGTTGCAGTTAGCTTTCAACAAACTGGAGTTTATTTTACAACAAGCGGTAAGGCAGGTTTTATTACATCACTTTACGTTGTCATAGTTCCGATTTTTGCAATTTTTATGGGAAAAAAAGTTTCCAAAAAAACTGCAATTTCTATAATACTTGCTCTAGTTGGTTTATACTTATTAACTGTAAGAGTTGATGATGGATTTTCTATAAATAAGGGAGATATTTTAATTTTTGTTGGATCCTTATTTTTTGCTTTTCATATTTTATTTATTGATAAATTTTCTATAAGAGCTGATAGTGTAAAAATGTCTATGATTCAATTTTTTGTAGCAAGTTTAGTATCTTTGCTTCTTATGATTTTATTTGAAAAACCAAATTTTGATTTATTAATGAAAGGCATGCTTGCTATTTTGTATCTGGGTATATTTTCATCAGGTTTGGGTTATACTCTCCAAATTGTCGCCCAAAAAGATACTGATCCTACGATTGCTAGTTTGATTTTATCTTTGGAATCAGTTTTTGCTGCATTTTTTGGATTTTTATTTTTGAAAGAAAGACCAGTAGATAGGGAAATTTTTGGTGGAATAATTATGTTTATTGCAATAATTTTATCTCAAATTCCTGAACAAAAAATAAAAAAATTTTTTAAAAAGTAATGCAAAAATCTCTAGTTATTTAAAATAAAATGCTAGAGATTTTAATTTTGTATTTTTATTAAATTTTATTTTGTAAATTTATTTTAAAATTGAAAGTTAAGTCTTTTATAGTATAATAATTTTAAGCGAAGAGTGGACAAATCCACTCTTTTAATATGTAAAGGGGAAGTTATGGATATAATACGCAAATTAAAAGAAAATTTGGAAAGTGATATTAATGGGCTTGGTTATGAGCTTGTTGATATTGAATTTGTTAATGAGGGTAAAAATAAAATATTAAGGTTTTTTATTTACAAAGATGGAGGAATCACAATTGATGATTGTGAAAAGACTTCTAATTTTTTAAGCGAAAGATTAGATGAAATTGATCTTATAAAATCTTTTTATTATTTGGAAGTATCTTCTCCTGATCTTTCAAGACCATTAAAGACTGATAGAGATCTTGAAAGAAACAAAGATGAGCTTTTAGAAATAAAGCTTAAAAATGGCGAGAAGTTTATAGGAAAAATTAAAGAAATAAAAGAAAATTCCTTAATTTTTACACTTGAAAATGAAGAAAAAGAAATTGAAAAGAGTGAAATTAAGACTATTAAAATTGAGATAGTCTTCTAGGGGGACAAATGAATAAAGAATTTATAATTGCCTTAGAGGAGCTTGAAAAAACTAAAAATGTTGACAAGAGAATAATCCTTGAAGCATTGGAAAAAGCTTTGGTGAAATCTTACCAAAAAAACTACGATAATAATGAAAATGTTGATGTAAGCATTGACGATGAAACTGGAGAAATCGAAGTATATTCTCTAAAAAATGTAGTTGATGAAGTAAATGAACCGATAGCTGAAATTTCTAAGACAAAAGCAAAAGAAATTGACCCTAAACTTGATTTTGGAGATATTTGTAGGGTCAAGATTGCACCGAAAAATTTTGGAAGAGTTGCAGCTCAAACTGCAAGGAATATTGTAATCCAAAAAATTAGAGATGCCCAAAGAGATTCAGTTTATTCTGAATATTTGGATAGGGCAAATGAAATTATAACAGGCGTTGTACAAAGAGAAGATAAGTTTAATGTCTATATAAATCTTGATAAAATTGAAGGAATTATTCCATTAAAAGAGCAAGTAGAAAATGAAACTTATACTCCAAACCAAAGAATAAAAGTTTTAATTAAAGAAGTAAAAAATACAACAAAAGAGCCACAAATTATTTTATCAAGAAAAGATAAGGCCTTGGTTGTAAGATTATTTGAGCTAGAAGTTCCAGAAATTACAAATGGAATAATTGAAATTTATGGAATAGATAGAGAAGCAGGTTCAAGAACAAAAATTGCAGTGTTCTCAAATGATCCAGAAATTGATTCAATTGGAGCTTGTATTGGCTTTAAAGGAAGTCGTGTAAATTCAATAGTAGAAGAATTGCAAGGAGAAAAAATTGATATTATAAATTACGATAAAGATATAAAAGTATTTATAAAAAATTCCTTATCTCCTGCAGAAATTAATGAAGTTTATATAAATGATAAGAAAAAACAATCCTTGGTTGTTGTAAGAGAAGATCAATTATCTCTTGCCATTGGAAAAGAAGGACAAAACGCAAGACTTGCAGCAAGACTTACAGGCTGGAAAATTGATATAAAAAGTCAAGAAGAATTCGACCAATTAAGCCAAGAAGAAATTGATGAAATACTTGGGCTTAACGAACAAACAGACAAAGATTTAGAAAATATTGAAGAAAATTCAAAAGAAGATATTTTAGAAGATGAAAATGCACAACAAGGCGAAAATTTAGATATAGATAAAGAAAATATAGAAGATTTATCAAACGACCTTGACCAAATTATTAAAGAAGATATTGAAGAAAGTGATGAATAATAACTTATTAATAATGGTGAAAAGATGAAACAAAGAAAAATACCACAAAGAAAATGTATAGTTTGTGGAGAAAACAAAGACAAACACGAATTGATTAGGATAGTAAAAAACAAAGAAGAAGGAATTATCCTAGATCCTACCGGCAAAAAAAATGGTAGGGGAGCTTATATTTGTAAAAATGAAATTTGCATAAACGAAGCCAAGAAGAAAAGAAAATTAGAAAAAGTTTTTAAAACTGAAATTAGTGATGATCTTTATGAGGAGATAATTGCTATGAAATAAAAGAGGTGATTAGATGGCTAAAAAATTAAGAATTTATGAATTAGCAAAAGAACACAAAAAAAGTACGAAAGAAATGCTCAGTCTACTAAAAGACGAATTTGGACTAAAAATAAAATCCCACATGTCAGTTTTAAGTGGAGATGAACTTGCAATAGTTGAAGAATATTTTGGGGAAGATAAAAAAATAAAAGAAGAGAAAAAAGAAATAAAAGCAGAAAAAAAATCAGAAGAAAAATCTTTGGAAGATAAAAATTCAAAAAATAAAAAAGACAAAAAGTCATCAAAGAAAAAAGAAAAAAAGAAAAACAAAAATAAAAAGCAAAATAAAAGATCAAAAAAATCAACCAAAAGAGAAGTAAAAGCAGAAAATAATGATGATGGAAATATTTATATTCCAGAATCAATTTCAGTAAAATCTTTTGCGGAAAAAATCGATGAAAATGCCAACCAAGTTATTATGAAACTTATGGGACTTGGAGTAATGGCTGGTTTAAATGATCAAATAGAATTTGAACAAGCAGAGCTTGTTGCTCTTGAATTTAATAAGGAAATTGCAAAAGAAGTTAAGCTTGATGAAATTGAAATTCAAGAAAAAGATTTAGATTTCGAAGATGACGAAAAAGATTTACAAACTCGTCCACCAGTAGTTTCAGTAATGGGACACGTTGACCACGGAAAAACTTCAATTCTAGATGCAATTAGAGATACACAATTTGCATCTGGAGAAGCTGGAGGAATTACTCAACACATTGGTGCTTCAACTGTAAAAATAAATGATAAAGAAATTGTATTTTTGGATACACCAGGCCACGAAGCTTTCACTCAAATGAGAATGAGAGGAGCTCAATCAACTGATATAGCAATTTTGGTTGTAGCTGGAGATGATGGAGTAATGCCACAAACAATTGAGGCGATTAATCACGCAAAAGCTGCAGAAATTCCAATAATTGTTGCGATAAATAAAATGGACAAAGAAGAAAGTGATCCAAATAGAGTAAAACAAGAACTTACAGAATATGGTTTAGTTTCAGAAGACTGGGGCGGAGATACAATCATGGTAGAAGTATCTGCAAGAACTGGCAATGGAATTAAAGATTTGTTGGAGATGGTTTTACTTGTTGCAGAAATGAGAGAATTAAAAGCAAATCCAGACAGAGCTGCGGTTGGAATTATAATTGAAGCTCAACTTGATAAGGCAAGAGGTTCTGTTGCAACTGTTCTTGTTCAAAAAGGAACTCTTCACGATAAAGATTATGTAGTTACTGGTTCGTCATCAGGAAGAATTAGAGCTATGTTTAATTCAAAAGGAGAGCCAATCTCAAAAGCAGGTCCATCAATGCCAGCCCAAATTTTAGGACTAAGCGATGTGGCAGAAGCAGGAGATAAAATTTTTGCTGTAGAAGATGAAAAAACTGCAAGAGCTTATGCAGATCGAGCTAAAGAGCAAAAAAGAGAAGAAAGACTAATTCAAAAATCTAATACTAACCTTGAAGATATGTATGAAGGCATCGAAGATGGAGAATTAAAAGAATTAAATATTATAGTAAAAACTGATGTAAAAGGAACAGTAGATGCAGTTTCAAGTTCATTCTCAAAACTTTCAAACGAAGAAGTTTTTGTAAATGTAATTGCAGGAGCTGTTGGAGGAATTTCAGAATCAGATGTTCTTCTTGCTCAAGCATCAAATGCTATAATAATTGGATTTAATGTTCGTCCAACTCAAGGTGCTCTTCAAATGGCAGAAGAAAATAATATAGAAATAAGAACTTATTCTGTAATTTATGAAGCGATAGAAGATGTAGAAAAAGCTCTCAAAGGAATGCTTGATCCAGAATTTGAAGAAAAAGTTTTAGGTCGTGCAAAAGTTCAAGAAACTTTCAAAATTCCAAATGCAGGAATGGTTGCAGGTGTTCTTGTAACAAGTGGTTCAATTCCAAGAAGAGCAAAAATAAGATTATTAAGGGACAATGTTGTTATCTTTGATGGAGAAATTGAATCTATGAAAAGATTTAAAGATGATGCCAAAGAATTAAACAATGGCTACGAAGGTGGAATTGGCCTTGAAAAATTCAACGACATCAAAGAAGGCGACGAGCTTGAAGCCTACGAAATGATAGAAAAAGAAAGAGAATAGAATGGACAAAAGAAGAACCTTAAAAATATCTTCACAAATGCAAAAAGAATTATCAAAAATTTTGGCAGAAGATATTAATGATCCAAGATTATCAGATAATGTAATAGTTTCTATAACTGAAGTAGAAGTTACAAATGACTTATCCTATGCTGATATTTTTGTTTCAGTTTTGGGAGATGAAAACAAAAAAGAATCTGTAATAGAAGCTCTCGATCAAGCAAAAGGATATATGAAAAAATTAATTGGCGAGAGAATGAGATTAAGATCTATGCCAGAATTTAGGTTTAAATATGACAATTCTATCGAACATGGCGTGTATATGGATAAGCTAATTGCTGAAACCATAAAAAGGGATGAAAAAAATGCCAAAAATCGAGAAGATTAGCCAAAAAGAATTAGAAAATTTTAAAAAATTTATTGATGAGGCTGATACAATTGCAATTTCAGCCCATATAAATCCTGATGGAGATGCCCTAGGATCAGCTCTTGGTCTTAGGAAATCTCTTGAGCTTTATGGAAAAAAATCTGATGTAATAAAAATAAGTGAAGTGGATGATTATTTAAATTTTTTACCACAAATTGATTTTTATAAAAATCCTAGCAAAAAAGAATATGATTTGTTTATTATTGTTGATTGTTCAGAATTTGATAGGATTGATAAGGCAATAGAAATTTGTAAAAAATCTAAAAAAGTTCTTGTAATTGACCATCATGAAGGTGGCTCAATCAAAACGGATTTAAATATAATTCATTCAGATTCTCCTGCAAGCTGTGAGCTTGTTTATGAAATTATAAAAAGATTGAAGCTTCCGATTGATAAAGAAATAGCTACACTTTTGTATGCTGGCTTGGTTACGGATACTGGTAGATTTTTATATTCAAATATAAGTGAATTAACTTTTTATACTGCAGCAGATTTGTATAAAATCGGAGCAGATTTTGAAATGATTTATAAAAATCTTTACCAAAATAAAGAAATTTCAAAATTACAATTTGAAAATCATCTTTTAAACAAGGTAGAATTTAAAAAGCCTTATGCCCTTGTTGGAGTAAGCCAAAAAATATGTAAGGATTTTGGTGTACAAATGGGTGATAGTGAATCGGTTGTAAATATGCTTAGAGATTTAAAAGGAATTGAAGTAGCTTGTCTTGTAAAAGAATATGGAGAAAATGAATTTAAAATTTCTTTAAGGAGCAAAGATTATCTTGATGTTTCTAAAATTGCAAGAGATAATGGTGGCGGTGGTCACATTAGAGCTTCTGGATTTACAATAAATACAGATTCAATGGATAAGGCTATAAATATAATGAGAAAAATTTTAGAAGAGGCAATAAATGACTAGCGGAATTTTGTTAATTGATAAAAGTACAGGAATGTCATCAGGAAAATGTGTATATCAAGCAAGAAAAAAACTAGGCATAAAAAAAATAGGCCATGCAGGAACTCTTGATCCTATTGCAACTGGTCTTTTGCCACTTTTAATTAACAAAGCAACAAGAGTTTCAGATTTTTTAATGGATGAGGTTAAAATCTATGAGACTCTTGCATTTTTTGGGCAAAAAACAGATACACAAGATATTACAGGGGAAATTTTAGAAAAATCTTCAAAAACTTTTGAAAAAAAAGATTTGGAAAAGGCAATAAAAGAAAATTTTTTAGGAGAAATTTTACAAACTCCTCCCATGTATTCAGCTTTAAAACAAAATGGCAAAAAATTATATGAGCTTGCAAGAGAAGGAAAAATTGTAGAAAGAAAACAAAGAAGAATTAAAGTTTATGATTTTGAAATCCTAGATTTTGATTTTCCTTATGCAAGATTTAAAATAACTTGTTCAAAAGGAACTTATATAAGAAGTCTTGTAAATGATTTGGGAGAAGTTTTAAAAACATTTGCTACGGTAAAAGAACTTAGAAGGCTTAAAGTTGGAAATTTTGATGTAAAAGATGCTATAAAAATTGAAGATTTTGAAAATAAAGATGTTGATGAGCTTATAAAAAAGCTTATTCCAATTGATGATGCCCTAAATCAATATGAAAAAATAATTTTGGATAAGTCTTATTACAAACAAGCTACAAATGGGATGACTATGAAAATTGATCTTGGAAAAAATTTTGATGGACTTATTAGAGTTTATGTAGAAGATTTATTCATTGGTCTTGGAGAATATAAAAATAAAAACAAGACTTTGAAGTTAAAGAAGGTGTTTTATGAAGGATAATATAAAAATATTCGACTTGGATTTTAATGAATTTGACTTATCGCCAAAAGCAGTAAGCCTTGGAAATTTTGATGGAGTCCACAAGGGTCATCAAAAACTTATGAAAGAAAATATAAAAATTTCAAAAGCAAAAAATCTAATGCCATCTGTATTATTATTTAAAGAAAACACCAAAAATATCCTAAATGGAGAAAGAGAATATCTTACAAGTCTTGAAGATAAAATAGAAATTTTGAAAAATTTGGGCATAGAATGTTTTTGTCTTTTGGAATTTTCAGATAAATTTAAAGATCTATCTCCTTACGAATTTATTGAAAAAATTTTATATAAAAAATTAAATACCAAATATGTAATAGTTGGAGATAATTATAGGTTTGGGAAAATGGCAAAAGGAGATATAAAAACTTTAAAAAAATGCGAGGAAGATTTTGCCTACAAAACAAAAGTAGTAGATTTTGAGCTTGATGATGGAAAAATTATAAATTCCACAGACATAAGACAAATGGTAAGAGAAGGAAAAATTGAAAAAGCCAACAAAGACTTGGGACATCCTTTTAAAATGCAAGGAAAAGTTATAAAAGGCGCCCAAAGAGGAAGACTTTTAAATTTCCCAACAGCAAATCTAAAGCCCTCATTTAAATATGTTACAGCAAAATCTGGAGTTTATTTTACCAGAGTAAATATAGACAGGGATTTTTATTATGCCCTAACAGATATAGGAACAAATCCAACATTTGAAAATAAAAAAATGAAAATCGAAACCTATATAATGGATTTTTCAAAAGATATATATGGGAAAAATATAAGCATAGAATTTTTAGAATTTCTAAGACCTGATTATAAATTTAATTCTCCTGAAGAATTAATCGCACAAATGGAAAAAGATAAAAAAACAGGAAGAAAATTAATAGAAAAATATAGAAAAGAGTAGGAAACTGCTCTTTTTTTGTGCTCAAATTTATTTTTAATCCTATTGGGTATTTATAATATAGAATTTAAAATTGTAATTTGAAAATTTTAAAAAGGAGATTATTATGAGTAGTTCCAAAAAAGTATTTGATAGACTTAATAAATTAAATATAAAATATGATATGGTAGAACATCCTCCAGCTGAAACTACAGAAGAAGCTGATAAATATATTGAAGGAAAAGAAGGGGCAAGGACAAAAAATCTTTTTTTGGCTAATAGAAAAAATAGACAATATTATTTGATAGTTATGGATGATAAAAAAATGATTAGCTTAAAAGATTATAATAAATTATTAAATGAAAAAGGAATGCACTTTCTTGATCCGAAAAAAGTTTATGAAATAATGGAGCAAGAAGTAGGAATTATATCAGTTTTTGGTTTGATGAATACAAATGAAAATATAAAAGTGTTCTTTGATAAAGATATGATAGAAGAAAATGATCTTATGACCTTTCATCCAGACGACAACACCAAAACTCTTTTTATAAAAAATGAAGATATTTTCAAATTAGTAAAAGATTCTGGATATGATTATGAAATTTTTGATTTTAAAGCAGGAATTAATGAATTAGATTTTTAAAAAATTGGGATTAATTTTATTTTTAAATAAGAAAAATTAATATGTAATTTTTTCTTTGCAAAAATAAAGATATTTGGTATAATATCAAAGATACCTTAACTATGGACTAAGTTTCCTCGGACTATTTCATGGTTATGGCGAATAAATTTTAGGAGGATTTTATGTTAAATAAAGATCAAAAAACAGAAATTATTAAACAATTTCAAAAAGACGAAAAAGATACTGGTTCACCAGAAGTTCAAATTGCTATTCTTACTCAAAGAATCAAAGAACTTACTGAACATTTAAAAGCAAACAAAAAAGACCACTCATCAAGAAGAGGACTTTTCAAAATGATTAGACGTAGAAAAGGACTTTTAAATTACTTAATGGAAAATGATATTGAAAGATATCGTGAAGTTATTGAAAAACTTGGTTTAAGAAAATAGTTAAATATGACGGGACTTATCCCGTCTTTTTTGTAGTTAGGAGAAAAAATGGAAAAAACTTATGAATATAAGTCACAAAATGGTTCCGATCTTTCTATAACAATCGGAAAAGTTGCTGAGCAAACTAATGGAGAATGTTTAATTAGAACAGGCGATACAATTTTATTAGTTACTGCTGTTGCAAGTGACAAGCCAAGAGAGGGAATTGATTTTTTCCCACTTATTTGTGATTATCAAGAAAAACTTTATGCAGTTGGAAAAATTCCTGGCGGATTTATAAAAAGAGAAGGTAAGGCATCAGACAAGGCTATTTTGATTTCTCGTCAAATGGATAGACCTTTAAGACCTTTGTTTCCAGAAAATTTTTACAATGATGTTCAAGTAATTGCTACACCATTTTCTGTAGATGAAGATAATGAACCTGATTGTATGACAACAATTGGTGCATCTATTGCTCTTGGAATTTCTGATATTCCTTTTTATGGACCAGTTGCTGCTGTTTCTGTTGGATATGTTGATGGAAAATTTATTGTAAATCCAAATAAAGACCAAAGAGAAAAGACTTCTTTGAATTTAACAGTAGCAGGTACTGCTGATGCTATTAATATGGTTGAAGCTGGTGCAAATGAATTATCAGAAGATGAAATGCTTGAAGCTATGATGGTAGCTCATGCAGAAATTAAAGAAATTTGCGCTTTTATCCAAACAATTATTGATGATATTGGCAAGGAAAAAATGGAAGTTTGTGAAGAAGTTGAAACTGAAATTCAAAGAAAAATTAAAGATAAATACACACAAGATATTAAAAATTCTATAAGAACAACTGATAAGGTTCAAAGAGAAGATGATATTAACGAAATAGAAGAAAAATGTAGGGAAGATTTCTTAGAGGAATTTCCAGAAAGTGAAGATGAAATTCACAAAACTGTAGATTCTATTATGAAAAAAGAAGTTAGAAGAATGATTTCAATTGATAAAATTAGACCTGATGGACGTAAGATGGATGAAATTCGTCCTTTATCTGCAGAAGCTGGACTTTTGCCAAGAGCTCACGGTTCTGGATTATTCCAAAGAGGTCAAACTCAAGTTTTATCAGTTCTAACATTAGGATCTCCTGGGGAAGAACAAGTAATTGATTCAATGAACAGAGAAGAAATTACAAAAAGATATATTCATCAATATAATTTCCCACCATTTTGCGTTGGAGATATTAGACCACTAAGAGGACCTGGAAGACGTGAAGTTGGACATGGACATTTGGCTGAGAGAGCTTTAATTCCAGTTTTGCCTGATACAAATGATTTTCCTTACACAATAAGAGTAGTAAGTGAAGTTTTATCATCAAACGGTTCATCATCACAAGCATCAATTTGCGGTTCGACTTTATCACTAATGGATGCAGGAGTTCCAATTAAAAAACCTGTTGCAGGAATTGCTATGGGCTTAATCAAAGAAGAAAATTCAATTTCAATTCTTACAGACATTCAAGGACTTGAAGATCATCTTGGAGATATGGACTTTAAAGTTGCTGGAACAAAAGATGGAATTACTGCTCTTCAAATGGATATGAAAATTTCTGGAATAAATAAAGAAGTTTTACAAGAAGCCTTGGCTGATGCTCATAAGGCAAGACTTAAAATTCTTGATGTAATAACATCAGCAATCGACAAGCCAAGAGAAGACTTATCAAAATATGCTCCAAGAATTTTTTCAATAGATATTGATCCAGAAAAAGTTAGGGATGTAATTGGTGCCGGCGGAAAAACAATCAACAAAATAATTGATGCAACTGGTGTAAAAATTGAAACTGAAGACGATGGACACATAACAGTTGCAAGCAATGATGGAGAAAGCGGAAAAAAAGCTATCCAAATGATTAAATCAATTGTAACTGATCCAAAAGCTGGCGATATTTATGAGGGCGAAGTAAAAAGAATAATGAACTTTGGTGCCTTTGTAGAAATTGCAATTGGCAAAGAAGGACTCTTACACATATCTCAAATTGATACAAAAAGAACTGAAAAAGTTGAAGATGTTTTAAAAATTGGAGATAAGGTAAGGGTAAAAGTTACAGAAATTGATAGGCAAGGAAGAATCAATCTTTCAAGAAAAGCCCTATTAATTGAAGAAGAAAAAAAACAATCTAAAGAAGACTAAGTCTTAAAAGATTTTATAAACTAACTACAAAAAATTATGGTTAAAATGAATTAATTATTTTTCTTGTGCGAAAATTTTTAATTCATTTTGTACCATAAATAAAATTTTGTAGAAGTTAAAAGAAGGCTGCCATTTATTAGGCAGTTTATTTATTTTCTCCTTTGTTATATAATCTATGTGAGGTGAATATGGCAAATACAAATTCAAATAGAAAAAGAAAAAAATCTAAATATTCAAAAAAATCTGCAAATAGAAAATTTAATAAGAAATCATTTTCTATATTTTTTATGTTTATCTCTCTAATAGGATTTATATTTTTAATTCTTCCAAATACCGGAAGATTGGGAGATTTTATTACATATACAAATTTTAGAATTTTTGGATTTATGTCTTACTTTGTTTTTATTTTTATTTTTATAAGTTTTTTATTTGTATTTATGGATAAATTCAAAAAAAATCTTAGGATATTTAATATTTTATTTATCCTGATTTTATTAACCATGGCAATTTTATCTATGAAATTTTTGGATAAAACTTTGTCCCTATCAATTAAAAATGCTGAAAAAATGATAAGAGAATCTGGTGGTATTTTGGGAGTAAATATTAGTTTTTATCTAGAAAGGCTTATAGGTAGTGCAGGAATAATAATTTTATATATTATTTTTTGGATTTCTTTAATTAAAAATTTATTAGGCATATCTTATAAGGACTTAATTACGAAGACCAAAGAAAAAACTGTAATTTTTGGAAATTTTATGGGAAAAAACTATATGAAAATTTCCAACAAAATAAAAACTTATTTTAGAGAAAAAAAGCTTAAAAAAATTAGAAATAATAGAGAAAACAAAAAAAGAGAAGAAATAGACAAAGAAGAAGATTTAAGCAAAAATAAAATTATAAAGATTGAAGAAGAAGTAGAAAAAGAAAATAAGGATGATTTTGACCAAAGGTTTGAAAAGGCAAAAATAAATTCCTACAAATCAAAACAAGTCGATTTATCAGATTTTGACCAAACTTTTAAGGAAGAATATACTTTAAATTATAAATTCCCAAAACTAGATCTTCTTGATGACAGGGATGATGATAGCGAGCTTGACCAAAATGATATAAAAGATAAAGCAAGAAGAATTGAGGAGTGCTTGGATTCTTTTGGTATAAAATCAAAAGTTGTTCAAATTAATATTGGACCAAGCGTAACTTGTTTTGAATTAAAACCTCAAAGAGGTGTAAAAGTTTCAAAAATTTTAAATTTATCTGATGATTTATCCCTTGCACTTGCAACAAGCGATATAAGAATTGAAGCGCCAATTCCTGGCAAAAGCCACGTTGGAATAGAAGTTCCAAATTCACAAAAAGAAGTTGTTGGCTTAAAAGAAATGATTGCAAGCGAAGAGTTTATGAAAAGCTCTAAAGAACTTCCTTTTGTTTTGGGAAAATCTATATCAGGCTTGCCAAAAGTTTCTGCAATAGAAAAAATGCCCCATCTTCTTGTGTCGGGTGCGACAGGATCTGGAAAAAGTGTTTGTATAAATACGATTATAATGTCAATTTTATATAAGCATTCGCCAGATGAAGTTAAATTGCTTTTGATAGATCCAAAAATCGTAGAGCTTTCAATTTATAATGGAATTCCTCATTTAATTATGCCAGTTATAACTGATCCAAAAAAAGCATCGTCTTCATTATTTTGGGCAATTAGGGAAATGGAAAGACGTTATAAATTATTTGAAGAAAATCATGTAAGAGATATTTCATCATACAGAGATTTATCAGAAATTGATGAAAATATAGAAAAACTTCCTTATGTTGTTATAATAATAGATGAGTTATCAGATTTAATGATGACAGCTGCAAGTGAAGTTGAAGATTATATTACAAGACTTGCTCAAAAATCTAGAGCTTGTGGAATCCATTTGATAATTGCAACTCAAAGGCCAACAGTTGATGTAATAACTGGAACAATCAAGGCAAATATTCCATCAAGAATTGCTTTTGCAGTTACAAGTCAAATTGATTCAAGAACAATTCTTGATATGAGCGGAGCAGAAACTTTGCTTGGAAAAGGAGATATGTTATTTTCTCCATCAGATGCAATGAAGCCTATGAGAATTCAGGGAGCTTTTGTATCGGATTCTGAAGTTTTGAGAGTTGTAAATTATATAAAACAAACTCGCGAAGAAGAATACGATAAAAAAGCTATGGAAACTGTTGAGGAAAAAACAAAAATTGTTGAAAATGATGATGAAGATGAATTGATTGATGAGGCAATAGAAATTATTATAAATGAAAACACTGCTTCAGTTTCTCTTTTGCAAAGAAAATTAAAAGTAGGATATGCTAGAGCTGGGAGAATAATTGACCAATTGGAAGCTCGTGGCGTAATCGGTGGTTACGAGGGCAGTAAGCCTAGAAAAGTTTTGGTAGATCATAGCTATTTAGAAGGAGAGTAATATGAATATAGCAAATAAAGTTACAACCGTAAGAATGATTTTGGTGCCAGTATTTGTGGTATTATATTTAATTTTTGGTAGAATGTATAATGTTGCTGCAATTTTATATGCAGTTGCATCATTGACAGATGCTCTTGATGGACATCTTGCAAGAAGTAGAAATTTGGTTACAACTTTTGGGAAATTTATGGATCCATTAGTAGATAAAATTTTGACTATGGCAGGATTTGTTTTATTGACAGCAACAAATATAATCCCAAGCTGGGCAGTTATTTTAATAATTTCAAGAGAGCTAATTATTACAGGACTTAGAACTCTTGCAGCAAGTAACAATATAACAATTGCAGCAAGCAAGGGCGGAAAAGCAAAAACAATGAGCCAATGCGTATCTACTGTAATGCTATTATTAAATAATCCTACATTAAATTCAATAGGTCTTGTTTTATTTTATGTAGCAGTTGTATTGACAGTGCTTTCAGGAATTGATTATTTAGTTAAAAATAAAAAAGTTTTAAATTTAGACGATATATAAATTTTAAAGAAAATTTTTTAGATTTTTGAAGACAAGTTTTATTTTTTAATTTATAAAATAGGAAGGAAAATATATGGCTAAAGAAAAAGAAAAAACACAGATAATGATAAAGAAAAAGCCCTAAGCCAAGCTTTTAAAAATATTGAAAAAAAATATGGTAAGGGTGCTATTATGAAAATGGGCGAAGCTCCAAAGGTTGATGTAACTGTAATTCCAACTGGCGCAATAAATCTTGATATTGCTCTTGGAGTTGGTGGACTTCCTAGAGGAAGAGTTATAGAAATTTTTGGACCAGAATCTTCTGGTAAAACAACTCTTACTCTTCACTGTATTGCTGAAGATCAAAAATTGGGAAATACTTGTGCCTTTATTGATGCTGAGCATGCTATGGATGCAGAATATGCAAAAAAATTGGGAGTAAATATTGACGAATTAATTTTATCTCAACCAGATACAGGAGAACAAGCGCTAGACATTGCAGAATCTTTGGTAAGATCTGGTGCGGTTGATTTGATTGTTGTCGATTCAGTTGCAGCTCTTGTTCCAAAAGCAGAAATTGAAGGACAAATGGGAGATAGCCACATGGGTCTTCAAGCAAGACTTATGAGCCAAGCTTTGAGAAGATTGACTGGAATTATTTCAAAAACAAATACCACAGTTATTTTTATAAATCAATTGAGAGAAAAAATTGGAGTTATGTTTGGTAATCCTGAAACAACAACTGGAGGTAAGGCTCTTAAATTTTATTCATCAGTAAGACTTGATATTAGAAGAATAAAAGGAATCCAACAAGGCGATGATTATATAGGAAATAGAACTAGGGTAAAAGTTGTAAAAAATAAGGTGGCTCCTCCTTTTAAAGTTGTAGAATTTGATATTATGTATGGACAAGGAATTTCAAAATCTGGAGTAATTTTGGATTCTGCAGTTGATGAAGACATAGTAGAAAAAGCAGGAAGCTGGTATTCTTATAATGGAGAAAAACTTGGTCAAGGTAGGGAAAATGTAAAAACATATCTTGAAGAAAACGAAGACATTCTCCACGAAATTGAAGAAAAATTAAGAGAAAATATAAATTCTGACAAAAAAGATTCAAAAGAATCTGAAAATGTTGAAGAAAATTTTGAAAACGAAGAAGAATAAAAAAAATCGCAAGCTAGTAGAAAATTCTATTATCTTGCGATTTTTTATTTATAAATTCTTAAAAAATTATTTATCGAATAAGCTTAATTGAGTATGATTCTTTTTTGATAAATTTGATAGGGAAATTCCTATAAGCCTTAAATTTTCGTTTGAAATAATTTGATCTAACAAGTCCTTGGCAATTTCTGCAATATCTTCTTTTTTTGATATTGGAGAAAGTAGGGTGTAGGATTTTGTATGAGTTTTAAAATATTCTGTTTTTATTTTTAAATTTACAGTGTAGGCTTTTATATCTTTTGCTTTCAAATCTTCTTCGATTTTTTGGGAAATTTCGTCTATATAAGCGTATAAAATTTTTAAATCTTTGGTATTTTTTCTAAAGGTAAATTCTCTGCCTATTGATTTTCTTTTTGTATTTGTTTGAACTTTTCTATTATCTTCGCCTCTTATAACCTTATAAACATATCTTCCTTGCTTGCCAAAAAGTGATTGTAGAAATTCTTGGTCAAGTTTTAATAAATCTTTGATTTTATAAACTCCAATATCTTTTAATTTTTGAACAGACTTATTTCCAAGTCCGTGAACTTTTTTAATATCTAAATTTTTTAAAATTTCAGGCACTTCTTCTTTGCTTATTTCTTTTATGCCCATCGGTTTATTCCAGTCGCTTGCAAGTTTTGCCAAAAATTTATTGTAAGAAATTCCAATTGATACTCCAATTCCCGTTTCTTTTAAAACTTGATTTTGAATTTTTTGTGCTAAAATTTTTTTATCTTCATTATTGTCTATAAAAATATATGCCTCATCAATTGAAACCTGTTCTATTGTATGTGAATAAGATTCTATAATATCAAAAACTTCTTTTGATTTTTTCTTGTAATATTTTCTGTCAACTTTTACCATAATTAAATCTGGACAAAGTTGTTTGGCAATAAAAACTGGCATGGCAGAATGGATTCCATACTCTCTTGCCTTATAATTTGCTGTTGTAATTATTGATTTATTTGAAAGACCGCCGACAGCCATTGGGAAATTTTTTAAATTTGGATTTCTAAGCTCTTCGCATGATGCGTAAAAGGCGTCGCAGTCTATATGAAAAATTTTATTCATAATATCACCATTACAATTATACTCATAATAAAAAATAAATGAAATTGTTTTATTATGGACTAAATGGGTCTTTATTTGTTATAATTAATTAAGGTGATTTAATGAGAATAGATAAATTTTTAAAAAATTCAAGAATAATTAAAAGAAGGCAGGTTGCAAAAGACGCTTGCCTAAATGAAAGAGTAAAAATAAATGGGAATATTGCCAAGGCAGGAAGTGATGTAGAATGTGGAGATATAGTTGAAATTTGCTTTGGAAAAAGTAATTTAAAAGTAAAAGTTCTTGACTTGATTGATGGTGCTAAAAAAAATGACGCAAGTGAAATGTATGAGGTTATAGATGAATAAATGTGAAAAATACCTTAAAAATAGGTCAAAAAAGAATAAAAGATTTTTGATGGGAAGTATCCTTGTTTTTGTATTGGTATTTATTTTGTCAAAATCATTTAATAGCAAAGTAAATGCACAAATTGTGGATTTAAATGCTAATATTAAAACAACAAACAGCAAAATTTCTAGCATAAGAGGAGAAATTGACTCTATAAAAGAAGACTATGAAAATAGAAATACAGATGAGTACAAGGAAAAAATAGCTAGAGAAAAATTAGGTATGATTAAGAAAGACGAATATGTGTACAAAGACGAAAATAATAAATAAGTTTAAGTCCACAATAGAAAAAAATAATCTAATAGAAAAAAATGATACCATAATTGTTGGAGCAAGCGGTGGTCCTGATAGCCAATTTTTAATTTATTTGTTAAATGAAGTAAAAGATTGCTACAAAATAAATATAGTTCTTGCCCACCTAAATCATCTGCATAGGCTTGATGCAAATGAAGATGAAAAATTAGTTATAAAAACTGGAGAGAAATTGGGATTTAAAACATTTATAGACCATAAGTCTATGGATGATTACGCAAAAAAAGAAAAAATTTCAGCGGAAAATGCTGGAAGAATCTTAAGGTATAATTTTTTTAGGTCAATAAAAAATAAATACGAAAATGCAAAAATAGCAGTTGCCCACAACAAAGACGATCAGGCAGAAACGGTTCTTATGAGAATAATAAGAGGATCAGGTCTTGATGGACTTAGGGCAATGGATTATAAGAACAAAGATATAATTAGACCAATGATGGACTTTACTAAAAGTGAAATTCTGGAATTTTTAGATGAAAATAAAATTTCCTATCACATAGACTATACAAATTTGGAAACTGATTATACCAGAAATAAAATTAGACTTGAAATAATACCAGAAATCGAAAAAATAAATCCGAATTTCAAAAACTCTTTAGTTTCCTTATCAGAAATTGCAAAAAGTGATTATAAAATTTTAAGAAAAGTTGAAGACAAAAATCTAGAAAAAATTCTTATAAAAAAAGATACAAACCATATTTCTTTTGATAAAAATGAATTTGAAGATATTTCAGATGCGTTGAAGGCAAGGCTTATAAGAAGGACTATAGAATTTTTATATGGAAATATCAATGATTTTTCTAAAACAAATATAGACGATTTTATAAAAATAAGGTCATTAGAAAATGGGAAAAAAATTATTAAAGATGATTTAATCTTTGAAAAAAATTATAGGTCTTATGATTTTTACATAAAAAGAAAAACTATTGAAAAAAATTTAAAAGAAATCTATATGAATTCAAATGATAAGAAAATTTTTGGAAATTATAAATTTAAAACAGCTCTTGTTTCTTATGATTTTTATAAAAATTCTAGCAAAAAAAATAGAGTTTTTTATAGTTTGGAAAATTTAGATGATATTTCAATAAAAATCAGGTATAGAGTAAATGGCGATTATTTTACCGCCATGAAAAATGGAAAAAGAAAAAAACTCAAAGATTTCTTTATTGATGAAAAAATTGATAGAAAAGATAGGGACAAAATTCCACTTTTATTTATAAACAACAAGCTAGCATGGATTGTTGGGAAAAGAAGAAGTGAGGATTTTAAAGTAAAATATGACGATACGAATATTTTAATGGTAAGTGTGGAGGAGTTATGAAAATTGATTTAGAAGATGTAATAGACCAAGTACTAATTGATGAAGAAAGTTTAAATAAAAGAATAAAACAGCTTGCAGGTCAAATAAACGAATATTATTTAGACAAAAACGAGCTTGTACTTGTGGGAATTCTAAAAGGTTCAATTATGTTTATGGCTGAACTTGCCAAAAATATTAAATTAGATTGTACTTTAGAATTTATGGATGTTTCATCTTACGAAAATGGCACACAATCTTCAGGAAATGTAAAAATAATAAAAGATTTGGATACAGATATTACTGGAAAAGAAGTTTTATTAGTTGAAGATATAATTGATACAGGAAGAACATTAGATGCCTTGAAAGAGTCTTTAATAAAAAGAGGAGCAAATTCTGTAAAAATTATAACCTTACTTGATAAACCAGAAAGAAGAGAAATAGAAATAAAACCAGATTGGTCTGGCTTTAAAATTCCAAATGAGTTTGTAGTTGGCTACGGACTTGATTATATGCAAATGTATAGAAACCTACCCTTTATTGGGGTTTTAAAAAGAGAAGTTTATGAGTAAAATAAAGATAGAAAAATGTTAAAATCTTATTAAATTTGGCTTTATTTCATTTTTTGAAAAAAGCCTTATTTTTTGAGTTTAAATAAAAATAGGAGGTAATATGAAACAATTTGACAAATTTATTATATTAATTTATGTAGGACTTATAGCATGGCTTGGATTTAAATTATTTAAAAGCAAAAAATCAGTTAAAAATTTACAAGGCGATGTAAAAAGTTTTGGAAAAAGATCATCAACTATGGAATATATTTTGTTTGGGCTTTTAATTGTAACAGGAGCTATAAATTTATTTCAAGGAATCAGAATGAAAAATCAAACAGGTCTTATGACAGCATCTGTAATGATAGTTATGGGATTAGTATTTTTCCTAAATACAAAAACAAAAATTTATATTGGAGAAAATGGAATCTTATTAAACGATTCATTTTATACTTACAAAGAATTAAAAAAATGGGGATTTGATAAAGAACGTGGAAATTTGGTAGTAATTACTAGAAAAGACCATCAAGATAATCAAGAATCAGTTCAAGTAAAATTTGAAGATATTGAACAAATAAATACCCTAATAAGAAAATATAAATTAGGTAAATAATCTTGAAAAATCAAACAAGATGATGTATCATATTAGAGTTAATGTTGAGATTATAAAAATTTAGGAGAATATATGCTACTTGTAGTAGATGTCGGCAATACAAACACTGTGATTGGCGTTTACAATAAAAAGAAATTAAAAACAAAATTTAGAATTACAACAAATCAAATTGTAACAAGCGATGAAATAGTTCAAATTCTATATAATTTTTTGGCAATTCATAAAATTGATAAAGATAATATAGAAGATACAATAATATCATCAGTAGCACCCGATGTTTTATATTCATGGCAATCTGCAAATAGAAAATTTTTTGGAAGAGAAGCTATGATTGTAGGAATAGGCACAAAAACTGGAATTGATATAAAATATGATAATCCAAGAGAAGTTGGTGCTGACAGGGTAGTAGATGCTGTAGCAGCTTACGAAATGTATGGAGGACCTACTATAGTAGTTGATCTTGGAACTGCATCAACCTTCGATGTTGTAAATAAACATGGACAATATTTGGGAGGATCTATTGCACCAGGACTCAAAACAAGTCTTGATGCATTAATAGATAGAACAGCTCAACTTCCAAGAATTGAATTGCATGATCCATCATCAGCCATTGCAAAAAATACATCAGAATCAATAAATGCTGGAATGGTTTTTGGATATATTGGTTTGATTGATGGAATAATTGAACAGTTGATAAAAGAAATTATTAAAAAAGAAAATATCACAAAAGAAGAAATAAATATAGTTTCAACTGGAGGATATTCTGAATTATTGGCATCAGAGTCCAGATACATCGAAATCGTAGAAAATGACCTAACCTTAGAAGGTTTAAGATTGATTTATGAGAGAACAATTAAAAAATAAACAAATAATGTTGGCACCCTTGGCTGGAGTGAGTGATGTTGGTTTTAGGTTGATTGCAGAAAAATACGGAGCAGACAAAACCTTTACAGAAATGGTTTCAGTAAATGCTCTTTATTATGACAATAAAAAAACTGACGATTTGTTATTTATTTCAGAAAACGAAAAAAATTGTAACATACAAATTTTTGGTTCAAAACCTGACATAATTGAAAAAGTAGTAAAAGATAAAATAAATCCAATTGAAAAGTCAAAAGAAATTTCTTTTAATATGGGCTGTCCTGTAGCAAAAATCACAAAAAACGGCGAAGGAAGCGCCCTTATGGCAAAGCCAAAATTAGTTGAAGATATTTGTAAGACTTTGAGAAAATCTACTGACAAAAAAATAAATATCAAATTTAGATTAGGAATTGATGGCAAAAATTTAAATTATTTAGAAATAGGAAAAATTGCCCAAGATGCTGGAATAGATTATGTGATTTTGCACGCAAGAACAAAAGAACAGATGTATTCAGGAAAGGCTGATTGGAATCATATAAAAATATTAAAAGAAAATCTCTCAATTCCAGTTATAGCAAATGGAGATATATTTTGTGTAGAAGATTTTGTAAAAGTAATTGATAAAACAAAAGCTGATGGGGTAATGCTTGCAAGGGGAGCAATGGGCAATCCTTTTTTATTTAAAGAAATAAAAGATTATATAAATAAGGGATTTTATGAAAAGCCATCTTCCAAACAAATAATTGACCAACTTATAGAACAATACAAATTAGAATTAAAATATAAAAAAGAAAAATTAGTAGTAACGCAAATGAGAAAACACCTATCATGGTATATAAAAGGACTTAAAAACTCAAGCAAAATCCGTGATTTGGTTAATAAATTAAATACAATTGAAGAAGTGATGGATGCCTTAGAAAAATATAAATCCACACTGAAAGGATGATAAAATGACAGAACAAAAAGAAGTAATTCTATCAAAAGAATACCTACAAAAATTACAAGACGAACTAGAATATTTAAAAACAAAAAGAAGACCAGAAATAGCAGAAAAAATTAAAGAAGCAAGATCTTTTGGAGATCTTTCAGAAAATGCTGATTACGATGAAGCTAAAAACGAACAAGGCGAAGTCGAATCAAGAATTGCAAAAGTTGAAGATATGATTAGACATGCCAAAACTTTTGAAGATTCTACAAATAAAGATGAAGTTAGCGTAGGAAGTAAAGTTTTAATTCACGATGAAGAATTTGATGAAGATTTGGAATATAAAATAGTAGGAACAGCTGAATCAAATCCACTTGAAGGATTTATTTCAAATGAATCTCCTGTCGGAGAAGCTTTACTTGGAAAGAAAAAAGGCGATAAAGTAGAAGTTGTTACACCAAATGGAAAATGCTACTATACTATTAAAGAAATAAAATAGGAGTAAATATGGCTAATAAAAATCAAGATCTTAATGAAATGCTTCAAATTAGGAGGGAAAAGCTTGAAAAATTAAAAGCTGAAGGAAAAAACCCTCACGCTATTGTAAATTTTAGAAATAGAAGCTTATCCGAAGATATAAAAGATAATTTTGAAGAATTTGAAGGAAAAATCGTAAGAGTTGCTGGAAGAATTATGGCAAGACGTGGCCATGGAAATATGAGCTTTATGGATGTTCAAGATTCTCTTGGACAAATTCAAGTTGTAAACCGTAAAAATATCATGGGAGATAATTTCAAAGAAACAAAAGGATATGATATTGGAGATATAATAGGAATAGAAGGAAAAGTTTTCAAAACAAATCAAGGCGAAATTTCTATAGAAACAGAACACGCAGATCTTTTGACAAAATCTTTGCAAATTTTACCAGAAAAATGGCATGGACTAAAAGATCCTGATATAAGATACAGGCAAAGATATGTAGATTTAATTGTAAATCCAGAAGTAAAAGATGTTTTTGTACTTAGAAGTAAAATAATATCTGAAATTAGAAAATTTTTAGAGAATAGAGGATTTTTGGAAGTTGAAACACCAATATTAAATACAATTGCAGGTGGAGCAAGTGCAAGACCATTTATAACCCACCACAATAGTTTGGATATTGGAATGTATTTAAGAATTGCATCAGAGCTTTATTTAAAAAGATTAATTGTTGGTGGATTCGATAAGGTTTATGAAATAGGTAGAATGTTTAGAAACGAAGGCATGGATGCAACTCATAATCCAGAATTTACAACAATGGAATTATATCAAGCCTATGGCGATTTTGAAGACATGATGGAAATTACAGAAACAATGGTAGAAGAAGTAGCAAACAAAGTAAAAGGAACTACCCTTGTAGAATTTGATGGCAAAGAAATTGAATTAAAAACTCCTTGGAGAAGAATTTCTATGATTGATGCTGTAAAAGAATATTCTGGAGTAGATTTTAATGAAATTACAGAATACGAAGATGCAGTAAAAATTGCTAAAGAAAAAAATGTAGAAGTAAAATCAACAAGAGGCGAAATAATTGCAGAATTTTTCGATGAATTCGTTGAAGATAAATTAATTCAACCTACATTTGTAATTGATTATCCAGTAGAAATATCTCCACTTGCAAAAAGAAAAAATGATGACGAAAGCTTAACTTATAGGTTTGAAGCTTTTGTAAACGGAGCAGAAATTGCAAATGCCTTCTCAGAATTAAACGATGCAGTTGATCAAAAACAAAGATTTTTAGATCAAGTTGCAAAAAGAGAATCAGGCGATGATGAAGCACACATGATGGATTACGATTTTGTAAATGCTCTTGAAGTAGGAATGCCTCCAACAGGTGGACTTGGAATTGGAATTGACAGATTAATAATGATATTAACAGGTCAACGTTCAATAAGAGACGTATTACTTTTCCCAACAATGAAGCCAATAGGCTTAGAAAAGGCAGAAAATAGCGATTCATCAAAAGAAACTTACGAAACTTACGACAAACTTACGACAGAAAAAATCGACTTTTCAAAAGTGAAAGTTGAACCATTATTTGAAGATATGGTTGATTTTGAAACTTTCTCAAAATCTGATTTTAGAGTTGTAAAAGTTAAGAACTGCGAAGAAGTTCCAAAGTCAAAAAAACTTTTGAAATTTACATTAGATGATGGTTCTGAAAAAGAAAGAGTTATTTTATCTGGTATTAAGGAATATTACAGTGCAGAGAGCTTAATTGGAAAGACACTACTTGCTATCTGTAATCTTCCTCCTCGCAAGATGATGGGAATCGACTCAGAAGGTATGATTATATCTGCAATTTGTGAGTACGACGGAGAAGAAAAACTTAACTTAATAATGTTGGATAATAATATTCCAGCAGGATCAAAATTATATTAAAAGAACACGCTAATTATGAAACTGGGGTTTGTAATGAATCCCAGTTTAATTTTTATAATTGGATTAATAGAATTATTAAGCTATACAATAGAATCAGTTTAAAGAAAAATAAATATTAGATAATCACTGGCGATAGAAATTAAAAACTATATCGTCTTTTTTTATACTGAAAATTAGGAAATAAGGTCTACAAGAATTTTATAGTTAAATCATTTAACAAAATAGAAAATAAGAAAGAAAACGAGAAGGAATAATATGGAATTTTTTACAGCTGGAGTTGGAGTGTTAAAGACACTTGTAACTGCAATTGGTGCAGGATTAGAAGATGGTAATACAAACAATTTAAATAAAATAACCAAATCTTTTTATTAAGAATAACAATAGCAGGACTTGTAATAATGCCATTGCAATGCTAGGGCTTGCGAAGATTGTGGTACTAGTTTCGTATCATTAATATGAAATTAAAAGACCAATTAAAATAATATTACTGATTGTTATTCAAAAATTAGTTAAAAATTATGTTATTTTTATAGTTTTGTTATATTTACCTCTTATAATAGAATCATCAAAGGAGGAAATTATGTCCGAAAAAGTACTTGAAATAAAAAATTTATTTAAATCTTATGGTAAAAGAAAGATTATAAATAATTTGAATATGACTGTGTTTAAAGGAGATGTTTATGGTTTTCTTGGAGCAAATGGAGAGGGGAAAACAACTACTATTAGAATGATTACATCATTAATTAGGTCTGATTCTGGAGAAATTTTAATAAATGAAAAGTCTGTAATAAAAAATAGAGATCAAGCAATTAAAAATATAGGTGCTATGGTAGAATCTCCTAAGTTTTATGAAAATCTATCTGGATATGAAAATTTAAAATTGATGGCAAAACTAATTGATGGCACTAGTGATAAAGATATTGATAAATTACTTGAATTAGTAGGTCTAAAAGATAGGAGCAAAGATAAATTTGCTTCATACTCCATGGGTATGAAACAAAGACTTGGCATTGCTAATGCCTTATTAGGAAATCCATATTTAATAATTTTAGATGAGCCTACTAATGTACTAGATCCGTATGGTATGAGGGATATAAACGAACTTATAGTATCTTTGGCAAAAACTTCTAATAAAACTTTTATAATCTCATCCCATCTTCTCCATGAAATGGAAGGTATTTGCAATAGAGTTGGAATTTTACATGACGGAAAATTATGTATAGAAGGTGATGTAAAAAAATTAGTTTCAGGAAATAATGTATCTAATCTTGAAGAACTGTTCTTTGATAAAGTAGGTGGGAAAAATGAAAGCATTAATTATTAATGAATTAGAGAAAATCATAAAATTAAAGATAGGATATGTATTTTTATTATCAGCTGGACTCTTAATTTGGATGAATATTACCATGTATGATCCAAAAGAAGGTGTTTGGAATATTGATAGTTTTTATACCTTTCCTGCTAGCCTTTTAGATATTTATATGCAAATATTAATATTTTTCATACCAATTTTAGCAAATGCCTTAGTAACAAAGGACCTAGTAGCAGGCACAATGAAATTGAGCATATTGAAAGAACCGTCAAGAATTAAAAATTTAGTCAGCAAACAAATCGCCTTTATTATATTTTGCATAATGGCAACTACAATTTTTATTCTTTTGTCCTATTTATTTGGAATACTATATTTTAAAAACATGAGTGATTTATCTTTAATAAGACCAGGATTTACAAAAGCTAGTGATTTAATCTATACATTCTTAACTTATGGGAGGATTCTTTTACCAACAATTACCTACGGCTTATTAAGTATGTCAATAGGATTATTTATAGAAAATGTAAGCCTAGCAAATATCATTTCTATTGTTGGTCTTATATTTTTCTTTAATACAAGTATGGGAGAAAAATTTACAATGATAAAAAATGTATCAGCTAATGAATTTAATATTCTAATATTAGCAAGCGGGATATTATTAGCTTTATTTTTAATAATAAGCAATATTTATTTAGAAAAGAAAGATATTTTATATTAGGGTGAGATATGAAAAAATTTATAGATTTTGAGTTATATAAACAAAGGAAAAATAAGTTTTATTATCTATTTTTTCTAATAATTTTAATTTCTCATATAGTAAAAGCGAATCAATTTATTCATACGGATATGAATTGGATGTCATTTCCCTTAGTTTCAGTTCCGGATACAGTTTTGTTTTTAGTCTTATTTGTGATTTATATATCATCAGACTTAACAGCTATAGAGTTTGAAAAAGGTCTTATCAAATTATCAATAATGATAAATGGAGATCGAAAAAATTTAATAAAAGCAAAAATATTAACTATAATCATGTGGCTAATAGCCTTAGTGATTATTGATATAATGTCATCTTTTCTAGTTGGTAAAATAATGCTTAATGATGGAACAGTTTTGATTTCCGATAGAAAAGCTATTTTGCTTGGAGGAGTAAAGTTAGAGGGAATAAGAGGCTTTGTTAGTGTATTTTTTAGTGAAATTTCTATTATCTTGCCACTAATATGTTTAGCTATGTTTATTGTATATGCTGGTCTTGTTTTAAAAAATGCTTCAAGTGTTATGGGAATGGGATTTTTATATTATATTCTAAGCTTAATAGGTCCTGAAAAATTAAAATATTTATTTTTAGTAAGACATGTTTATAAAATACCATCTCTTTTAATAAAAGGGGAATTTGGTATTGAACTTAGCTTGTATATTGCAATATCTTTAATAGGTATATTAATCTTATATTTTGTCAATATTTCCTATTTTAAAAGGGTAGAAATATTAAAATAGGAGAGGATAGGATGAGTAGAATTTTAATCGTAGAAGATGAACTTGACTTGGCAAATATAATAAAAGATTATCTAGAAAAAGAGCTATATGAGGTAGAAATTTGTACAGAAGGTGATAAGGCAATAGAAATTTTTGATAAATTTAAGCCGTCCTTGGTAATATTAGATTTAATGCTTCCAGGTATGAATGGTTATGAAATCTGCCAAAATATAAGAATAAAATCTACAATACCGATTTTGATTTTGTCAGCAAAAATTGATGAATTTGATAAGGTAAAGGGACTTGATCTTGGAGCTGATGATTATATTACCAAACCCTTTAGGCCAAGAGAATTACTTGCAAGAGTTAATGCTCAACTTAGAAGAAGCCAAGTTTTTAATAAGGAAAATCTTGAAATAATAGACCTAGAAAATATCAGAATATATACTAAAGAATATAAGGTAGAAAAAGATGGTAGAGATCTTGATTTAAGTAGAAATGAATTTGAACTTTTGATATTTTTATCTAAAAATCCAAGACAAGTTTTTAGTCGAGAACAACTATATGAGAGAATCTGGGGCTTCGATAGTTATGGAGATTTAAATACTGTAACCGTTACTATAAACAGACTCCGTCAAAAAATCGAAGATAATCCAAAGAATCCAAAATATATATTAACAGTTTGGGGAGTAGGTTATAAATTTGAAATCTAAATCACTTAAAAAAAACTTAATAGTATTTGTCATAACAATCATTCTAATACCAATTTTATTTTTGTTGGTCTTAGGAATACCAGAAAAAGAACCTAAAAGTATTTTATTATCCATAACATCAATTTTTTTCTTGATTGCTATAGTAATTGCCATCATATTGACTATATTTTTAGCTTACGTCGATAAGATTATTATAAAGCCTATATATAATTTGCTAGATAATTTCAAAAAGTTATCTAAAGGGGAATATGATTTATATATAGAAAATGATAGGGTGGATGAAATAGGAGAATTATTGGATAATTTTAATAAATTGGTAGCATCCTTAAAATCATATAGGGAAAGAGAAAATAAAGCAAAGGAAGAAAGAGAAGAGCTGATATCATCTATAAGCCATGACTTATCAACTCCCTTATCTGTAATACAAGCCCATATAGATGGAATAAGTGACGGCGTTGCTGATAGCCAAGAAAAAAAAGATGAATATATAAGGATAATAAACAAAAAGATTAAACAATTGAATAATAGAATCAAACAACTAAAAGATTATTCATCATTTGGTATATATGACAAAGAAATAAATAATATCAGAGCTAGAGAATCTTTGGATAGAATTGTAGATGAATTAAATAAATCATTTACAATTGAAATAGAAAATTTCTTTTATAAAAATTATATAAAAGAAAGTACAGTTATAGGTTTATCTGATAGGATGCTTGAAATCATATTAGAAAATCTGTTTTCAAATTCTATAAAATATAGAGGAGAAAATCCATTGGAAATTGATATAATTGCAAAAGAAAACCCAGATACAGTTATAATAGAATTTAAAGACAATGGAAAGGGCATAGAGAAATCAGAATTAGATAAGATTTTTAATCCATTGTACACAGTGGATAAAGCTAGGTCAACTGATAAAGAATCAATGGGATTAGGCTTATCAATAGTAAAAAAAATACTTAATAATGCGGGAGGAGATATAAGAGTAAGAAGTGAGTTTGGACAATATACAGTATTTTTTATAGAGATACCTATAGCTTGCAAAATTGAAATGGGTGTAAAATAAAAATAAATAGGATAAATAACCTAGGCGATAGAAAATTAAAATTCTATCGTCTTTTTTTTGAAAAATTTCAAATACTTGCAAAATAAAATTTTGCTTGTAGATGGAATTTAAAGGATAATTTATTTAAATTAAATTTTTAAACTATCTTTTTGTAGTTTTTGATCGTTAAACATTACAAAGGGCAAGATTTATTTGAGGAGAATTGTTAGGCATGAGCGTAGATTTTTTATTGATATATAGGGCAAAAAATGGCGATAGTGATGCTTTTGAAATTATAATACGAAAATATTATGGAAATATATTTAACTATTGCAAATATCATGCTTTGGATATAAATACGGCTGAGGACATAACACAGGATGTATTTTTAACTTTTCTAAAAACGATTAATCATTATAAACATAAGGGCAAACTTTTAAATTATTTATATACAATTGCTCGTAATAAATGTATTGATGAAAAAAAGAAGACAAGCAATAAAGATCTTTATATTGAAGATTTTTCTGAAAATATATTTTTGGAATTTACAGAATCTGATAGGAAAATAGAATATTTAGATGTTAAAGAAGCTGTTAAAAAATTGCCATCAGATATTAAGGATGTAATAATTCTATATTATTTTTTTGATAGAAAACAAAAAGAAGTTGCAAAGATTTGTGGCATTTCATTAGAATTAACAAAATATAGGCTTAGGAAAGGCAAGGATATGATAAGAAAGTATGTAGAAGGTGAAAGATGAAAAAAATAGACAAGTATGATAAAAAAATGGAAAAAATACTAAGAAATATAGGGGAATTTGAGGAAAAAAAGCCTTCCAATGAAGCAATTGACAAATTAGTTTTTAAAGCTAAAGAATTTATTAATAGTGAGGAAAATGAAAATAGAATTGGCTTTATTGAATTTATTGCCTTGCAGATTCAAATTATGAAAAAAGAGTGGTTATTTGCACAAATGCTTTTGCTTTTTTTTGCAGGATATTGGCTTTCTATTTCAAAAGAAATAGTTTATATGCAAAGGGGATTGAGTGTTTTGGCGGCACTTTTTGTAATATTTATAATTCCAGAACTTTGGAAAAACATTGAAAATAAATCGATGGAAATTGAAAAAAGCTCACTTTTTGATTTGAGAGGAGTATATGCCGCTAAATTAATAGCCTTTGGACTTATTGATACAGGAATTTTAACTGTGTTTTGTATTTATGCGGTAGAAATTCAAAAAATATTGGTCGTAGATCTTTTGGGGCAGTTTGTATTTCCGATTATGATTTCATCAATCATTTGTATGATGGCTTTTTCTAGAAAAAGATATTTAAATCAATTTGTGACAATGATTATTTGTTTGGCTGCCAATATGGGATGGATGTTAATAATTTTGAATGATAATCTCTATTTAAAAATAACACCAATAGTATGGATTTTAATCTTTATTATGTGTGCCTTATTATTATTTTATTTTATTCAAAAAGTTTTACACGATAACACTGAATATTTGGAGGGAAAATTTAATGAGCTTAGTTTTGAATAATGTTAGAAAAAAATTTGGGAATATGGTGGCAGTCGATGGTATTTCAATTGAAATGGAAAATGGCTTATATGGACTTCTTGGCACAAATGGAGCGGGAAAAACTACCCTTATGAGAATCTTATGTACAGTTTTAAAACCCAGTGATGGAAAAATATATTATAATGGCGAGGATATATTTGAAATGGATGGTAGGTATAGAAATATTATTGGCTACCTTCCGCAAGAATTTGGTTTTTATCCAAACCTTAGTGTCAAAGATTATCTTTCTTATATAGCTTCTTTAAAAGGATTAAATAAAAGATTGACTAAAGTGCGTATTGAAAAATTATTAGAAATTACGGGAATGCAGATTCATTCGTCAAAAAAAATGAAAAAATTATCGGGTGGAATGAAAAGGAGAGTTGGAATTGCTCAAGCCTTATTAAATGATCCAAAAATACTTATACTTGATGAGCCAACTGCAGGACTTGATCCAATGGAAAGAATTAAATTTAGAAATTTAATAGGAGAGCTTTCCAAGGATAAGATTGTTCTTTTATCTACCCATATAGTTTCTGATATTGAAGCTATTGCAAAACATATATTTGTCATGAAAGATGGAAAAATTATAAAACAAGGAAGTGCTTTCGAATTATGTTCAAATATTTCTTATAAAGCATGGACTTATCGTTGTAAATCCGATCAAGCAGATAAAGTAATAAGCAAATTTAAGGATTCGATTAGTTTTGTAAAAGAGAGTGGAGAATATGTTGAAATGAGAATTTTATCAGAAGATAATCCCGACAACAATGCAAAATGCGTTGAAATCACTCTAGAAGATGTTTTTTTCTATTATTTTAGAACAGAAAGTGGAGATAAATATGATAAGGCATGAGATAAAATTATTACTTAGCAATCGTATGAATAAAATTTTATTAATATTTTTGTTTGCTATAGCAGTTTCTTTTAGCATATTTGCAGTATGGAGCATAAGTTTTGTGGATAATAATGGAAATACCCATAATGGAATATTTGCACCAAGAAAATTATGCGAGAAAAAATCTAAATATGCGGGTAAATTAAATCCTGATGTATTTGAAGATGTGATAAAAAAAGATAAAAAAATTAAGGCTATTTATAAAAATCAAATTCCAGAAAAAATATATGCTACAAATACGCAAGAGTATATGGATATAAAAGATTTTATGGTAAGCACTTTGTCCTATGGAAGTGAAATGGATTATGAAAAATTTGATTTTTTAGAAGTCAGCAAAGCAAAAAATATTTACCATATTAGGAAAGAAAATATAAAAAAATTGGTAAAAGGATATGGAGTTACTGAGAAAAAAATGAAATATTTGAAAGAAAAATTTTCAAAAAATAAAACTCCTTTTTATTACGAACCTGCCGATTCGTGGATAACTATGGGCTTATATGCAACAACCTACTCATTAATATTGATTATTGGCATATCATTTCTTGTATCAGGAATATTTACTGAAGATTTTAAATTGAAAGCTGATTCGATTTTTTTTAGCACAAAATTAGGAAAAAATAAGGGAGTTAAGATAAAAATAGGAACAGGCTTATTGATGACAACAATTATATATTGGGCATTAATGCTAAGTCTTTGCATAATATCTTTTACGATAATGGGTGTAAGCGGAGCAAAATCGCCCATTCAATTAGAATACAGTTATTGTATTTATAATTACACTTTTTTTGAAAGATATTTGCTAATAATTATTGGAGGATATATTGGAAGCATTTTTGCAAGCGTATTAACAATGCTAACATCATCCAAAACACATTCGTCACTTCTAAGCCTGTGTATTCCAATAATATTATTCGTAGTATCGCCATTTATTGGAAGAGTCTTGCCATTTGAAAATTTATTTAAAATAACACCAGATCAGTTAGTAAATATATATAATTGCATAAAACTACCAATATTATATGAAATTTTTGGTCATATATTTATGCAAATACCAATGATAATTATATTATATTTGCTAATTTCAATAATATTGATTCCATTTATATATTTCACATTTAGAAAATATGGGCAAAAATAGATAAAAAAATTTATTAATATAATTTTTAAAAGGTTGATAATAATCAGCCTTTTTTTATTGGAAAAATTTAAATATTGATAATTTTTTCTTGGAAAAAGCTATTAATGAGTATTTATGATATAATTAATTCTATAAAAACTTAGAGATTTAAAAATTTGGAGAAATTTATGAGAACTTATAGTAATAGAGAAGAATTGAAAGCTGAAATTGAGAAGAAATTTGAAAAATATATTTCGGAATTTGATGATATTCCAGAAGAATTGAAAGATAAGAGAGTTGAAGAAGTTGATAGAACTCCAGCTGAAAACCTTGCTTATCAAGTTGGATGGACTACATTGGTTTTAAAATGGGAAGATGATGAAAAGAAAGGTCTTGAAGTTAAGACGCCATCTGAATATTTTAAGTGGAATCAACTTGGGGAATTGTATCAACATTTTACGGATACTTATGCTCATTTATCGTTAAAAGAATTAAGGGAAAAATTAAGTGAAAATATCGAAGATATTTATAAAATGCTTGATTCATTGAGTGATGATGAATTATTTAAACCACACATGAGAAAATGGGCTGATGATGCAACAAAAACGGCTGTTTGGGAAGTTTATAAATTTATTCACATCAATACTGTTGCACCTTTTGGAACTTTTAGGACAAAAATTCGAAAATGGAAAAAAATAGCTCTATAAAATGTGAGTTGTAGGAGGATTTATGGTAAAAAATATTATTTTTGACCTTGATGGAACAATTTCAAAATCTGCTAGCGGGATTTTGAATGCTTTTGAATATGCTTTGGAAAAAATGGGCAAGTCTTATCAAAGAGAAAAGTTATATGAATACATTGGTCCACCTTTGAGAGATTCTTTTGTAAAAGAATTGGGAGAGGATTTGGCTGATGATGGAGTTTATTATTATAGAAAGTATTACTTTAAAAACGGTCTGTTTGAAACTTCTCTTTATGAGGGAGTTAAAGAATTAATAGAAGATTTATATGATAAAGGCTTTAATATTTATCTTGCAACAAGCAAGGGCGAAGAATCTTCTAAGAAAATTTTAGAATATTTTGGAATTTTGCAATATTTTTCTTATATTTCTGGTTCTTCTAATGATAAAAATACAAAGAAAAAGGTAATTGAACATCTACTTTTTGAAAATGATTTAAAAACTAATGAATCTATTATGATAGGCGATAGGTCTTATGACATAGATGCGAGCAATGAATTATCCATAAAATCAATTGCTGTAGCTTATGGTTATGGAAAAAAAGAAGAATTTGAAAATGCAAATTTTATTGCAAATAAAGCAAGTGATATAAAAAAAATAATAATGGAAAACTAGACTAAACCCTTAAATCAAAAAGATTTAGGGGCTATTTTTATAAAGGAGAAAACAATGCTTGATAGGAAATATTTTAGGAAAAATACCCTAGATCTTGCCAATGATTTGCTTGGAAATATTTTAGTTAGAAAAATTGATGGACAAATTATAAGAGCTAAAATCGTGGAATCAGAAGCATATCTTGGAGTAAATGATAGGGCATGCCACACTTTTTTAGGAAAAAAAACTGACAGAAATAAAATTATGTATATGGATGCAGGCACTTTGTACGTTTATCAAACTTATGGGATTCATTTTCTTTTAAATATTTCAAGCGTGAAAGAAGGAGTACCAGAGGCAGTTTTGTTGAGAGCAATTGAGCCATTGGATAATTTCGATTTGATTTCAAAAAATAGGTTTGGAAAAAATTATCAAGACCTATCGATTTATCAAAGAAAAAATTTAAGCAATGGCCCAGCAAAACTTACAAAAGCCTTAAAAATTGATAAAAATTTTAATGGAAAAGATATTTTTTCCAAAGATTTTTATATGGAAGAAGGCAAGAAAGATTTTGAAATAGTAAAAGCAAAAAGAATTGGCATAGATTATGCCAAAGAGGCGAAAGATTACCTGTATAGATTTTATATAAAAGATAATCCTTATGTGTCAAAATTAGAAAGTTAGATATAAAAAAGGGACTGTTGTAGAATGATGATTATTCATAATTTTACAACAATCCCTTTTAAAATTACATATCAAAATAAGTCCAAGACAAACAATTTTCTATAATTTCAAAATTTATTATTTTATTTTCAAAAATTTCTCCGTCTATATTTGCTAAAATTTTTTCATCTGATTTTATTTGTCCTTTTTTTACCTTTATTTCATCCAAATATTTTGAATTTTCTAAAAGTCCATGTTTGTATCTTATTATCAAAGATGGCAACAAGAGACTTGGAAGTTTTTTCGCATAAACTAAATTTAAAATTCCATCATCAATTTTTGCGCTTGGGGCAGGATTAAATCCTGAGCCATAATAGCCACCGTTGCAGATAGCGCTAAGCAAAAATTCATCTTCAAGTTTTATTTGCTTGTAATCTTTGTCATATAAAGTTAATGATAAATTTTGGTAAGACAAATATTTTAATGCCTTAATGACTCCGAAAAAATATGCTTTTTTCCCTAAAGATGGGTTTTTATCTAAATATTCGTAGGCTTTTTCTAAAACAACTGTATCAAAACCTAGGGATAAGACGTTTATTCCGACTTTATCATTTACTTTAATTAAATCAATCTTTTTTTCTTTTAAATTTAATAAACTTTCTACTTTGAAATTTTTGTATGAAAAATTTTTGGAAAAGTCGTTGCCAGTTCCCATAGGAATTAAACCAAGACTTGTATTTGCCAAATCATTTTCATAAATCACATTGCAAATTTCATTTAATGAGCCGTCGCCTCCCCCAACTATTATTGTTTTTTTGTAATTTTTATATTTTTCAATAAAGGCTTTGGCTGCATCAGTTGCGTGGTCTTCATAAGAAGTCCTAATTATTTGAACATTTTCTTCAAAATCTTTTTTATTATAAATTTTTTCTATATCTTTTTCATTAATATCGAACTCGGTTTTTCCTGCCATGGACGATAATATAAATAGCATTTTTATCATAATTTATCCTTCATTTAATAATTATATCACTATTAAATGATTTATCGAGAAAATGTTATAATTGATTTGTAAATAGAAAGGATATTTTATGAATTTTGTTGATTATTTAAAAATGGAATATGTGAAAGATGATGATGGAGAAATTATTACAAGAGTTCCTATTGAAGAGTATTGTTTGAATATAAATAAAATTGTTCATGGTGGTTTGACTATGACTTTGATTGATACGGCTTGTGGCAAAAAAGCGTCGGAATATTTTGATGGAGAATTTGTAACAAGCGATGGATATGTAAATTTTCTTAGACCAGCAAGCAAGACTTCTTATCTTTATGCAAAATGTAAGGCGAAAAAAATTGGTAGGAAATTAGCTAATATTGATTGTGATGTTTTTGATGATGAGAAAAATTTAATTGCTATTGGTAGATTTACTTTTATGAAATTATGATTTGTTTTTATATTTAAACTATTTTTGAAATTTGTTTTACAAATAATAAATTTATGATATAATGAAACAAGTTCAATAGTACGCCGACGCCTTGGCGTACTAAAGTAAAAAGGAGTTAAATATGAACAAAGAAAAAAAATTCTCATCGAGGTTGGGTTTTATCCTGACAGCTGTAGGTAGTGCCGTTGGAATGGCAAATGTGTGGGGCTTTCCTTATAAGTTCCAAGAAGGTGGAATATTTTTCTTATTATTTTATTTAGTTTTTGTAGCTCTTTTTGCTTATGTGGGTTTATCAAGTGAATTTGCAATAGGTAGAAGAGCTGAAACTGGAACTTTGGGCTCTTATGAATATGCCTTAAATTCAAAAAATAATAAGAAAGAGCATTCTTTTATTAGTAAAAATATCGGATTTTTGCCTTTATTGGGTTCTTTATTTATAGCTATTGGCTATGCTGTTATAGTTTCTTATGTTTTAAAAGCTTTAGTAGATTCTTTGACTGGAGAACTTTTAGTTGTAAATAGTAAAAAGTGGTTTGAATCTTTTTCTAATAAAGATTACTCTGTTGTTATTTATCATTTTATAATAATTTTGGTAACACTATTAACTTGTTTGAAGGGTGCAAATACCATAGAAAAATCTAATAAAATTATGATGCCTGCATTTTTTATTTTATTTTTAATTATTGCAATTTTTATTTTAACTTTGCCAAATGCTCTTGAAGGTTATAAATATATGTTTAGGTTAGACTTTGACAAATTGTCTTTAAAAACTATAGAAAATGCAATGGGACAAGCTTTCTTTTCTCTTTCTGTAACAGGAAGTGGAATGATTGTGTGTGGCTCTTACCTTGATAAAAATGAAGACATTTTATCAGCAGCAAAATCTACTGCATTTTTTGATACCTTGGCAGCTTTGTTGTCATCTTGTGTAATTGTTCCATCTATTTTGGTTTTTGGTCTTTCACAAGCTGGTGGGCCTGGACTTTTATTTGAAGTTTTGCCAACTATATTGCAAAATATAAAAGGTGGAAGAATTTTTGCTATAATTCTTTATACTGCGGTTGTATTTGCTGGGATTTCTTCTTTACAAAATATGTTTGAAGTTATAGCGGAATCTCTTATGCACAGGTATAACAAAATTAAAAGAATTACTGCTTTGACTATAATAGGTATTGTAACATTTTTGATTGGTGTAAATATGGAAGCTATTAGCAAATGGGGCCCATGGATGGATCTTGTTTCTATTTATATAATTCCAATAGGAGCATCAATTGGAGCAATTTCTTGGTTTTATTTTTGGAAAAAAGATGAAATTTTGGAAGAAGTTAATAGTGGTGCAAAGAAAAAAGCAGGAGAAGGATGGCACAAGCTTGGAAAATATGTTTATGTTCCAATAGCAATTGTTTTATCAATTTTAGCTTTAGTATTTAAAGTTACTTTTTAAAATTTATGGAGAAAAAAATGGAAAATAATTCGAAATTTAGTAACAAATGGGGATTTATAATGGCATGCGTTGGAAGTGCAGTAGGACTTGCCAACGTATGGGCTTTTCCCTACAAAATTGGAATGAATGGGGGATTATCATTTTTGATTCCTTATTTATTCTTTGTATTTTTGTTTGGTCGTGTTGGTCTTTCTGCAGAAAGTGCAGTAGGAAGAAGATATAAAGCAGGGCCAATGGGAGTTTTTAGAGAAGTTTGGAAATCTAGAAATAAGGAAGGAGTAGGAAGAATAATAAGGTGGATTCCTTTAGTTGGTGTAGTTTTATTAGCTATTGGATATACAGTTGTTATTACTTATGTACTTAAAGCTCTTCTTGATTCAATTACTGGATCACTTTTGACTCAAGATCCGAATGTATGGTTTGAATCAATTTCTACAAATGATTTTGCACTTGCAAAAGAACATTTCTTATTAGTTATTATTGTATTTTTGACCTTAGCTTATGGGACAAAAGGAATAGAAAAAACAAATTCTTTTATGATGCCTCTATTTTTTATTTTATTTATAATTCTTGCAGTAAGAATTGCATTTTTAAATAAGGCAGTAGAAGGATACAAATTTATTTTTACTTTAGAACCAGAAAAATTATTGGATATAAAATTGTGGATAGGTGCAATGGGACAAGCATTTTTCTCCCTATCAATTGTTTCAACGGTAATGGTTGTTTATGGTTCTTATCTTCCAGATAGTGAAGATATAGTTCATTCATCAACAATCACATCAAGCCTTGATACAGTTGCAGCTATGCTTTCAACTTTCGTAATGCTACCAGCAACTTTTGCTTTTGGATTTTCCCAATCACAAGGACCAAAATTAATTTTTGTTGTTTTGCCAAAAGTTTTACAAGAAATAGCTGGAGGAAGAATTTTTGCAATTATTTTGTATATAGCAATAGTTTTTGCAGGAGTATTGTCAGTTCAATCAATGATAGAAACAGTTGCTGAAGCAATAACATCAAAATTTGAAAATTTAAAAAGAATTAATGTCCTACTTGTTCTAATGATTCTTGTATTTGTTTGTGGATTATTTTTACATCCTATAGCAAAATGGGGAGCATGGATGAATTTTGTAACAATTTATATTCTTCCAATATCAGCAATTATAGGAGCCATTTCATGGTTTTGGGTAATGAAAAAAGAAGATTTGATGGATGAAATAAATAAAAGTGCAAAAAGTAAGCACGGTGATGGTTGGTATAATTTAGGAAGATATTTATATGTTCCACTTGCTGTAATTCTTTGTATAATTGCAATAAGATACCAAATTTCCTTCTAATATGACTTTATTTATAGAATAATATATAATTGTATACGATTATATAAATAAAGGAGTAGAAATGAAAAAAATTAAGAGAATATTATCAGTTATTTTAATATTTTTTCTAGCTATTAGTTTTACATCTTGTAAGAAAAATGAAGATAAAACTGATTCTAATTCAAATATTGCAGAAAATATTATAATAAAAGAAAGAAAAAAATCTAACGATGATAGTTCTGATTCAAATAACAAAAAGAAAAATATAAGTAAAATTGAGAAAAAAGACTCAAACACAAATGATTCAGATTCAAAAGTCGAAAAAATAAATATAAAAGCTTTTGGAGATATTATGGCTCACATGGGTCAAGTAAATTATGCAAAAAATTATGGAAAAGGAAATTATGATTTTTCTAGACAATTTGAATATATAAAAGAATTTGTATCAGATTCTGATTTAGCAATTGGAAATTTTGAAACAAGCATAAATTCTGATAAACAACCTTCTGGTTTTCCACAATTTACAAGCCCAGCTGAATATTTGAAAGATATAAAAGATGCGGGTTTTGATTTACTTTCAACAGCTAACAATCACACCCTAGATTCAGAAGAAAAAGGAATCTATGATACAATGGAAGCCATGGATAAGGAAGGAATCGCTCACTGCGGAACAAGAAAAGCAGGAGAAAGTAGGATAAAATATATTCAAGTAAAAAATATGAAAATAGGATTTTTGGCTTACACCTATGGAGTTAATGGTTTAGAAAGTTTAGTAGTAAATCATAAGCCAAATGAAATTATAAATTATTTGGATGAAAAAATAATAGAAGAAGACATAAAAGAAGCTAGAAAAAATTCGGATTTTATTATAGTTTATCCACATTGGGGAATAGAATACCAATCATATCCAGCCCAAGAACATATTACTTTGGCAAGAAATATGATAAAGTGGGGAGCAGATGTAGTTATTGGAAATCATCCTCACGTTGTTCAACCAGCAGAAAGATATAAAGCTGAAAATGGAAAAGAAGGATATATTGCTTATGCTTGTGGAAATTTTGTATCAAACCAATCCTTGGAGGCTTTGGGAGATATTAGAACAGAACAATCAGTTGCCTTTGATATAAATGTAGAGAAAAATACAAAAACTGGAAAAGTAAAATTAGGAGAAGTTAATTTTTATCCGATTTGGGTTGGACATATTAATGATGAATATGGAAAACTTTCAAGAGTTTACAGAACAAAAGATTTTCTTGAAGGAGGAAAATATTTTGATAAGGTTGACGAAAATCAAAGAGCAAGAATTTTAAAAGCCGATCAAATGGTTAAAGAAACCATAAATACAAAAGTACAATAGAGACTGCTTAGCGCAGTCTTTTTTATTTTTCTTCTTTGTGATATTATATTTGTAAAAATAAAGGGGAAAGTATGAATTTTATAACAAAAATAGATATTTCATTATTGAATTTAATTCAAAATATAAAAAGTCCCATCTTGGATAAAATAATGACAACCATTACTGCTCTTGGGAATATGGGAATTTTTTGGATTTTATTGATTTTGATTTTTTTAACTACAAAAGAATATAAAAAAATGGCTAGGCTTATGATTGTTTGTTTTTTATTTAATGCCTTGGTTGTAAATTTGATTTTAAAACCTGCTGTTGGAAGGATTAGACCTTTTGAAATTGTTGATGGAATTAAATTGTTAGTTTTAAAACCTCAAGATCCATCATTTCCATCTGGGCATTCGTCAATTTCTTTTTGTATGCTTACAGTAATATTATTATTTTCAAAATCAAAAACAATTAATATACTGGCAAGCATTTTGGCAATCCTGATTGCTTTTTCAAGATTATATTTGTATGTTCATTTTCCATCAGATGTTTTTTGTGGAATTATTATAGGAGTATTGACAAGTTTAATTGCTTTGAAATTTTGTTTTTCTAAAAGTGGGATGAAACTAATTAATAATTTAAAAATTTTGGGAAATGATTTTAATGATTTGAGAAAAATGTAAAAAAATTTGCATAAGGCGATTAATGGTGTTATAATAATTAGGTAGTGTTAATGCTGGTGTGTCGGAATTGGCAGACGAGACAGACTCAAACTCTGTTGTTCTCCGGAACGTGTGGGTTCAAGTCCCACCACCAGCACCATTAATTTTTTTATTTTTTTCATATTTAAGCTATGCAAAATTGCATAGCTTTTTTTGATGCCTTTTTAAATTTTTTATTTTAAAATTTTAATTTTCAAATTTTTAATCAGCAAATTTTTCTACTTATTTTTTTGTGAAAATTAAAATGTGTTATACTTATAGAAAGGAGAAATATATGAGTAAAAAAGTAATGCTAATTGACGGATCTAGTTTGATTTTTAGAGCCTTTTTTGCCCTTCCGAATCTTACAAATGCTGACGGTGTTATGACAAACGGTGTTTATGGATTTTTAACCATGTATTTTAGGGCTGTTGAAGAATATAAGCCAGATTATATTTTGGTTGCTTTTGATAAGAAAACAAAAACTTTTAGGCACAAAGAATTTGAAGATTATAAAGCAAATAGGGATAAGGCGCCAAACGAATTGAATTATCAATTTGGAATTTTAAAAGACATTCTTGATTCATTAAATGTAAAGTATTTGGATATAGATGGTTATGAGGCTGATGATATTGTTGGAACTTTTTCTACAATTGCAAAGGAAGAAGGTCTTGAAACTGTAATTATTACAGGGGACAAAGATTATTTTCAACTTGTAAATGATAAGGTTGTGGTTTTTCTTACAAGAAAAGGAATTTCTCAGATGGAAGAAATTACTGAAAAATCTATTGAAAATGATTATGGTCTTAGTCCAAAACAATTAATTGATGTTAAAGGTCTTATGGGAGATAAGTCTGATAATATTCCTGGTGTTGATGGAATTGGCGAAAAAACTGCTATTAAATTTATAAAAAAATATGGGTCTATGGAAGGCTTATATGAAAATTTGGATGATATTAAGGGCAAAAAAACTAAGGAAAATCTAGAAAATTTAAAGCAAATTGCCTTTTTGTCCAAAAAAATTGGAACAATTGTTACAAATGCTCCAGTTGGGATGAAAATTTCAGAATTAAAGGTAAAAGAACCAGATTTGGATTCTTTGAGAGAAAAATTTTCAAAATATAATTTCAATAAATTTATGGAAAAATTTGAAGATACTAGCGAAGAAAGAAAAGATGAAATAGAATTTTCTTATTCATTTTCTGATGATTTTTCTATAATAGATGATATTGAAAAAGATGGGGTATTTTATTTTAAAAGCATTTTTGAGGGGGATAATTATATTCACTCTAATGCCTATAAAATAGTAATAAAAACACCTTCATCAAAAACTTATATTTATAATCCCGATGAAAAATTTGTAGAAAAATTCAAAAAATATTTTGAGGATGATAATATTAAAAAAGTTTCTTTTGATATTAAAGAAGATATTGTCTTGTTTGATAAGCTTGGGATAAATATTTCTTTGCCTTATGATGATACTATGCTTATGCACTATCTAATTGATCCTTCAAGGTCATCTTATGATTTAAAAACATTTAGCCAAGCATTTTTGAAATATGAAGTAGAAAATGAAGAAGATTTGCTTGGTAAGGGAAAAAGTAAAAAATCTTATGAGGATTTGGATTCTGATAATCTTGGCAAATATTTGGCATCTATTGTAAATGCAATTGAAGATAGTCTGGATATTTTAACCCAAAAATTAAAAGAGCTTTCTATGTTTGATCTTTATAAGGATTGTGAAATAAAATTATCCAAAGTTCTTGCGGATATGGAAATAACAGGTTTTGTTTGTGATAAAAATGAGCTTGAGAAAATTAAAGATGAAGTTTCTCTTGAACTTGGAGATTTAGAAAAAATAATCTATGAACTTGCTGGTAGTGAATTTAATATAAATTCACCAAAGCAACTTTCAAAAATTTTATTTGAAGATTTGAAACTTCCTATAATTAAAAAAACAAAGACTGGATATTCAACAAATGCTCAAGTTTTAGAAAAATTAAGAAAAAAACACCCTATAATCGAAAAAATTGAAAGATATAGGGAAATGTATAAATTAAAATCAACATATCTTGAAAGTCTTGAAGAATGTATTGACAAAGATGGAAGAATTAGGTCAACATTTAAGCAAAATGTAACAGCAACAGGTAGACTTTCTTCAACAGAACCAAATTTACAAAATCTTCCAATTAGAACCGAAGAGGGCAGAAAAATCAGAAAAGCTTTCAAAGCTGATGATGAGAAAGTATTAATTGATGCGGACTATTCACAAATTGAATTAAGAGTTTTGGCTCATCTTGCAAATGATAAAAAAATGCAAGAGGCTTTTTCAAAAGATATTGATATACACACAAAGACTGCATCAGAAGTTTTTTCTACTCCAATTGATGAGGTTACAAAATTACAAAGAAGTGAGGCTAAAGCAGTAAATTTTGGAATAATCTATGGTATAAGCGATTATGGACTTAGCCAAAATTTAAATATACCAAGAAAAAGAGCCAAGGAATATATAGAAAATTACCTTGACACCTATCCAGAAATCAAAAAATACATGAAAGATATTGTAAAAAAAGCCAAAGAAGATGGATATGTAAATACAATATTTAATAGAAGAAGGTATGTTCCAGAAATAAATTCTAAAAATTTCAATGTAAGAAGTTTTGGAGAAAGGGTTGCTTTAAATACACCAATTCAAGGAACAGCTGCGGACATTATAAAATTTGCCATGATAAATTCATACCAAAATTTGCAAAAAGCAAAAATAGATGCAAAAATAGTTTTACAAATTCATGATGAAATAATCATAGAAGCAAGTAAAAAAGATTTGGAAAAAGCAAAAGAGATTCTTAAATCATCTATGCAAGATGCCGTAAATTTAAATGTTCCACTTTTGGTTGACATAGATAGCGGAGAAAGTATGTATGAGTCAAAATAAAATTGTTATAACTGGAACAATTGCAAGTGGCAAATCTTCTTTATCAGAAATTTTGAGAAAAAAAGGCTATCAAGTTATTGATAGCGATGAAATAAATAAGAAATTACTAGAAAAAGACCAAATAAATTACAAGGAAATTTTATCATCAAAAGCTTTTGACGAGGCTTTTGATGGAGAAAATTTAGATAAGAAAATCTTAGCAAAAATAATTTTTAATAATTCTCAAAAAAGAGAATTGATAAATAAAATTACTCATAAAAATATCATTGCTTATATAAATAATTTGATAAAAGAAAGTAATGAGAAAAATATTTTTGTAGAAATTCCCTTGTACTTTCAAATGAAAGAAAAATTTCCTTGTGATTATGTATGGCTAGTTATTGCAGATAGAGAAATTCAAATAGAAAGATTAATGCAAAGAGATAAGATAGGAAGAGATTTTGCATTAAAAAAAATTAAGAGTCAAGATTTTTTAGAAATGCAAAAAAAATCAGATGTGATTTTTGATAATAGCACATCCTTAGAAAATTTAGAAAAAAAAGTAGAAATAGCTTTAAAAAATTTGGAGAATATATGAAAGCTTTAAAAAATATTTTTAAAATAATAGGAATAATAATATTAGCGTTTGTGATGGTTGTTATAATTAGTTTTTCAATAGTAGCCTATCAAACATCAAGACAAAAAATTGCCTACCAAGAAGAAATAGAAAAATATTCACAAAAATATAATGTAGACCCACTTTTGATTGCATCAATTATAAAAGTAGAAAGTGATTTTGACACAGAAGCTCACTCAAGTCAAAATGCTATGGGACTTATGCAATTATTAGATTCATCTGCAAAACATAGTGCAGAAATAATTGGAGAAGAATATTATCCAGACAAATTAAAAGAAGTAGATTATAATTTAAATCTTGGCGTGGGGTATTTCAAATATTTGAATGAATATTATAATAATGTCGACTTGGCTCTTGCAGCTTATAATGGAGGAATAGGAAATATAGACAAACTAATTGCAGACAAAAAAATAGACAAACACGACCCAGATCCAACAAAAATTCCTACAAAAGAAACTAGACAATATGTAATAAAAATAAATTCAAATTATGATTTGATGAAGGTATTTTACGATGATGGACTTCCAAGCAAGGAAGAATTAAAAGATAGAAAATCATTATCTATAAAAAATTATAAGAAATTTGTTAAAAAAATATTATTTGATGTATTATAATCATTGAATAATATTTTTAAATAAATTATAATGCTAGTATACGGATTAAATGAAAGGAGAGATTATGGCTCTAGAAAATTTAACATTTGCTAATGGAGTAAAAATTCCAGAGTATAAGGAATTAAGTGAAAAAAAAGACTTAATTGTTGCAAAAATTCCAAAAACTGTAACAATTCCACTTACTCAACACATTGGAGCTCCAAGTAAATGTTTAGTTAAGAAAAACGATGAAGTGAAAATTGGACAGCTTATCGGCGAAGCTGTAGGAAATTTTTCTTGTAATATTCACTCATCAGTTAATGGTAAAGTTTCAAGTGTAATCGATATCCAAACAGCATCTGGTAAAAACAGCAAAGCTGTTGTTATTGACACAGAAGGCTATGACCAAGAAATTAACTACGAAAGAAAAGACGTTACAAACTTGACTAAAGAAAAAATAGTTGAGGCGATGAAAGAAAATGGTCTTGTAGGTATGGGAGGAGCATCATTCCCAGCACATATTAAATATTCACCAAACAAACCAATTGATACTGTTATTATAAATGGTGCTGAGTGTGAACCTTACGTTACTTGCGATGATTTTATTTTGAAAACAAAACCTGAAGTAATAGTAGATGCTTTGGAATTACTTGTTAAAGCAGTAGATGCAAAAAAAGGAATTATTGCAATCGAAGATAACAAACCAGAAGCAATCGAAAAGGTTAAAAAGGCACTTGCAAATAAAAATTCATCAAAACTTGAAGTGGCAACCATGGTTACCAAGTATCCACAAGGTGATGAAAAAAGAATAATAAATGCAGTATTACATAGAGAAGTACCATCAGGTGGTCTTCCAATGGATGTTGGAGTTATAGTGTCAAACGTTTCTTCAGCAAACGCAGTTTATGAAGCAGTTTATTACGGAAAACCACTAATAGAAAGATATATGACAGTAACAGGTCATGGAATAAAAAATCCTTCAAATTTCCTAGTAAGAATTGGAACAAGTTTTGATCATATGATAGAAGAAGCTGGCGGACTTACAGAAGATGCTGGAAAAGTTATAAATGGTGGACCAATGATGGGAATTGCCCAACCAAATATAAATCAACCAGTAGAAAAAGCTAGTAACTGTATCTTAGTTTTAAACGAAGAAGAATCAAAAGCACCAATTACAAATCCTTGTATAAGATGTGCTAAGTGTGTAAATGTTTGTCCAGTTGGACTTATGCCATTATTAATTCACAAATTTTCATTAAAAGAAAAATTTGATAAGGCACAAGATCTTCATATACTTGATTGTATAGAATGTGGATCATGTTCATATATTTGTCCATCAAAAAGACCTTTGGTTGAAGCTATTAGGTTTGGAAAAAGACAAATTCGTCAAGCAGGAAAGTAGAGGAGAAATAAATGGAAGCAAAAAAATTATTAGTATCATCCTCTCCTCATATGAGAAGCGAGAGAACTGTTACTAAAGAAATGTTAGATGTAATAATTGCTCTTATTCCAACAGGACTTGCAGGAATATATTTCTTTGGAATGAAAGCACTTGTTTTAATGATTGCATCAGTAGCAAGTTGTGTTATTGCAGAATTTATATCTAACAAAGTTATGAAAAGACAATCATCAATAAATGATTTATCAGCAATAGTTACAGGTTTACTTTTAGCCTATAATATCCCAGTTACCATGCCAGTTTGGCAAACAGTAATAGGCGCAGCTTTTGCTATAGTTATTTGTAAGCAATTTTTTGGTGGAATAGGACAAAATATTGTAAACCCAGCTTTGGGAGCAAGAGCATTTTTACTTGCATCTTGGTCAAAAAATATGTCAAATTATGTTGCACCAGGAAAAGTTTCAGCAGTATCAGCTGCAACGGTTTTATCAGGAGGAGAAAAACCAGCTTTATTAGATATGTTTATAGGAAATATGGGTGGATGTATTGGAGAAGTTTCAACTATCGCTATATTAATTGGAGCAGCATATCTTGTAATTAGAAAAGTTATTTCACTAAGAATACCTGCAGTATACATATTAACAACAGCAATCCTATTGATGGTATTTAATAAATCTGTTGATGGAATAATCGAACAATTATTATCAGGTGGTCTAATGCTTGGAGCATTTTTCATGGCAACAGACTATACAACAAGTCCTGTAACAAAAAAAGGAGAAATAATATTTGCTTTTGGTTGCGGACTTATCACTTCACTAATAAGAGTATTCGGTGGATACCCAGAAGGTGTTTCATATTCAATTTTATTAATGAACTTATTAGTTCCTCTTATTGATAGTAAGACAATGCCTAAGGTATTTGGTGTAGCTAGTAAAGGGGCAAAAGATGAATAAAGCATTAAAATTAGGAATTAAACTATTAATAATTACAGCTGTATCAGCTTTAGTATTGGCCTTTACAAATTCAGTTACAGAACCAATTATAAAAAAAGCTGAACAAGAAAAATTAAATGAATCATTAAAAATTGCCTATCCAGAAGGAAAAGACTTTGAAGAAGTTAAGGGAAAATTTCCTGAAGCTGTAAAAGGAGTTTATAAAGCTGATGGAGGCAAAGGATATGTGTTTGATGTAAATTCTAAAGGTGGATATGGTGGAGACATCGAATTTATCGTTGGGGTTGATAGTGAAAATAAATTAACAGGTTTCAGTCCTTTAAAACATTCAGAATCTGCAGGATTTGGTCTTCAAATGGAAGAAGATTGGTTTAAAGAAGGAGTTAAAGGCGTAAGTGTTGACAAGAAAGTCGGTGCATCAGAAGCCGGATCTGAAAACGAAATTGTAGGAATTTCAGGAGCTACATATTCAACTAATACTATCCTTAATGGTATAAATACTGCTCGTGAAGTATTGAAAGATCTTAAGTAGGAGGTAAAGATATGGAAAGACAAACTGGAAAACCTATAGATGTTCAAAAAGAAAAAGAAAAAAGAAAGAAAAAATCTGTAAATTTGGGAAAAGTTTTTAAAGACGGAATATTTTCAAATAACCCAGTATTTGTACAAATGGTAGGAATGTGTTCTGTACTTGCTATTTCATCTTCACTTTCTAATGCGATTGGAATGGGAGCTGCAGTAATTTTTGTACTTACACTTTCAAACTTGGTAATTTCTGTTTTGAGAAATTTTATTCCAGATGAAGTAAGAATTCCAGCTTTTATAGTTGTAATTGCAAGTTTCGTAACTATGGTTCAAATGATTATAAAAGCATACTTGCCAGCACTTGATCAATCACTTGGAATTTTTATTCCACTTATAGTTGTAAACTGTATAATTCTTGCAAGAGCTGAAGGATTTGCTTCACAACAAGGTCCTATAGCATCAATTATTGATGGTATTGGTCAAGGTTTAGGTTATACAATAGCAATTTCTATTCTTGCAGCTATTAGAGAATTATTTGGAAATGGTACATTACTAGATAATAGAATAATTCCTGAAGATTATACAATTGGATTTTTAATTCAACCAGCATCTTCATTTATTATCCTAGGAATCATGTTTGCAGTAGCAGCAGCTATTTCAAACAAGAAGAAAAATAATAAGTAGGAGGAATTATGTCAGAATTATTTTCAATAATTATTGCATCAATATTTGTAAATAATTATGTTTTGGGACAATTTTTAGGAATTTGTCCAACACTTGGTGTAACAAGTAAAGTTGAAACTGCAAAAGGAATGGGAGCTGCAGTAATTTTCGTAGTAACCTTATCTTCAATTATTACTTGGGTTATCCAATATTATATATTAGATCCATTAAAAATTGGATATTTACAAACAGTTGTATTTATTTTAGTAATCGCTTCATTAGTGCAAACAGTAGAGATGATTATGAAAAAATCAATGCCAAATCTTTATGAGGCTCTTGGTGTTTATCTACCATTAATTACAACTAACTGTATAGTACTTGGTGTGGCTATTAAAAATATAAATGAAAGCTATAATTTATTAGAAACAACAATAAACGCAGCAGCAGCTGCAGTAGGTTTCTTAATTGCTTTAGTAATACTTGCTTCTATAAGAGAAAAAATCGAAGATAACGACTTGCCAGAAGCTTTCAAGGGTGGACCTATTACTTTGATTACTCTAGGTCTAATGTCAATTGCCTTTATGGGCTTTGCAGGATTAGCATAGAGGAGAAATGTGATGAATAATATATTAATTCCAACACTTGTATTAGCCATATTAGGATTTGTACTAGCTGGCTTATTAGGTGTTATTAGTAAAAAATTTGAGGTTGAAACAGACCCAATTGTTGAAAGAGTAAGAGATGCACTTCCTGGAGCAAACTGTGGAGCTTGCGGTTATCCTGGTTGTGATGGTTGTGCAAATGCAATTGCAAAGGGAGAAGCTCCTGTTTCTGCTTGTGTAATTGGTGGACAATCTGTAACAGATGCAGTTGCAAGTGCTATGGGAGTTGAGTCAGCTGGAGCTGGGGACAAGCAAGTTGCAGTTGTAAAATGTAATGGAACTTGCGAAAATGCAAAAGATTTATACGAATATGCAGGTCTTGAAGATTGTAGAGCACAAATTGCTTTATTTGGTGGAAAAAAAGCTTGTAATTATGGTTGCCTTGGTTGTGGCTCATGTGTTAAAGCTTGTGAATTTGATGCTATACATATGGTGGATGGAGTAAGTGTTGTAGATAAGGAAAAATGTGTGGCTTGTGGAGCTTGTGTTAAAACTTGTCCAAAAAATATTATTGAGCTTGTTCCTTATTCACAAAAAGCAATTGTAAAATGTTCTTCTCATGATAAAGGAAAAGATGTTAGAGGAAATTGTAAAGTTGGATGTATTGGTTGTTCAATTTGTGCAAGAACTTATCCAGAAGGATTTACAATGGATAATTTCTTATCAAAAGAAACAATATCTGATAATTTAGATCTAAATCTTTTAAAAGAAGCTGCAGAAAAATGTCCTGCAAAATGTATTGATGTTGAATAAAAAATAAGATAAAGATTTGACCATCGAAATAAATCGGTGGTCTTTTTTTATTTGGATTTTTTAAATTGACATTAATCTGTTTTAAATGATAAACTCTTATAAGAGGTAGATATGAAATTAAAAAAAGAGATATTATTGTAATTTTATTACTTTTATTATTAAGCTTGAGTATGGCTTTTTTTGTGCAAAAAATTAAGTCGGGAGAAGATGGAAATTATTTGAGAGTTGAGCTTAATGGGAAAGAATATGGTAAATATCCACTTAATAAAGATAAAAAATTTAAAATTAAAATTGACGATGATGAATTTAATATTGTTGAGATAAAAAATGGGCAAGTTAGTATGAAGGAAGCTAATTGTAGAGATTTGCTTTGTACTCACATGCCTAGTATAAAAAAAGTTGGAGAAACTATAGTTTGCCTTCCTCATAGATTGATTTTAGAAATTGTTTCTGAAAAAGAGGATAGCAATGAGGAAGAAATTGATAAGGTGGTTGGATGAATAATAAAACTTTAAAAGTATATGTAAATTTATCGCTTTTTGTCGCTTTATCTCTTGCTATTTCTTTGATTGAATCTATGGTTCCAATGCCTGTTCCAATTCCTGGTGCTAGGCTTGGTTTTTCGAATATAATAATATTAGTTGCTATTTATATTTATGATTATAAAAAGGCTTTAGCTGTAAGTATATTGAAATCTTTTTTGTTGGTTTTGATTACTGGATCAGTAATGAGTTTTTTCTATTCTTTTGTTGGAGCTATTTTTTCTACAACTGCTATGTATTTTTCACTTAAAAAGGTAGATGATGATTTTTCACTCATTGGAGTAAGTGAAATTGGTGCTTTTTTTCATAATTTAGGTCAAATTATTGTTGCAATATTTTTTATGCAAAATATAAAGATGTTTTATTATTTTCCAGTTTTAGTTTTTATAGGAATTTTTACTGGATTTTTTGTTGGTTTGAGTTCTAATTTTATAATTGAGCATTTAAAGAAACTTGGTGTTATAAATGAATAAAAAAATCAAAGATTTGGACCTTAGTCAAAGACCAAGGGAAAAGTTGAAAAATGAAGGATATGCAAGTTTGAGTGATGAGGAGCTGTTAGCAATTCTTATCGAAACGGGCTCTAAGAAGAAAAATGCTATTGAACTTGCTAGAGAAATTTTAAATACTTTTTCTAGCGAGGAGCTTTTGTCTATAAGTATTGAGCAATTAAATGGAATTGATGGGATAAAACTTGCCAAGGCTAGTAAAATTATTGCCGCTATCCAGCTTGGTAAAAGACTTACTGAGAAAATTGTTAATAAGGAAATCACAAGTATTAATTCTTGTGAGGATGTTTTTAATTTAATGAAAAATAAATTTATAGACACAAAAAAAGAACATTTCTATGCTATATTATTAGATACAAAAAATGTGATTATTAGCAAGGAGTTGATTTCTACTGGGGATCTTAACTCTTCTATTGTTAATCCTAGGGAATGTTTTATTTCGGCTGTAAAAAAGAGTGCAAATTCTGTGATTTTTGTACATAACCACCCAAGTGGAAATCCAAATCCTTCTTGTAATGATAAAGAGATTACTCAAAGATTGGTTAAAGCAGGAGAAATTTTGGATATAAAAGTATTAGATCATATTATTATTGGCAATAATAAATATTTTAGTTTTAGACAAGAAAATATTATATAGGAGAATAAAATGAATTTTAGAATTATGGCAGAAGACCTAGCAATTGATTTGGGTACCAGCTGTATTAAAGTTTTTAAGAAAAATGAAGGGGTTGTAATTTCTGAACCATCTGTTTTAGTTCTTGACCACCAAAATAAGGAAATAAAAGCTATTGGTCAACAAGCTAAGGAAATGATTGGAAAAACTCCTGATGAAATTATAGTACAAAGACCTATTGAAAAGGGTGTTATATCTGATTTTAATTTAACTGAGGCAATGTTAAATTATTTTTTCCAAAAAATAAATCCTGGGTTTTCGGTTGTTCAACCAAGAGTTGTTGTTTGCGTTCCTAGTGGTATTACTGACATTGAACAAAGAGCTGTCGAAGATGCTTCTTTGCATGCTGGAAGTAGGGATGTAATAATGGTTGATGAATCACTTGCGGCTTGTTTTGGAGTTGGACTTACTCCAGAAGATCCAAGAGGTATTTTGACTTTAAATCTTGGGGCTGGAACAAGTGAGATTTGCGTAATAAGCCTTAATGGAATTGTTGCTAGTAAAACTTTAAAAATGGGCGGAGATGACATCGATAAAAATATCCAAAATTTTTTGAGAGAAAAGAAAAAAATCGAAGTAGGTATAAATACAGCAGAGCTTATTAAAAAGGAATTGCTATCACTTAGACTTAAAGATAAGGATATAGGAATGGAAGTTGAAGGTAGAGATGTAAAAGATGCTCAACCTAAAAGAATAAAAGTTACAAGTGAAGAAATAGCACCTTGCATAAGCGAATTTGCTGATAGTCTAATAGAGATGATTTATTTGGTAATGGAAAAAACACCGCCAGAATTATCCAGTGATATTAAAAATGATGGATTTTTAATGACTGGAGGTATGGCAAATGTTAGAGGTCTTCGTGAATATATTGAAAAAATAATAAATTTAAAGGCGAAAATATCTGACAAGCCAGAATTAGATGCTATAAAAGGTGCAGGCTTAATTATGGAAAATCCAGATAGATTTTTAAAATATCAAAGTAGGTAAGTATGGCTTATAGAAGAAAGAAAAAAACAATAAACATTTTTTTATAACGGTTATTTTGTTAGTATTGTTGATATTTACATCAAGCCTTACTGATGATTTGGTAGAGGCTGGTAATAATATAACAAATACCATATTCAAGCCCGTAAACAAAGCTTCTTATTCAATAACTTCAGAAATAATTAAAGCTATAGAAGATACTATTGGTTCAAAGCAAACAAGAGCCGAAGTTGAAAAATTAAAGATAGAAAATCAAAATCTTTTAAAAGAAAATGCTAACTTAATGGAAGTTATTAATAGAAAAGATTTTTTGAAAGCTGAAAATGATGCTATAAAAAATCAAAAATATGAATACGTCAAAGCTCAAGTTATTAATTCTGATGTAAAAAGTATGCAAGAATCATTTTTTATAGACAAGGGTAAAAAAGACGGGATAAAAGTTAATGATGTAATTTTGCAAGCTATAGGAAATAGCGAGTATTCATCTGCTGTTATAGGAAAAGTTGTAAAGGTAAATTCAACAACAAGCAAGGTTGAAACAATCAAAAATTCATCAAATGACGTTTCATTTATTAATTCTAGAAGTGGAGATTATGGGGTTATTGATGATTATAAAAACAAAAAATTAGTGGTTATATGCTAGAAGTTTCTAGTGATGTTAAAAATTCTGATACATTAATTACAAGTGGTATAGGGGGAGTTTATCCTAAGGGTTTATATTTGGGAGAAATTTCTAATGTAATTATGAGCAAGGATTCTCTAAGAAAAAATGTAACTATTGATTCGCCAGCAGATTTTACCCATTTGTATAGGGTTTTGGTTCTTAGAAAGTAAGGTGGATATATGAATAAATTTAAAACATTTTTAATAGCTTTTATTTCTTTTATCCTACAAGTTAGCGTCTTTTCTAAGGTGGATATATTTGGAGCAAATATCAATATTATAGTTGCATTTGTAATATGTTTATCCTTAACACTTGGGTCTAAGAGTGCTTCTTATACGGGGCTTGTTATTGGTTTGTTGGAAGATCTTATGTTTTCAAAAATAATTGGTGTAAGAGCTTTATCATATTTTTTGATAGGTCATGTAGTTGGAGATGAAAAGTTTAGATTTAGTAGCGATAAAAAAACAGGTTTGATTTTAACTTTTGTTTTTACTATATTAAACTTTTTATTTGTAAGTTTAATAACATATATTTTTAATGGGGATATAGTTGTTATTAAAAATTATTTATTTGTACCAATTTTGGTAGAAGCTTTATTGAATACTTTAATGTATTTAATCTATCATATAATAATAAAAAAACTAATGTATATTCCAACATATAGGATATAGGGGTGTAAGTTTTGAGAAAACAAAAAGAAAATAGAATAACTATTTTGCAAATAGTTTTTGGTCTAATGTTTCTTGCTATTTTTGTAAAATTATTTATCCTTATGATAAATCAAGGAGAACATTACAGAGATTTATCAGATAATAGAAAAGTTCAAGAAGTTGATGAAATTGCAAGTAGAGGAGATATTTTAGACAGAAATGGAAATGTTCTTGCTACAACAGTTCCATCTTTTGCTGTGCAATTATATAAAGATAAACTTACAAGCTTGGATGATGAAGATAGGATAAAGGCTGTAAATTCTTTGGTAAATATTTTGGAAGAAGCAGGTGTAAATTACCAAAATGATTTTGATATTAGACTAAATTCATTCCAATACAAAAGTGAGGATGATTATTTCAAAGAAGAAAAATCACCAGAAGATAAAATTGTTGATATAATAGTTGAAAAAAAATTAACAAGAGAAATAGTAGGATCTTTTAGCAACAAAGATGGGATAAAATATGAAACAATAAAAACTGCCCTTCTTGCCTTGAAAAAAAGAGGAATAGACATTCCTATATTAGTTAAGCAAAAAAATAATAAACTTAATTTAGTATATAAGGAAAATGCAAAAGAAAAATTAAAAGCATTAGGTCATAGCACAAAAGATGATCCTCTTGACGTTGTTGTTAGTGCAATTGGCGACGATAAGTCTGTTATAAAAAATATACTTGAAAATAATCAAGCAAGATTATTAACTTATAATATTTTAAAAGAAAAAAATTTAGAATCTAATGTGATTTTAAAAGATTATAGTTTGATGGCAGATGAAAAGCTCATACAAAAAAAAGCTAGTTTAAATGATGGCTATCCAGAAATAAAATTAGATACAAAAGCTAGTGATGATTTTTATGAAATTGTAAAAAAATCTTCAATCAAAGAATTTTTAAAATCAGCAAGCTTAAATGAAGAAGATGGCTCTTACCTAATTCCAGCAGATATTTTGATAGAAAAATTGGAAAACAAAGGTATATATGCAAACTTTACAACAGAAGTAAAAACCGAAACAAAAGATAAAAAAAATATATATTCTGTTGATATAAAATTTAAAAATTCTCAAGCTGGAGATCCAGCAGAAGAATTGGCAAATCTTGCTGATAAACATAAATTATTGAAGGGCGTAATCTTAGATAAAGATTTAAAATATTTGGCACAAAATGCTAATGCTATAAATAACGTCTATCCATCAATCGATATTTCAGAAGATAAGCCTAGCAAATGGGATTATACTTTTAATGTTGCCAAAAAAGATTTCTTTGAATATTATGCAAGCAGAGATAAAAATGAAAGTCGAGATAAGGTTGTAAAAAAACTAAATAAAGCAAAAAGCGCAAAAGAAGTTCTTGATTATATAAAATCAGTATCAGATATAAAAAATGACAATGACTATGAGGCTTGTGGAATTTTGACAATCGATAGCATTATTAATAGGCAAGGCTCATTTGGTTTTAGACCAATTAATTTAGTTTATAATTTAGATGATTCGACTGTTCTAAGAATTGAAGAAAATATTGACAAATCAAAGGGAATTAGTGTGGCAACAATTCCTATAAGATCTTATCCAAATAGAAATTTGGCAAGCCACGTTTTAGGCTACATGGGACCAATTGCAACCGATGAAGAAGTGGAAAAATATGTAAAAAAAGATTCATATTTAAGAGATGAAATTGTCGGCAAAACTGGAATCGAAGAATCATATCAAGATACTCTCAGAGGAAAAAATGGAAAAAGTATTGTAACGGTTGATTCATCAGGAAATAGAATTGAAACATTATCAAAAACTCCATCAGAACCAGGAAATGATGTTTATCTTTCTATAGATGCTAATTTGCAAGCGCAAGCAGAAAAATCTCTTTCAAAAGTTCTAGAATCAATTAGAACAGGTAAAACCTATGAATCTGAATATGGGAATTTTAATACTAGCGAAATTGCTCCTTATTCAACAAATGGAGCAGTTGTTGTAAGTAATGTAAAAACTGGAGAAGTTCTTGCAATGGCTTCATATCCAAGTTATGATCCTAATTTATTTTCTACTGGAATTTCTTCTTCTGATTGGGAAAGCTTACAAGTAGATGATGGTTCATCTGTGCTAGCAGCAAGACCTATGTTAAATGTGGCAAGTCAGACTGCTGTTATGCCTGGATCTACTTTTAAATTAGTAACTTCTTTGGCGGCTTTGGAAAAAGGATTAAATCCACAAATGACAAATTATTGTAATGGTTTTATGGATATAGGAAGTAGGAGATTTTCTTGTTTAATTTGGTCAACAACTGGTACAACTCATGGAGAAGAAAATTTATATGATGCAATTAGAGATTCATGTAACTATTACTTTTATTGTTTGGCTTTGGGAGAAAATCCATCTACTGGCAAAAGCCTTGGATTTAAGCTTGAACTAAGTGATGTAAAAAAAGCTGCTAGTACTTTGGGATTAGATGAAACTTCTGGAATAGAAATAAATATTCCACAGGAATCAAGTGGAAATATACCATCTGTCGAAAAGAAATTAGAAGTTACAAAATCATTAATGAAGAAGTACCTTGATAAAAATATAAAAAAATATTTGAAAAAAAATGTTAAAAAAACAAAATCTGATATTGAAAATGATAAAAATGAACTTGTAAAATTAGCGGATAATCCAAATTCTATAAATAGAAAAAAATTAATTGAAATGATTGATAAAATGGGTTATGAACCATTAGAAATTAAAAAAGATGATAGGGCAGGTCTTGCTGATACTTTAAAATTTACTTATCTAAATCAAGCGAAATGGGATATAACAGATATGTTAAATATAGTTATAGGACAAGGGCAAAATTCATACACGCCACTACAAATGAATAGAGTTATGTCTACAATATCAAATGGTGGTTATTTAAATAAATATACATTAATAAAAGAAGTAACAAACCATAATTCGAAAGATATTTTATATCAAAATCAAGTAAAGCATAAGAAAATTTCTATTAAAGATGATAAATATTTGGAAGATATAAAATATGGTACCTTGTTAGTTGCTCAAAATAATGCTATTTTAAATAGAATGCCTCTTGAAGTTGGAGTAAAAACAGGAACAGCAGAAGTTGAAGGTAAAAATCCAGATGGAAGTGGTTACGACCCTTATGCATGGATGATTGGATTTGCTCCATACGATGATCCAGAAATTGCAATATCAATAATTTTAACTCAAGGGGCAACATCATTTAATGTTTCACCAATTTTTAGAGACATAGTTTGCAAATATTTTGATATAAAAATAAATCCAGATAAGCAAAATCTTCTCAATAAAGTAAAAACCGAAGGTAATAATCAAGAAAATACACAAGGAGAATAAAATGGACATATATTTAATAAATTCAAAAAATCAAAATGAATTAAAATTTATAAAAGATTTTTCAAAAATTTTATCTAAGGATAAGTCTGTTTTGATTCTATCATTTGAAAGAAACAAGGATTGTAATATTGAAGATTTATTTGATATGGGAGGAATGATCACATACGATATATGTGATTATTTCCTTGACCTTGTAGGTCTTGAAAAAATTATTAGAAAAACTTGTGAAAATATAGATTTTGCCATAGCTCCTTTAATAAATTCAAAATATAAAATAAAAAAAGAAGATATATCAAGTCTTTTGGGAAAAATAAATTATTATGATGTTCTTATTGTAAATGGTTTAGATAAAGAGTTAATAGATGATAAAAAAATAATTCAAATTACTGATGAAAGTGAAATTAATGAAGACTTTGATTCTGATTACTTTTTTATCGAAACTTATGACAAATATTTTGATATTAGGGAATATAGAGATGAAATTTTTGCTAAATCTTCAAAATTTTTAGGGTTAAAATCAAAAGATACATCTTATGAAAATATTATTTTAAATCTTTTGGATGATAAAAATGAAAATATCGAAAAAATTGGATTTTTTGAAAAATTAAAGAAGAAATTAGCGAAATGAAATCATATATTTTTGTAGATTATAAAGAAAAAGCCTTTGGTAAAATTGTCGATAACAAGCTTATTGAATTAAAATTTTATTCTCCTTACTTGTTCAATATTTATAGGGCAAAAGTAGTAAATAAAATTGATTCTATTAATGCTTATTTTTTGTTGTATGATGATGGCAAAAAGGCTTTTTTAAAATCAAATAAAAAATTCAAAATTGGAGATAGTGTAATTTGCCAGATTATTAAAGAAGAATTTGACGATAAATTAGCAACTATGAGTGCAAATTTTAGAATCGAAAATGAAGATTATTATTTGTATAGGTTCAAAAATAAGGGATTTCCAAAATTAAAAAAAGATAGAAAGAAAAACCATGAAAATTATAATAAATTACTTGAACTTAAAGAAAAATTAATAAATGAAGAAAATTTCACGCCTTCTCCAAAACTCTTGAAAACTTACAATGAATTTGACTTATATTGTGAAAAAAATAAAGATTTGGAACTTGTTGAACTAGATATAAAAAATAATAAAATAATTTCAGATTCAATAAAAAGCATTAAGGAAAAAAAGATTTATAAAGATGATTTATCAATAATAATCAATGATCTTGAAACGCTTTGCTTTATTGATGTGAATTCATCAAAGAAAAAATCAACTATGGACAAGGATGATTTTTATTATAAGGTTAATGAAGATTTGGTAGATTTTATTTTTTACAATTTAAATCTTAGAAATATTGGCGGAATGGTAGTTATAGATTTTTTAAAATCTAGTAAAAATGATCAATTGATTGATAAAATAAACGAAAATATAAAAAAATATTTTGACACTTACGAAATATATGGATTTACAAATATGGGACTATTTGAATTGTCAATAAAAAGAAGAGGAGAAAGTCTTTATAAAAAATTAAAAGAAAAAGAGCTTATCTAATCAATAAGCTCTAATTTTTTTCTATCAAAATTATTTACAATATTTTCTTTGAATTTTTTGTTTAATCTTTTTATTCTATATTCAATTTTCATAGCCTTACTTTTATCAGAAACTTCTTTATAAAAAACTAGTTTACAAGGTCTTCTTGCTCTTGTATATTTTGCGCCAATTCCCTTGTTGTGTTTTTCCAATCTATTTTGTAAATTATTTGTCCAACCAGTGTAAAGACTTCCATCAGAACATCTTAAAATATAAACAAAAGCATTTTTCATTTGAACAAATCACCCAACACATCACTTATAATATCATAAGAAAATCCCCTAGAAGCAAGAAATCTATATACCTTATTTTTATCATTTACACTTTCTTTTTTGTTAAGACCTGCATCATAAGCTTTTTCATACTCTTCATCATAGGAAATTTCATCCAAATAAGTATCAATTAAACTATCATCAATAAATTTTGCCTTTAGTTTGTATCTAATTTTACCCTTAGACCAATTATTTATCCTTGATTTATCATTTATATAAGATTTCACATAAGCTTTATCATCAATTAAATTATATTCAGTCAAAAAATCAATAACCCTAGAAATCGAATCATTATTGAATTTTTTTCTTTCAATTTTTTTTTCAAATCGAAAGAAGTCTTTGCACCGTAAGATAATTGTTTTAAAGCTTCATTTTTACATCTATTAAAGTCATTTTCCCTTAAAATTTCCTTATACAAATCAAAATCAATAACCGCTCCAATAGATAAAGCTAAATCATTAAAAAAATCATAAGAAATATAAAAAAATTCATTTGAAATGGTAATTTTTACCAAATTATATTTATCAGAATATTCAATATTTTCAACAATCATAATGATTCAACAGCATTCATAATAATAGGAATAACCATAGACAAAACAATTACAACAGCAAAAATTTTTAAAATCATTTTGCTATTAGATTTTTTCTTCATAAAATCACCTCTAAATCTATCTTTCTTAACAGTATTTTACTATAAGAGATATTTTTTGTAAAACTTTAAAATAAAAATAAATTTGCATTAAATTTTTATTAGTGGTATTATATATAAGTCGAAAGAGAAAGGCCCTTGTAAAATGTAAAAATATTTTGAATATTTTACACTTTGCTTGACAAGTGATTTGATTGGATGTATACTTGTATAGTAAGTTATTTATTTGGTGGGTATGGTCCAGTTGGTTAAGACACCTGGTTGTGGCCCAGGAGATCGAGAGTTCGAATCTCTCTACTCACCCCATACGCGGGATTGGCGGAATTGGCAGACGCGCTAGACTTAGGATCTAGTGAGATTTTCTCGTGAAGGTTCAACTCCTTTATCCCGCACCAAGAAATATAGACGTTAGCAATAACGTCTTTTTTTGTGCTTATTTTTAAAATCTTTAAATTTATTTTAGGTAATTGGTGGATAATATTTTTAAATTTGGGTATTAATATTCATAGTAAACTATTTAATAAATTTTTATTAGCTATAACTTTATCAATATAAAAAAATAGTATATAATTTTACTAATAGGAGGAAAAGTTTTGCGAGATATAAAAAGAGTAGTTTTAAAATTAAGTGGAGAAGCACTTGCAAAAGATAAGGGATTTGGTTTTGATGATGAAACTATTGATCTTATTTGCGAAAATATAAAAAAAGCTAGAGATAAGGGACTTGAAATTGCCATAGTTGTTGGCGGTGGAAATTTCTGGAGAGGCAGAAGTGGTCAACATATTGAACGAGCAACAAGTGATACTATTGGAATGCTTGGAACTGTTATGAATGGTCTTAGAGTTCAAGATACGCTTGAAAAAATGGGACTTGAAACAAGGCTTATGACTGCAATTAATATGCAAGAAGTTGCTGAGCCTTACATAAGAAGAAGGGCTGTAAGACACCTTGAAAAGGGAAGAATTGTAATTTTTGCAGCAGGCACTGGTCTACCATATTTCTCAACTGACACAACAGCATCTCTTAGGGCTTTGGAAATTAATGCTGATATGATTTTATTAGGCAAAAAAGGAACTGATGGAATTTATGACAAAGATCCTAATAAATTTGATGATGCAGTTAAATATGAAAAATTAACCTATAGTGAAATTTTACAAAAAAGATTAAAGATTATGGATTCTACAGCAACAAGTTTGTGTATGGATAATGATATGCCAATCCTAGCTTTTGGAATCGATAATCCAGAAAATTTAGTTAAAATAGTTGAAGGAAAAGAAATTGGTACAATTGTAAAGGAGAATTTTGATGTACGATAAGATTATTAAAGATACTGAAGCTTCGATGAAAAAAGCTTGTGAATCATTCGAAATTAGAATATCAAAAATTAGAGCAGGTAGGGCTAATGATTCTATATTGGATGGAATTACATTTTCATATTATGGAACTCAAACACCAATTAACCAAGCTGCAACCATATCTACACCAGAGCCAAGACTTTTAGTTATTAAACCTTGGGATAAATCTAATATTAAAGAAATTGAAAAGGCTATTAATAAATCTGATTTAGGAATAAATCCACAAAATGATGGAGAAGTAATTAGACTTCCATTCCCAGCTTTGACTGAGGAAAGAAGAAAAGAACTTACAAAGCAAGTTTCTGAATATTCTGAAGATAGCAAAATTCAAATTAGAAATATAAGAAGAGATTCAATGGATATAGCAAAAAAAGCTGAAAAATCTGCAGACTTAACAGAAGATGATTTATTTTCAATAGAAGAAGATATACAAAAAATTACAAAAAAATATATCGATAAAGTTGAAAAAACTGTTGAAAGCAAAAATAAAGAATTACTTGAAGTTTAATTGAATAAAATAAAATTTGATAAGCTGAAGGCTTTTTTAAACAAGGATATAGGAAAAGCTAGGATAAATTCCAATATTTTATCCTTATTTTTAAAGCAATTAAGTTTACTTATTGACTCATCGGTATCCTTATACGATAGTTTAATGATAATAATTGACCAAAGACTTGACAAGAAATTGAACAAGGCTTTGGTCAATGTATCATTAGCCCTAAAAAAGGGAGACGAAGCCTATGTGGCTTTTAAAAAAGAAGAAAAATCCTTTGGACCAATTGTTACAGCTTTTGTAAAAAGTGGAGATGCAAGTGGAAATCTTTCAAAGATTCTTGATGAGTTATCTACATATATGACCGAAGAAAGTAAAAACAAAAATCAAATAAGTGAAGCTTTGATTTATCCTATAATTTTATTAATTGTTACTATAGGAGTTGTTATAACTATTTTAACAAAGGTTATGCCTACTTTTATAGAAGTTTTTGAAGAAAATGCAAGAAGCTTACCAATAGCTACAAAAATTCTTTTAAATATTTCAGATTTTTTTAGTAAAAATGGCTTTTTTATTTTATTAATAATTTTTATTTTTGTTTTTACAATAATTTTACTAAGACGTAAAGATAAATACAGAAACAAAATTGATGAAAGCTTTTTTAAAAGTATGTTTTTTAAAAAATTTAGACTTTTAAATATAGAATACCAAATTTCTTCGCTTTTATATATCCTAAAAAAGGGCGATGTAGATATTATAGAAAGCATTGATATAATAAAAAATTCTTTCAAAAATCAATATTTAAAACAAATTCTAACAAATGTAGAGGAGAGCTTAAAACTAGGAAATAATTTATCAAGTTCTCTAGATAAGGAAAATGTTTTTACGAAATTATTTATAGCTATGATAAAGGTAGGCGAAGACAGTGGAGATATGACAAAATCTCTCAAAAAATCCTCTAATTATTATGCTAATGAATATATTTATAGACTAAAAAGAATATCAAGATTAGCAGAACCTTTTTTGATACTTTTTATGGCTTTAGTAGTTGGATTTGTAGTTTTTTCTATTGCCATACCAATGTTTGATTCGGTTAATGCCATTAATTTTTAAGGAGAAGTTAATGTTTAAAAAATTTAAAAATAAAAAAAGAGGATTTACTCTTATTGAATTAATTATTGTAATTGCAATTATAGCCATACTTGCAGCAATAGCTATACCAAAATATCAAAAATCAAAAAAACAAGCGGCAATAACTGCTCATAATGCGAATGTGTCAATGTTAAAAACTGCAGCTAGCGTAAAATTAAATGAATTAAATGTAAATGATGGCGAAGTAACTTGGACAAAAGAAAGTGAAGATGCACTTAAATATGTAGAAAAATGGCCTGAGATTCCAAAAGGAATTGGACTAGATGCAAGTGAATATAAGGTAACAATTAATCCTAAAAATTCAACAATTACAATTGTGCCAGATACACTTGATCTAAAAGAGAAAAATAAATGATTAATATAATTTATTTTTTCTTGGGAGCAATATTCGGTTCATTTGCACATTTATTGTGTGATAGAACTCTTAGAGGAGAAAATATTGCCTATCCACCAAGTCATTGTTCATTTTGTAACAATAAAATATTAAAAAGAGATCTTATACCTATTTTTTCTTACATAAATTTAAAAGCAAGGTGTAGATTTTGCCAAAAAAAGATCCCATTTTCATATATTCTTTATGAAATAATAGGGGGTCTTTTATTTATATTTGCTATGAAAGAAAAAACTTTTATGGAAGGAAGTTTGATTTTTTTATCTCTAATTTTTTCTTTTGTAATAGCTATGATTGATTTAAAAAGCATGGAAATATATATGGGATATGTTTATATTTTAGCTTTTATTGGATTAATATATAGAATTTTTTATTTGGGATTTGATTTTGAATTTTTTAAAATTATTTTAATTTTTACTTTCCTATATTTTTTAATCTATTTCATATCTAAGAAAAATATAGGAGATGGAGATTATTTTTTCTATTTAGCCTTATTTTTATTTTTAAAAAATGAAAGAATTTTATATTTAATTTTAGGCTCTATTTGGATTGGAGCGATTTTTGCAATTATAATAGCTATCAAGAAAAAATCAATGAAAATAATGATTCCATTTTGTATTTATATATTTATTGCTTATATTATAAGTCTTTTGTGAGGTGTTTATGAAAAAAAGAGCCTTTACCTTAATTGAATTAATAGTTACACTTGCTATAATTTCTTTGATTTCAAGTGTGATTTTAATAAAATCGGGTTTGATACCAAAACTTCAAGAAAGAAAAGAAATTGAAAACTTGCAAGCTGACATAAATTATTGCAGAGAAAAATCTCTAGTTACAGGTTATAAATATAAAATTAATATAGATATTAATAATTACGCAATAAAAAGAGCTGATGATAATGAAATGGTAAAAGAAGTTTATTTTAAATATATAAAAGCAAACACAAAAAATACTTTTGTATTTAGACCAACAGGAAGTGTAGAGGGAGCAAGTACGATTTATTTTTCTTCTTCTAACAAAAAATATTCTATTATAGTATCGCCGATTGCTGGAAGGATAAGATATGAATAAAACTAGAAAAGGATTTACCTTGATTGAAATAATTATTGCTCTAGCTCTTATAAGCATAATAAGCATTTACCTGCTTCCATCACTTTTTTCAATTTATGAAAATTCCAGAAAAATAAAAGACGATTCTAAAATTTTATTTACAATGCAAGAAGTATTAGAAAAATCAAAAAATAGAGATGAAGGAGAATATGAAGACTTAGAAAATGGCTTTAAAATTAATACAAGTATTGAATCATACAATGAAAATTTGAAATATATAGAAGTAAGATGTGATAAATATAATTTGGAAGTGGTGGTAAAAAAATGAGAAAAAAAGGCTTTACCCTCTTAGAATTAATTTGTGCAATAGCTATTGGTTCAATCCTTATAGTTTTAATAAATAATATTGTAAAAACAAATCTTTCAATTAGTAAAAAAGCCTATGAGGATGAAATTGACTATAAAAATTCAACAAATTGTATTTTATATATAGAAAATGTTATAAGAAAATCAGATAAAATAATTGACTTTAAAAATGAAAATAATTTCAAATTATTAATTAGTGAAGGCAAAAATAAGTCTACATATAGATTTGAACAAAATGGGAAAAAATTATACGTTTATATCAATAATTTAAATTCAAATAGCCAGAGAGAAATAAAAATCCCAATAGGATATTGTAGTGATTCGAATATATCTTATGACAAAAATGATGATTCATTTTCAATAGATATTGATTTTTATGAAAAAGAAGGAAATTCAAATTACAAAACCTATATAAGGAGGCTTGAATGAAAAAAAGAGGTTTTTTATCCATTTATGTTTTGATAATTTTACTTCTTTTATCAATAAGCCTAACCTTCATATACGAGCAGGCGATAAATAACAATGATTCGAATAAGGATTTGTACAATAGGAAAAAAGCTATATACCAATTAGAATCACTTTATTCCATAATTGTAGATGATAAAAAAACTTTGTTGGAAGATGTTGAGATAGTAAATGAAAATGATGACAATTTGTGGCATCCATTTTATTTTTATTATTTTGATGAAAAAGAAGAAGTAAAAATTCAAAAACAAAATAAAAAAGAATTTGTATTAAGAAGTGTAAAAAAAATTGGAAATTCAAAGGCTATATTAGAAATGGTTTTGGATTTAAGAAATAAGTATGCGCTAAGAGAAAATAAAAAAATAATACTTGATGAAAATTTCGACGAATTTTACAAAAATTTAAAATTCAAACAAAATAAATTTGAAGAATTTGAAAATTTAAAATTAGAAAATGATTTAGAAAAGAGATTTTTAAAAATTGGTGGACAATTAATTGTAAAAAGAGAGAAAGAAAAGATTACATCAAGCGAAATTTCAAATGATGATAATTTAGAGAAAAATCAGAGCAATTTATCAAATGAAGAAAAAAATTTTTCCAATAAAATTAAGACACCTAGACGAATTAGTGGTATAGTAATTATTGGTAAAGATTTGATTTTGGAAAATGATTTAGTTTTGGATGGTTTGCTTATAATAAAAGGCGGTATTATTTCAAAAAATAATAGCAAACTTATTATAGATGGGCAATTAATATCAAAAAATGATTACACTAATATAGTTGATTATTCATACAATAAAGAAAAATCACTAGATTATATTGATGATATAGAAAATCCAAAATTTATTGAAATTAAATCAAAAAAAGTATTTTAATGGAGGAATAAATGAAAATATTAGTTATCAATTGTGGCTCTTCATCTTTAAAATATCAATTATTTGATATGGACAATGAAGAAGTTTTAGTAAAGGGTCTTGTAGAAAGAATTGGAATAGATGGCTCAAGACTTAAACAAGAAAAAGGCGACGACGAATATATAATTGAAGAAGATATGAAAGACCATACTGAAGCAGTTAAACACGTATTTGATGCTATAACTGATAAAGAAAATGGTGTGATTTCAGATTTATCTGAAATAGATGCAGTTGGCCATAGATTTGTTCATGGTGGAGAAAAAATTACAAAATCTGTTGTAATTGATGACGAAGTTAAAGAAGCTGTAAAAGAATATTCAAAATTTGCACCATTACACAATCCAGCAAATATGATGGGACTTGAAGCTTGTGAAAAACTTCTACCAAATGTAAAAAATGTGGCAGTATTTGATACAGCATTCCACCAATCAATGCCAGAAGAAAATTTCCTTTATGGAATTGATTATAAATACTACGAAGACCAAGCTGTTAGAAAATATGGATTCCATGGAACAAGCCATGATTTCATCACACAAAAAACAGCAAAAGTTTTAGAAAAAGATCAAAAAGATTTAAATATGATTTCATGCCATTTAGGAAATGGATCTTCAATATGTGCAGTTAAAGAAGGAAAATCATTTGATACAACAATGGGACTTACACCACTTGAAGGACTTGTAATGGGAACAAGAAGTGGAGATTTAGATCCAACAGTTGTAACATTTTTGATGAATGAATATGGATATGATACAAAAAAAATGGACAATGTCCTAAATAAAGAATCAGGAGTTCTTGGAGTTTCTGGAGTATCATCAGACTTTAGAGATCTTGAAAATGCTGCAAATGATGGAAATAAAAGAGCAGATATTGCTTTAAAAATGTTTGCTAACAGAGCAAAAAGATATGTAGCAGGATATATGGCAGAAATCGGAAAAACTGATGCAATTGTATTTACTGGTGGAATCGGAGAAAATTCTGCAACAATGAGAGCTGACATAATGAAAGGCTTTGAACAATTTGGAATCAAAATCGATCCAGAAAAAAATAATGTTCGTGGCGGTTGTCATTTAATCTCAACTGACGATTCAAAAGTAAAAGTTTTTGTAATAGCAACAAACGAAGAATTAATGATTGCAAGAGACACTAAAAAACTAGTATAGCTTGACAATTTTAACATTTACTTATATAATGTTTAAGATTGCTAAAACTCATAACTAGGAGGTGTTAGAATGGCAGTACCTAAGAGAAGAACATCAAAAACAAGAAAAAATAAAAGAAGAGCTTCAGCTTACAGATTAAATAAATCAACTTATGTAGAGTGTCCAAATTGTCATGAACCAATGTTACCACATAGAGTTTGTCCAAGCTGTGGTTATCATAAAGGCAAAGAAGTTCTTGAGTTAAATTAAGATAGTGGTAACACTATCTTTTTTTAATATCAAAAATAAGGGGAAATTATGAAGATAATTATAGATACTTATGGAGTAGATGACGGAATAAAGATTCCAATAGAAGGTGCAATTAGTGCTTTAAAAGAAAAAGATTTTGTGCCAGTTTTTTCTGGAGATAAAGAAAAAATAGAAAAAATTATTGATGGAAGAATAAAATCCTACGAAATAATAGATGCTAAAGACAAAATTGAAAATAATGAAGATCCAGTAAAGGCCATAAGAAGAAAAAAAGATTCTACAATGGTTAAAGCTTTCGAAAAATTAAATGAAGATGGTTACGATGGATTAGTTTCTGCAGGCTCAACAGGAGCAATTCTTGCAAGCGGATTATTTATTTCTGGAAGAATTAAAGGAATAAAAAGAGCTTGCATAGCAACAAGCCTACCAACTTATGAAAATACAACTTTATTATTGGATACTGGGGCAAATATGGATTGCAAAGCAGAATTTTTAAAAGAATTTGCAATAATGGGAAGTGTTTTTGCAAAAAATGTACTTCATATAGAAAATCCTACAGTTTCACTTTTAAATGTTGGAATCGAAGAACACAAGGGAAACAAATTAGCAAAAGAAACTTACAAATTATTGGAAGAATCTTCAATAAATTTCAAAGGAAATATTGAAGCAAGAGATTTGTTTACTGGCAAGACTAATATAGTAATAGCTGATGGATTTGACGGAAATATTGCTATAAAAACTGCAGAAGGTGTAATTAGTCTTTTCAGTAAGGAAATTAAAGATGCAATTTACAAATCATTTTCAACAAAAATTGGAGGTGCCTTGATAAAAAATTCTTTAAAAGAAAATTTATCAAAATATAACTCAGATTCTATAGGAGGAGCTCCACTTTTGGGAGTAAACCAATATGTTTATAAGGCTCACGGCAATTCTAATGAAAAAGCATTTAGCTCAGCTATTTTAGGTCTAATCGATTATGTAAATACAAATACAATAGAAAAAATAAAAGGAGAATTAGAATGATAAGAGAAGAATTAATTGAATTAGTAAAAGAAAATTTAGATATTAATGAAGATGAAATTGATTTTGAAAAAGAAATCACAGCTTATGACATAGATTCAATCGATATGCTTGATTTTATTATGGCAATTGAAGATAAGTATGACATAGAATTTTCTGATGACGAATTAGATGAAATCGAAAAATTTTCAGATGTAATATCTTTAATAGAAAGCAAAAATTAATGAAATTAAGTAAAGAAAGATTAGAAGAAATTGAAAAACTTGAAGAGAGTATAGGCTACATTTTTAAAAATAAAAATCTTATTGATGTAGCCCTTACTCACTCTTCTTATATTAATGAGAGCAAGGATGAAAATAAATCATCAAACGAAAGATTGGAATTTTTGGGAGATAGCATTCTTGATTTAATTGTAAGCGAAGAACTTTACAAAAATCACAAAACATATCCAGAAGGAAAATTAACAAAAATAAGATCAAGGATAGTTTGTACTTCATCTTTTTCAAAAGCAAGCGAAAAATTTAATTTATCTTCATATTTGTTGTTTGGAAAAGGAGAAGAAAGTCATAATGGTAGAGAAAAAAATCTGTAAAAGCAGATACTTTTGAGGCTTTTTGTGCTGCTATTTATCTTGATGCAGGGTATGATTTTCTAAAAGATTTTTTAATGAAAAATTATTATGAAATTGTAAAAGAACTTCTAGAAAATGACTTGCTTTTTATTGATTACAAAACAAAATTACAAGAATATTTTAACAAGACAAACAGAATAATTTTAAAATATAAACTTGTAAAAGAAGAAGGACCAGAGCATAATAAAACATTTTATATGGAAGTTTCAGCCAAAAATAAAAAACTTAGCACTGGCAAGGGAAAAAATAAAAAAGAAGCTGAACAAATGGCAGCAAGAATCGCTTATAAGAAGTTGACAAATGAGTAAAAAAGAATATATAATACCAATTTTTATACCATTTTTGGGTTGTCCCCACGATTGTGCTTTTTGCAATCAAGTCAAAATTACAAATTATAAGGACAATATAAATAAAGAAAATACTATAAGGCAAATTAATCAATACTTATCATATTTTCCAAAAAATGAAAATCTTAAAGAAATTGCATTTTTTGGTGGCTCATTTACAGGTCTTGATGAAAAAGTAATGATTTCTTATCTTGAAATTGCACTTAATTATAAAAAGAAGGGAATTATTGATAGAATCAGATTATCCACAAGACCTGATTATATAAATAATTCTATTCTTGATATATTAAAAAAATATGAAGTTGATGTAATTGAACTTGGAATACAATCGCTTGATAATGAAATATTAAATGCAAATGAGAGAGGTCATAGTAAAGAAGATTCAATTATGGCAAGCAAATTAATAAAAGATTATGGTTTCAAATTAGGTCATCAAATCATGCCTGGTCTTTATAAGGATTCTTTTGATAAAGCTATCAAAACAGGATTAGAGTCTATAAAAATGAATCCTGATATGGTAAGAATATATCCAACTTTGGTTATAAAAGATACAAAACTTGAAAAATTATATAAAGAAGGTTTATATAAAGCTCTTAGCTTGGATGAAGCTATTGAAATATCTAGTAGGCTTTATATGATTTATTCATACAAAAAAATTCCAGTAATAAGAATAGGACTTCAACCAACAGAAAATATAAATGAAAAAAAAGATGTTGTTGCAGGGCCTTTTCATCCTTCAATTAGACAATTGGTTGAAACAAATATTCACAAAATTTATTTGGAAGAATTAATAAATAAATATAGGCTAAAAGATAAGATAAAAATTCATATATCAAACAGAGAAATTTCAATAATAGCTGGAAATAAAAAAGCAAACAAAAATTATTTTTACAAAAAATATGGCTTGATTATAAATTTTGAAAATGATGAAAATAATTTTATAGAGTATGAGGATAAAAAAATCTCCTATGATATTGAAAATTTTATGAGAGAATTTGTAGAAAAAACTTACGGTGGTGATTTATATTAGATTAGAAAGTGTTGAACTTAAAGGATTTAAGTCCTTTGCTAATAGGACAAAAATAAAATTTGATAATCAAATAACTGCTGTAGTTGGTCCAAATGGTTCTGGGAAATCAAATATAGCAGATGCCATAAAATGGGTTTTAGGTGAACAATCAGTAAAATCTTTGAGAGGAAAGAAGATGGATGATGTAATCTTTCAAGGAGCTGATGATAAAAAACCTATGAATATGGCGGAAGTAAATCTTTCATTTAATAATAAAGATAGGGCTTTGTCTAGTGACTATGATCTTGTAAAAATTTCTAGAAGAATTTTTAGAAATGGCGACAATGAATATAGGTTAAATGGAAAAAGAGTAAGACTTAAAGATATAAAAGAATTATTTTTGGATACAGGTATTGGGAAAGAAGGATATTCTGTAATAGGTCAAGGAAGAATTGATGAAATTTTAAATTCATCAAATCAAGAAAGAAGAAATATTTTTGAAGAAGCAAGTGGAATTGCAACTCACAAATATAGAAGAGAAGAATCCCTAAAAAAACTATCTAAGGTTGATGAAGATCTTGAGATAATCCAAAGAGAATGGGACTACAAAAATAAGGATAAAAATAAGCTTGAAATTGAAGCGAAAAATTTTGAAAAATATACTGAAATTGAAAGCTTGCTTAATGAAAAAGCATATTTATTTTATGCAAATAAATCAAAGTCTTTAAACGAAAAAAATAAAGATTTAATTGAACAAATTAAAATTTTAAAAAATAATCAAGAAGAAAAAACTAGAGAATTTGATAAAATAAATGAATCATTATTGCCGATAGCAGAAAATATCAGAGATTTAGAAAATAAATATAAAAATCTTAACCAAAGTATTTTAGATAATGAAAAAAATATTGATAAGTACACTAATAAGATAAATCTTGATAGGCAAAAATTGTCTTATAATAAAAAAGATTTAGAAAGAAATAACAGTGATTTTAAATCTTATGATGAGAAATTTAAAAATTATGAGCTTTCACTAAAAAACCAAAAAGATAAGCTTGAAAATACGAAAAATGTAATAAGGAATTTAGAAGAAAAAAATAGAAAATTATCTGAGAAAAAAGATGAAAGTATTGCTTTATTATCTTCAATACAAAAAGAAATTGAAAGATTAAAAAAAGAAGGCGAAGATTTAAATAAATTAATATATGACTATGATATAGATCAAAAAACAAGAACAATTCTTGAAAAACAAAGATTTGAAAATAACAAGATAATCAATGAAAAAATTCAAGAATTAAATTCTGATTTGTCAAATATTAGCAAAGATTTAAATGAATTGGAAAAAGAAAAAGAAAATCTTTCAAAATATATTGAAGAAAAAATACAAATCTTGAAAAAATAAAAGAAAAAATTTTAAATGAAATAAATAAAAAAGATGATTTGGAAAAAGCAATTAACCAAAACAAGCTTTCTTGCAAAGAAGAAATATCAAATTATAAGATACAAAAGTCTTTGATGGAAAGAAATGAAGGGTATTTTTATTCTGTTTCAGATTTTTTGAAAAAACCAAAAATACAGAGATTGAAAAATTATATATAAATACCCTAGCAAATCTTATAACTGTAAAATCAGGTTATGAAGAGATAATTGAAAATCTTATAGGTCAAGGGCTTCAAAATATTGTAACATGGTCAAAAAAAGATACTAGGGAGATAATTAATTTTGTAAATAAAAATAAGCTTGGCAGAATTACATTTTTACCTTTGGATTCAATAAAACAAAATAAAAAAGCTAGAGTTGAAGAAAAAGAAGTTATAGCTATGGCTTATGATTTGGTTAGTTTTGATTCAAAACTTGAAAATATTATTAATCATTTTCTTTCTAATACAGTTGTTGTAAAAAATATAGACGATGCTGTAAGCTTATCAAATAAAATTAAGGGGTATAGGATAATTTCTTTAAATCTTGATTTAATTAATACTTGGGGTTCAATGGTTGCCGGAGTTAATAAGGCTAGAAAATCAAATATTAATATCCTAAATAGAAATAAAAAAATAAATGAAATTAAATCTAGGATAAATAAGTTAAGAAACGAGAGAAATGACTTATTAGAAAATTATAATTCTTTAAATATAGAATTAGAAGAAAATCAAAGATTAAGGCAAAAAAAAGAAGATGAATTAGTAAAAGCTAATGAGAATTTAATAGATATAAGGTCTATTTTTGACAAAAAAAATTATCAAAAGCAAAGTCTAATTCAAAGAATTGACGAGTTAAAAGAATCTTTGAAAGAATCAAAAGAAGAAGAAAATTTTAAAGATATAGAAAAAATCAAATTAAAACTTTCAAATGTAAAAAAAGAAGATGAGATTTTAAAGGAAAAATCTATTGAAAATAGCAAACTAATAAATGATTTATCCAACGAAATATTTAAAAACAAAAATAGTATTGAAATAAATACAAGAGATTTAAATATTTTAGAAAATAGGATAAGTGAAGATGAAAATAGTCTTTTGAATTTGAAACAAAATATAGAATTTAATCAAAAGATGAAAAAATCTTTAGAAGAAAGTTTGATAAATTTAGAAAAAGAAATAAGTGCTTGTGAAAATAAAGTTGTAGATACAAAAGAAAGAGTAAAAGAAGACGAGAAAAATAAAATAAAGATTTCTATGGAAATTGATGAGAAGAAAAACTCTAATCATAAGTTATTATCTCTATCTAAAAATATAGAAAATGAATTAAATGAATATTCTATGAAAATAGTGAAGTTTAATTACAAACTTGAAGCTATAAGCAAGGATTTGAAAAATTTAGAAGATGAAATTAGACCATTTATTTCAAAATCTCTAGAAGAATTAAAAGAAAATAATTACGAAAATTCTTCAAAGCAAATTAAAAAGGAAGAATTATTTAATCTTCAAAAAAAATTGACTCAAGTCGGATTTTTTGATGAAAATTCAAAAGAAAATTTTGAAAAAGCATACAAAGAATTTGAATTTTTAGATAAGCAAAAAATTGACCTTGAAAAGTCCAAAAAAGATATTGAAAAAATGATAAAAAAGCTTGAAGAAGATATGAAAGATGAATTTATCAAAAATTTCAATATAATTGATGAAAAATTTCAAAGGATATTTAAGGAATTGTTTATGGGAGGAAAGGCAAAGCTAAGCCTTGATTCAAATGATTTATTAGATGCGGGGATTGATATATCCGCTTGCCCTCCAGGAAAAAGTACAAAAAATATAAGCCTATTATCTGGTGGAGAAAAATCACTAACGGCTGTAGCTTTATTATTTGCAATATTTGAAACAAATCCTGCTCCATTTTCTTTATTAGATGAGATTGATGCGGCTATGGACGAATCAAATATAAAAAGATATATAGATTATTTAAAATCCTTATCTGACAAAACACAATTTATAATGATAACTCACAGACAAACTACCATGCAATTGGCAGAAAAAATTCATGGAGTCACAATTGGCGATGGTGGAATTTCAAAAATTTATTCAATAGATTTTGATGATGAAAAATAGAAGGAGAAAAAATGGCAATTAGAAATATAAGACAAGTTGGAGATCCTATTTTAAGAAAAACTTCAAAAGAAGTAAAAGAAGTTAATGATAGAATTAAAATTTTATTAGATGATATGGCAGAAACAATGTATAAGGCTGATGGAGTTGGACTTGCAGCACCACAAGTAGGACTTTTAAAAAGAGTTATAGTTGTGGATGTTAGAGATGAAGACGGTTTGATTAAACTTGTAAATCCAGAAATTATTGAAAAAGATGGAGAACAAGTTGGAGTTGAAGGATGTCTTTCGGTTCCAAATTTCAATGCAAATGTAAAAAGACCTGCCCATGTTGTTGTAAAATATTTAGACGAAAATGGAGATGAGAAAAAAATAGAAGCTGAAGGCCTAAAAGCTGTAGCTCTTTGCCATGAAATTGATCATTTAAATGGGATTTTATTTATAGATAATTATGAAGAGGAAGTTAAATTTGACGAATAAAATAAATATATGTTTTATGGGAAGTCCAAAGTTTTCACTAGAAACTTTGGATATTCTTAATAAAAACGAAAATATAAACCTAAGTTTAGTTGTAAGTGGAAAAGATAAAAAAAGAAATAGAAATAAATTTAAGCCAACAGTAGTTAAGCAATATGCTTTGGATAATAATATTGAAGTTGTTACTCCAGATAGTGTAAACACAGATGAATTTATAAATTTATTAAAAGAAAAAAATATTGATTATATAGTAGTAGTTGCTTTTGGTCAGTTGATAAAAGAAAAATTATTAGAAGAATATAAAAATAAAATAATCAACTTGCATCCATCATCTCTACCAAAATACAGAGGCTCTAGTCCAGTACAATTTAGCCTATTAAATGGTGACAAAAAAACTCATGCATCAGCTATGCTTATAGAAAAAGGAATGGATTCTGGAGATATTTTAAATCAAAAAGAAGTTGAAATAAAGGCTGAAGATGATTTTACATCTTTAAGTGAAAAACTATCAAAAATTGGAAGTGAAGTTATACTTGAGTCTGTATTAAATTATGATGAGTTTATGAAAAATAGAATAAAGCAAGATAATGACAAGGCAACTTTTACAAAAAAAATTACAAAAGAAATGGGAAAGATTGATTTTAATCAATCAAAAGAAGAAATAATAAATAAAATTAGAGCTTTTGTAGAATTTCCAAAAGCATATTTCTCATATAAAAATGAAAATGTAAAAATTTTAAAAGCAAGCCCAGTTGAAATTGAAAATCCAAAAATATCTTTTGTATATAAGGCTAACAAAAATGACAAAATTATTATTGGCTGTAAAAATGGTGGGATAATAATTGAAAAAATTCAATTTCCAGGCAAAAAAGCTATGGACACAAAATCTTTTTTACTTGGAAATGATTTTGAAGAAGGAATTTATTTAGGATAATATGGAAGATTTTAAATTAATATTAGATGGTCTTTATAGAATTTCCTACAAAAACGAAAAATCTACAGATATTATTAATGAAATAGCAAAAAAAGTAGAAGACATTTCCTATATAACAAAAAATATATATGGAGTTTTGGAAAATAAGTTATATCTTGAGTACATTTTGGCAAAATTGTCAAAAATAAAAGTGAAAAAATTGGACAAAAAAGTAAAACTTATTTTGTTAATTGGAATTTATAATATTCATTTTTTAGATAGAAAAAATTATGCAATAGTAAATGAATTAGTAAATCTTACCAAAAAAGTTTCTTTTAAATCAAAATCTTTTGTAAATGCTATTTTAAGATCATATATAAGAGATGAAAAAAATTTATCAAAAATAAATATAGAAAATGATGAAGAATTTAATTCGATAAAATATTCCATGCCTTTGTGGATTATAAAATATTTAAATGATTCATACGGGAAAGATTATACTCAAAAATTTTTAGATTCTTTAAATAAGGAAAGAAAATTATCTATAAGGATAAATAAAACAAAAATCACAAGAGAAAAATTAAAAAATCTTTTGGAAGATAAGGGATATATTGTAGAAGACTCTTTGATTTCGACTTTAAGCCTTGTAATTAAAAATCCTAAGTCTTTAGCAAGCACAGAAGAATTTAAAAAAGGATTTTTTACAATCCAATCAGAAGCTTCTATAAAAGTTTGTGAGATTCTTAATCCTAAAAAAAATTCAAATATTTTAGATATATGTGCAGCTCCAGGAACAAAGACATCTTTATTAGCTGAGCTTTGCGACAATTCATCAAAAATAATTGCGAATGATATTTCTTTTAATAAATTATCAAAAATAAATGAAAATATTAAAAGGTTGGGACTAAAAAATATAGAAATTACAAATTTTGATGCTAGTATTTTAAAGGAAGAATACAAAGAAAAATTTGATTATATTTTATGCGATTTGCCATGTTCTGGTCTTGGGGTTATGGATAGAAAACCAGAGATAAGATATAATAGGACTATGGAAGATGTTATTAGTCTTTCAAAACTTCAAAAAAATATTTTGGATAAGGCTTTTTTATATTTAAAAACAGGTGGGATTTTGGTATTTTCTACTTGTACAATTGGAAGTATTGAAAATAAAGATAATTTCAATTATTTATCTAAGAAAAAAAGGCTTAAAAATATAAAAATTAATGGAAAAGATTACTTGGAATTTAATAGTTTTGAAGATGAAACTGATGGATTTTTCTTTACGAAATTTGAAAAGATATGATTATGAAACAAACAATAAATGACAAAACTATCAAAGAATTAGAAGAAATTTTTTTAAATTTAGGATTTCAAAAATTTAGGGTAAAACAAGTTTTTAGGCAAATTCATGTAAATAAAATAAATGATTTTTCTAAAATGACTGATTTGTCAAAAGATATGAGGGAAAAATTAGATCAAATTTTCTATTTTCCAAAGATTAAAATTTTAAAAGAATTTAAATCTAACTTAGACAAAACAAAAAAATATTTATTTGAACTTGATGATAAAAATATTATTGAAGCTGTTTTTATGGAATACAATAATAGAAATACGATTTGTATTTCGTCACAAGTAGGATGCAAAATGGGATGCAAATTTTGTGCATCTACTAAAAATGGTCTTGAAAGATCTTTATTAGCATCTGAAATAATAGAAGAAATTTATCTTTTAGAAAGAGAAAATTCAGATATTAATAATATTGTTGTCATGGGAATAGGAGAGCCTTTAGACAATTTTTCAAATATAGAAAAATTTATTAAAATAATTACAGATGACAATGGAAGAAATTTATCTCACAGAGCAATAACAATTTCTACTGTGGGACTTGTTGATAAAATTTATAAGCTTGCAGATTTGGGATATGATATTAATTTGGCTGTTTCCCTACATTATGCTTTTGATAAAAAAAGAATGGAATATATGCCAAGTGCAAAAAAATATAAAATAAAAGATATTGTTAAAGCTTGTGATTATTATTTTGAAAAAACAAAAAGAAGAATTTCTTATGAATATGTTGTCATAGATGGGGTAAATAATTTAAAAGAAGACATTGATAAATTGGAGAAACTTTTTAAAGGTAAAAATATTCATATAAATCTTATTCCTTTAAATCCAATAGAAGAATTTAAATATTCAAAAACTAAGTCTAATGTAATGGATCAATTTCAAAAAAAATTATCAACTAGGGGTTTAAATGCAACTATAAGAAGATCAATGGGCTCAGATATTGATGCATCATGTGGACAACTTAGAAATAACTATGCGAGGTAGAAATGAAATTTAGTACTATTTCAAATATCGGCAAAGTAAGGAGCGAAAATCAGGATTATTATGGAAATCTTGATTTGGAAAATTATAGTTTTTTTATTGTAGCCGATGGTATGGGTGGATATAATGGAGGAGAAATTGCTTCAAAACTTGCAGCAAAATATTATTTAGAATATATAAAAAATTCTAATATTAAAGATTTTTCTTCTATTATTGACTTGCAAGAAGAAGCTTTACAAAGTGCAAATGATAAAATTTTTTCTTTATCAAAATCATACGAAGAATATGCAAATATGGGAACAACTGTAGTTTGTGTTTGCATAGATTATGAAAAAAAATCTTATCATATAACACACATTGGTGATTCTCGATGCTACATATATTCAGATAAAAAATTACAACTTATAACTAGAGATCATTCTTTGGTAAATGATCTTATAGATTCAGGCTCTCTTACAGAAGATGAAGCAGAAAATTTTGCAAATAAGTCTACTATAACAAGAGCAGTTGGAGTAGGAAGTAAAATCAGACCAGATTCTAGGTCTTTGGATATGAAAGATAGTGATATAATGCTTATGGTTACTGATGGTTTGACAAATGAAGTTAGTGATGTAGAAATAGAAGCTATTATTGCCAATAATTCTACTGCTGATAAAATTTCATCAAGCCTAGTTGATTTGGCGATTAAAAATGGTGGACATGATAATATCACTGTAACTACAATTTTGATTTGAGGTAAGTATGGACAATATTATTTTAGGTAATAGGTATAAATTGCAAGATCTTATTGGTGTAGGAGGAATGGCAAAAGTTTATAAGGCGACTGATAGACTTCTACAAAGAGATGTAGCAATAAAAATTTTAAAAGATCAATATGCTGAAGATGAAGAATTTGTAAAGAAATTTTCTAATGAAGCTTTATCAGCAGCAAGACTTACACATGTAAATATTGTGAGTGTTTATGATATAGGCGAAGATTTAATTGAAGGCAAAAAAATTCATTATATAGTAATGGAATATGTTGATGGAGAAACGCTAAAAGATAAAATTGATAGGGAAAAAAATCTATCTAATCATGATATAGTGGATTATTCAATTCAAATTGCACAAGCACTTAATCAAGCTCATTCATCAAATATTATTCACAGAGATATAAAACCACAAAATATTTTGATGGATAAATATGGCTTATTAAAAGTTACAGATTTTGGGATAGCTAGAGTTTCTACAAATGCAACTATCACTTACACATCATCAATTTTGGGTACAGTTCATTATATTTCTCCAGAACAAGCCAAGGGCAAATTTGTTGATGAAAAATCAGATTTATATTCTCTTGGTGTTGTTATGTATGAAATGGCAACTGGTAAAGTTCCATTTGATGCGGATAATTCAGTTGGAATTGCAGTTATGCATATCCAAGATGAACCAGAAAGCCCAATCAAATTAAATGAAAATTTATCTCCAAGATTAAATGACATAATAATGAAACTTCTTCAAAAAGATCCACAAGAAAGATTTAAAAGTGCTAAAGAATTAATTAGGGCATTAGAAGATAATTCTTATGATATAGGATATTTCAAAAAAGAAGATACAGCAAAAATTCAAAAACCAAAAGATGAAATAGAAGAAACATCTTTTATTCCTGTAGTTGAAAATAAAAAGAAAAAACAAAAACCTAAAAAAGAAGAAAATGAAGCTGTATATGTAACACCAACTGATGATTCGGATAAAAAATCTGAAAAAAAATCAAATAAAAGAAAGATTTTGCCATTTGTTTTGATGCTACTTGCTGTTATTGTGGCTGGATATTTTTATGCAAAATCAAAAGATTCAGACATGGTACAAGTGCCTACAGTTATAAATTTAAGTGAAGAAGAAGCTGTAGAAATTTTGGAAGAAAAAAATCTAAAGGCAAATGTATCTCGCTATGCAAATAGTTCTAATTACGAAAAAGGCAAGGTAATGGAACAAGATCCTAGTCCAAAAACAAAAGTTAAGAAAAACACAACTATAAATCTTGTTATAAGCCAAGGAAAAGAAGTTAAAGTTCCAAATCTTTCTGGCTTAACTTTAGATCAAGCTGAAGAAAAATTAAAAGAACATGATCTAGAATTAGGAAAAACAAATACAGAATATAGCGATAAGGTTGAAAAAGATAAAATTATTGAGCAAGATCCTGAAAAAAATGAAAAAGTTCAAGCAGGTAGTGAAGTTGATGTTACAATAAGTTTGGGAAAAGAAGAACCTGAAGTTAAAAATGTAAAAGTTCCTTATTTTATAGGCTCTTACGAAAAAGACGCAATCAATGTTGCAAAAGATGCAAATCTTACAGTAGAAAATATTTCTTATGAATATTCGGATGATTATAAAAAAGGAATTGTAATTGAACAATCTATTTCTGCTGGCACTCAAGTTGCTGAAGGCTCTAAAATTGATTTTGTTGTTTCAAATGGAAAAGATCCAAATAAAGATGACAGCAATGAAGAAAATCAAAATAAGCAAAAGCAAGTAAATGTAAAATTTACAATAAAAGGACCTCAAGATAAAGATAGTTTTAATGTAAAAGTTTATAAAATATCTGATAGTAACCAAAGAACAGATCTTTTATATAATGAAAATCATAGTTCATCAGAGCTTGATTCTAGTGGAAATATTAATTTAGATTTTAAATCTGTTGTAGGCACTAAAGTTGAGATTTTAGTAGATGATAAGTCTCAAGGAGTTTATGAAGTAAACAGATGATTGGTAAAATAATAAAATCACAAAAAGAAATATATTATGTTCTAACTGAACTTGACACTTTTATGTGCAAGGCTAGGGGAGTTTTTAGAAAAAAAAATATAAAACCTCTAGTTGGAGATAATGTAGAATTTGATGTTACAGAAAATTCTAAAGGCTATATTACAAAAATTTTAGATAGAAAAAATGAAATTAAAAGACCAAATATAGCAAATATTGACCAAATTTTATATTTTATTACTATAAAAAATCCTAGCCTTAATCTTTTTAATATTGATAAGTACCTAGCTATGTGTGAACATATAAATATTGATGTAGTAATAATAGTTTCCAAAAAAGATTTGGCAGATGATAAAGATTTAGAATTTATAAAAATGTATGAGAAAATAGGTTATAAATTGGTTTTTATTGACAATTATAATGATTTTCCTAAAAATGAAATTTTAAAAATTTTGGATGGAAAAACTTCTGCTGTTTCTGGATCATCTGGTGTCGGCAAATCTACTTTTTTAAATAATCTTGTAGAAGATGAAATAGAAATCGGCACGATTTCAGAAAAATCTAAGAGAGGGAAAAATACAACTAGACATATTGAGATTTTTAATTTAGGAAAAAATACAAATATTTTTGATACACCTGGCTTTGATAGTTTTGATATTGATTTTATTGATGATGAAAAAGATTTAAAATATTGTTTTAAAGAATTTGATAATAATTCTTGTAAATTTAATAATTGTAATCATATCAATGAACCAAAGTGTAAAGTTAAAGATGATCTTTTAAAAGGATTTGTTGAAAAAACTAGGTATGAAAATTATTTGTTGTTGTTTGAAGAAATAAAAAAAAGGAGACAAACATGGTAGAGATAGCCCCATCACTTTTATCAGCAAATTTTTCTAATTTGCAAAAAGATTTAGACGAATTGAAAAAATCTAATATTAAATATCTTCATATTGATGTAATGGATGGGAAATTTGTCCCAAATATTTCTTTTGGTTTTCCTATAATAAAAGCGATTAGAAAAGATAATGATTTTGTTTTTGATACTCACTTGATGATTGAAGAGCCTATAAGATATATTGAAAATTTTAAAAAATGTGGATCTGATATAGTTACAATTCATTATGAGGCTTGCTCTAATTTGGATGAAACTATTGAAAAAATTAAATCTTTTGGTATGAAAGTTGGTCTTACTTTTAAACCAAAAACTGATATAAATAAAATCATTCCATATTTAGAAAAAATTGATTTGTGTCTTATTATGAGCGTTGAACCAGGTTTTGGCGGTCAATCTTTTATGGAAGATTCTTTAGAAAAAATTAAAAAAATCAGAGCACTTATCGATGAAAAAAATTTATCTTGCCTTATTGAAGTCGATGGGGGAATTAAAGATTTTAATTTGAAAAAAGTAATTGATGCAGGTGTTGATTTGGTTGTAAGTGGTTCTGATATTTTTTCTAATAATGAAAATTCAATTTCTAGACAAGTTGAAAAATATAAAAAAATAATAAATGAATAAAAAAATAAAAATAAAAAATCTCTTTTGAAATTATTATTCTATAATTTCGAAAGAGATTTTTTTAATGAAAAAATAGTGCTTATAGCACTATAAAATTCTTATTAAGCTTTTTCTACTTTTCCGCTTTTTATACATTTAGTACAAACGTTGATTGTTTTTACGCTTCCATTAACTTTAGCTCTTAATTTATGAACGTTTGGTTTAAAGTTTCTATTTAGTCTTCTATGTGAGAAAGTAACTTTGTTACCAAATTTTGTACCTTTTCCACAGATATCACATTCTCTTGCCATACTTTACACCTCCAATGTCTTAGAAATATCTTAGTTATTATATCAAATTTATATCAAATTTTCAAATATAATCGCTACTTGCTATTATATAGAAAAACAGACAAAAAATCAAATAAGAGTATAATAAAAATAGATTTTAGTAAGTAGTTAGACAAGGAGGCTTTATGGATTATAAGTCATTGTATGAAAATAAAGATTTTGGAATTATTAAATTTGATGAACAATTAAAAAATTATACAAATTTTGGCATTGGTGGCAAAGCAGATGTCTTGGTGGAAGTAAAAGAAGAATACCAACTTGTAGATTTGATTAAATTTAATCAAAAAAATAATATAGAAACAACAATCATTGGTAATGGGACAAATATTTTGGTTACTGATAAAGGAATTAGGGGTTGTGTTATTATTATTTCTAAAAATTATGATAAAATTTCTCTTGATGGAAATTTGTTGAGAGTAAGTGCGGGATGTCTTTTATCAAAAGCTAGCAAATTTTCTTTTGAGAATTCTCTAACTGGCATGGAAGAAGTTTCTGGAATTCCTGGAAGCCTTGGTGGAGCTGTTGCTATGAATGCAGGAGCTTATGGCGTTGAGATGAAAGATATAATTAAAAGTGTAAGATTGGTTTCTAAAACTGGGGAAATTTTAGAAGTTTCTAATGAGGATATGGATTTTTCTTATAGACATTCTAAGGTTTTTGATGATGATTTGGTTGTTTCTGAGGCGGTTTTTGAATTGAAAAAAGATGATAAAGAAAAAATCTATGAAAAATATGAGGATTTTACAAATAGAAGGGTTACAAAACAACCTCTTGATAAAAAATCTGCAGGCTCTACTTTCAAAAGACCTGTAGGCTCTTTCGCATCAAAATTAATTGATGAATGTGGTTTGAAAGGCTATAGAAAAGGCGATTGTCAAGTTAGCGAAAAACATTGTGGATTTTTAATTAATAATGGCAATGCAAGTTATGAGGAAATGATCAATTTTATTGAGGAAGTTGCAAGTATTGTTTTTGAAAAAACTGGTTTTAAACTTGAAAGGGAAGTTAAAGTCATAGGAGAAAAATAGTGAAGGTAAAAATAATAACAGGACTTAGTGGCTCTGGAAAATCGACAGCTCTTAGAATTTTTGAAGATCTTGATTATTATGCTATGGATAATGTTCCTGCAACACTTTTGGAAAGTTTTATAAAATTAAATAAACAGCAGGAAAAACCAATAGACAAGCTTGCTTGTGTTGTTGATTTTAGGTCTATAAAAGTTGATAAAAATTTGGTAGAAAATCTGGAAAATCTCAAAAAAATAAACGAAGATACTAAAATAATTTATCTTACAAGTCAAGATGAAACAATTTTAAAAAGATATAATGAACTAAGACGTCCTCATCCTTTGGGTTCTTTTGGAGATGTAAAAGATGGTCTTATGAAGGAAAAAAGGGAATTGAAAAAAATTAAGGAAATGGCAGATATTATAATTGATACAAGCTCTTATAATAACAAGGATTTAAAAAAAGTTCTCCTTAATTTTTCTAAAAATAAAGAAAATTTCATTATAAATTTATTTTCTTTTGGATATAAAAATGGTCTAAGCCTTGATGTTGATGTAGTATTTGATTTGAGATTTTTACCAAATCCTTTTTATATAAAAGATTTAAAGCACCTAAATGGAACTGACGAAAAACTACAAGAATATCTTGATGGCTTTGAAATTGCAAATGACTTTAAAAATTTGGTGTATGATAATTTGTTAAAGCTTATTCCCTATTTTATTAAAGAGGGCAAAAACTCAATTTCTATTGGATTTGGTTGCACAGGTGGTCAACACAGGTCAGTTTATATGTGTGAGAAAATTTATGAAAAACTCAAGGATAGTGATTATATAGTTGTGAGAAAACACAGGGATAGGGAAAAATGGAAAAAATAAAATATTTAAAAATTTTACCATTTGAAAATATAAAAAATGCTAGAAACTTGGGAGGCTATCCAACCATTAATGGGGAAATTACTTCTTGGAAATCTTTTATTAGAAGTGCAAATCTTGATTCTTGCACAAAAAAAGATTTGGATTTATTGAAAGATTTAAATGTATCAACAATAATTGATTTAAGACGTGATGACGAAATCAAATATCATTATGAAAAAATCAAAATTTTAAAAGAAAAATTTTCTCATTACAATGTATCGCTTTCTCCAAGGCCAATGCGCCAAGAAGAAATCCAAAGATTAATTGAAAAAAAAGATACAATAGGAAAATCTTATATTACATTAATTGATAATTTTCCTGCTATTAAAAAGATTTTTGAAATAATGGCAAATGCTGATGGAAGTGTACTTTTTCATTGCCAAGAAGGTAAAGATAGAACTGGAATTATTTCTATGATTTTATTTGGACTTGTAGGAGTTTTTAGGACAGATATTATGGCTGACTATGAAATTTCTTCTGCTAATTTGGGTTATGTAGACATGTATGGGCAAAATGAAAACGAATCAGTTTTTAGGATAACTTCTCCATACAACATAAAAGAAGCCATGGAATATATACAAAGAAAATATGGAACTTATGATGCATACTTAGAATATGCAGGTGTTGAAAAGAAAATTATAGAAAAAATTAAAGAAAAAATGATTGAATAGAGAGTGATTATATGTCTTTTTCAAAAAGATGTAAAAAAGAAATATTAAAAAAAGAGCCTGATTATAAAGAGATTGATATGGAATTATTAGCCTACTTTTATTTTCAAGGCTCTATTAGGATAGTGAATAATTCTTACCAAATTTTATTTAAGGCAAGCGAGAACATAGAAGCAAGGTATATTTACAAGATTATAAAAGAAAAATATAACTATTCTCCAGCTATGGAAATCCAAAATAAAAGAAAATTTTCAAAAGATAGGTCTTATGTTGTTTTGGTAGAAGATAGTGAAGTGGCAGATAAAATTTTAGCACTTGCAGATTCTTATAGCTTATATGAATTTGAAAAATTCTTTGAAAATATCAAAAGTAGAAATGAAAAAAAGATTATTTTAAAATTGGCATTTTTGCTTAAAGGCTCAATTAATGATCCCTATAGGGGCTATAATCTTGAAATAAATGTTCAACAAAAAGAAGAAGCACTTTTGATAGGAAAAATCATGGAAGAATTTTCTATAAATCCAAAATTAAATTTGAGAAATGATTCTTATTGTGTTTACATAAAAGATTCTGATAAAATTTCTGATTTTTTGGCTTTAATTGGAGCAAATAAATCACTTTTTGATTTAGAAAATGTAAGGGCAATGAAGTCTATTAGAAATGACATAAATAGGCAAACAAATTTCGACAAGGCAAATATTGATAGGACTGTAAAAGCAGCCTTTAGGCAAGTTGATGCAATAAATAAATTGAAAGAAAAAAATATTTTAGAAAATCAAGCAGAAGATTTGCAAAAAATTGCCGAATTAAGGCTTGCCTATCCTTATATTTCTCTTGAAGAATTGGGCAAAATGATGACGCCAGCCCTTTCAAAAGCTAAGGTTAATTACAGACTCCAAAAACTTATAAAACTTGCAGAAAGTGAGGAATAATGACAAATAATTTCACCCACCTCCACCTTCATACAGAATATTCACTTTTAGATGGTTTTACAAAAATTGATAAATTAATGGAAAAGCTAAAAGAATTTGGAATGGATTCTTGTGCAATAACAGACCATGGGAATATGTACGGGGTAATTGAATTTTACAAAAAATGCCAAGCAAATAATATCAAACCAATAATTGGTTGTGAAGTTTACATTTGTGAAAATGATTATAAAATAAAAACTCCCCAAAATAAAAGATATTACCATCTTATCCTTTTGGCAAAAAATAATAATGGCTATAAAAATCTTTTAAAAATCGTATCAAAAGCTTACACACAAGGATATTATTATAAGCCAAGAATAGATTTTGAAGTTTTAAAAGAATACAAAGAAGACTTGATAGGTCTTTCAGCTTGCTTAAATGGAGAAATCAATCAAAGAATTTTAGAAAATGATATAAAAAAAGCATATTCTACAGCCGAAAAATATCTTGATTTATTTGGCAAAGAAAATTTTTATTTGGAAGTACAATATCATGGTTTAAAAGAACAAAAAAAAGTTAATGAAGTATTACTTCAAATTCATAAGGATTTGGATATAGAACTGGTATGCACAAATGATGTCCATTATGTTGAAAAAAATGATGCCTTTTATCAAGATGTTTTATCATGTATCCAAACAGGTTCTTTATTAGAAGATGAGAATAGGATGAAAATGCCTGTTGATGAATTTTATCTAAAAGATTCTCAAATGATGGAAGAAATTTTTAAAGAATTTCCAAGAGCTTTTGAAAATACACAAAAAATTTCTGCTATGTGCAATGTTAGCCTAGAATTTCATAATCCTCACCTACCATATTTTACAAAACTTCCAAAAGATACAACAAATCTTGAATATCTAAAAATTCTAGTAAAAGAAGGTCTTATAAAAAAATACAAAAATTTAGATGAAAAAATTATAAAAAGAGCAAAAAAAGAAATCGACGTAATAAATAATATGGGTTATGTAGATTATTTTTTGATAGTTTGGGATTTTGTAAAATATGCCAAAGATAATAAGATTGCAGTAGGACCTGGTAGGGGATCAGCAGCAGGTTCAATTGTATCTTATGCTCTTGATATTACACAAATTGATCCTTTAAAATATGATTTGCTTTTTGAAAGATTTTTAAATCCAGAAAGAGTTTCAATGCCTGATATTGATATAGATTTTTGCTATGAAAATAGGGATAAGGTAGTTGAATATGTATATGAACTTTATGGACGAGATCATGTTTCGCAAATAGTAACTTTTGGTAGGATGCAAGCAAGAAATGCCATAAGAGATGTGGGAAGGGTTATGAATATTTCCTACAATAAGGTTGATAAAATAGCAAAATTAATTCCTCAAGCAATAGGAATGACAATTGATAAGGCTCTTGATTCTACTGAAAAGTTAGCTTACGAATATCAAAATGATGTTGAAACAAAAAGAATGATAGATACTGCAAGAAATATCGAAGCCTTACCAAGGCATACATCAATCCATGCAGCAGGAGTTGTTATAAGCAAGGAAATTTTAACAGATATTGTTCCTCTAGCTTTATCAAACGATCAGATAGTTACCCAATTTAATATGACAGAAATTGAAGAATTGGGTTTGTTAAAGATGGATTTTTTGGGACTTAGAAATCTTACAGTAATTCAAGATACAATAAAGGATATAAAGAAAAATAAAAATATAGATATTGATCTTGGAGCAATTGATGAAAATGATCCGAAAGTTATAAGTCAATTTACCAAGGCTGAAACAGTTGGGATTTTTCAATTTGAATCAGCTGGTATGAGAAATTTTCTTAAAAATTTAAAACCAACAAGATTTGATGATTTGGTTGCGGCAAATTCACTTTTTAGGCCAGGACCAATGGATCAAATTCCAAATTATATAAAAAATAAAATAAATCCAGAAAATATATCCTACATAGATCAAGCCCTAAAACCAATTCTTGAAGTAACTTATGGCATAATTGTCTACCAAGAGCAAGTTATGCAAATTGTACAAAAACTTGCTGGATTTTCACTTGGGGAAGCTGACAATCTAAGACGAGCTATGAGCAAAAAGAAAATGAGCGTGATGGAGGCAAATAGGGAAATATTTGTTCACGGAAAGAAAAATCAAAGTGGAGAATATGAAGTGATAGGTTGTGTAAATAATGGTATTTCAGAAATTAATGCCAATAAGATATACGACGAAATGATTTCTTTTGCAAAATACGCCTTTAACAAATCTCACTCAGCAGCTTATTCCTTAGTAGCTATTCAAACTGCATTTTTGAAATATTATTTTAAAGAAGAATACATGGCAAATCTATTGACTTCAATTATGGGCAACTCTTCTAAAGTTTATTTATATATTTCAGAGGCAAAAAGACTTGGAATAAAAATTGTTCCACCAAATATAAATAAATCAAAAAGAAGATTTGTAGCAAGTGAAAATGAAATAGTATTTGGTCTTTCAGCTATAAAAAATGTTGGAGAAAATTTAATAGATTTGATTGTTAATTTAAGAAAAGAGAAAAAATTTAAAAGCTTTAAAGATTTTCTAGAAAGAATTGAGGCAAATGATCCAACAGTTTTAAATAAAAAAGCTTTGGAATCTCTAATAAAAGCAGGAGTATTTGACTGCCTAGGATACAAAAGATCAGAGCTTATGGCAGTCCACGAAACAGCTCTCCAATCAATTCATGATAATGAAAAAGTAAATTTAAAAGGTCAAATGAATTTACTAGATTTTGACCAAAACAAAGAAGAAATAATTGATGACATAAAATTTCCACCAGTTAATGAATATAAAAATAAGCAAAAATTAAAATTAGAAAAGGAAGTTTTAGGTTTTTATATTTCAGATCATCCCTTAAATTCTTTAGGAAATAATTTAAAAAATTATGTAAATTTCACGACGGAAATTTTAAGTGAGCTAAGACCGGTAGATTTAGATAAATTTGATAATAAAAATGTAAGGATGGCAGGAATTATTACAAATAAATCTGAAACTATGACAAAAAAAAGCACTTTGATGGCCTTTTGTTCTTTGGAAGATATGTCTGGATCAATAGAAATGATAATTTTTCCAAATATTTATAAAGATGTAAAAAATATAATTGAAAATGATACACTTGTGATGGTTAGTGGAAATCTACAATCTAGTGATGATGAGTTGAAATTGATTGTATCAAATATAAAAGAAATTGATGAAAATTCTTTTAAAAATTTGTATATAAAAATGGAATATGTAAGGTATAATAAAATACGAAAAGATCTAATGAGTAACCATGGTAGCACACCAGTGATAATTTATTTTTCTGACAAAAAAAAGACAGTCAAACTTGATAAAAGCTTGTGGATTGACCAAAATTCAGATATAATAAATTATCTGAAGTTGAAACTTGGGAAGGATAATGTTAAATTAATTTAAAGGAGAAACAATGAAAACAATAGGTATACTTACTAGTGGTGGCGATGCACCGGGAATGAATTCAGCGATTAGAGCTGCAGTAAGAACAGCCCTAAACAATGGAATGAGAGTAAAAGGAATAAGAAATGGATATGACGGGTTGATGAAAGGAGATATTTATGAAATGAATGTTTCATCAGTTGCCGATATTATCCATAAAGGTGGTACAATTCTTGGAACTGCAAGATCAACTGAATTTAAAAATGCAGAAGGTCAAAAAAGAGGAGCTCAAATCCTTAAAGATTATGGAATCGAAGGACTAATCGTAATTGGTGGAGATGGTTCTTTTAAAGGAGCAAAGGCTCTTAGTGATTTGGGAATAAAAACCATAGGAATTCCAGGAACAATTGATAATGATATGGGCTATACAGATTTTACAATAGGATTTTTTACTGCAATCGAAACAGTAACTGATGCTATTGGGAAATTAAGAGATACTTCATCATCTCACGGAAGAGCAGTTGTGATAGAAGTTATGGGACGTAATTGTGGAGATTTAGCTTTATTTTCAGGACTTGCAGGTGGAGCAGAATCAATCATAGTTCCAGAACACAAATTCTCAATTGATGAAATAGTTGAGAAAGTAAATCACGGAAGAAAAAGAGGAAAATTACACCATCTTATAGTTCTTGCCGAAGGAGTTGGCAATCCATATACTGTAGCAAAAGAAGTTGAAGAAAGAAGTGGAGTTGAAACAAAAGTTACAGTTTTAGGCCACGTTCAAAGAGGAGGCTCTCCATCTTCAGCTGATAGATTATTAGGTTCTATTATGGGAGCAACAGCAGCAGAATTATTAAACGAAGAAAAAACAAATATAGCTTTAGGCTATACAAATGGAAAAATAAATCAAGTTAGCATAGATGAAGCAGTATCAATGAATTCTGATTTTAATGAAGATCTTTATAGACTTGCTAACAAATTATCTAAATAGGAATAAGTGGAGGATAAGTTATGAAACCAGATATATTAAAGAAAACCAAAATTGTATGTACAATAGGACCAGCTTCACAATCTCCAGAAGTTTTGGAGCAATTGATTAAAAATGGAATGAATGTAGCAAGATTAAATTTCTCACATGGATCTCATGAAGAACATCTTGAAAAAATTAAAACTATAAAAAGAATAAGAAGAAAATTAAATGTTCCTTTGGGACTTATGCTTGATACAAAAGGTCCAGAAATTAGAATTGGAAAATTTGAAGAAAAGGAATATTTCTTGAAACCAGATGATATTTTTACACTAACAACTAGAAATATTGTTGGAAATAAAGATATTGTATCAGTTTCATACGAAGGCTTACCACAAGATGTAGAAAAAGGCTCAATAATTTCAGTAGATGATGGTTTAATTCAACTTGAAGTAATTGAAATTAAAGATGGAACAGAAATAGTTTGTAGAGTACAAAATAATGGAGTAATTTCTAATAACAAAGGAGTAAATCTTCCGGGAAGAGTTACAAACCTACCATCAATAACACCAAAAGATGTAGATGATATTAAATTCGGAATTGAAAACGGCATTGACATGATAGCAGCATCTTTTGTTAGAAAAAAAGAAGACATTTATGATATAAGAAAAGTCCTTGAAGATCATGGCGGAGAAGATATTTTGATTATATCAAAAATAGAATCTCAAGAAGGTGTAGATAATGCTGATGAAATAATCGAAGCGAGCGATGGAATTATGGTTGCAAGAGGAGATTTAGGAGTAGAAATTAGAACAGAGCTTATTCCTCTTGTACAAAAAGAAATTATTAGAAAATGTAATAAGGCTGCAAAACCAGTAATTACAGCTACACAAATGCTAGATTCAATGCAAAGAAATCCAAGACCTACAAGAGCAGAAACAACCGACGTTGCAAATGCAATTATAGATGGAACAGATTGTGTAATGCTTTCAGGAGAAACAGCAGCAGGAAAATATCCAGTTGAAGCTGTTAAAACTATGAGAGATATTTGTATTACAACAGAATTATCAGACGATTTCGAAGAAAATATTTATCAAACAGAAATAGATAGAAAAATCACAACAACAAACGCAATTTCAAAATCAACTTGTACAATAGCAAGTCAATTGAGAGCAAAAGCTATAATTACTTGTACAGCATCAGGAAATACAGCAAAGGCAGTTTCTAAATTTAGACCAAGAACAAATATAATTGCATGTACAATAGATGAAAAAGTTGCAAGAAGATTGTCAGTGTCATGGGGAGTATATCCAATAATTGTAGATACAGCTTATGAAACAGACGAACTAATTGAAAGAGCAATAGTTGGAGCATTAAAAGAAAATTACGTACAAGAAGGAGATTTGACTGTACTTACAGCAGGAATTCCACTAGGAGTTTCAGGAACATCAAACCTAATAAAAGTTCACGTAATTGGAGATATAATTGCAAACGGAACAGGCGTTGGAAACAAATCCGTTTCAGCAAAAGTTGTAGTTGGTTCAACAAAAGAAGAGCTTGAAGGAAAATTTGAAGATGGCGATATAATTGTTGCAAAATATACCGACAAAGATATAAACGAATTTATGGAAAGATCTTCAGGAGTTATTGCAGAAAACGGAGGACTAACAAGCCACACAGCAGTTGTAGCAATCCACTTTGGAATTCCAGCAATACTTGGAGTAAAAAACATTACAAACCTATTAGAAGACGGAGATACAATAACACTTGATCCACTTGGAGGAATAATCTACAAGGGAGAAGCAAAGGTATTATAATGGAAATAAAAAATATCAAAATAATTGATATTCTACAAGACGGTAGGGCAGTTGCAAAAACACAAAGCAAAACTGCCTTCATAGAAGGCGCAATTTACGGAGAAATTTGCAATATAAAAGTAAATAATGAAAAAAAGAATTTCTTTGAAGCAGAAAAAACAAAAACTTTAGAGAAATCCCCCTACCTTAGAAAACCACCATGTCCATATTATTATGAATGTGGTGGTTGTTCTATTATGGATATAAATTATAAAACTCAAATAAAATTAAAGAAAAATTTAATAAAAAATGCCCTATTAAAATCAGCAAAAATAAAAATAGACGATATAGAAATACTAGAAGGAGAAGAATTTGGATATAGAAATAAAATTAGGTTACAAATAAATAAGAATGGAAAACTTGCCTATAACAAAAAATATTCCAATGACCTTGTAGAAATAAAAGATTGCCTTTTAGCAAAAGATTTAATAAGAGAAAATCTAGAAAAAATAGAAAAAATCACAAAAGATATTACAAAAAAATATCCAAATAGCCTAGAAGAAATCACAATAAGAGCAAACGAAAAAGAAATACTTTTAAATATAAAAATAAAAGACGAAAAAATTATCCCATATATAAAAAATCAATACAAAGATTCAACTTACAACATTAACCTAATAAATAAAAAAGAAAAAATAAATATTTCAGGCAAAGATTATCTCATATATAATCTATTAGGAAAAAAATTCAAAATATCTATGAACGATTTTTACCAAGTAAATGATTATATGACAGAAAAATTATACAAAACGGCCAAAGATTTCTTGGGAGAAAATCAAAAAGTCCTAGACTTATTTTGTGGCTCAGCAACAAGCTCAATCGCCATAAACGATGATCATGTTGTAGGAATAGAAATAAACAAAAACGCCATAAAAGATGCAAAAGAAAATGCAAAAGAAAATGATCTAAAAGATTATAAATTCATAGCAAAAAACGCAAACTATATAGACGATAAATTTATAAAAAAAGAAAAAATAGACGCCATAGTTCTAGACCCACCAAGAGCAGGATTAGATAAAGAAATAATAAAAACCATAGCAAAAACAAAAATAAAAAAAATAGTCTACATCTCCTGTAACCCCCAAACACTAGCAAGGGATATAAAAAGATTCCAAGAAAATGGATATAACTTAGAAAAAATCAAGGGGTGTGATATGTTTTCAGAGACTATGCACGTTGAAGCAGCAATTCTGATGACGTATTGTGGTTTGGACAAGGAATAATAGGAGTCAACCACAACATGTAGTGGTTTGAGTACGAAAATTGGGTCAAAAACAGGCTAAAAAATACCGTTTTTTGACCCTTTTAAATAGGGCATTTGACAGATGACATTTGATGTTTCGGGATTAAAAATCCATAGGGTGAGGTAGATTAGCACAGAACTTTATTGAATAGAGAAATTAAAAGTGATATAATCAGTTGCATAAGGAGGAGTTAAATATGTGTACATGTATTGCAGTAGTAGATATTACTTTATCTCATTTATAATGAAAAAAATTAAAGGAGGTAAAGGTATGGGTATGTTTTCTATATTTGTTATTGAGAGATTTCATTATCAACCAAACCAAAAATAATTGGTTATAATGAGCTCTTAAGATTAGTTCATTATAACCGGCAAGGAGAAGGTTATAATGAAACAGAAAAACCCGAAAAATACGCAAAATTTCATTACATCTAAAAAGCATGTAAAGGAAATATTAAAATATACGAATATCAATAAACAAGATAAAATAATAGAAATTGGGTCAGGAAAAGGACATTTTACCAAGGAACTTGTGGAAATGAGTCAACGGGTGAATGCTATAGAGATTGATGAAGGTTTATGTCATGCCACGAAAAAAGCAGTTGAACCTTTTCAGAATATAAAAGTTATTCATGAGGATATTTTGAAGTTTAGCTTTCCTAAAAATACAGACTATAAAATATTTGGTAATATTCCCTACAATATTAGTACTGATATTGTAAAAAAGATTGCTTTTGATAGTCAAGCGAAATATAGCTACCTTATTGTAGAGAGGGGATTTGCTAAAAGGTTGCAAAATACCCAACGAGCTTTAGGTTTGCTGTTAATGGTGGAAATGGATATAAAAATTCTTAAAAAAGTGCCACGAGCATATTTTCACCCTAAGCCTAATGTAGATTCTGTATTGATTGTACTTGAAAGGCATAAACCATTTATTTTAAAGAAGGACTACAAAAAGTATAGATTTTTCGTTTATAAATGGGTAAACAGGGAATATCATGTTCTTTTTACTAAAAATCAATTAAGACAGGTGCTGAAGCATGCGAATGTTACTGATCTTGATAAATTATCCAATGAACAATTTTTGTCTGTTTTCAATAGTTACAAATTATTTCAATAAATTAAAAATAATTAAGCGTTCTCTAACTTTAAGAGAACGCTTAATCTTATTACATTGAAAAATGCATTCTATTATTTTCAATTATTATGATATAACATAACTATCATTTTACTTATTTGCATATTTGCACGAAAATATAGTTATCGACGACTATTCTGATAATAGCAACTAATATAGTCAATGATAACTCAAAATTTATTGATATAGTAGGTATATGTGCAACTAATTAGGGAAGATTTTAGCTTGCCATTTCTGAAACAGCTAAAACAAGTATTGCGTAAAGAATGCGCCAGTCTTCCCATGGACTTAAAATGCTTGCTTGGGGCACACATAAAACCCCTTGAACAATCTATTGACAGAGTTGAAGGACTGTCGGAGATTCTAAGACGAAGTAATCCTAAAATGGCCCTATGCCATACAGATATTCATAATTGGAACTTGATGCAACGGGATGAGCAGTTAGTTCTAATTGACTGGGAAGGCTTGAAATTGGCTCCAGTAAAAGCTGATCTCATGTTTTTTGTTGATAAGCCATATTATGATGTATTTATGAACATATACCTGAAATTACACAAAGATTTTTTAATCAATACGGATGCTTTGTTATTCTATCATATTAGACGTAAACTAGAAGATATATGGGAGTTTATTGAACAACTTTTATATGACAATCAAGAGGATAAGGAAAGAAATGAAACTATAAAAGTTCTTGATGGTGAACTGAATAACTTAGTGTTTTGAAAAAAGAATAACGTATTATTAAGCTAAATAATATTGGAGAAGAAAATGAATAAACAAGAATTATATCAAATTGCTTTCAGTATAATTAATCATAAAAAGTTACGGAACTTTGGAACTTCAGGGCATGTTGCGTGCGCGTTGGAGACAAATAGCGGTAACATCTTTACAGGAATATGCATTGACTTGCCCTGTTCTATTGGCTTATGCGCTGAACAGTCAGCTATTGCTGAAATGGTAAAGAACAATGAAACTGCAATCAAAAGGATTATCGCTGTATTTGAAGATGGGAGTATACTTCCACCATGTGGAAGGTGCAGAGAGTTTATTGCACAGATAGATAATCAAAATATAGAGACCCAAATTGTATTACCTGAAATGGAAGAAGTGTTGCTGAAAGATTTATTACTAGAAAGGTGGGATGGCAAATGGAACTGAAAAAGATAACTAGCAGGGTCTTTTATTATCCACATCAACCAGAAACTGATAGGCCTATGTTGGCATACTTAAATGGAGATAAAATTGCACTTGCCATTGATGCAGGAAATTCAGCAGACCATGTTGATGAATTTTATAAATCCCTAGAAATCGAGGACCTAAAGAAGCCAGATTTTACTGTCATCACTCATTGGCACTGGGACCATACCTTTGGAATGCATAAAATTCACGGATTGTCCATTGCACACCATAAAACCAACGAGTTTTTGAAACAGGAAAGAGCCAAACTATCTGACAGTGCATATATAAAATTTTTGATAAATGATGATGAGTGCCTAGCTAGAGAATATGTAGATAATAAAAGAATTATTGCCGTTCTATCGGATATCCAATTTGAAAAAGAGCTTACCCTTAATCTCGGTGGAATAACCGCAATGATTTTTCATACGGTTTCACCCCATTCGGAAGATACGGTGCTTATCTATATTCCTGAGGAAAAAATATTGTTCTTGGGAGATTCAACAAGCGAGGATTTCTACAATGATGGGTATATGGATAAAGAAAAATTAATGTCATTAACAAATTTGATAGAAAGTTTCGACTGTAAGTATTGTATTTTAAGTCATGCAGAGCCTCTAACTAAATCAGATTTATTAGATTACTTAAAATCCATTCTAAAATAATAATCCATGAGGTGTATTGATATGTTCCCGTCTACCGATAGCCCCAAAAACGCAGTGGATATGTTCCCGAGAACGGACACACTCAAATGACATTCATTCTATCCTCTCAAGCCATGTGGAGACTATAGCGTTGATACAAAAGATATAAATTTAGAAATCCTGCATTTTAAGCAGTTTTATAAGCATTTTGTCTTCGATAAAGATGAAGAAGGATACGTCAAAAAGACTCAAAAAAACTATATGGATGTAAGAGTAGTTTTGAGACTAGTATGAGGAAACACAAAAAATATAATTAACCCATTTTGTACTTTCTATAAGAGTAGCGTAAAAGGCTGCTCTTTTTTTGTTAAAGGGAGCAAGGATTCGTTACATCCTTTTCAAAATATGAAACATTCACAAGCCAACTTTACATATTCGCTTTTATAACATATAATAAAAGCGTAAACGAGAGGAGGCGGACTATGAATACACTTAAAGAATTTATCCAAGAAAATTTAGTAATAACCAACAAAGAAGCAGAAGAACTTGGATATACTAGGCATAATTTATCAGAATTAACAAAAATCGGACAATTAGAAAGATTAAGACCAGGACTGTATCAATTAAAAGGAAAGGTAATAGACGATTTTGTTTTAATATCATCCAATAGCAATCGAATTATATTTTCTCATCAAACAGCCCTATACCTCCACGACCTATCAGATAGGACCCCAAATGTATTTCATATATCTGTACCCCAAGGCTACAATGCCAGCCATATCAAAAAGAGGTACGAAGATCTACAAGTTCACTATGTAAAAAAAGACCTATACGAAATTGGAAAGACAGAAATAAAATCACCACAAGGCAACCTTATTCCAGTTTACGATATAGATCGAACAATTTGCGATATCATAATCGAAAGAGAAAAAATAGATAAACAGATTTTTACAGAAGCCTTAAAAAGATACTTTAAATCAACAAATAAAAATCTAAGACGACTCATAAAATACAGTAGACTATTTAAAATAGAAGATGAAATTAGAAAATACATGGAGGTATTATCGTGATTAATATCGAGAGTATAAAGGGCAAGATAAGAAGTCTTGCAGAGAAGAAAAATCTAAAGTCGCAAGAAGTTCTGCAAATATATTTCTTTGAAAGATTTTTAGAAAGGCTATCTAAATCAAAGTACAAAAATAATTTTGTAATAAAGGGAGGATTCTTAATATCTTCCTTAATTGGTATTGAAAATAGAACAACTATGGACATGGACACAACCATAAAAGGCATAGCCCTAAAAGAAGAGAAAATAAAAGACATTGTAGAAGAAATTATAAATATCAATGTAGAAGATGGAATAAGATTTGAAATAAAAGACATCTCTTATATAAGAGAAGAAGATGAGTACGAAAACTTTAGAATTTCACTAATAGCAAATGTTGGGAAAACTAAAAACCCAATGAAACTAGACTTAACAACAGGAGATGCAATAACACCAAGGGAAATAGAATATACCTATCCCTGTATCTTTAGCAAAGAAAATATAAAAATAATGGCATATCCATTAGAAACAATTTTAGCTGAAAAATATGAAACCATAATCAGAAGAAATATAACAACAACACGAATGAGAGACTTTTACGACATATACACTCTCTACAAATTGAAAAAAGATGAGATAAACTATGAAATTTTAAAAGAAGCAGTAGAAAGAACTTCCGACAAAAGAGGAAGTCATGAGATAATGCAAGACTATGAGGAAATAATTGAGGACATAAAAGAAGATTCATACCTAAGATCCTTGTGGGAAGTATATCTCAGTGAAAATAAGTATATTGGGGATTTGAGCTTTGATAAGGTTGTTGGTGTAGTTACAATTTTATCAAATAGGGTTAGCGAGATGTAATATTCCAGACACTGTCTGGGAAATTACATAAATATTTTAAATATCCGATTGTCCTATGTAAAATTATTTTATGGCCTGCTATTTAATATTATTTTTTTGTTAATTTAAATAAAAATGGAGGGTTAAATGTTTAATAAAAAAAATAAATTTAAAATTGATGATGTTGAAATTTTAGAATCAGTCATGTCGAGTCACAATTTTAACGTTGTAAGAAATAATAAACCATTATCATTTAGAGGTGTAATGAGTATATTTGCGTTAATTGTAGTGGGACTAGTTATTCTGATTATTTTTTCTGAAAATTTTACGGATAATCAAATAACTATCTTGGGAATTATGGGCGCAACGTTTATATCTTTTTTTGCAGTTTTTTACACAATTAATAAAGAAGGTAGGGATAGATATATATTAGCAAAAAAATCTGCAGCAATATTGTCTCAAATTCTAAAATCAGTAAATAACCAAATATCAAGAATAGAAAATGGTATGTTTTATCCTATTATTTATCCGAAAAATTGGCTTGATTATTATGAAAGTTGTTCGTTTTATTTAGAATATGATTACATAGAGTATCTTTTAAGAGAATTCGAAATTATAGATAAAATAAATTGCTGTATTAAAAAAAATGATAAAGAAGAACTTTTAGAAGTGATTAAATATAGAAGACAAATTCTTACTGATTGGAATACAGACTATGATATTCTCATTACAAGTCTTAACTTATCTAGTTTTTCAATAGGTATGAATGAGATTATATCCTGGAGATTTGAAAAATCGTACAAAGATTTTGAAAAATTTTTCATTGAAAACTATTCTGATAAAGTAAAAGAGTTGACTATAGAATATTTAAAAAAGAACAATAATGCCTGTGATGTCAATTTAGCTTTATACTATGTTACGGATAAAATAAGAGAAAACACTGAACTAAAAGATAGCAGTTACGAGTTTGAAGTTATAGAAAATAAAAAAATGTTAAATACAATTTTTAAGGTTTATTTATCTCTTCAAGAAGATGATTTATTTTATTTGTGTTGGGGAGAGCTTCATTTGAATGAATAATAAGAAATATTGATTCAAAATAGCCTAATCAAAATCAATGGTGAAGTAGATAGAATTGACAACAAAATAATGAAATATCAACAAAGTATGAAGTAAACAAGATTCAGAAAAAAGCCTATGTATCACACGTGGAGACTGTAGTATTGATGTCAAGAATCGAAGGGAAATATCTTAAATAGAGGGACAATACTATTTTTTGTAATCTGAATAATTCAAGTTATTAAAAATAGTAGATATTGAAAAATAGATTATTAATTAATAAGTACATAGGTAGTTAGTGAGTATAACATTATTGAGGTGATTCCTATTAAATATGTGATAAATAATATTGAATTTGTTATTTCTACATGTATATCAGTGCTAGCTATAATTGTTTCAGCAGTTGTTGCTAAAAATATACTAAAAAAAGAATTGAAAGAAAATAGAAAATTAGAACTTGAATTAAAAAATGCTGAAATTTTACAACAAGTAAGAAATCATAAAAACACATTAGTAATAAGACAAATAGATAACATGATAGAAATTTCTTTTGAAATAATTGATTATTTGAATAAAATCGAAAATTTAAAGTTGTCAAATAAACTTTTTTATTTATTAGAAGATATTTCAAAAATTTCAACTATGATCAAAAGATACGATTTGTTTAGGGAATTTGTTGCTGATTATAGATTAAATACTATTAATAAATACGAATACCTTATTAAAAAAATAAACACGAAGAAGCATAGGTTTAAATTGTTAGAAAGTACTATTGAGTTTAATAAAGTAAAGATATCTATTGAACTTCCAGATTTTGAAGAATTAATGGATGATATAATACAAGATACTGAAATTTGCCAAAATATACTTTTAGAAACAAATAAGTTGGAGGAAAATCCTTTAACCACCGATGATGATCGAATAAATTACATGAATAGAAAAATTGAAAGTGAATCAAAAAAAATATTTTTTTCAGAAAGAAATAGTTATGAGATCTTATATGATCAAATGTCATACGCAATAAGTTCATTATATAAATTGCAACCAGTGATATCTGAATTTATTATTGATTTTGAGGAAGACTAAAAATATATATGAGCATTATTAATGTAAAGGTTTAGGAAATATTAGTGGATGGAAGCAGTTATTTTTTTATCATCAAGACTATTATATTAAATTGTGAAATGAAAACTTTTGAAATTAAATTCTTTAAAATTTATGGATAATTTATTTAAACATTCGATTTCAAGCATATGGACAACTTAATTTTAAGTGATGCTAACGTAATAATAAAATAAATGAAAGACATTTGTAATAAGTATTTGTAATAGTAATCAATCAACCGATATTCTATAACGGCGAATTAAAAGAAATAATAAAAGAGAATATAGAAAAAGCCATCACAAGTGATGGAAGTAGTGGAATAGAGGAAATAGACAATGAAATGCTAAAATTTCAAGAGGAGCTTTTAAAAGTCGCTAATGCACAGAAAGACTACGCTGAACTTGCAGACAGGGTGGAAGAGTTAAGAAAAGAAAAAGAGAATATTCTCCTAACTATGGCAGAAGAGAAAAATGGACAAAGCAGGCTAAAAAACAAGGGAAAGATATTGAAAACTGTTTGAAATTATTGAGAAAATTACAAAAGATGAAGCCCTTGATGAAAGATATAGAGATCATTCTTTAGCTGGAATTTACAAGGGTACTCGAGAATGTCATATAGAGCACGATTTTTTGCTGATATATGAAAAAATAGAAGATGTTTTAGTATTATCTTTAGTAAGAACTGGCTCACACTCTGATTTGTTTAAGTAAAACAATATGAATGAGAGACTTCTATGACCTATACCTTGAAAATAAGTATATCGGTGATTTGACCTCTAATAAGATTATTGAAGTAGTGATAATTATTTCAAATAGAATTAATGAGATGTAATTTAACAGATACTGTTTGGAATAGTATAGACAAGAAAATATTAAGTATGAGAAGTAGAATTAATCTACTTCTTTTTTTGTTTCAAAATATGCTATAGAATATGATCTTTCATATTTTTATAAATTGAAGGGCAGTAGATGGATGGCATTTGAATGATGATACTAAGACTTTTTCATCAGTTTTTTCACTCTTAGTAATGTAATCTATTGCCAAATTTAGAGTTGATTTTATAGGATGTATTTTTGTAATTGCCATACTAATCACCAGAACTTTCTTTTGATTTATTTAGAAGTAGGGAATGGATCTGCCATATTTCTTTTGACAATTTTTCTATCTGTTTATTCATTGATTTGATTTCATTCTTGTAAATAACACCAGTTGCATTAGTAGCTTTTGCAATCTGGTTTATATTATTTGTTGCATTTGAAAGTAGCCATTGTAAGTTTCTAAATGGTTCTAAATCTACTACATAAATTTCTTTTTCTAATACGCATTTCCTAAGAAAGTGGGACATAGTTTTGCAGTTTGCAAGTTTCATTTTCTTTTCAAAAACTTCTTTTTCTTCCTTAGTTAGTTTTATTTCTATTCTTTCATTTCTAAATCTATTTGCCATTTTATTCTCCTTTATAAAATATATTTCGGGGTCTAAGGTTCTCCCTAACAAGGTAAAAATTAAAAAAAATGGAGCATTCCGTAG
>NZ_HE978531.1:690888-700435 GCF_000311745.1 Anaerococcus obesiensis ph10 | reverse complement strand
TGTATTAAGTTTTATTAATTATACCGCATTTAAAGAAATTAATAAAGAAGTATAAAGGGCGTTCAAGCAAATATCTTAAATAAGATTACTAAATTTTAAAATAATTCATGTATTGAAATTAATTATCAAATGAGTTACAATAAAACTGACGGTAGCGTCGGAATTATTTATTGACAGGAGATAAAGTTTTGAATGATAAAAAATTGAAAGTAGGAGAAAAAAGGAAGTTAGAAATTCTGGAAGCGGCAAAGACATGTTTTTTAGAAAAGGGTTTCCAAAATACAACTATGGAAGATGTTATAGAAAAAGTCAGTTTAAGTAAAGGTGGTGTTTACTATCATTATGGTTCAACCTATGAAATGATTTATGATTTTATGAAATCAGGTATCAAATATAGAGGAGAAAAAAACAAAACTATCGACACATCTAAGTTAACGACTTTAGACGCAATTACTGAGATGATGATGGAAAGAATTTATGATGAAAATGAATTTAAAAGCATATATGCAATTTTTTTGAAACTACAAAATGAAGATAAAAGATTGTGTGAAATGTTTGAAAATTTAAAAGAAACAAACACAGAAATTTTATCGTCTGCATTTCCTCCAAACGATAAGCTCTCATCTATTTTTGAAGATGAGTTTTTAGTGACCTTTGTAAATACTTTGATTTTAGGATATGAAAGTTTAAATCAAAAAGAAATTTTTATTGAAAATAAAGAAACAATCAAAAAGATGTTAGAAGATTATTTGAAAAATAAATTTCCTGAATTATTAGGCTGATCTTAAATTATGGTATAAAAATGAATACAAAAAAGACATTTTTAAAAAAATTTTATGAGCTAATAATGACATTATTAATTGTTAGTGTTTTATCATTTGTTTTAATGAAATTATCTCCCGTCGATCCAGCCACTGCATATGCTAAAAGACATATCGGAAGTCCATCACCTGAGCAAATTGAAGACGTAAGAATAAGATTTGGTTTTGACAAACCTGTATATAAGCAATATTTTAACTGGATTAAAAATCTTTTTTCTCTAGACTTAGGACAGTCTTTAAGCAATGGTAAACCAGTCTGGGATAATATAATGTTGGCTTTGCCAAAAACTTTATCTGTTGTTTTCTTTTCCGCAATATTGCAGGTAATTTTAGTATTATCTTTGGGATGTATTACTTTCTTATGGAAGAGCAAGATAATCAATAAGCTTATAAATCTTTTATGCCTTATTGGTGTTTCAATTCCTAGCTTTTATATTGCTATTATCTTACTTGATATATTTGCAGTAAAGTGGGATTTGCTATCAGTAGCAGGTAATATTGGCATTACAAACTATCTACTTCCTGCAATAACTTTAGGGATATTTGGGGCTTCTTTTTATTATCCACTATTTAAAGATGCTTTAGACAAAGAGAATGGTGAATATTATATTATGTTTTTTAGAGCAAATGGTCTAAAGGAATTTACTTTGTTCGTGAAACATATATTGCCAAACTCGATAGTAAAGTTAATTCCAAATTTCTTTCAGAGTATTGGACTTATGATTGCAAATGTGGCAATAGTTGAGGGAGTTTTTTCTATTCCAGGATTTGGATATTTGATTGTAAATTCTGTAATAAATCGTGATGCAACGATGATTCATGGGTTGGTTTTCTTTTTAGCATTATTTATTGCACTTGCTAATATAATATCAGATTTGATAAACGATCTTTTGATAAAGGAAAGGGGAGATTAATGAAAATAAACAAAAGGACATTATTTCCTTTCCTAGTGATTTTATTTATATTTTTTGGAAGTTTTTTTGCCCCTAATGATCCCTTAGAAGTTAATCTTCCCCTTAGATTTGCAAATCCAAGTTCTAAGTATCTTTTGGGAAATGATAGTATGGGCAGGTGCGTTTTATCGAGAATACTGTACGGGGGGAAAACTACATTATTTATGGTTATGACGGCATCAATTATTGTTTTTACTTTAGGTTTGCTTTTAGGTACACTAACGTCAAAAGTTACCATGAAAAAGAATGTAATAGTAGATTCGATTATTAATGCTGTAACGGCTATACCACCAATTGCTTATTTAATCATATTTATAGCATCTTGGGGAAATGGAATAAAAACTACATTAATCGCTCTGGTTGTTTCATATATATTGAGATTTTTAAGACTTGTTAGAACTCAAATAAATATTGAATATGATAAAGCTTATTGCACTTGTATGATTTCACTTGGTGCTTCAAAGACTAGGTTGGTTCTAGTTCATATACTACCAAATATATTATTAGATTTAGTTCATTATATTTGTCTGTCCTGTGCGGATATGATTTTAGCAATTACTGGTTTTTCATTTATAGGAATTGGACTTGGAGAAAATGTTGTGGAGTGGGGTTCTATGATTTTAGAAGCGAGAGATTCAATATTTATTAAGCCAGAACTCATAATTTACCCTATTTTTGCAGTTTTTATTACTACAATGTCTTTTAATATTATTGCAAAAGAAGCGAATAGAAGGTGAAGATATGATTTTGGTTAATCAATTACAAGTTAAAGATAAAAAAGGAAACAATCTTTTAAATAATATTTCTCTTAGAATTCCTATGGGAAAAATTATTGGTCTCACTGGACCCAGTGGTGCTGGAAAGACTACATTAGTAAACACAATACTTGGGATTTTATCAGAGGATTTAAAAGTAAGTTCTGGAACTATTACTATAGATGATTTCGATATATTGGAAAAAGATAATATCAATAGCAACAATAGAAACATCGCTTTTATTCCTCAACTTCCCATGATTTCTTTTGACAAAAGAAAAAAGATAAAAAGTCAAATGGTTGAAATATATATTGCTAATCTTAATATAAATAAATCAGAAGCATTAAGTATAGCAAAAGATAAGCTCAAAAGCGTCAATCTTGAATATGAAAGAGTTTTAGATTCATATCCAACTGAACTCTCTGGAGGCATGATTCAGCGTGTGATTTTAGCGATATCTATGGGACTAAATACTGATTATATAATTGCTGATGAACCAACATCAGCCTTAGACAATTATAACTCATCATTATTTTTTGAATTGATTAAAGCAAATTTCAAAGGGAAAGGAATTTTATTAATAACACACGATGCCGAAATTCTTAAAAAATATAGCGACTGCATCTATGTGATAGAAAATGGGTGTGTTATAGAAAAGGGTAGTAGTAAAGATATATTTGAAAGTCCTAAAGAGGAATGGACAAGAAAATTTGTTGAATGTAGTAAGAAGATATTAGATTCTGGAGGTGAATGGGAGTGGACGAAATAGCTATGAGTAATGTTAGTCTTTCTTTTGAAACAGTAAAGGGGACATTTAAAGCTCTAGATCAAATTTCCTTTTCACTTAAAAGGGGAGATAACTTAAGTTTAATTGGTGAAAGCGGATCTGGTAAAAGCACCATTGCAAAAGCATTAATAGGATTAGAAAGAATAGATGAAGGATCTATACTCTATGATTCTGTAGATATCTCAAAATTAAAATTAAAAAAAATAAGAAAATATAGAAAAAATATCCAGTCTGTTTTCCAGGATACATCTGGTACTTTAAATCCTGGTATAAGCACTTTTAAAAATTTGGAAGAAGGGCTTATTAATTTAACAAACTTGTCGAAAAAGGAAAGAAAGGAAAAGGTGTTATTATTTTGCGAGGATTTACATTTAAAAAAGGAAATATTAGATGTGCCCGTTCACCAACTATCTGGAGGCGAGCAAAGAAGATTGTCGCTCATAAGAGCCCTTATGGTTAATCCTGATTTTTTAATACTAGATGAGGTCACGGCTGGGCTTGACTTATTGACGATTGAAAAAGTACTAAACTTACTTTTTTATTATCAATCTAAGCATAGTATTTCTTATATTTTTATCACTCATGATATAAATCAAGCAAAACAGATTTCAGATTATATCATAGAGATAAAGAAAGGAAAAATATTGAGAGAAGGAAAATTGCAAAGGAGATAGAAATGATCAAACTTAGAAAAAATATGATGGTTTTATTGGCACTTGTATTTAGTTTTTCAATTTTACTAGGAGGTTGCCAAAAGAATCAAGAAAAAGCACAAGAAAATTCAAATGTAGCAAGTGAAAACACAAAAGATGAAAGCAAGAAGGTTTTAACCTTATGTACTGCTAAAGAACTGACAAACCTTACGACTTTAACAATGAATAAGGAAAATAATATGGCGTGTGGTTTAATTTACGAAACCCTAGTAGCTTATGAAAACGGTGAAATTGTACCAAAACTTGCTGAAAGCTTTGAATATAAAGATGATGGCAAAACTTTAATCTTTAAATTAAAGGACGGGGTAAAGTTTTCAGATGGTGAAGATTTTAATGCTGATGCAGTGAAAAAAATATTAGACTTTGATAAGTCTAATCCTAACTTTGCAGGCATTAGGGCTGTTGCAGAGATAAAATCAACAGAAGTTATTGATGATAATACGATTGCTGTTCATTATGAAAATCCGTCTAAATTTTATATAAATGGCTTTTGTTTCCAAAATGTATTGGGGATGCCATCTCCAAAGTCATTTACTGAGGGAAACTTTGAGACATTTACCGAAAATATAGGAACAGGTCCTTATGTATATGAAGAATTTAAATCTGGAGAATATACAAAATTTGTTAGAAATGAAAATTATCATGGGGAAAAACCTTACTATGATGAAGTTATTGTCAAATATATTCCCGATGCTTCCTCAAGACTTCAAGCCTTAAATAAAGGGGAAATAGATTTAATTTATGGAGCAGATTTAATAAATTATGATGACTTCAAAAAAGGTTCTGAAATTAAGGATGTTACTGGAAAAGTCAATAAAAATAGGACTTTGACTAAGAATCTAATTTTAAATCCAAGTAAAAAAGAATTAGAAGATTTAAAAGTTCGCCAAGCAATTAATTATGCAATTAACAAAAAAGACATTGTCGACAGTTTAACATACTCATATGAAGATGTAGCTGAAACTTTATTCCCTAAAAATGTGACTTATTGTGATGCAAATTATCCAACTAATTATAGTTATGCTCCTGAAAAGGCAAATAGCTTGCTAGATGAAGCGGGTTGGAAACTTAATAAAGATACAGGAATAAGAGAAAAGGACGGAAGTCCATTAAAGCTTCAATATGTTTACTGGTCAGATTTAGTACTTGCTAAGGAAACTGCACTTGCAATAAAGACGCAATTAAAAGAAGTAGGTATAGATGTTGACATAGTTGAAAAAGATCAAATGTCATGGTGGACAGATGGTATAAAGGGAGAATTCCATTTGACAACATGGAATACAGAGGGTTCTTATACTGAACCTCACAAGTTCTTACAAGAATCAGTAACTGAAATGGATCCACATTTAATGCCATTAAAAGCACTTTCAGATTCCAATATATATATTGACGCAATAAAGAAGGCTTCCACTTCTACAGATGAAGGGGAGATTAAAGATAATATACAAAAAGCTATAGTATATTCAAACGAAAACGCTATGGATTTGCCTCTTTCTTATTCAAAAGAAATGATTTTATATAGAAATGACAAAATTGATGGATATGACTTTACAAGTACACCACAATTTTTCAATATTTATAGTGTAAAAGCTAAATGAGAATAGGTTAATAAATTGAATTTAAGGCAGGTCTATCTATAAAGTAGTGAATGGATAGACCTATCTTATTATTACGAGGATTTATTAAGGAGGGGATTTGATGGATCTAATAAAACAATATGTAAAAAAGAGAAAAGGCTCATATTTTATGTCAATCTTACTGGCAATAATTGGAGTAGTGGCTGGTCTTTTTTCTTATATATACATGGCGAAAATTATTGTGAATTTGATTAATGGCATAAGGGATATGAGCTTATACACTCCACTATGCATAAATATTTTAATAACATTTGTTATTAAAGAAGTGGCAGCAGGAATATCAACAAGTATTTCCCATACCGCAACTTTTAACTCATTAGGAGAAATTAGAAATGATATTTCTAAGAAACTTTTCAAGATGCCATTGGGAGATGTATTATCAAGATCTTCAGGGGAATTTAAAAATATAATTGTTGAGCAAGTTGATTCTATGGAAACATCCCTTGCCCACTTAGTGCCAGAATTTACTGCAAATTTAGTAGGACCTATTCTATTGTTTATTTACATGTTTACCTTAGATTGGCGATTGACCTTGCTATCACTAATTCCTTTTGTGGTGGGAATGGCTACCATGATGTCTGTTATGAATGCTCATTATAAGGAAATGTTTGGAAAGTCAGTTGCTATTGGTCAACACATGAATAATTCTATTGTTGAGTATATAAATGGGATAGAAGTAATAAAGACATTTAATCAAAGCGAATCATCTTATAAAAAATACGCTGATGCAGTTTATGATAATGCAAGCTTTTATTATAACTGGATGGGTGAATCTATGAATAGGGTTGCCATAGGTAGATTACTTTCTCCTATGGGAATTATTACAATCATACCCTTTGGGATTTTATTTTATATAAATGGAAGTATTGATTTAGGAAATTTAATTACCTTAATCGTCTTATCCTTTGCTACAGTTTCTAGCATTTTAAAAATAATGAACTATATGGATGATATGTCAAGAATATCAACTATAACTTCTGAAATAGGAAAGATTTTAGATTCAAGAGAGTTAGAAAATATTGACAAGGGAGAAAAAATAGAATCCTATAATATAGAACTTCAAGACGTAGACTTTTCCTACGATGGAAAAAATAAGGTTATAGATAATCTTTCTATGGAAATAAAAGAATCTTCTGTTTCAGCACTTGTTGGTCCTTCTGGGTCAGGCAAGTCCACAATAGCAAAACTCATTGCTGGATTTTGGAATGTAGATAAGGGATCTATTAAAATTGGCGGAGTAGAAACAAAAGATGTGTCGCTCGAAAACTTGTCTTCACTTATTTCTTTTGTATCCCAAGACAATTTCCTCTTTGATATGACTATAAAGGAAAATATTAGGCTTGGAAATAAGAATGCCTCTGACGAAGAAATTATAGATGTATGTAAAAAATCTGCCTGCCATGATTTTATTATGAATCTATCTAATGGTTATGATACAAGAGTTGGTGAAGGTGGAGGTCATCTGTCTGGAGGAGAAAGACAAAGAATATCTATTGCCCGTGCCATGCTAAAGAATGCACCAATCGTAATTTTAGATGAAGCAACTTCTTATATAGATCCTGAAAATGAAGCTCTCATACAAAACGCCTTGGCAAATCTAGTTAAGGGTAAAACTTTAATCATAATCGCTCATAGGCTAAAGACAATTGTTGATGCAGATAGGATATTTGTTATTAAAGATGGCAAATTAAATTCTTATGGTACTCATGAAGAACTATTAAAGTCATCAGAACTTTATAAGGAAATGTATGCTGCAAATTTAAGGGGTGATGAAAATGCTTAATGTGTTTAAAAAGATATGGAATTTTTCAAAAGAAGAACAGGTATATATTAAGAAATCTATTCTCGCTGGATTTTTGCACGCAGTATTTAATGCCCTTGAGTTTGGTGCAATTTACTATATGCTAGTAAATATTTTTTCTAAAACTTTAGACTATAAGGCTATCTTTGTTTGTCTTGGAATATTAGTTATATCCCTTGTTGGAAAGATAATGACACAAAAATCATCACAAATGGCACAAACACACGCTGGATATTTTATGGCAGCTCATAAGAGGATAGAAATAGGAGAAAAAATAAAAAGAGTTCCTATGGGTTTCTTTTCAAGCTTTTCACTAGGAAGATTAACTACTATTGCTACATCTTCACTTTCCCAAGCAGAAATGTGGGTGCCTATGCTTTTGGTTCTTGTACTTGGTGGAGTTTTAAATACTTTAGTCTTTGTCCTTGGAACTTTAATTTTTAATGTAAAGGTAGGACTGGTTGCTGTAGCAGGTGTGGTAGTATTTTTCATCGTTACATCAATGATGGAGAAAAAATCATCAGCTAATGCAGACAAAATGACAGAAACACAAACAAGACTTACAAAAGAAGTATTAGCAACTTTACAAGGAATGCAGGTTATAAAATCCTATAATCTTGGTGGAGAAAATAACAGGGCTTTGAGAAAGTCTATAAAAGATACATCAAATATACTTTTAGATTTAGAAATATCTGTAGCACCTTACACAGTTATCCAAAGAATTGTAATGGGAATAACAACAGTAGCTATGGTCTATGTATCATTAAAATTAAATTTATCTGGTGAACTTCCACTTGCTGAAACAATTCTTATGATTATGGCATCCTTTATTATCTTTGAAGGCTTAATCGGGGCAGGATCAAACATGGCAATCCTAAGAGCTTGCGAAAATGCTATAGATTCTGTAGGTTTTATCGACTCTATGCCTGATATGAGAGAAGGAAGTATTACAGAGTCTATAAAAAATCATGATATAGTCTTTAAAAATGTCAGCTTTTCTTATGATGATAGACCAATTTTAAAAAATGTATCAGCAGAGATAAAAGAAAATACTATGACTTCCATTGTCGGCCCATCTGGATCTGGTAAGACAACATTTTGTAATCTCATAGCGAGATTTTGGGATGTAAATTCTGGCGAAATTTTAATAGGTGGAAAAAATATAAAAGACTATAAGATAGAAAACTTAATGAATTCTATTTCCATGGTATTTCAAGATGTATATCTATTTGAAGATACAATTGAAAATAATATAAAATTTGGAAAACAAAATGCAAGCCATGAAGAGGTTGTAGAAGCTGCAAAGAAGGCAAGGTGCCATGAATTTATAGAAGCTTTACCAGAAGGATATGACACTATCATTGGGGAAGGTGGAGCAAGTCTATCAGGCGGAGAAAAACAAAGAATCTCCATAGCCAGAGCCATGCTAAAAGATGCAGACATAATTATTTTTGATGAAGCAACTGCAAATGTAGATCCAGAAAATGAAGATAAACTTAAAGAAGCAATAGAATCATTAACAAAAAACAAAACAGTAATTATGATTGCCCACAGACTAAAAACCATAAGAAATGCAGATCAAATCTTAGTCTTAAAAGATGGAGAGATAGTAGAACGTGGAGATCATGAAGAACTGATTAACAATGATGGACTTTATTCTGACCTTATAAATGCAAAAGCTAAGGCAGAATCATGGAAATTAAATAATTGATAGGAAGAAAGATTTAAAGTCTTTGAATAGAAAAATTTAGATTAGAGGATTTATGCCTATGTGCATAAGTCCTCATTTTTTATGTTCAATTTAACATTAAAACTCAAAAATACTATAGAAAAATAAAAATTCTGGTTACCAAAGAGGGCAAATTTCACTATATAAAGTGAGGGGTATTTTGTTATCTTTCTATAAAAATCAAAATACTTTGAAGTGTAAATATTATTTAAGTTGCTAGGTGAGATAAATATATTTTAAATTTAAACAACTTACCAGGGTAAAAAAATAACTTACATAGGAGGTAAAAATGCAAGCAATAAAGATTTATAGTATGAGAGTTGCTATGTTATGTAGACTTTATGATCTTAA
>NZ_HE978531.1:641178-690333 GCF_000311745.1 Anaerococcus obesiensis ph10 | reverse complement strand
TTACTATTAACAATATTAAGTTCAGTAGCTCAACAAGAAGTAGAAAACACCTCAGCCCATGTAAAAAAAGGACTGAAAATGAAAATGGAAAAGGGGGAGCTTATTGGCTTTCAAGGTTGCCTTGGATATGATTATGACCCTATAACAAAAAGTATCTCTATAAATGAAGAAGAAGCTAAAATTGTCAGATATATCTTTAAAAGATATTTAGAGGGCAATGGTGGCTCAGTCATTGGCAGGGAACTAGAAGAGCAAGGATATCTCACCCCTAGAGGTAAAACAAAATGGTCTGATACTACAGTGTTAGGAATAATTAAAAATGAAAAGTATATTGGCGATATACTAATGGGAAAGACCTTCACAGTTGATCCCATAACAAAAAGAAGACTAGCAAACTTTGGTGAATCTGATAAATATCACATTGAAAATCATCACGAGCCAATTATATCAAGAGAAGATTTTGAAAAGGCACAAGAGATTAGACTCAGGAGAGCACAAAATAGAAACACCATTGCTAATAAGGATAGAAAAAGAGAGAAACTATCAAGACAATACGCTTTTTCAAGTATGCTGGAATGTGGATTTTGTGGAGAAATACTTTCAAGAAGAACTTGGCACACAAGTTCAACTTACAAAAAAATTAACTGGCAATGTGTAAGGTCAACAAAAAAAGGTAAAAAATATTGCCCTCATTCAAAGGGAATACAAGAAGCGGCAATAGAAAAAGCTTTTGTTGAAAGCTATAGGCAATTATGCCATGCAGATTCAACAGTAATAGATGACTTTTTAAAAATTGTAGAAGAAGAAATAAATGATAATACTTTAGTCAAAGATTTGAAAAAGTTAGAAAACCAATTAAATAGAATCATTAGTCAAGAAAGAAAGTTAGTTGATCTTCATTTGGAAGATAGTATAGACGAAGTAGTTTATGCTAAAAAGTATAAAAAACTGACAAAACAAAAAGAAGAATTACTTGATGAAAAGAAAACATTGGAACTAACAATAAAAGATGAAAACTCTATTAAAGAAAGACTAAAGCAATTTAAAAAGGTGTTAGAGAATAGAGAAATTATAGAAGAATTTAACAGAACAGTATTTGAAAGCATAGTTGATAAAGTCGTGGTTGGCAGAATCGACAAAGACGGAATCGTTCATCCTTATGACTTAACATTCTATTTCAAAACAGGAGTTAAATATAGTCAAGATTCAAATAATTTTAAAGATAAAAGAAAAAATGCCAAAGACAATGATATTAATAAATTGTGCTCCTACAAGAATGACGAGGATAATAAATTATGTTCCCAAGCAAAAGACAACACATGTGGAGAGTGTCGTATTGATGTCAAAATGAGATTTAGTTTAAATTTTATAAAACTAAATAACTGGTAAATTATATATTAACTAAAGGATAATAATGAGCTTTTTAGAATTTAAAAATAAATTTATAAATAACGTGATAAATCAAAATAATAATATAAATATACAGAATCTTAAAAATTCTTTAAATAAAATACCTTTGATATTAAAAAATATGGAAGGGAATAGACTCATAATGATTAGGGATTTAATCTGTGATGAAACAATAGGTTTCAATTATATATCAGAAGATATATCTTGCAAATATGATTTTTTTGGAAATGAGCTCATAGTAGGAATAATATCACCTGACTGGTCTAAAGGATGGAGGAACATATCATCAAATAAATATATTTCTGAAATTATATCTGATTATATGTATTTTTTAAATCAATACGTGTATAGAAGTTATTTTATTAATATTATTGGAGCATTAGCTTTAGTATATGGTAAATCAAGCTCATTTTTTGGACAATCAATGTTTAGATACAGTCACTATAATATAGATAAAGATTATAAGAAATTTACAGATACTATCAATAGAAAATATAATAATCTTAATACGAATTATAGAATGTTTGTTTATATAATGAGCAAAATTAATGCACTTGACCCTTACGTAAATAGAGCTATTTTTTACTATTCTAAATCTTTAGGATTAATTACTAATTTATTTGAAGAAGAGGCAATTATTTGCCTAGATAATTGTATTGATATAATAATTCAGTTTATAAAAATAAAAGAGAAATTACCTACAAAAAAAGAAAAGATATGCATAGATTTCTTAAGGAAGTTTTATATATTAACGATTTAAATATTAAATACTTAGATTATATATATGATTTAAGATGCGATTTTGGTGCTCACCCTGCTAAGAGTTTATGGTGGGATTTTAATGAGATTCATATGAATAATTATGAAGATATTATATATAATGTTCGCCTCATTTTAATTAAATTCATAGAATATGAATATTCAAATAGAATAGTATTAAAAAAACCTATATCTTGGTATGAATGGTTTATGGATAATTGTGATTTAATATATGACTTTATTTGATTGTAATTGATATCATTAGAAAATTTATAATAAATACGTAATATTATTACTTAGAGACAATACTAAATTCTTCATGTAAAAGTTCGCTGACTAAATATCGTAATACAAACGCTTACCGTTAAGTCATAGTTAGATAGGGACGCATTATACAGTTTTAAATTCATAATGTTATACGGTATAAAAAGTTTTAAATTTAGTAAAGTAATTGAATAGATAGTATTTCTAAAATGCCAATAAATATTGGCAGTTGTTAAGTTATTGACCAATTTCATATTTATGTATTTAGTTAATTGAATGGTTATTTTAATAAAAATGATTTTATTCTGCTATAATTAGGGTTGTAACTGAGGGAGAGCATTTCATTGAAAAAGATATTAATAATTGAAGATGATAATAATTTAAATAAAGGACTTTCTATAGCTTTAAATAAAGACTATGAAGTTTTTTCTGTAAACACAATTAGTGAAGCTAAAAATTTTATTGATGATGCGGATTTGATTTTACTTGATATGAACTTACCAGATGGAGATGGGCTTGAAATAATAAAATATACTAGAGAAACTTCATCAATTCCTATTATAGTTTTATCTGCCATAGATCTAGAAGCATATATCATTTCAGCCATAAATTTAGGGGCAGACGACTATCTAACAAAACCTTTTTCTTTGGGAATATTAGAAGCAAAAATAAAAAGAGCCTTCGAAAAAATAGCATTTAGTGATTTAAATCTTTATAAGAAAGATGGTCTAGACTTTAATTTCAATGAAAATACTTTCTATGTAGACAATAAAAATATAGATCTCACAAGGACAGAGACAAAAATTTTATACTACATGATAAAAAACAAGTCTCAAGTTATTACTAAGGAATTACTTTTTGATTTTGTTTGGGGAATAGATGATGAATTTATTGATCAAAATACATTGAGCGTCAATATTTCTAGGATACGAAATAAATTAAAACCCTATGACCCAATAGAAACAGTCTTTGGAGTTGGATATAAATGGAAATTTTAATAGGTCTTTTAGTAATTATAATTGGAATTCTTTTATATAAATATATTACCTTGAGAAATGAAATGCTTGAACTTTCAGACTATATTGATAAGGCTTTGGATGGAAATTTAGAAATCACAGAATTTGATGAAAAGGAATTATCTAAAATAAAATCAAAGCTCATTAAGTTTTTGTATGTCAGCCAAGTAAAAGAAGCGAAAATAAATATAGAAAAAAGTAAAACAAAAGATTTAATAGCAGATATATCACACCAAACCAAGACACCCATTACCAACCTTTCTTTATACATCAGTCTTTTAGAAGATGATCCGAAAGATGAGTATCTTGAAATTATAAAGTATGAACTTAATAAACTAGAATTTTTAATTCAAAACCTAGTAAAATCTTCTAGGCTTGAATCAGATATTATTTCCTTACAAAAACATCAAGCAAATTTAAAAGACATAGTAGAAGATGTTTTGAGAGAATTTAAAGTAATATTATATGAAAAATGTATAAGCATAGATTTAAAAGCCGAAGACTTAATTTTCAATTTGGACGAAAGATGGCTCAAAGAAGCTATCCACAATTTAGTAGATAATGCTATAAAATACTCGCCCAATGGTTCTACTATTAATATTTCAATTTATAAATCTTACCTAAACTATAATCTAGACATAGAAAATGAGTGCAAAGACATATCAGAAGAAACTTTGCCAAAGATATTTGAAAGATTTTATAGAGGAAAAAATTCAGTTTCCAAGGACGGTTTGGGTTTAGGTCTATATATAGCCAGAGAAATTATAGAAAAACATGGTGGAAATATAAGAGCGTCTTTGGATGAAAATAGAATAAAATTTTCAGTAGACTTCCCCTTGTGAGAAGTCTTTTTTCTTACAAAACTGTAAGAAGTTTTGTAAGTACTTTGTAAGATGTGAATGTTAATATTAAATGTAAAGAGGTGATATATATGTTAAAAGTAGAAAATTTAAAAAGATATTATAAAACAAATGACGTGGAAGTAAGAGCTCTTGATGGAGTATCTTTCGATGTTGAAAAAGGAGAATTTATTTCTATAATAGGAGCATCTGGATCTGGTAAATCAACCCTATTACATTTATTAGGAGGACTTGATTATCCTACAAGCGGAAAAGTTTTAATTGATGATACCGACATTTATGCATTGAAAGATGATGAGAGAACAATTTTTAGAAGAAGAAATATTGGTTTTGTCTTTCAAGCATATAATCTTTTGCCAATGTTAAATGTGTATGAGAATATAATTATTCCCTTTGGTCTAGATGGGGATGTGGTAGATGAGAAATATGTTGATTCCGTAATAGACATTCTAGAGATAAGTGATCAAAAATATAAAATGCCAAACGAATTATCTGGTGGACAGCAACAAAGAGTTGCCATAGCAAGAGCCTTGGTTACTAAACCATCTTTAATTCTAGCTGACGAACCTACAGGAAATTTAGATTCAAAATCATCTTCCCAAGTTGTTTATTTACTAAAAAAGATTAATAAAGAGCTTGGAAATACTATTCTTATGATCACTCACGATGATGCTGTCGCTCAAGCTGCAGAAAAAACTTTAAGGATAGAAGATGGAAGGCTGGTGGGAAATAATGAAAGTCAAAAATAGAGCTTATATAAGAAGTCTTGCAAAAAACATTTTAAATGCGAATAAAAGTAGGAGAAATATTCTCTTATTAGCCATTGCTTTGACTTCTATACTATTTACAAGTCTGTTTTCTGTAGCCTTAGGTTTAGGAAAAAGCATGGAAACCCAAACAATGAAAACTATTGGAACAATCAGCCACGGATCTTTTAAAGAACTTTCTGACGAAGATGTAGAAATATTAACCCATGATAAGGATATAAAGGATTTTTCAGTTAGAGAGAAAGTTGGGATTCTTGATGATAAAAAAGTTATGGCAGAACTATCTTATATGGATAAGAAAGGATTTGAATGGTCGCTAATAGAAAAAGTTAAGGGGAAATTTCCTGAAAAAGAAAACGACGTATTTATAGATATAGCAACTGCAAAAAAGTTAGGTTATAAAGGAGAAATTGGAGAAGAGATAGAAGTTCCTTTCACTATAGAAAAACCTTACACAGGAGAAATTATTGAAAAGAAAAGTGATAAATTTATTATATCGGGGACTTTTCAAAATCCTATTGACTCCAATGTTGGTGTAGGTCAAATCTATTTATCAAAAGCTTATGTAGATAAATTATCCCTTCCAGAAAATAATAAAGATTTGGAGGTAATACTAAAAAATTCCTTTATGATAAGGGATAAACTTATAAAAATTGCAGAGAGAAACAGCTATAAAGTTGTAGATAATCCTGGAAATTTATCCGATAAGGAAATAAGGATTGGTGTTAACTTTGCGTATCTTTTATCTGGTGATTCTAGTTTTGATTTTAATACATTTCTACCCTTCTTATCTTTTTTGATTTTGGTAATGGTCGCAGGATACTTAATAATAAACAATATTTTTAAGATATCCGTAAATGAAGATATTAAACTTCTGGGGCTTTTAAAAACAATTGGAATGACAAAGCCACAAATCAAAAGGCTTATTCATCTTGAGTCTTTAGCAGTAGCACTTCCTTCAATAATAGTTGGAGATATAGTAGGAATTTCTATCGGAAAAATCATTTTAAACAAAATATTTGCAAATAATGATATGTTAACGGATGTAAAATTATCGCTCACGGTAATAATATTAATTATCTTATTTTCGACAGTCTTTACTTTGCTTACAGTATTTCTATCGGTGATGAGACCTGCAAGATATGCAGCAAAAGTTTCTCCAATAGATGCCAGCAAATACAACGAAACCATGATAAAAAAGAAATATAAAAGTGATAATATTTCTCTTGGCAAACTTGCTAGAAGGCAAGTATTTTCCAATAAATTTAGATTTATCTCCATAGTTCTTTCCATTAGTCTATCTGCAGTTATTTTAAATAGCGTTTTAACTTATACAGGCAATATTGATCTAGAAAAGGGAATTTCTGATGTAATCGTAACTGACTATAATATAGCAAGCCCAAAATATTTTAGATATATGTACTTAGATAGTGAGTATGGAATTGACAAAAAGTATATTGATGAAATAGAAAAACATAAGGGTTATAAAAGTGGGGGAGCTTTATACTCCTCTGGTTATGAGCACACTTATCCAAAAATTAAAATAGAAGATAACAAAGTTGCACCACTTCTATTTGGTATGGATGACTACTTAATAAACAAACAAAAATTTATAGACGGAGACTTCGATAAAGAAGAATGGCAAACAGGAAATTATATTATCATAGGAGAATATGGAGATAAAAAATCTGCATTTAAATCTGGTGATAAAATAAAAATCAATGTTAATAATAAGGTCAAAGAAGTCCAAGTTATGGGAAAAGTTGAGTATAATTTTTCAAATGGTCTTAGATATTTCCCTGTAATTAAGGAAGATATAAACGACGAATCTAGTCCTACTTTAAGTTTGGAATACATTTATATGAAGCCGAATGAGTATAAAGAGCTCACAGGAGATAAGAGTATAATGTCCTATGGATTTGATGTAGAAGATAGCGAAAAGGAAAATTTTGATAAGTTATTAAAATCTTTTGAAAATGAACCGGAATTTTCCTACGATTCAAGGGATCTTCAAATCAAATCTACAATGGAATTCAAAAACCTAATAGAATTTGCTGGTTACAGTCTATCTATAGTGTTATTCTTAATATCTGTACTGAATTTTATAAATGTTATTGCTACTGAAATTTTGAGAAATATGGTTAACTTATCAATCCTTGAAGCAATTGGAATGACAAAGAAAAATATTAAAAAATATTTGGTGAAAAAGAATTTGATTTATTCTTTATGTGGCTTAGTATTTTCTTTCATCATTATGCTTCTTGTAGATAAATTTATCTTGATGGATTTTATGGAACAGACTCAGTGGACTTCCTATAAATTTGTAATCACGCCACTTATACTTGTAAACTTAGTAAATATAATCATTGGGATAATATTTACAGGTAGGTTCTATGAAAAGCATAGCCAAAACAGTCTTGTAGATAGAATTAGAAGTTTAGAATAATAGAGGAGGTTTTATGAAAGAAAATTTAAGCAAGAAGATATTTCTACTTGGACTCGTAATATTTGTCATTTCTTACCTACTTCCAGTAGATATATTTTATAGCTGTACCACAGTCTAAGACCAACTGGACTCACATCAATGTTTGTCTGCCCAATTATTGGATTAATAGGTTTAATATTTGGGGTAAAGGAAAAGGACAGATTATTTATAGTATTGAATATTATGTTAATCTTATTACTGCCTATAGCAATGTTTGTAGGTCATCTAATATAAGTAATGCGACTAAAACAAGAAAATAATAATCTAAACAGCTCTTTTGAGGGCTGTTTTTTCTTAGTTCTAAAATGATATAATAATTATAAGATGCTTATTGATTAACATGTTCCCACATACAAGGCTTTTGAAAAAATTACAATTTTATCCATACTGACCACTCAAGCCACGTGGAGACGGTAGCACTTTTGTCTAAACTTGATGTCGATAAACACATAAGTGTTAAAATATAGCTGGATTTGACAAGTGCTGAAATTAAAGCAAAATATAAGCAAATCAAAAAGATGTACTGTTTAGATGATAGAAGTGCAGAATGAACAAAAAAATTACTAGCATTTATGATATATGTAGAAGATAAAATCAAGTAATATTGTTTAACGAAGAAATAAATCAATAATTTATTCATTTTGAAAAAGTGAGTGGATTATTGGAGAAATTTGTTTATTTTGCAATTATCATTATGACAATAATTGCAAGAGAGTATACAAAGTTTTTAATTCGACGCGGATGAATTTAATGACCTATAACATATTCAGGGTATTGATCGTAGCATTTTTAATTATATATATTTTTTGTATATTATAAAAATAATATGTGGTAAAACTATAGTGATGATCTGTTTGATGAAAGTACCATAAAAAGTAATATTTTAGTTCCCCAACGGAGGAGGAAAATAACAATGAATGGTAACGTATTAACAGATGAAGAATTGATGCTGTTAGAGCAAAATAGAAAGCTATAATCAGAGGAAAGTTAACACTGATAAATTTCTAAAAATTTTCTTAAAATAATCAATAATTCAAATTCCAGTTTGTAGAACTCAGTAAAACAAATTCTGATTGATGTGGCAATAAAGGAGTGAAATAAAATGATTTACGAACCCGAAAATCTAAAAAATAAAAGAGCAATATATGAAAAAAGAGATAAATGGCTTATCCGATTGGCCTTGCTATTTTGGGCGGTACTGCTATTTATTTATGTGAACATAGCTCCCTATGTAAAATCAACAATTGGCTTTTTAGGCGTTATCGTTGGTGGTATTGCCGTTATTAGTATTGTTTATCTCTTTACTGTATTCTTTGTTTTAATGCTTAGAGGACGTCAATTCAGAAAACTGAATAACGATATTGTAAAAGAATATCAAGAAAATAAAAACGGAGAACTCTTTTTAGAGAAACTTCTTGCAATAGATACGAAACCTAAAGAAATGCAGGATGAAATGATATGGTATCTCAATATTGCAACTGCATTTAATGTGTTAGGTAAACGAAATGAATGTATTGTTTTATTTAAACAATTAGAAGAAGTTGCAACAGAAAAAGAGAAAGAATATATTCAAAATAGAATCAAATTTGTGCAAGAACAATCAGAAAAAGACGATACTCATTAAGAGTTACAATAAAATTAACAAAGACGGGATATAGTCAGATGTATTGTACTATTCCCCATGTTATTTTTAGTGTAATATCAAGGCCCATTCAATCGTGGTAAAATAAATGGTTTTCTATACTTTAAAACGCTTGAGAGTATGGTATTGATGCCAATGAAATAAAATAACAAGATATAAAAGTGTTGAAGCAGGTGGCTTTTAGGATATTTTAAAGAAATCTTAAAAGCTATTTTTCTATTATATCTAAAGAAATATTTATGCGAGTCAAAGAAGAAATGGATAGACGATCTAATATGGTAAATGGCAAAGGAAAGAGAAGAATTAATTCAAGCAAATACACACTTTCAAGTATTGTCTACAGCTCTAAACGCAGAGATATCTAAAAGCATTAAATTAAAAGAAATAATAAAAAAGAATATTTAAAAAGCCATAACGGGTGATGGAAGTAGCCAGATAGAAGAAATCACAAACGATATTACAAAAAATATCAAAATACCCTAAAAGAATCACAATAAGAGCAAACGAAAAAGAAATACTTTTAAATATAAAAATAAAAGACGAAAAAATTATCCCATATATAAAAAACCAATACAAAGATTCAACTTACAACATTAACCTAATAAATAAAAAAGAAAAAATAAAAAATATTTCAGGCAAAGATTATCTCATATATAATCTATTAGGAAAAAAATTCAAAATATTTATGAACGAATTTTACCAAGAACGAGAAAAATGTTGAATTATCGAACTGAACTTATGCCTGAAACTGTTAGTGGTACAAAAAATGAAAATGCAGCCTATGTGTTTTCTGATTTTTATATAAGCAATGAAGATATTGAAGATAGTGAATTATCATCAATATTTGAAACATTTGCAAAGGGCGGAATTTATAAAGATTGTTGTTTTGGGAACTCATGTACACATGCACTGGTTAGACAAAAAAAGCTTATGAATAGAAATATTGAAAAATCAGAAGGGATAACTTTCATTGTAGGAAAATTAAAAGAGCCATATATAGTGCAAGTAATAGGTTAAATAAATGATGAATTGCAAATAATATTGCGACACCTAAACCAAACTAAGTTCGTGCATAAATAAATCAAATGGAGTTGGGTCTGTAAATAATTTTGTGTATCAACCTAAATCCTGACATGATATGTACCCTCTTTACTGGACAAATCAGTAAGGAGGGTATTTTTATGAAATATATCTATGAGTTTAAAAAAAACTGTATAGAATTATATAAACAAGGTAATGGTCTGATACACCTAGAGGTATCAACAAATATTACTTCCGTAACTACATAAGAAGATGGAATAATTTAGTAGAAACACATGGAATTGAGGTATTAAAGCATAAATCTCATATATATCCATAAATTTTGTAATTGTTAACCCATGAATAAAGTTGTCCGGGATTAATACCGATTTCAATTGCTACAGACCTTATTGTTTTCCTGCTAGCACTTTGCTTACTATTTCTAATTTCTCATCAGTTGTCCACTTGATATTATTTCCATGTTTTAAAATTTCTGGACCAGGAAGTTCTTCTCAAAGAGATGGTAGGTCTTTTTTATTAATTTTATATTACAATTAATTTTGTTTAATTTACTATATTATTAATGGTATACTGTGAATATGACTATTAAAATTCAATTAAGAGGATAAGAATGAAAAATATTTTAATCATAGAAGATAATAAAGAGATAGCGTTACAAATGGAAAAGTATTTGGTTAATAATGGTTATGATGTAGAGATTGCATCGTCTTTTTACGAAGCGACCTATAAGATGAATGTAGATATGGATGTGGCACTATTGGACATAAATCTACCAGATAAAGATGGTCAGCATTTGATAGAGAGATTAAAAGATAAGGACATAAGAGTTATTGTAACAACTGTAAAAAATGATGAAGATTTTATAGTTAAAGCCCTTGATCAAGGAGCAGACGACTATTTAACTAAACCATTTTCCCTTGCAATATTAAGAGCAAGAATTGATGCGGTTTTAAGAACAATACCTCTAAGTCAAGACAAAAAAATTACTCACAAGGATATCAAAATAGATTTAAATGATTCAAAAGTTTATTTTAAAGGTAAGCAAATAGAGCTAACTTCACTTGAATATGAAATCCTAGTCTTATTTATCAAAAATCCTCACAGGGTTTTCACAAGAAGCCAACTTTTAGAAATGTTTTGGGAAGATAGGGATAAGTTTGTAAATGACAATACTCTCACATCAACTATTAAGAGAATAAGAGAAAAAATTGATAGAGAAGTTATTACTACTGTCAGAGGAATCGGATATAGGATGGATTGAGATGCTATATATATTTTGGATAATAAGTCTTTTACTTCTTTATTATTTTTTAGAATCAAGAAAGAAAAATAGAATAAATGAGCTTATAGATCTGATAGAAAATATGAAAAATCAGGACTACAAAATTCCTATGAAGCAAGATGATTTTTCAATTTTGGAAGATAAAATTTATAAGCTTTTTATAGAAATAGTAGAAGCCAAAGAGACAAGCACTAGAAATAGTGAAAAGCAAATAGAATACCTAGAAGATATTGCCCATCAGATAAAAACTCCAATTACTTCTATGATTTTTTCTATAGAAAATTTAGAGTTGGACTATCCAGATAGTAGAGATATAGAGATTTTAAAAAGACAACTCTTAAGATTAAACTCTTTATCAGATATTTTACTCAAACTATCAAGCCTTGATGCAAATAAAGATTTAATGAAAGAAGAACAAATTCGTTTGGATGAATTAGTAGATTATGCTTTAGATAGCTTAGACTTAAAGAGATCTACTAGTGTAGAAAGAAGGAAGAGTTTAAAGGAAAATAGTATTTGTGGAGATTTTTATTGGCTGGCAGAAGCTATCATCAATATTATAAAGAATGCTGTTAATAGACCGACTTGTGACAAAATTGTGCTTTCATCATACAAAAATCCACTCTATACAAGCTTAATTATTGAAGACAATGGCGGTGGAATAGAAAAAGAGAATATAAAAAAAATCTTTAAACGATTCTATAAAACGCCCGACTCAAATGGTTTTGGAATTGGCCTTGCTATGGCAAAGACAATTGTCGAGAAAAACAACGGGGATATTTCTGTTTCAAATATAGATTGTGGAGCAAGATTTGAAATAAAATTTTACAATGTCACCTAAAAATCACTTTACTTTTATATGCTTACCTTGACATAAGAAAAAGGAGGCAAGTATGGAAATTTTAAAAGTAGAAAATTTAAGAAAAGAATACGGCGAGGGTAATTCCAAGGTAGTGGCCCTAGATGGAGTTGACCTTACAATAGAAAGAGGCGAATTTGTCGCTATTGTTGGACCAAGTGGGTCTGGCAAATCTACACTTTTGCATATCATAGGAGGAGTAGATAGTCCAGATGATGGCAAAGTTTATATAGATGGTAACGACATCTCAAAGTATTCTTCAAAGGAATTAGCCTACTTTAGAAGAAGAAAAGTCGGACTAATCTATCAATTTTATAATTTGATTCCCAACTTAACGGTTCGTCACAATATAGAACTTCCATTAAAACTTGATAAAAGAAAAATAAATCAAGATGAATTTTCAGATATAGTAAAAAAACTGGGTATAGAAAGTAAACTTGACTCTTTTCCAAGTGAGCTTTCAGGAGGTCAGCAGCAAAGAGTTGCCATAGCTAGAAGTCTTATCTACAATCCATCTATAATATTAGCGGATGAACCAACAGGTAATTTGGATAGAAAAAATTCTAAGGAAATAATTGAAATTTTTAAATATTTTAACAAGACTTTAAAACAGACGATTATCCTAATCACCCATGACGAAGAAATAGCCTTACAAGCAAATCGAATTATTACAATAGTCGATGGAAAAATTGTAGGAGATGAGAAACATGAATAAGAAGAATTTTCCTATTTTCATCTCATTATTTATTGTAAGTCTGTTTTTTACTGTGGTTTTTTATTACGGATATACAAATATGAAGGCTAACTATGGTTATTACATGGCTTCAAGCTTTTATCATGGAGAGATTAGAGAAGAACTTTCAAATGAAGATGTTGAAAAACTAAAGTCCATTGAAGATATAGATTTGGTCGGAAAAATGTCTCTTAATTCTGATAATGGAAAACTTGCTGACGATTTAGTAGTTATTAACTACCAAGACGAAGCAATCAATAAGATGAGGGAGTATTCAAGACTTATTGAAGGCAGATTTGCTGAAAAGGAAGATGAGATTGTACTATCTAAAAGCCTTGTAGAGAAAAACAAACTTAAAATAGGCGACAAGCTAGAACTTGATTTGGGCAAAAGGTTTTTAAATGGCGAAGAGATAGGTCCCACAAGTGCAAATACTGACAGGGAAAAATTTGAGAGACAAGGCTCTAAAAGCTTTACTTTAGTTGGTGTTTACGGAGATGTCTACAACAAGTACAGTAGACTAAGTTTTGCTCTTGGGCTACAAGATAAAATTACCACCTTCAGAACCTTTATTAAAGTTTAATTCTTTTGAAGAAGCTTATAAGAATAGAAATAAGATACAAAGTGAAATAAATAATACACTTGGTAAAAATGTTAATTTAGAATTTTCCGAAAGTCTCATAAATTATTACGGAGTGGAAAACGAACCCTTACAAAATATAATGAGCCAGGCTGTTCTTGTTCTATCAGTTCTTGGATGTATAGCGATCTTTGTGTTTTTTATTAAAAACATCTTTTGGGTTTGGGGGCTTAGGAAGATTAGAGAGCTTTCTATTTATAAGTCCATAGGATCTACCAATGGACAAATTTATCTCTTACTTCTAAAGGAAGGACTTGTTACAACTGCAATTCCAATACTCTTAGGACATCTCGTAGGATTTTTCTTTATGTATTGTTTGTATAAAAACATAACAATAGGTGAAGGAGTAAGTGCCTTTGAAGTGATGCAATTTAATCCCTTATTAAGTTTGGCAATACTTGTAGTTTCCTTTGTGATTGTGGCATTAGCCATTAAATCCCCTGCGAAAAAGATTTCTAAAATAAATATTATAGACGGCATAAGAGGAAATATAGATTTTTCAAAATCAAAGAAGAAAAGAGCCAAAGATTTTTGGAAGGAATTAAAGCTCAACAACTTAGCTTCAATAAAATCACAACGATATATTTCTGCAATAGGGATAATTATAATTTCGGTTTTTATAATCATCATAGGCATCTCAACATATTACAGAGATTTTTCGCATTACGATGCTGGCTATAATTTTTCCGTGGACTATTTTAGTGAAAATAACCAAGTCCCAAAAATATTAAAAGAAATTGTAGATAAAATTCCTAACGAGAAGTCTTATATTTCAAAAGATAAATATGTTCAAGTGGAAAATACAAATGAATTCTCAAAAAAAGCAAAGGCAGCTGGATTAGATGAAGAAGCGAGAAAGAATATTAAAAAATATAAGGCAAAGGGTATGGATGGATTTATCATCGCCTTGGAAGAAAAAGACTTAAAAGAACTTGGAGGAAAGAAGGGTGAATTTGTACTCTACAATACAATTCAAGAAGATTCTTCTATTCCAATAGCAAAGGCAAAGAGAATTCCATATTATGAAAACCCACAGACTTTAGACATTAACTTTGAAAATGATTATAAGAAGACTATTAAAATTTCAAAGACAATAACAGATTTGGGAAAATATAAGTCAAGAACAATGCCTTTTGATGTAAAAGTTTATACAGATTTTGACACTTATTTTAAACTTATGGAAGAAGCAGGTGATGAGATGTATACGGAATATGCCTATACTTTAAATATGAAGATAAAAGATTCTGATACCAAAGATGTAAAAGAATATGTAGAGGCCATGATTAGAAGTAAAATCTCACCAGAAGATCGCTTTAATATCACAACAGGTGAGGAGACCGCAAAAAATGAATATAATGATTTGAAAAGTCTAATAAAAATTGTAATAGGAATTGCATCAATCATCTTTGTACTAAATATCACCAATGGATACTCATCCATTAATTTAAGTCTTATGAGCAGAAAAAAAGAAATCGGAAGTCTCTACTCATGTGGTATGGATGTGGATGAGTTAAAGAGTATTTATCAAAAAGAATTTATTGGAGAACAGGTAAAATCCTTTATAATTTCTATTATGGTTAGCTTAGGAGTTATGTTTATAATATCGATAATCGCTTCTGATTTAAGAATGAGTACTTTAATAAAATATTATGACTACAAAAGCTTCCTAGGATTCTCACTAGTCGTCTATGGTATTAACCTAATCATCTATCATTTTTCTTTAAAGAGAATTTTAGACAGACCGACCATAGATTTAATTCGAACAATATAATTTCAAAGTAAGAGAAGTATATTAAGAAAAAAGTAAAAAATTATTTGTAGTTGGAATCGCAATTTTTGCTCCTTCTTACCTACTTCCAGTCGATATGTTTGAAAGCTATACCAGTATAAGACCAACTGGACTCACATCAATGTTTGTCTGCCCAATTATTGGACTAATAGGTTCAATATTTGGGGGTAAAGGTAAAGGACAGATTATTTATAGTGTTGAATATTATGTTAATCTTATTACTGCCTATAGCCATGTTTGTAGGTCATCTAATATAAGTAATGTAACTAAAACAAGAAAATAATAACCTAAACAGCTCTTTTATGGGCTGTTTTTTCTGCGCTTAAGAATGATATAATAGATCATAAGATGAATACTAATTGGACATATTTCCACATACGAGGCTTTTGAAAAAAATTAAATTTTATCCATACTAATCACTCCAGCCATGTGGAGAGTGTAGTGTTTGTATCAAAACTTAAAGAAAAATAATTGTAAAAACCAAGTAGTACTGAGATTTTTAGGAAATCTTGAAAATTTTTCATTTGGTTATTTAATGATTTTCAGAAATTTATCCACGGATAGGTCAACCGAGAAATCGCTAGGGTTGAGTTTCTAGATAGATATCGATGAGTTGTGGCTGTGAGATAGATATTGCAGAAATTTCAAATTTGAGATGAAAAAATTATTATTAGAAAATATCAAACACATTTAAGAATTAAGAAAATATATTAAGGCAGGACTTTGTTCCTGCCTTTTTATCTTATCGTCTTTTTTTAATGGAACCTAGGAGGCCTCTTGCGATTTCACGACCAATGGTTCTCGTAATGGTGCCGAGCATGGAGTCGATGCCCTTATCGACGTAAGTCTTTTGTCTGCGGCTGGATTTTTGTGCTTTTTCGAATTCTTTTTTTTGAGCATCAAGTTCTTTCTGTCTTTCGGCGTCTATTTTTTCTTTTTCAGCTTTCAACTTTTCTCTTTCAATTCTTTCTAAAAGAATTTCGTAGGCGGATTCTCTGTCGATAGGATCCTTGTACTTTGTATAAAGTGGAGAAGAATCAACCAAGTCTTTGTACTCCTCATCAGTTAGTGTTGAAAAGGATGAGTGCGGTGGAAGAATCAGTGCCTTGTCTGCCACAGTTGGTGCACCACTTTCATCGGCAAATGAAACCAATGCTTCTCCGGTCCTAAGATTTATGATTTCTTCTTTTATATCCATGGATTCATCTTGTCTAAATGTGTCTGCAATAGCGTTTATCGCCTTTAGTTCCTTTGGAGAATAAGCCCTTAGTTGATGGACGATTCTGTTGGAAAGTTGTGATGAAACGGATTCTGGTATGTCGAGAGGATTTTGTGTGATGAAGAAGACGCCCACTCCTTTACTGCGCACGAGACGAACGACTTGGATAATCTTGTCTTGTAAAACTTTTGGTGTGTTGTTAAATAGTAAATGCGCTTCGTCAAAGAAAAATACAAGCTTAGGTTTGTCCAAATCTCCAAGTTCTGGGAAGTTTTCATAGATTTCTGAAAGCAAGTATAGGAGAAGCATGGAGTAGAGAAGTGGATTTGAGATCAATTTCGTAGCATTTAAAATATTTACAACACCCTTACCACTTGGATCTGTTCTAATAAAATCGCCGATGTTTATCGCAGGCTCTCCAAAGAATAAATCTCCTCCGGCATCTTCAATAAACAAAAGCTTTCTAGAAATTGCAGAGAGACTTTGACTAGCCACATTGCCGTAAGTCCTACTAATCTCGTCTCTATTTTCACCGACAAAATTTATCATCTGTTTAAGATCCTTTAAATCGATTAATAGAAGACCCTCACTGTCGGCAACTTTGAAAATAATATTTAAAACCCCAGCCTGCGTATCGTTTAGGTCTAAAATATTTGCGAGCATAAGAGGCCCCATCTCTGAAACAGTAACCCTAAGTGGAATTCCTTTTTCACCGTAGATATCCCACATATTTACAGGATAATTTTTAAAATCAAAATTAGAAATACCAAGTTCTTCAAGCCTTGAATTTAATTTGTCATTCATCTTGCCAGGCTTTGAAATATTTGCAAGATCGCCCTTCACATCCGCTAGAATGGTCGGAACTCCAGCGTCAGAGAGACCTTCCGTAAGCACCTTTAGAGTTACGGTTTTTCCAGTTCCAGTAGCACCGCTGATCAGTCCGTGTCTATTTATTTTATTTAAAAGAATATAATTTTCCTTATTCCCATTACCAATCAAAATTTTGTCCATGAGAACCTCCTTTTATATTTGATTTAATTATAACATAATAAATTAATATATAGACGAAAACCTGAATATAAATATATCCTGAAAAAGATGTAAAAGAGTTATCATTTACACATTTAACAAGTAAAAAATTTCAAAATACAGAAAATTAAGACGAAAGATTAGCTAGGTTAATAAGATGAGAAAGAATATATAATTTCATCGTTGGCACTGAGTATTATAACTATTAATTAGCTTATAATCATTGATTTGTGCTAAAATAATTTTAGCCTCATCCAGATTCTCAATGCAAAGCCTTCGGATAAGAGTATTTCAATTTGCTAGTTGTGGAATTGATGAGAAGATAATTTTCATTTAAAGAGGAAGAATTCAAGGTGATAAAATGTTAACTATAAAAAATATGAGTAAAACTTATAATGTTGAAAAACTTACAGAAAATGATATTGAAACCATATACAGATTGTGCCAAGGAAATAAGTTATATTATCGTTACTGCCAGGCAGAAATAAGTAGAGAACAAATCTTAAGAGACCTTTACCTAAGACCTTAAGGAGTAAATGAAGATAATAAATATTATTTAGGATTTTTCAAAAATGAACTTTTAGTTGCTGTTTTAGATATTTTAGATGCTTATCCAGACGAAGAAACTTGTTTTATTGGCTTTTTTATGGTAAATATTTTATACCAAGGTCAAGGTATCGGATCTGAAATTATTGGAAGTGTTCTAGATTATGTTAAAAAAATAGGAAAATCAAAAGTTCGCTTAGGCATTGACAAGGCAAATCCTCAGTCAAAAGCTTTTTGGAAAAAGAATGGCTTTAAGATTATCAAAGAAGTAGAAAGATCAGGCGGAACAATTTTACTTGCAGAAAAAATACTTTAGTAGGTATTAATTAATTTAGATAAATATATATTATTTTTTTAGAGTACTAAGTTTATGTCAAGTCCATAATTTTGTGTAAAATTTACTAGCACAATATTATGGACTTTACTTTCTTACTATAATAAAAAATTAACAAAATATTAATAAAATTATAATATAGATTTAAAAACATTTTGAAATTATATTGTTTAGGAGGGGAAAATTAAAAATAGGGTTAAAATTTCTTTTAAAAGAAAAGTTTGTATCTGTAAATAATTTTGTGTGTCAACCTAAATCCTGAGATTGATGTGTACCCATAAAACTGGACACAAAATTATTTACAGCCCCTCTTCGGACTTCCTTAATTTTTTTGTCCATTTTTTAAATCAAATTTATTCAGACCACACAAATATATAAAATCATATAAAATAAATGCATATAAATAGAAAAATTAGTTTAATCACAATAATCGCATTTTAAATTATGATCCTTGCAAGCTAAATTACGAACATCACTAGGAAGTTTTCCTTTATATCTTTTGTAATAAATGGAAAATTTGCTATGGGATGTGTATCCAACAGATTCTGCAATTTCCTTTATAGGTAGTTCGGTATTTAAGATAAGAGTTTCAGCTACATTCATTCTTTTTCTTTGGGTGTATTCTGTAATGCTTTGACCATATTTTTCTTTGAACAAATTTTTTAATTTTGTTCCGCTCATTTTAGATATTTTTTCAAGGGTTTCTTGATTTACATTCATAGCGAAATGATCATCCAAGAATCTTACTACATCTTCAAGTGCTTTATTATCATCAGATTCAATTTTATATTTTTTTCTATTTAAGTAGGTATCTATTACTATACTTACCCATTCATTTGCTTTGGCTTTAAAGAAAAAATCAGCGGCAGGAGAGTTCATCTTACAATTTAATATTTCCATTGCCACTTTTTCTAAGGCCTTTGTAAGTATAATTTGATTAGTTTGAAGTAAGGTCGAATAAAAAGATTCTGGATTAATGTTAATCGATAATAGGTGTTTTTCTAAAAGTTCTCTTTTAAAGCCTATAGAAACAGCAAGATAATAAGAATTCTCGTGTAATAAAAATAGAAAGTCATCTTTTATATTATCAAAATCAAAAGTACATAAAGAGTTTGCGGTAATAGTTTGATATGGACTAAACTTTTCTCCGTTTGCACTGACAATGTAACTTGAATAAATTGAAACATAGTCTGCCATACTATAGGTACTATTTTGAATCACTTCCTCTCTGATATAAAAATCATGGACATCAATAATAAATTCATCTCCTTCATAAAACCAATATAGACCATCTGCATAATTTGAATCATTTTTATTCCAACAAAAAGTGTGCCCTGCACTTGAATACTTCTTATTGTTTTTACATTCATCTACTTTCATATAATCTTTTACAAAATCATAGTAACTCATAATTCACATATCCCTTTTAGACAATATTCCAATTAGCTTTATTAATTCAAAACTATTGTATTATTAATTATAGCCGATGTATAATAGAAAAGCAATGATAGTTATTATCAACTAAGAAAATTTATATCTAAAAGGAACATCAAAGAAAGGAGATATGATTATGAAGATTTACAAAAAACTATTTGCTTATGTACAGGATAAAAAATATCTTGGGGTTTTAGCTATAGTTTTTTCTGCTATATCTGCTGCACTTACAGTATATGGATATTATTTAATCTACAAATTTCTAGATAAGTTAATAATTAATTCAAATTTATCAGGTGCAGAGAGCTTAGCATTAAAATCTGTTATTACACTAACAAGTGGAGCGATATTTTATTTTGTTTCAGGAATGTTTTCTCACGTATTGGGATTTAGGCTTGAAACAAATTTAAGAAAAAGGGGGATTGATGGCTTAGAGAAAGCAAGTTTTAGGTTCTTTGATTTAAATCCATCTGGTCAAATAAGAAAGATTATAGATGATAATGCCGCACAAACACATCAGGTTGTAGCCCACATGATACCCGATAGCTCTCAGGCAATAGTTACACCCGTGCTTATACTTGCACTTGGCTTTATAGTAAGTATAAGGGTTGGAATCACTTTACTTGCTCTTACAATAATTGGCGGATTAATTTTAGGGGCAATGATGGGCGAGCAAAAATTTATGAAGATATACCAAGAAGCCCTATCTAAACTAAGTGCTGAAACTGTTGAATACGTAAGAGGAATGCAAGTTGTAAAAATATTTAGAGCAAATGTAGAGTCATTTAAAAGCTTTTATAAGGCGATAAAAGATTACTCAAAATATGCTTATGATTATTCCCTATCTTGTAAAAAGCCTTATGTTTTGTATCAATGGTTATTTTTTGGTTTGATTGCAATTTTAATTATTCCTATAGTTTATTTTATGACAAGCTTAGCTAGCGCCAAGGTGATTTTACTTGAGCTTATCATGATTTTATTTTTATCGGGAGTTCTCTTTGTTTCATTTATGAGAATGATGTGGTACTCCATGTATATTTCTCAAGGAAATTATGCAGTAGATACTTTAGAGGCGCTTTACAAGGATATGCAAAAAGACAAATTAGTGCATGGTAATGTCAATAATTTTAAAAATTATAATATAGACTTTGACAATGTTAGCTTTGCTTACAATGATAAGGCTGTTATTGAAAATTTATCCTTTAAATTAGAAGAAGGAAAGTCCTATGCACTAGTCGGTTCATCTGGATCAGGCAAATCAACAGTAGCAAAACTTATATCAGGTTTTTACAATGTTAATGAAGGAAGGATAAAGATAGGTGGGATTCCAATATCTGAATATTCTGACGAAGCCTTAATTAAAGCTATCTCCTTTGTTTTTCAAGACTCAAAATTATTTAAGAAGAGCATTTATGACAATGTTGCTTTAGCAAATAAAGAAGCTACAAAAGATGATGTTATGATAGCTTTAAAATTAGCTGGATGTAATCTAATATTAGATAAATTTCCAGAAAGAGAAAATACTGTAATAGGCTCAAAAGGAGTTTACTTATCTGGTGGAGAAAAACAAAGAATTGCAATTGCTAGAGCGATTTTAAAAGATTCCAAAATTATTATTATGGACGAAGCCTCAGCATCTATTGATCCGGATAACGAGTTTGAATTGCAAAAAGCTTTCAAAAATCTTATGAAGGATAAAACAGTCATCATGATTGCACACAGGCTATCTACAATTAAAGATCTTGATGAAATACTTGTTATGGATAGTGGGAAAATTATAGAAAGAGGCTCTGACAAAAAATTAATGTCAAGAGATACAAGCTATAAGAGACTGCAAGAGATGTTTAACAGTGCGAATGAATGGAGGGTTTCAAATGAAGGAGTTTTATAAAAAAAGATTTGCTCTTACAGATAAAGGAGCAAGAAATTTAAGTAAAGCAACACTGTCCTCATTTTTCGTTTATTGTATAAACATGCTTCCTGCAATATTACTAATGATTTTTGCTCAGGAAGTTTTGGAAAATATGGGTAAAAGCAAGGGCTTTTATATAGTATTCTCAGTTTTGACCATGATAGCAATGTATATTTTGCTTTCTATAGAATACGATAAATTATATAGCACAACCTATCAAGAAAGTGCAGATTTAAGAATAAGGACAGCGGAGAATTTATCAAAATTACCTCTATCTTACTTTTCTAAACATGACATTTCAGACCTAGCGCAAACAATTATGGCTGATATTGAAGGTATAGAGCATGCAATGAGTCACTCAATACCAAAGGTGGGCGGCATGGCACTCTTCTTCCCACTAATATCCATCATGATGCTAGTGAGCAATGTCAAGATGGGTTTAGCTGTAATTATCCCAACAATATTAAGCTTTATATTCATACCCTTGTCTAAAAAACATTCAGTTAAGGGACAAAAAAGATATTATGACGCCTTGAGAGAAAACTCAGAAAGCTTTCAAGAAAATATCGAAATGCAGATGGAGATTAAAGCCTATGGCTTATCAGAGGAAATGAAAGAAAAGCTGTATGAAAAAATGGATAAAAGTGAAAAAGTGCACTTAAAGACAGAGTTAGTAAATATTTTAACTATGTCTATATCTTCAATATTTAGTTTTATTTCCCTTGCTGTCGTAATATTTGTTGGCGTAAATCTAATTATTAATAAAGAGATAAGTGCTCTCTACCTTGTAGGATATTTGCTAGCTGCTATGAAGTTAAAAGACTCTCTAGATGCATCTAAAGAAGGACTGATGGAGATATTTTATTTATCGCCAAAAATTGAAAGACTAAAAGAAATTGAAAATCAAGATTTACAAGAAGGCGATGACTATGAACTAAAAAAATTTGATATTGATTTAAAAAATGTTGAATTTGCTTACAATAAAGATGAAAAAGTATTAGAAGGCGTAAGTTTTAAGGCTAAACAGGGAGAAGTCACCGCTTTGGTAGGTGCAAGCGGATGCGGTAAAACAACTATATTGAAACTTATATCAAGACTTTATGATTATGATGAAGGACAAATTTTAATCGATGGCAAAGATATAAAAGAAATATCAACAGAATCCCTTTTTGATAAGGTGTCTATTGTTTTCCAAGATGTAGTTCTCTTTAATCAAAGCGTTATGGAAAATATTAGAATCGGAAAGCAAGATGCAAGCGACGAAGAAGTAAAAAGAGCAGCAAAACTTGCAAACTGCACAGATTTTATAGAAAAAATGGACAAGGGTTTCGATACAGTTATTGGTGAGAACGGTGCTGAGCTATCAGGCGGAGAAAGACAGAGATTATCAATAGCCAGAGCCTTCTTAAAAGATGCACCGATATTGATCTTAGACGAGATAGCAGCAAGCCTTGATGTTGACAATGAGAAAAAAATTCAAGAGTCTTTAAATAATTTAATTAAAGATAAAACTGTTGTCATCATTTCACACAGAATGAAATCCATAGAAAATGCTGACAAGATAGTAGTTCTTGAAAACGGAAAAGTAGAATGTGAAGGCAAACATGAAGAGCTTTTACAAAAATCAAAAGTTTACAAGAATTTAATAGAAAAAACAAAAATGGCAGAAGAATTTATTTATTGAGGGGATTAAAATGGACAATAAAAAATTAAAAGTAAAAGATTTAGTAAGCATCGGTGTTTTTGGCGTAATTTATTTCGTCTTGATGTTTGGAATTGGTATGATGGGAATGATTCCGATATTGTTTTTAATATACCCGACAGTATTAGCCATAGTTGCAGGAACTGTTGTTATGTTATTTATGACTAAGGTTCAAAAACCATGGGCACTATTTATATTCGGCATGATATCACCACTTGTGATGTTTGCTGCTGGACATACCTACGTAGTTGTAGTTCTATCGCTTATCGTTATGATAATAGCAGAGTTAATTAGAAAAATTGGAAACTATAAGTCATTTAAATATAATATGATATCTTATGCAATCTTCAGCACATGGATATGTAGCTCTTTAATGCAAATGCTTTTAGCAAAAGAAAAATATATGGAGATGTCTTTGATGATGATGGGAAAAGATTATGTTGATGTATTAGAAAAGTTAATAACTTATCCTCACATGGCTTTAGTAGCCTTAGGTGCTTTCTTAGGAGGAATTATTGGGGCATATATAGGAAAGGCTCTGTTGAAGAAACACTTTGAAAAAGCAGGCATTGTATAATGCCTACCTTTTCTTCAAATGCTCCCTTTAATCCCAATCCGATCTCTAAGATATTAGTCGTATTTATCGCAGGCTTAACTGTTATGCATAGCATAAACATCCGTTTTGAGCTAGCGATTGTTTGTCTTATTGGTATTTTGCTTTATTTGAATGGATACAAAAAAACACTTTTCAAATGGATTATTTTATGTGGGATACTTTACTCCTTGCCTAATTTTATGGTGTTATCTGAATTAAACCCTATAGTTAAGATGTTTTTTAGTATACCTATTGTAATTAGAATGTTTATTTTACCATTTATGGCGGCAAGCTTCATGATAAAGACCTCTGATGTAGGTACAATAATTTCATCGATGGATAAGATTAAGATCTCAAAGAATGTATCTATACCTATTGCGGTTATGTTTAGATTTTTCCCATCTTTTAGGGAGGAGAAGAAAAACATTAAAATGGCTATGAAAGTAAGAGGAATAAATTTTAAAAATCCAGTCAAATATCTTGAATATGTTTCTGTGCCACTACTAATTATATCTTCGAACATAGCAGATGACATTGCAAAAGCGGCGGAAACAAAGGCAATAGAAAATCCAATTGCTAAGACTAGATATATCCGTGTAAAGATACAGCTAATTGATTTTGTTTATGTTTTAATCATTATGGGGCTTGTTGTAGGAGGCTTAATATGGTAGAAGTTAAAAATCTAAGTCTTGATTATGGAAAAGAACATATATTAGACGATATATCACTATTGGTAGCCGAGGGAGAGTGCGTGCTATTAACAGGAAAAAGTGGAAGTGGTAAGTCATCTATAATAAATTCCATCAACGGACTAGCTGTAAGGTATGATAACGCAAAGACAAAGGGCGAAATAATTATTGATGGTAAAAATATAAAAGATTTGGAACTTTATCAAATCTCAATGCTTGTCTCAACTGTTTTTCAAAATCCTAAGACATATTTCTTTAATGTTAATACTACATTAGAATTATTATTTTATTTGGAAAATATTGGTCTTGCAAGGGAAGAGATGGACAGGCGTTTAAGTGATATGCTTGAAATATTTCCTATAAAAAATCTTTTGAATAGAAATATATTTAATCTATCCGGCGGTGAGAAACAAATACTTTGCATTGCCGCTTCTTATATAGCGGGCACAAAGATCATAGTTATGGATGAACCTTCTTCAAATTTGGATATTAAAAGCATAAGTGTTTTGACAAAGATGCTAAAGATATTAAAAGAAAAGGGCATAAGCATAATTGTAGCTGAGCATAGAATTTATTATTTGATGGACATGGTTGATCGTGTATTTTTAATAGATAAAGGCAAGCTTAAAAAAACTTATGCAAGAAGTGAATTTTTAAAGTTTGATAAAAATGAATTGAACGCTTTAAGTTTAAGAGATAAAGAATTATGCAAATTAGAAGTTACTTATCTAAAAGATGATGGAGAGTATCAGATAAAAAATCTTAGCTATAAATTTACTGATGATGATTGTTTAAGTGTAAAAAACATTTCTTTTAAGCTTGGTAAAATTTATGGCATAATAGGATCCAACGGACGAGGAAAATCAAGTCTATTAAGATGTTTAATTGGTCTTGAGAAAAAATCGAAAGAAGAAATTTATTTTAAGGGAGAGAAGCTATCTAAAAAAGGAAGACTCAAAAACTCTTCACTTGTTATGCAAGACGTAAATCATCAATTATTCACAGATGAAGTATTCAAAGAGCTTAGCCTTGGAGTAAAGAATTTTGATGAAGAAAAGGCGAAAATCATCTTAAAAGATTTAGGCCTGGACGAATTTATTGAAAGACATCCTATGAGTTTATCAGGAGGACAAAAGCAAAGACTTGCAATAGCATCTGTTATGTGTAAGGATTCTCCATTTGTCTTTTTTGACGAACCTACAAGTGGTATGGATTATTCCAATATGGAAAAAATATCTGAGCTAATAAAAAAATATAGAAATAAGGATAAAATAATTCTTATAGTTTCTCATGACATTGAGTTTTTAAACGAAGTTGCAGATGAGATTTTTGAATTGTAAAAGAAAGTCGGGTCTGTAAATGATTAAATATTGTGTCCAGTTTTATGGGTACAAATCATATATCAATAATATTTCCTACTCGTTTTTTAATAGGGTTAGCTTTATTTCTAATAGCTAAACCTATTTTTTCTTTGATTTTCTCTTTTGTATAATCTTTTTTGATAGTCTTTGCTCTTGTAAATCTTTGCTTATCTTTATGGCGAAAAGCAATGTGTTTACCAAACTTAATTTCATAATCAAGAGATTTCATATTTTCTAAAAATTCTTCCCACGATTTAGACTTATTAATAGTTCTATCTATATCAAATTGCAGTTTAGACTTCCAAGAATTTCTTTTCTTGTTTTGGTCATAGTAATACCAAGATTTACCAGCAGTTTTATATTTTCTTTTGTAAGCTTCATATTATTCGTCAATAACAGATAGGTTATTATCTTTTACATAATTCATTACTTTGATATCTAATCTTAAACTCAATATAACGTATATAGATATCTTTCGTTATGACTGCCACAAAAGTTCCTAAGATCGGTATTCAATTAGTTTAGACTTTATCCTCATATCAACTTTAGGTCTTGCATTCAGTTGTAGGATTATATCTATCCAACTTATAAATTTAATAATGAGCTATTGTCTTCTTTGGATTTCATCTCTAAGTTAGTTATTAACCTTAGATATTAAACTGCTATTCTACCATTTGCTAAAATGGATTTTCTTCGTACCTTATGCATGTATATAGAATATGATTGTATTGTTGATATGAGCAGTAAGTACATATTCATACTTTCTTTGCAAAACTTTCTTGCATAGATCTATTCAAATTTGATGTGCCTGTTCTAGCGAGCTTTTTCAAGTAGCGAAATATTGAATTAGATGTCTTGATAAAATTTTTGTATTAGAATTGCATTTTTTTTTTGGTTTACTTAAATTCTAAATGAGCAGTTTGTGGATCGCAACAAAAGATAGTATCAGTATTTTTTTAACTGTTTTATCCTAATTCATAATACAATCCAAGGCTAAATAAAGTATGTTTTTTATTGGAGTATTTTTGTAACAGCCATTATTTGTTCTCCATCATATAATTATCTAAATTGCCTTAAAGTGTTACAATCTGAAAGCTTGTATTTTTTCTTTAAAATTTCAAGTTGATCATCTGAAAGTATCAAATATATTCAATTATTTCTATATCTGTTAGTCATAAAAAATCATCTTATTAAAAATATGCAAAACAAAAGACCTGTAAAATTAAGTAAAAAACTTAATTTATAGGTCTGATTTTAAAATACATTCCTTGTGAGAAATCTCCTGATTAAGTATTATTTATAATTTATGTTATATCATTATTTTAAAAGTCGCTCAAATTAAGAAATAATATGGTATCATTTTGAGTAAATATATTTTACTAGGAGAAAAGATATGAATTTAGAAAATTTGGTAGATGAATATTTAAAAGTATGTGAAAAGCAAAATAATTTAAACTATAAAACAGTAAAGTCTTATAAACTAGACCTAAAACAATACATAGTATTTTTGGATAAGGAAGAAAATTATTATAAAAAAGATATATTATGTAAATACATAGAGATGTTACATACTAAGGGGTATAGAGTGAAAACAATTAAAAGAAAGATAGCTACTTTGAAAGCATTTTTCTCATATCTTACATATGAGGATTTATTAGAATATAATCCTTTTACAAAAATAAGGTTAAGACTAAAGGAACCTGTTATTTTACCCAAAACAATACCTATAGTTTATTTAGAAAACTTATTTAAATATTTATATGATGAAAGAGATAATGCTAATAAAAATATATATAAATATAAAGTACTTTCTAGAGATATTATAATATTAGAAATATTAATAAGCACCGGAATAAGAATTAGTGAGTTATGTGACTTAAGAAGAGAACAAATTTCCTATAGTGAAAGAACGATCAGAATTTACGGGAAAGGTAATAAAGAGAGAATATTACCTGTATATAATGAAAATCTATGGAAAGAAATAAAACAATATGAGAAATTATTTGGGTTAGAAATGAAAGAATATTTCTTTGTAAATAGAATTAATAATAAATTGTCAGATCAGTCAGTTAGAAATATGATTAAAAAAATTTGTAAGAAAGCAAGTATACCAATGAATATAACACCTCATATGTTTAGACATACATTTGCAACACTCTTATTAGAAAATGATGTTGATTCCAGACATATACAACAAATATTGGGACATTCAAGCATAACAACAACACAGATTTATACGAATATAACCTCTAATAAAAAAATCGAAATAATGAAATACAAAAATCCAAGGTTAAAAATATCTATCAGTAAAGGATAATTTATTATTATGAGTGGTAGGATGAAATGAATGTATGTTATAACATAAAAAATGCATCTAGAGCTAAACAATCTGATTTAATTAAGGCTTTAAATATATATACAAAAACAGTTGATAAATTTGCCCAGACCGATACAAATCAAATTATGGATTACATTTCAAAAAAATATGACGAAAACAGAGTTATGTTTTTTTTCGTATTATATCTTAATGGAGAAGTGTGTGGCTTTGCAGAATACGCATATCTAAAGAAAAATAAAGTATTAATGCTAGATTATCTTTGTACAGAAAATAGGAATCACACACTGTTTTATAATTTTTACCAGATGATTTTTGAAGAAATAAATAAAACTTTGAATTCAAAAAAGCTATTCATAGAATTTATTGTGACCGAATTATCTTTACTTAAACACGAGACAAAGCTCATTGAAATGGATAGCAATTATTTTAGACAAATTTTATCATTTGAACAATTTCATATATTAAATATACCATACAAACAACCCTATATGGGTAAAACATTAGAGTTTTTTGAATACAGTATAGCTATAAAAAAAGCAGACTTATATGAAGAGAACTCGTATGTATATAATAAAAATTTTTATATGTCCTTAATATCAGAAATATATGAGGAACACTATTTGCAGTGGTATTTGCATTATACAGATAATAAAAATGAACTTATAGAAACGTTCAACAATATTCTCGCTTTACTCAATAATGAATATCCTCCAGAGGCTAGTGTTGAAGAAATATACTCAGTTAACTGTCGATTGTTTGATAATGGAATATGCAATCAGATAAAGTCTGAAACAATAACTTTATCTCAACAAAAGAAAAAGAATATTAGGAAATATTTAGTCTTTACAATTTGGATAGTGTTAAGTTTAAGCTCGATTTTATTATGTTATTTTCAAGATGAATTGAGTATTACCAAATATATATCAACTTTAGTAAATTCAATAACAATGATTAGTGGGATTATAACATTTCTGACAATTGTAAAAAACAACATTACTTAGTAAATTCGATTATAACATTATGGGCAAACGGATATGATAATAGCTGAAAAGAATCATCAAGTTTATAATATTTAGATGATTCTTTTTCGCTAAAACCTAGTTTATACATAATAGAAGATAGGATATGAAATCTATAAATATTTTCTATTCTAAAACCATTGTGTGATAATATTTTTTTTATATATTTTTCGCTATACATCCATAATAAGTGTTCCTGATTGTTGTAGTTATATTTTTTTAAAAAAACATCAGAGCCATAATCTTTTGTTAATAAAAATTCGGCACTATTTGAACGTTCAAATTCAATTAAAGCTTTCCCGTTTTTCTTTAATACTCTTTTAATTTCGTTAATAGAACGAATAGCATCACAATAATTTAGAACACTTCCAACACAAATAATAAATTCAACGCTATTATCTTCAATAGGTATATCTTCTAAACTTCCAACAATATAATTTGGTTGACTTTCAACATATTCACTTATAATATCCATTTGTATTAAAGTTCCTTTAACAGGATACTTGCTTAACCCAGATCCTATATTTAGACAAATTGAATTTTCATATGTATATTTATTTACCCAATTTGCAACAAATTTTTCTATTATAAGATGTGTAATATAATGCCAAGTATCATCTGCTGGCCAAGGAGTATTATTTTTATAATTTCTATAAGCTATTTTCTGAACTTTATTTCCTTCTAATAAGTCACTCATAATAATAAATTATCCTTTACTCATATTTTATATGAATATTATACATTATTATATGAATTTTACAATGCAATGAAATGGGGTTAGGACTTTCCAAATAAGTTAAAATTGACAAAAGAGTCTACTAGAAAAGCAAGTGCTATGTCAATTTTTTCTTAAGTTAATATGCACTTACTATTCTTACTAATATACAAAATAAATATATATAATGGAAAATATAAAAGAAAAAAGGATGTAGTTATGAGCTGTCCCAACATAAAAGTTAGACCTAAAAACTAACTTGAGGAGGTCGGTTTTTATGGCAAAATATAGCACAGAATTTAAAATGAAAGTAGTAAAAAAATATTAAGAATCTAGAAACTCATATAAATATTATATACCTAATAAAATTTTAATAAGAAGATGGATCAATGACTTTAAAAAGGGAATTAAAGGACTAAAATCTAAAAGAAAACAAAAATAACAAATTATAATCATCAGCAAAATTAACTATTGAAGAAGTTAATTTATTAAATGAAGAACAATTAAAAGAAAAAATAAAGAAATTATATTTAAATCCATACTTAGATATGTACAACAGTGAAATATTAAGCTATGAAATATAAAAACAACCAAAACTAAAGCTAATTTACCAGTAGAAAATAGAAAGAAGAATGCATCATAAATAAATTCCTATCCTTATGGATAGGAAAAAAAACTAATACCATAGCTAGTATATTTTTAACTCTGCTATTAGGTACAACTTTATGGGGTTACCTTATATAAATTATTTTCACTGTTTTTTATTAAGAGAACTATGATATAAAGACAAGAATTTTAATATTATAAAAAATTATTAATTTATGCATAGATTGTATATTTTTGATGAAAATAAATGATAGATATTGGAAAAAATTTAAATAAAAATTATTCTATTAATATATAAGTTTAAATTTGCTGATTAGTGAATACTGTACTAAGATAATTTACATAATATTATGGACTCTATCTAAATATTTATCTACTAATAAATTATTTAAAATTTAACAGGAATTTTGAAATAACTCTTGGATTTTAGAAAAAAGGGTTATTTTTTAATGATAAAATTTAACGTTCAAAAATATTTGACTGTAGAGTAAATTTAAGTTACAATTATAGACAATAAAGTTATGGAGGTGTAGTTTGAAAGAAGTTCATATTTTAAATTCATTAGAAGAAATTAATATTGTAAGCGATCCTTTAAGGCTTAAAATAATTATGACTTTAGGAACTAGTCCAAAAAATGCTCAAGATTTATCAGATGCTCTTGGGGTTAGTAGGTCAAAAATTCACTATCACTTAAAAATTTTAGAACAAAATAATATTATAGAAGTAGTTGATACGGAACTTATTAATGGAATAACTCAAAAATATTTTTTACCTGTAGCCAAGGCTTTTATTCCTAATAGTGAAATATTTAATAAAAACGTAGAAGAGAAGGTATTTTCTTTTAAAATTTCTAGCAAATCCTACGAATCATTCGAAAAAGAATTAAATGATTTAATAAAAAAATATAGTGAAGATGAAGGTACCCAAGAAAGTTTTCAAGTACAAATTTATAAATTATCTTAAAACCAGTAAGTTAATCCTTACTGGTAAAAAAATAGACAACTGTCAAAATAATCAAAACGTTAAATATAAGGAGAATGTTAAAAATGATTAAAAACAAAGATTTTTATGTCCTGCTCTTGGGGCGACTAATAACAAATTTTGGAGATAGCCTATATGCGATTGCATCAACTCTTTTGGTTTATAAAATGAGTGGGTCTACAATTTATTCGGGGCTTACTCTTTTTCTTACCTCATCAACAGCAATAGTTCAATTACTATTAAGTCCAATTTTGGATAAAATTAATATGAAAAAGTTTTTAATTTTATCTCAATTTTTTCAAGCAGTATTGATTTTAATTATTCCATTTCTGTATAAATTTGGAAAATTAAGTGTCTATCACATAATGATAATAATGCCATTAATTTCTCTGATTAATCAACTTGTTTATCCAGGTCAAATATCTCTACTTCCAAAAATTTTATCTGAAAAAGAACTTGTTACAGGAAATTCTTTGATGACTATGGCTTATCAAGGATCAAATGCAATTTTTGATACTCTTGCAGGTTTTATAATTTCATTGTGTGGTTTTATGACAGCTTTTTTTGCTGATTCCATAAGTTTTATTTTGACTGGGATTTTATTTTGTTTTTTATCAAAAAAACTTAGCTATTCCCAAAAAAGAGAAGAAAAATCAAAAGAAAATCTAATAAAAAATCACTTCAAATCTCTTAAAGATGGGCTTGATTTGTTTAAAGATTCAAGAATTTTTGCCCTAGTTCTTGGAATAGTTTTTATTAACTTTTCTGCTACATCAATAAATGCAGTTTTACCTGCCTTTGCACAAAATGAAATATTTTATAGTTTAATGCTTGCAGGAATGGGAGCAGGTCTTTTACTTGGGTCTTTATTTGCTGGATTTCCAAAATTAAAAAAAATTTCTCTTGGTAAATTATATATTTATGGAATGATGATTGTAGCTTTAGCTTGGATCCTTTTTTCTAATTTTCAAAATAATATAAAAATAGGAGTAGTTTTGTATGGGCTTGGATGGTTTGTTGTAGGAGTCGTAAATGTTTATGCTCAAACTATGGTTCAAATAATAGTTCCAAGCAAAAAAATAGGTTCTGCAATGGGGGCTATGGTTGGAATTTCTACTTTTATGGCACCGGTGGGCGCTTTATTTGGTGGAGTTTTAGGAGAATATTTATCAAGTTCAAAGGCTATATTTATTGGATCTTTCACTATATTTTTAGTAGCTATCTTTTGGGCATTAAATAAAAATATTAGAAAATTACCTTCAGTTAATGAATTTAACAAAGTTTTAGAAAAAATTAATTAAAAGCAAAGCCTTATTTTCATACTGATATAATGACATTCTATTTACTATGCACAAATTTAATAATATAATGAATCAAAAGAGATAAGAACGTGGCTACAACTAATTTAAACAGAAGGACAGATAAATATATAAAAAAGTAGCTTAAAAAACTTACTAATAGGTTTAAAAATATCTAAAAATTTGCAAAAAACAAGAAAAAATGAGTATGTACGGATAATTGGCTCTATGCTTTTTTGAATAGGGTGTGGAAGTAAATATTCCAATGAGAAGAAAAAAATAGAAAGTTAAGGAGAAAGTTATGTGGTTAATTTTTGGAATAAGTGCCATAATATTTGCAGTATTAAATGTGATGGCAACAATAAAAAATAAAAATGCACAAGGATATAGATTTTTGAGTTTGTCTTTAACAGCTTTAACAGTATGCGCATTATATTTTGATGGAGCTAGTCGTGTAGTCAAAGAAGACTGGGCATCTCTTATGGACATTATGCCTACAATGAGTAAAGCATTATGGGTTCTAGTAATCTTGTCTATAGCTATAAACTCTGTATCTATTTTAAAAAGAAATAACTAAAGGAAAATTGATTTTAAACCAATAATGATTTTACAAAAAATAATATTTTGAAATTTTGGATTAACGATAAAAATAAGGATAAAATATGAAAAAAATTATACTAGGATTGGTAACTGTTATATTAATATCTCTATTTATTGGCTGTGGTCTAAAAAGAGATGAAGATAATCCTTTGTCAGGAAAAGATACTGACCAAAGAATTCTTATGTGTTTGAATAAAGCTTATCCAGAACATAATTTTAAAGTTGTCAAATCATTTGATAGACAAAAAAATGAGGGAATGTTTGAAGATGATAAGGGTATAAAGTTTAAGGTTAGGGATTTGATATATGATAATATATATCACTTTGCCTGCAATGATGAATACCTTGCTACGATTTTGAAAAAAGATGATTTTTTTGATAAAGCAAAACAAATTATAGAAGATAAATACGGTCAAAAATTTATATATGATGAAAGCGTTATGGCTATAGAAATTATTTATGATGCTAATAACAAAATAACAACAGATAAGATAAGTCAAATGATTATTGAAGTTTTAAATATAGCAAAGACTCCAAAACTTATATATCCAGACAATCAAGAATTTTCTACAGGAGTTGTCAATTATTATACATTGTCAGCCTTAGGTGTTATTCAATGTTATATAGAAAAAAATCAAATTGGAGAAACAGAGTTATTTTATTTTTCTGATAGTTCTATTGATAAATCTTTGATTAAAGAAAAAATAGATAAATTGTATGAATCTGTGGATGGTAAATAGAAGAATAATCTATATTTTAGATAGGAAACTGATAGAAAAGCTGTAAATAAAAAATATATTCGAAAGGAAGTATTTACAATGGGACTTGATGTATATGCTGGGACTTTAATTCGCTATTATATGAATAATTGGAAAACTGTTATTCAACAATTTGCTGAAGATAATGGATTGAAATATGAAACTATAAGAGTTCAAGATGAAAATGGAGAAGATGACGAAGAGCTTTCTTTAGAAGAAACTAAAGAAATTGTTCTTGGATGGAAAGAAGCTATTGAAAAAGGTTTAGAAATAAATTCTAAATCGATATGGAATGAGGATTACGATACTACTCCTTATTATACAGACAAACCAGATTGGGATGCTTTAAACGCATTATTACTTTATATTGCTTCAAAATATACTCACAAAGACTTGCCAAAAACAATGGAAAAAAATATTGATATTTATAAACATCCCATTGTATCAGAATTTCTTCAAACAAAAGATTTTCGCCTATCCTTATTTGATGGAAATGGTTGGTGGCTACCTATTGATAGGGACATAATGTTTGATTATTATTTGCCAAATTCAGAAAAAAGTGTTTTGTCAACAAGCCGTTTGCTTCTTGATGAATTGAATGTATATAATTCTTTTGAATGGAAGGCTGATAGAGATACTATAATTTCATGGAGCAAAACAGAAGGCTATCCTGTTGATAAAATTTATAGCAAAGAAAAAGGATTAGAAAAAGTTTGTGAAAAGCAAATTTATAATACTGAATCTTTAGCAAAATTTGCCTTTTCTATTTTGTGGCAAGCAGCAGAATTTTCACTTGAACATGGAGTTGTTATAATTTTTGATTATTAGATTATAAGTAAGTGTGTAAATTTATTTATGAATTAGATAATTCAATAAGCATTTTAGAAGATATGGCTTGTGGCGGATTTTCTGAAACAAAACTATGGATTAAACAAAATAAAAATTCCTTATATATTAATGTAGAAAATAATTTAAAAGCAAATTTAAAACTTAGACCTTATGAATCTATAGTTTTACAAAAAATAGCAAAATAAAATTTTAAGAAATACCATTCTAAATTCTTATAAAGAATTAGGAATGGTACTTTTTTTGTAAGAAGATTATTGTTTTTAAATATAGACAAAATGGTTTTATCAATAAGCTTGATAAATTAAATATATAAAATTTACAAAGGCATTTCGTTTAAATTTTGTTATTTCTGATTATAATTTTTATAAAATTTTTTAATAAGAGTATTCCATAAAAATTATAGATATAGTATAATATATCTAATCAAATGTGACGCTATCATGATTGTGTTTTGTGGAGTTTCGACTAATAATTTAGCTAGATAAATTGGTAGCGTACATTGACTATAATCTTTCTGATTAAATATCCAAATTTACTGTTAATATTATTAAACTAGGATAAGCGATATTATATTCGGGAGATAAAATTAAATGATAAGGAGATGATAATATGATAAGGAGAAAATTTAGGAACAAGAAATTTAGTTTTCTCATGGCAATGCTCTTAGTACTATCTGGTTTATTTAATGCAGTTGCTTATGCTCAAGAGTCAGACACACGTACAGTAATTAACACTATTGTTGCCACTTCTGATACTGATAATATTCCTGGGTATGGCAAAAATATTTATGTACCGAAATTTACTATTCAAGAGGGTGCTCCAGCGAAATTTGAATATAGAACGGGCGCTTGGTATAAGAAAAATGGGGAAAATTGGGAACTAAATACAGAAAATTATTTCGTAGAAGGAACCTATAGATATAAAGTTCAAGTCCGCATTGACGGTCAGAATGGGAAAACACATGTACTGGATCAAAACGGTCTTAACATTACTGTGGATGGTAAAAGCTGGGGAAATAATGTGAATGTGAATTTGAGCAATGATGTTTCTTATTCTTGGGCAACATCTCCGGAATATGTTATTAAAGCTTCAACGGATTCTCCATTACTTTTTGTCAAAAACGGCAAATGGGACATTGGAGAAAATTTAGTAAATAAGCCTATTACTTCATTTTCTGTGGCAAGCGGAGCAAAGGGGGGGAACTAAACCATATACTTTTTCAAAAGTGTCTGGGCCAGACTGGTTGAAAGTTTCATCTGATGGTGTTGTTTCTGGTACGCCTACTAGTTTAGGTAAAAATAAGCCTCTTAGAATTCGTGTTACAGATGCATCTTCTTCAAGCAAAGAGATTCTTTTGAGTGTAGGCATAACGAAAGTTACTCCGGGTGAGAGAGTAATCATCAAGGATATTGTTGCCACTTCCAACACTAACGATATTGCAAAGTATGGTAAAAATTTTTCTGTACCGAAATTTACTATTAAAGAGGGCGCTCCAGCGAAATTTGAATATAGAACAGGAGCTTGGTATAAAAAAGTCGATGGAAAATGGAATGAAAATCCTGATAGCTCTTTTGGAGAAGGCATCCATCAATATAAAATTCAAGTGCGCATTGATGGAAATGATGGAAAGACATATGTACTGGATGAGAAAGGGATTAACATTACTGTAGATGGTAAAAGCTGGGGAAAAAATAGAAATGTCAATTTGAGTAATGATGTTTCTTATTCTTGGGCAACATCTCCAGAATATTCTATTAGTAAACCTGCAAAGACAGAAATCACTGACACTCTTATCCCTGTTTCAGATTTGAATAAGACCTACAATGAGCAAGTGCAAGAACCAACATTTGGTGGCGAATTGATACGCGATACCGATTATACTGTTTCTTATAAAGTAAAAGATGGTAGCACAGGAAACCTTGATGCTGGAAAACCTAAAGATAGTGGGGAATATGAAGTTACTGTAACTGGTACAGGAAAATATACAGGAAGCTTTACAAAATATCTTGTTATTCAAAAAGCTGGAAAAGAAGCGCCAAGTGGTTTAAAAAGTGTTGCACCTAGTGTAATCGGAGCAAGTGACGGAAAAATTACTGGAACAACTGACAAGATGGAATATCGTCTCCAAGATGGAGAGTTTGTAGAATGTTCAAATGGGGAACAATCTGGACTTCCTGCTGGAACATACGAAGTTAGATACAAAGAAACTGAGAACTATAAGGCAAGTAAAATTGCAATTGTAGAAGTTAAGGATCCTAATCCTGCTGAAAATAAGCATATTAAGGAAATTTCATTTACAATTTACAATTATGCAATAGGTAATGATGCAAATTCTATTCAAGTTAATTGTCAAACTGATGGTGTAAGACCGACAAATTATGAGCTTTTGGTATACGATAAGAACGAAGATAAATTTGTACCAGTTAAGGGAAAGTTGCAAGCAGATATTCAGTATAGGTTAAAAATCAATTTTTCGCCAAAAGATGGATATGATTTTGAAGGATTGACAAAAGAAAAAATAAAATTGGGAGCTATTGGTTCATCAATTAAATATAATGCAAATAAAAAAGAAGCATTTTTTGATATGCCAACATTAACTGTAACTCCTGAATTTAAAACTTTAAAATTTGAAACTAACGGCGGAAGTAAAATTAATTCAGTTACAAAAACACAAGATAGCACAATTGAACTTGACCAATATAAACCTACAAAAGACGGTTTTACATTTGACGGCTGGTATAAGGATAAAGAATTAAAAGAAAAAGTTACTCAAGTAAAACTTAGTGAAGATATGACAGTTTATGCTAAATGGGTAGCAAAACAACAACCACCAGCTAAAATGTTTGCTTTGAATTTTATTACAAATGGAGGTTCTGCTCTAGATACAATTATATGTCCAGAAGGAAAAGTAGTTGATTTAGAAAAATATGTACCAGCAAAAGAAGGATATATTTTTGACGGTTGGTATTTAGATGAAGGACTTAATAATAAAGTTAGTCAAATAAAAATTGAAAAAGATACATCAGTTTATGCTAAATGGACAAAAAAAGAACAACCACCAAAACCAGTAAATTATTTTACCTTAACATTTGATACCGATAAAGCAGAAGAAATAAAACCAATAACAAAAGAAGAAAATACAATAATTGATTTAAATCAATATTTACCAAAAAAAGAAGGTTTTATTTTTGATGGCTGGTATAAGGATAAAGAATTAAAAGAAAAAATCACTCAAGTAAAACTTACAAAAGATATTACAGTTTATGCTAAATGGATTGCAAAAATACCTCCTGTTGTAACTGAAGAATTTACAATTACAATAGATCCTAACGGAGGAAATTGGAATGGTGATACAAAAGCAAAAGTTATGAAAATTAAAAAAGGCGATTATATCACACTTCCACAAGCACCTAGCAAAAAAGGTTATACATTTTTGTATTGGAAAGGTTCAAACTATAAACCAGGAGATAAATATAAAGTAGAAAAAGATCATACTTTTGTAGCTCAATGGAAAAAGAATGAAATAAAAGTTAGTGCAAACAATAATTCAAAAACAAAAGCAAAAAATTCTCCAAAAACAGGAGTTAATTCAATTGCATTTGTGAGTGTAATATTAATACTTATTTCAAGTTTAGGACTTTTTGTAATAGGAAAAAAACAAAAAATAAATAAATAATTGCTTAAAAATAACAAAAATTTTTGGAGGTAGAATGAAAATTCTATCTCCTTTATTTTTTATTTATTTTATTGACAAAAATATTTTTTATAATTCTTGAAATCAAATCAAAACTTAGTATAGTAAGATTAAGGTCAAAGATGGTCAGAAATTGATGGAGGTTTTATGAAATATCAAGATTATTATGAAATATTAGGTGTAGATAAAAAAGCGAATGCTGATGAAATTAAAAAGGCTTATAGAAAGCTTGCAAAAAAATACCACCCTGACCTTCATCCTGATGATAAAGAAGCCAGCAAAAAATTTGCAAAAATAAATGAAGCTTACGAAGTTTTGTCTGATGAAAATAAGAGAAAACAATATGATATGTTTGGACAAAGTGGAAACTTTAGTCAAGGTCAAAATTTTGACCCTTCTCAATATGGTTTTTCAGATATTTTTTCAAATTTTGGAGCAGGAAACGGATCTTATACCTACACAAGTAGTACAGGAGGCTCCTCTGGATTTTCAGATTTTTTTGAAACTTTGTTTGGTGGAGGAAGAGCATCTTCAAGATCTTCTTCAACAAATTTTGGAGGATTCGGTTCAAGCTTTAAAAATGGTTTTACCAAAAATAAAAAATCAAAAATTAAAGCCAAGGTTAATATATCACTAGATGAAGCAATGAGTGGCGTATCTAGAACGCTAAAAATTAAAGATAAAGAAACAAATTCTATTAAAGAAATAAATATAAATGTTCCAAGTGGAATGACAAGTGGAAAAAAATTAAAAATTGATGGTTCAAAATATAATTTGAATGCTGATATTTATGTGACAGTAGAAATTGAGGAAGATTCAACTTACAGGCTTGATGGGCTTGATATTATTAAAAAGGAAAGAATTTCTCCTTGGGATGCCTATTTTGGCGAAAAAATTACTGTCGATAGTCCAAATGGAAAATTTAAAATAAATATTCCAGAAAAAATTGAAGCTGGAAACAAAATTAGGATTAAGGGTAAGGGCTATAAGGATTTAAAAGGAAAAATTGGAGATCTTTATATAGAAATTCTTATCGACAATCCAAAAAATTTAAGTGAAGATCAAATTGACCTATATAAAAAATTAAAGGAAATAAATTAGGGGGATATGATTATGGATTTTAACAAATTTACTCAAAAATCAACAGAAGCTATTAATGAAGCAAGTCAATTAGCAATCAAAAATGCCAACCCAGAAGTTGGCATTATCCACCTAGCTTACGCTTTGATAGAAGATTCAGATTCTTTCGTAAGCCAAGTTTTGTCTAATATGGACTTGTACAAAAAAGTACTTAACAAGATGGAAGAAAAAATGGAAAATTTGCCAAGCCAATCAGGTTCAGCAAATATTTATCCAAATACAATTTTTCAAAGAGTTTTATTAAAAAGTGAAGATTGTGCAAAGAAAATGGGAGATTCTTTTATCTCAACAGAACACATTTTCTTAACTATTTTGAATGAAAATACCGAATTAAGCGATTATTTTAAGGAGATTGGTTTAAGCGCTAAAAATTTCTCAAATGAGCTTAAAAAGGTCAGAAAAGGTCAAAAAATTACTAACGATAATCCAGAAGAAACAAACAATCCTTTGGAAAAATATGGTAGAAATTTGACCAAAGAAGCAAGAGAAGGAAAAATCGATCCAGTTATTGGACGTGATAGTGAAATTAGAAATTGCCAAAGAATTCTTTCAAGAAGAAAGAAAAATAATCCTGTTTTGATTGGTAAACCTGGTGTTGGTAAAACTGCAATCGTCGAAGGTCTTGCTCAAAGAATTGTAAATAAAGATGTACCAGAACCACTTCAAGGAAGAACAATTTTTGCTCTTGATATGGCAAGCTTAGTTGCAGGTGCAAAATACAGGGGACAATTTGAAGAAAGATTGAAATCAGTAATTGATGAAGTAAAAAAATCTGATGGACAAATAATTATGTTTATTGACGAGCTTCACACAATTGTTGGAGCTGGTAAAACAGAAGGATCAATGGATGCTTCAAATATAATGAAACCAATGCTTGCGCGTGGAGAGATAAAAGTAATTGGTGCAACAACTTTAAATGAATACAGAGAAAATATTGAAAAAGATGGAGCACTTGAAAGAAGATTCCAAAAAGTTTTGGTAGATGAGCCAAGTGTAGAAGATACAATTTCAATTTTAAGGGGAATCAAAGATAAATATGAAATTTATCATGGAATAAGAATTCAAGATCAAGCAGTAATTGCAGCAGCTGAGCTATCAAATAGATATATAACTGATAGATTTTTGCCAGATAAGGCAATAGATTTGATGGACGAAGCTTGCGCAACTGTAAGAACTGAAATTGATACAATGCCAGAATATTTGGATGAAGAAAAAAGAAGAATTTTACAAGTCCAAATTGAAATTGCAGCGTTAAAAAAAGAAGATGACGAAAAGAGTAAGAAAAGATTAGAAACATTAGAAAAAGAATTGGCAGATGCTAATGAAAGATACAAAGCTGATTTTAATAAGTGGAAAAGCCAAAAAGATTCAATAAATTCTGTAAAAGATATAAAAGAAGAAATTGACAAGGTAAAAGTTGAAATCGAAAAAGCTGAGAGAAATTACGATTTTGAAAAATTATCTGAGCTTAAATATGGAAAACTTACAGAACTTGAAAATAAATTAAAAGAAAAGGAAAAAGACCAAAAAGATAATTCTTCTATAAAAGAAGAAGTGACAGATGAAGACATAGCAGATGTAGTTTCAAATTGGACAAATATTCCAGTAAATAAACTTGTAGAAAGTGAAAGAAGTAAAATTTTGGGACTTTCAGACAAGTTGCACGAAAGAGTTATTGGACAAGATGAAGCCGTTGATAGTGTATCAGATGCAATTATCAGGGCAAGATCTGGACTAAAAGATATAAATAAACCAATCGGTTCATTTATTTTCCTTGGACCAACAGGAGTTGGTAAAACAGAGCTTGCAAAATCACTTGCAGAAGCTATGTTTGATAGCGAAAAAAATATGATTAGGATTGATATGTCAGAATATATGGAAAAATATTCTGTGTCAAGATTAATCGGTGCAGCTCCAGGTTATGTTGGCTACGAAGAAGGCGGTCAATTGACAGAAGCTGTAAGAAGAAATCCTTATTCAGTAATTTTGTTTGATGAAATTGAAAAAGCTCATCCAGATGTTTTTAATATTTTACTACAAGTTTTGGATGACGGAAGACTTACAGATAGTCAAGGAAGAACTGTTAATTTTAAAAATACAATTATAATTATGACTTCAAATATTGGTTCAACTTATTTGATAGATGGACTAAAAGAAGATGGAAGTATTGATGAAGAAAATAGAAAACTTGTCGATTCATCTTTAAGAAATTCTTTTAAACCAGAATTTTTAAACAGAATTGATGATATTGTTATGTTTAAACCATTAACATCAGATCAAATATATAAAATTATTGATCTACAAATTGCAGATATTTCAAAAAGACTTGAAAGTCGTGAAATTACAATTGAACTTAGCAAGAAGGCTCACGAATATATTTTAGATAAATCCTACGACGTAGAATATGGTGCAAGACCAATTAAAAGATTCTTGCAAGCAAATATTGAAACAAATCTAGGAAGAAAAATTATTGAAGGAAATGTAATGGAAGGCGATCATGTCATAATAGATTTAGATAAAAATAATGAATTAGAATATCAAGTTAAAAATTAAGAATAAATATAAAAAGAGAAAATTTCTTTTTGAGATTTTCTCTTTTTATTTTGTTTAAATTACCAGAAAAAATATTTTTTTTAAATAAAATTTTCAATTATATTTATTCAACGAAGTATTTTAAAGCCCAAATAATTGAAAAAAATATGCAGGCAAAAAAACCTAAAACACACAAGATATTGTGGCTCTTGTTTTAATATATCTATATATGGTATACTATAAGAGTATTAAAAAAGGAGTGCAAAATGGTTAAAGTTGTTAAAAGAAATGGTCAAAAGGTGGATTTTGACAAAGAAAAAATAAAAATAGCTATAGAAAAAGCTATGAATTCTCCAAATGGTGTTTATATAGAAAATCAAGCAGAAAAAATAGCAGATGAAATCGAAAAAAGAGCTGAAAATAAAAGAGAAATTTCAATTTATCAAATCGAAGATCAAGTTTATTATAAACTAATCGACAAAAAAAATCCTGCAACAGCAAAATCATACGAAGCTTATAGGTCAGTCCATGCTTATAAAAGAGAAGCAAATACAACAGATGATGATATAATAGGTCTACTTGAAAGAACAAATATTGATGTAATGGATGAAAATTCCAATAAAAATCCATTGATTGCATCAACCCAAAGAGATTTGATAGCAGGAGAAGTGTCAAAAGATTTGGCAAAAAGAAAATTAATTGACGCAGACCTTGTAGAGGCTCACGAAGATGGAGCAATACATATTCACGATCTTGATTATTTGATTCAACCAATTTTTAATTGCTGTTTGGTAAATATGAAAGATATGTTAGATAACGGAACAGTTATAAATGGAAAGACAATTGAAACGCCTAAATCTTTTCAAGTAGCTTGTAATGTTATGACTCAAATTATTGCCCAAATCGCCTCAAACCAATACGGTGGTCAATCAATAAATATTTCATGTCTTTCAAAATATTTGGAAGTTTCTTACAATAAAAATTATAAGTTAGCAAAAGAAATTTTATCAAATGAAGATGAGATAAAGGCAATGGCTAAAAAATTAACTCAAAGAGATTTGGAATCTGGTATTCAAACAATCCAATACCAAATCAATACTCTTATGACATCAAACGGCCAAGCACCTTTTGTGACTTTGTTTATGCACACAGACGAAAACGATCCATACTTGGACCAAACTGTAAGAATAATTGAAGAAATTTTAAAACAAAGATTACAAGGAATAAAAAACGAAGCGGGAGTTTATGTAACACCAGCTTTCCCAAAATTAATCTATGTTTTGGATGAAAATAATATAAAAAAAGAAAGCAAATATTATTACTTAACAGAATTATCTATAAAATGTACAGCAAAAAGAATGTATCCTGATTACATTTCAGCCAAAAAAATGAGAGAAAATTACGAAGGAAATGTATTTTCTCCAATGGGATGCAGGGCATTTTTGCCACCATACAAGGATGAAAATGGAAATTATAAATTTGATGGTAGATTTAATATTGGAGTTTGCACAATCAATCTTCCACAAATTGGAATCCTTGCAAAAAATGATGAAGAAAAGTTTTTTGAAATTTTAAATAAGAGAATGGATCTTGTAAAAAGAGTTGGAATTTTAAGATATGAACATTTAAAAAATGTAACAAGCGATTCATCTCCAATTCATTTCCAACACGGAGCAATAGCAAGACTTAAACCTCATCAAAGAATAGAACCACTTTTAAAAAATGCTTACGCAACAGTTACCATTGGATATATTGGAATATATGAAGCATGTAAACTTGTAAAAGGTGTAAGTCATACAAGTAAAGAGGGAAAAGAATTCGCCCTTAAAATAATGGACTTATTAAATAAGAAAAAACAAGAATGGATAAAAGAAACAGGACTTCAATTTGCAGTTTATGGAACACCAGCAGAAAATCTTACAAATAGGTTCGCCTCAATCGATAGAAAAAGATTTGGAGATATTAAAGATGTAACCGACAAGGGTTATTACACAAATTCTTTCCATGTTGATGTAAGAGAAAATATATCAGCTTTTGAAAAATTTGATTTTGAATCAGAATTTCAAGACCTATCATCAGGAGGATGTATTTCCTATGTAGAAATTCCAAATATGGCAAACAATTTAAAGGCTCTAGGCACAATTGTTGAATATATTTATAACCATATCCAATACGCAGAATTTAATACAAAATCAGATTATTGTGCAGAATGCGGTTATGATGGAGAAATGCTTTTAAATGATGATAACGAATGGTATTGTCCACAATGTGGCAATAAAGACAGGGCAAAACTAACAGTCGTAAGAAGAACTTGCGGATATTTGGGAGAAAATTTCTGGAACGAAGGAAGAACAAAAGAAATAAAAGCAAGAGTTTTGCATATATAATAAAAAAAGTCTACGGTAGTTTACTTAGATTGTAGATAAAGTTTAAATTCAAATGGATGTTATTTTGAAATAAAAATAAAGCCAAGCCCATCTCGACCGACTGAAAGGAGTGGAGAGATCTCATGAGATTTCTTCGCTCAATTAATTTGTATGATAAATGTATAAATAAAATGAATTGATTATTATTTTATAAATTTAAATTTATTATATTTGGAAAATAATTTTAAAAAATTGAAAGAAGCGAAGCTTCTTACAAGAAAAGCTCCATGCAATGGTCGGTTGCAGGGGGGTAAAAAAGTGGGTGGGTGTTAGGGGGAGGAAAAAGAGGGAGAATCGAAACTCCCCCATTTCCTCCGCCCTAACATACGAAGAATTAATTTTAGAAAGTGAAAAACTTTAGGATAAACAAAATATATAATAATATATTTCAAACTGTAGACAAACTAAATTTTACTCATTTCGACCAGATAAATAAACACCCGTTTTGCTTGTTTATACCGATTTATCGTACGTAGTGACCAGAGAAATCTCATGAGATCTCTCGACTACGCTCGAGATGGGTTGGAGCGTGATTTTATTTTTGAATTATTAATAAATTATTAAAATTACTTTTTCTACGCTGAGTCTACATTAGTAGACTTTTTTTATGGAGGATTTATGAGATACGGGCAAATTAGAAAATATGATGTGGCAAATGGTCCTGGGATTAGGACCTCCTTTTTTGTCACAGGCTGTCATGCAAATTGCAAAAATTGTTTTAATAAAGAATATATGAATCCAAATTTTGGAAATTTGTGGACAGATGAACAAACTCAAGAAATAATTTCCTATTTAAAAAAAGATGAGATAGAAGGTCTTACTATTTTGGGAGGAGAGCCTTTCGAATCGACAGAAGATTTGATTCAAATTGTAAAAAAAATTAGGGAAGAATCAGACAAGTCGATTTGGATTTTTTCGGGATTTTTGTATGAAATTTTAGTAAATATTGAAAATGCAAAAAAACTTTTATCTATGTGCGATGTATTGGTCGATGGACTTTTTGTTGAAGAATTAAAAGATTTGAGATTAAAATTTAAAGGCTCATCAAATCAAAGAACAATTGACCTACAAAAATCTTTAAAAAATGAAAAAGTAATCCTTCTAGATGGGTATAATTAGAATAGAAATAAAATTTAGGAGGATTAAATGGAACTTAATAAAAAAAGAAAAGGAGTAGGTGGAATAGTTATAGCAATAATTGCAATAATTGCTCTTGCTATAATTGTTTTAATACCTTCATATAACGGACTTGTAAAACAAAAAGAACAACTTGACGAATCCTATGCACAAGTTCAAAATGTTGTTCAAAGAAGAGCAGACTTGATTCCAAATCTTGTAAGCACAGTTAAAGGATATTCAAAACACGAAAAAGATACATTAACAGAAGTTACCAACGCAAGATCAGGAATACAAAACGCAAAAGGCCCAAAAGAATTGGCTGAGGCAAATGAACAAATGTCTCAAGCTATAAGAAGTATCAATGTAGTTGCTGAAGCCTATCCAGATTTAAAGGCTGACAAGCAATTTACTCAACTAATGGATGAGCTTGCTGGAACAGAAAATAGAATTTCAGTAGAAAGAAAAAATTATAACTCAGAAGTAAAAGCATACAATACAAAAGTTAAATCATTTCCAACAAGTATTTTTGCAAAAATGATGGGATTTGATAAGGCAGAATATTTTGAAGCCGACGCATCAGCTCAAGATGTTCCACAAGTAAATTTTGGTAGCTAGGTAGATTATGAGAAAAAGAAAGAATATAATAGTAACTATTTTATTTGCCTTTATTCTTCTTTTTCTACCTCAAAAATCTTTTGCAGATGATTTGCCACAATCGCCAAATACTTATTACTATGACGAACTCAATTTAATAAACCAAGAAACCAAAGACCATCTTACAAAAGTAAACAAAGAACTTGAACAAAAAACAGGAGCTCAAGTAATTTATGTTTCCCTAAAAGATGTAGAGGATCAGCCAATGCAAGTTGGAACAGATCTTTTAAATAAATGGAAAATTGGAGATAAAGAAAAAAATAATGGAGTTTTGATTTTAATTTCCCAAAGAAAAGGCCAAGATAAAAAAGATATTTCAATTATAACAGGCTATGGAATAGAGGGAAGATTAAACGATGGTAAGGTTGGAAGAATAATCGATGAATATATGCTAGATTATATGAGAGATGGAGATTTTTCCAAAGGAATTACAGAAGGATTCAATGCAATTGTTTCACAAATTGCAGAAGAATACCAAGTAGAATTGACTGGCGATTATGACGAATATGCTAATAGGCTAAGAGAAGATAAAGACGACGAAATAGATTTAAGAACATTAATAATAATATTTATAATTTTTATGATATTCTCAAGATTTTTCGCAAGGCGAGGAGGCTTTAGAAACGGAGGATATGGAGGCTTCGGCGGATTCGGGGGCTTTGGAGGAGGATCTTTTGGAGGATTTTCCGGAGGCTCTGGTGGATTTTCTGGAGGAGGTTTCTCCGGTGGAGGAGGCTCATCTGGAGGCGGCGGAGCTAGCAGAGGAATATAAAATAAGTAAGCAAATAGAAAACTATTTGCTTATTTTTTTGCAAATTTTTAATGATTTTAAAATTTTTAAATTTAAAATATCTAATTATTTTATTTCTTAATAAAATTCTTATAATTTAAATATTTTTACTTGACTATATATATATATATATAATGGTGGCATACAAATAATATTAAGGAGTGTAATATGAAAAATAATAAAAAATTAGTGATGGGTTCAGTCATCGCTCTAGCACTATCAGTAGGTGTTATAGCACCTAATTTAACAAAAGCAGAAGAAGCTGCTTTGGAAACAAGTAAGTTAGAAATAAAAAATGAAGCTGACAATCAAATTAAAAAAGATGTAGAAGCTGAGTTAAAAAAAGATGATATTAAAGAAGCTACAGAAAACAAAGCTGATAAAGAAGATATTGGAAAAATATTAGAAAAAAAGAGGATAAAAAAGAAGAAATTAAACCTGCAAATATTGCAAAAGTTAAAAAATTAGCACCTGTAACTCTAACTAATAATAAAAATGACGCTGAAGAATTACAAAAAGCTAAAGAATCAGCAAAGGCAAATATTAACGCTGCAGATTTAAGTGATTTTCAAAAAGCTCATTTTACACAAAAAGTAGACAATGCAGCTACAAAAGAAGAAGCAAAACAATATCAAATAGAAGCACAAGACTTAGCTACTTATATACTAGAAGTAAAATATAGCTTACCAGAACTAAAAGAAGGTCAAGATATAAACGAAATTATAAACTCATTCAACAAAGCTCTTGATAAAGCACAAGTTGATAAAGTTAAAAAATCAGTAGTAGATCCTGAAGGATTCAAAGAAGATCAAGAATTAGAAAATTTAAAAACACAAACAAAAGAAGAAATCAGTAATTTAGATTTAAGTCAAGTACAAAAAGATAAATTTAAATCATTAGTAGATGAAGCAAAAGATAAAAAGGCAGTAAATAAAGCAAAAGAAGATGCAAAAGAATTATTAGATGCAATAACTGATGCAAAACTTAATAAATTAGCACCAACTGATGATGAAGCAATAATGAAAAAAGCATTAGAATTGCTTGATAATGCTCTTACAAAAGCAGACGTTGAAGATATAGTTAATAAAATAAATAAAGAAGTAAAAGCTGCAAAAGACTTGAAAGATGCAAAAGAAAAAGCAATTAAAGATCTAAAAGAAGCAGGAATAACAAGTGATTTATACTTTAACTTAATTAATAAAGCTAAAACAGTTGAAGGTGTAGAATCATTGAAAAATGAAATCTTAAAAGCTCACAAAGAAGACGAT
>NZ_HE978531.1:602276-639907 GCF_000311745.1 Anaerococcus obesiensis ph10 | reverse complement strand
GAAGATGGTGGATATACAATTAATGTTAGATATGCAGGAAAAGAGGAAAAACCTGAAAAGCCAGAAGAAGGTAAGAAACCAGAAGAAGGCAAAAAACCAGAAGAAGGAAAGAAACCAGAAGAAGGAAAGAAACCAGAAGACAAGAAAAAAACAGAAGATAAGAAAAAAACACAACCATCAAAAGTTGTAAATAACAAAGCTAACAACAACGTTCAAACAGGTGTAGCAGGACTTACAGGCGTTGTAGCAACACTTGCAGCATCAGCAGTAGCACTTTTCAAATCAAAAAGAAAATAATTTATTATAAATAAAAAGCAAAATGTCTCTCTCAAGAAAATATCCTGAGAGGGATATTTTTTTGTGAATCTTAATAAATTTTATTTTACTGATAGTTTCAAAATTCAAAATATTTAATGAAAAATGATATAATAAACTAAGGTGATTTAATGTATATAAAAACTTCTGTTAGAAAACTTATAGAATTTGTTATGAGAAGTGGGGATATTGATAATTCTTTTAGGGACAATAATAGGATGGTCGAAGGAATCAAAGCCCATCAAAAAATTCAAAAATCTTATGATAAAAATTACCAAGCTGAATTCTATCTTAAAAACATTACTAAAATTGACGATATGGAATTTCACGTTGAGGGTAGGGCTGATGGTCTTTTGAAAAAGAATGGCAAAATAATTATTGATGAAATAAAATCTACCACAAGAAATCTAGACAAATTGGATGATTCAAATAAACTACACTGGGCTCAAGCTTTTTGCTATGGGTATTTTTATGGTGTAAAAAATGATTTGAAAAATATTACTATAAGACTAACTTATGTATCATTAGATGATTACAAGACAAAAACTTTTGAAAAAGAAAAAAGTCTTGACGAGCTTTATGAATTTTACATAAATTTATTAAAAGAATACATTAATTTTTCAAAAATTTTATCCCAAAATCTTGAAAAAAGAAATATTAGTGCAAACAATTTGACTTTTCCCTATGATGGTTACAGAAAAGGGCAAAGGAAGATGGCGGTTGCTGTTTATAGGGCGATTCTTGATAAGAAAAATTTGTTTGTAGATGCTCCAACTGGAACTGGAAAGACTATTTCTACAATTTTTCCTGCTGTAAAATCTTTAGGAGAAGGTTTGAATGATAAAATTTTCTACCTTACTTCAAAAAATACTACGGCAAAAGAAGCCTTAAAATCTTTATATTTATTAAAAGAAAAAAATCTATCAATCAAGGCAGTTTCAATTACAAGCAAGGAGAAGATTTGTTTAAATGATGAAATTTCTTGCAATCCTGAAGACTGTCCCTTTGCAAGGGGGCATTTTGATAGGGTAAATGATGGATTAAAAGATATTTTGGAAAATGAAGACATAATGGACTACGATGTTATCACTTCTTATTCAGAAAAACACAGGCTTTGTCCCCTTGAATTCGAGCTTGATATTTCTTTGTACTGCGACATAATAATTTGCGATTATAATTATATTTTTGATCCAAATGTTTATTTGAGAAGATTTTTTGATGATAGCCTTGATGAATATTTGTTTTTAATTGACGAGGCTCACAATCTTTTGGAAAGGTCAAGAAAGATGTTCTCTCATGATTTTGTTGATTCTGATTTTAAGGAATTAAGAAAATCTATGGATAGAAAAAAAGATGTAAAAATAATAAAATCAATTGATTCTATTTTGGATGAGTTTGAAAAAATGTATAAAAATTATGGGAAAAAATTGTTTTATTATTCGACTGATAATAATGATGATTTTGACAAAAAACTCATAGCTTTATCAAAAAAATTGGAAAAAGTTTTGATCAAGGATAAAAAAAGAGAAGATTATGATAAAATAGAAGATATGTTTTTTGAAATAAACCATCATCTAAAAATTTCTGATAATTTTAGGGAGGGTTTTTATCAAACATTGACCTATGATGAAAATTCTATGGAAAAAATTTATGAAATTAAGTGCATTGATCCTTCAAAAGTTTTGAAAGAAAAGTATAAACTTGCAAGGGCAAGCATATTTTTTTCTGCAACTCTTTCTCCAATGGATTTTTACAGAAAAATGCTTGGAGTAGATGATAGTTTGAAAGTTCATTTGGATTTTCCCTTTGATAAGAAAAATTTTGCCATTTTTGCAAGTCCAATTTCTACTAGGTATAAAGATAGAAATAATAATTTAATGGATATAGCTGACCTTATCCACGAATTTATAAGTGCAAAAAAAGGAAATTATTTTATATTTTTCCCTTCATTTTCATATCTAACGGATGTCTATGAATATTACAAGGAAAATTTTAATGACGAAATTTTAGTTCAAGAAAGGTCCATGTCCCCAGTAGAAAGGCACAAATTTTTGCAAAATTTCACTTACGAAAGTGAAAAAACTGCATTTTTGGTTTTGGGTGGAATATTTTCTGAGGGAGTTGATTTGAAAGGCGATAGGCTAATTGGTTCAATGGTAATTTCGGTTGGAATGCCAGGAGTAAGCGATGAGAGAAATTTAATAAAAAATCATTTTGACGAAATTTCTCACAATGGTTTTGATTATTCCTACACCTATCCGGGCTTAAATAAAATTTTCCAAGCAGCTGGAAGGCTAATCAGAGGAGAAAAGGATAGGGGAATAATTTATTTGGTTGATGATAGATTTTTGTGGGATAAGTACAGAAGGCTTTATCCTAGACATTGGTCAAATATAAGAGAAGTAAAAAATAAAAAAGAATTAAAAATCTTGGTTGAAAGATTTTGGAATAGAGGAGAATAAATGAGAGAAAAACCAATAAAAGATGTAGAAATAATAGATATGTCTTATCCAAATATTTCGATAGGAAAAATTGACGAAGAAAAAACTGTCCAATTTAAGGGCGGAGTTTTGGGACAAAAAGTAAGGGTAAAAATCACTAAAAACAGGGGTAAGAATAAAAAAGGAAAATTTATGGAAGTTTTGGAAGAATCCAAAATAGAAAATGCCAAAGAATTTTGCCCTCATGCAGGAATTTGTGGTGGTTGTTCTTACCAAAAAATGGGATATGAAACAGAGCTTTTATTAAAGCATGATATGATAAAAAAACTTTTGAAAAATTCTCATATTGATATTGCAGATCTTTCAATCATTAGAAGTCCAAAAATAAAAGGATACAGAAATAAAATGGAATATACTTTTGGAGATTCTTACAAGGATGGGCCACTTGTTTTGGGACTTCACAGGCAAAATAGATTTTATGAAATTGTCGATACAGATGGATGTAATATAGTTGATAGCGATTTTGAAACAATAAGAAAATATGTACAAAAATATTTTAGAGAAAAAAATACAAGTTTTTATCACAAAAAAGCTCATACAGGACTTTTGCGTAATTTAATAGTAAGAAAAGCACTTCACACTGGAGAAATTATGGTAGTCCTTGTGACAAGCTCAGACAAATCTTTTGATCCAATGAGAAGAGATTTATTTGCCCATAATCTCTTAAATGCAAAAACCAAGGGGAGAATTGTTTCAATTTATCATGTGATTAACGATAGTTTGTCAGATGCAGTAAAAGTAGATTCAATCGAACTTTTATTTGGGAAAAAATATATCGAAGAAAAAATGAATGATTTAAAATTTCAAATTTCTCCATTTTCATTTTTCCAACCAAATGTATATACAGCAGAAAAAATCTATCAAAAAGCAATAGAATTAGCAAATGTAGATAAAAACAAAAACGTCCTAGATCTATATTCAGGAACAGGAACTATAACTCAACTATTTGCAAAATTTGCAAACAAAGCCATGGGAATAGAAATAATAGAAGAAGCAGTAGAAAAAGCCTTCGACAATGCAAAAGAAAATGAGATAGAAAATATAGATTTTATAGCAGGAGACGTTTTAGAAAAAATAGACTTAGTAAAAGGAAAATACGACATAGTAGTAATAGATCCACCAAGAGAAGGCATTCACCCAAAAGCAATCAAAAAAATAATAGACATAGCTCCAGAAGAATTTGTCTACATATCCTGCAACCCAAAAACCCAAGTAAGAGACCTAGAAATCTTCATAAAAAACGGCTACAAAATAAAAAATACCAAGCCTTCGACCAATTTCCTAGGTCAAGGCATGTCGAGTGCATAGCGTTGATACAAAGAGTGAAATCGTGAAAATACTGCATTTTAAGCAGTTTTACAAGCATTATGTATTTGTAGAAGACGGAGAGGGAGGACGAAAAAAAGTCTTAAAAAATTATATTGATGTGAATGTTTGCATTGATATGGTGTGTGGAGATACAAAGAATGCTTTAGAAAGTGAGGACTACTAAATGATGAGATGGATAATAAAAATAATCTTGTTTCCAATTAGCTTGGTGTTAAGTATCCTCACAGCATTTCTGACATTTCTACTTGGTATTGGAACAGCCCTACTATATTTGCTGATGATGTTTTGCATATTTGGAGCAATTGCCTCTTTTCTGCAAAAAGAAGTTACCATCGGAATAGAAGCATTGATATTAGGATTCCTGTTAAGTCCATACGGAATACCGATGGTTGGAGCAGCAGTTATAGCTTTTTTACAAGGTATCAATGAAGCAATAAAATCAATCTAAAAAATTTCATAAAAATGGTTACCAAAGGCGATAGAGAAAAAACTATCGTCTTTTTCTTTGCAAATTTTTAAGGAGGGAGGTGATCCTGCATGGACTTTGACTATTTCTATAACAGAGAAGCGGAAAGATTTAACTTTCTAAAAGTGCCTGAAATATTGGTAGACGGAGAAGAATTTAAGGGACTGTCTGCTGAAGCCATTATCCTATACTCCATGCTTTTGAAACGCACAGGAATGTCCTTTAAGAATAACTGGGTGGACAAGGAAGGCAGAGTATTTATCTATTTTACTGTTGAAGAAATTATGAGAAGAAGAAATATCTCAAAGCCTACTGCCATAAAAATATTGGACGAGTTAGACAGCAAAAAAGGAATAGGACTGATTGAAAGAGTAAGGCTTGGACTTGGTAAGCCGAATGTCATTTATGTTAAAGATTTTATGAGCATAATAGCGGTAAAAGAAAATGACTTTCAGAAGTCAAAAAACTTAACTTCAGAAGTAAAAGATTTTAACCTCAGAAGTAAAGAAAATGAACTTCAGGAAGTTCAAAATGTTGACTCTAACTATATAGAGAATAATAAGAGTAAGTATAGTAAGAGAGAATATAGTTTTGGGGAAAACGGACTTGGAACATTTCAAAATGTTTTTTTAAAGAATGAGGATATAGGCGAATTACAAATAAAAATGGCAGGAGAGCTTGATAACTACATTGAGAGATTATCAACCTATCTTCAAAGTACTGGAAAGACATATAAAGACCATAAAGCAACAATTCTTTCTTGGTTTTATAAAGATCAGGGAAGTAAGAAAAAAACCAATATCCCTACATGGGAGGAATATAACAAGGGAGTACATTTATGATTAAAGAATTAGAGAAAGTGATGATAGAAGATGTGGAATACAGCTTCAATCCTGAAAAAGAATACATCAAAGACGGACATGCTTACTGTAAAGTGTGCCATGAAAGAAAAGATGGAAAAGCATTAGAATTTTTCGGAAAGCAGATGATATTTAAGACAGCTTGTAAATGCGATAGAGATAGAGAAGCAAAAGAAAAAGAAAGACAAAAGCAGCTTGAAATCGAGAGATTAAAAAGTATCTGCTTCACCTCCATGATTCAATGGGCATATACCTTTGAAAACTATCAGGGAAAAGAAAATCAGAGTCTTATCATCGCAAAGAATTTTGTAAAAGATTATGAATTGATGAGAAAAGAAAATATCGGACTCCTGTTCTATGGAACAGTTGGAAGTGGAAAGACCTATCTTGCCTGCTCTATTGCCAATGCTCTGATTGAACAGTATCAGATAAGCGTTAAGATTAGAAACTTTGCACAGATAATTAACGAACTGCAAAAAGGCGGATTTGACCTTGATAAAAACGCATATATCGAATCCCTTGTAAACACTTCCGTTCTCATCTTAGATGATTTAGGAATTGAAAGAGATACAAGCTATGCCAAAGAGCAGGTATACAACATTGTGAATAACAGGTACTTAAAGAATAAGCCAACAATCTTTACCACAAATCTTTCATACAGCCAAATTGAAAACTGTACGGAGAGTGTGGAATACCAAAGAATTTACTCAAGAATTATCGAGATGTGTATTCCTGTGATGGTACTTGGAGAAGATTATAGGAAAGTTATTCAGGAAGAAAAATTAAAGAGGAATAAAGAAAGACTGCTGACAGGAGGTGAGAGAACTTGATCAATGAAGAAATCGCAAGAAAAACGCTGAATATGGAGGTTAAAGCCGGAAAAGTAACAGCAAAACTTCTTTTGACTTTACTCAAGAAACTGATGAAAGAGGCTGAGAAACTCGGAGGACTGGAAAAGCTCGTTGGGAGTAAAGGGAATGAAGTAAAACTAAAAGATATGGTTAAAAAGGGACAGCTTGAAGAGATACCAGTAGAAGAAACAGAATTGAAGGAACTGAAAAAAGAACTGAACAGATATGGAGTTAAGTTTTCGGTAATGAAAGATAAAGAATCAGGTAAATACTCAGTGTTCTTTCAAGCAAAAGATATGAAAGTGATGGACAAAGCATTTAAGCACGCCCTTTCAGAATCAGAAAAGAAAACGGAAAGGAAAGAATCTATTCATAAAAACATTGAGAAGTTTAAGGAGATGGCAAAGAACACTGTTTCTAAAGATAAAGTCAAGAATAAACAAAAGGAGCAGAGCCTATGATAGATAAGATACTAAAAGACATCAAAGGCTTATTTAAGGTGCAGGATAAGGCAAAGTTTCTAAAACAGAACATTCCCTATCTTGCATTTTTCTATGTTGGCAATATCTTTTCTCATCATGTAAGAGCCTATACAGGCGGCGATGTGATAGACAAAATCTTTCAAGGAATATTGGAGCTTAATACCATGAGCTTTATTCCGAGTATTCATGTGGCTGATATTTTAATAGGCGTGGGAGTAGTAGTTTTAATTAAATTTATTGTCTATACCAAAGGTAAAAATGCAAAAAAGTTCAGACAGGGGAAAGAGTATGGATCAGCCCGATGGGGAACGAGAAAAGATATAGAGCCTTATGTGGATGAAAAGTTCCAAAACAATATCTTGCTTACTCAAACAGAACGATTAACCATGAATGGCAGACCGGCAAATCCAAAGTATGCGAGAAATAAAAATGTTTTGGTTATAGGTGGTTCTGGTTCAGGAAAGACAAGATTTTATGTAAAGCCAAATCTAATGCAAATGCACTCATCATATTGTGTAACAGATCCTAAAGGAACAATAGTTATTGAGTGTGGCAAGATGCTTGAAGATAATGGCTATGAGATAAAAATCTTAAATACCATCAACTTCAAAAAGAGCATGAAGTATAATCCATTCGCCTACCTTAGAAGTGAAAAAGATATACTCAAATTAGTGCAGACAATCATTGCAAACACAAAGGGAGAGGGTGAAAAAGCAGGTGAGGATTTTTGGGTGAAAGCAGAAAAACTCTACTATACAGCTCTTATTGGATATATCTTCTATGAAGCTCCAAGAGAAGAAAAGAACTTTGCAACACTACTGGATATGATAGACGCTTCAGAAGTCAGGGAAGATGATGAAACATATATGAATCCCATTGATAGACTATTTGAAGCATTGGAAAAGAAAGAGCCTACGCACTTTGCGGTAAAGCAATATAAAAAGTACAAACTTGCTGCTGGAAAAACAGCGAAGTCTATTCTTATTTCATGTGGAGCAAGACTTGCTCCTTTTGATATTCAAGAGCTTAGGGACTTGATGAAAGAAGATGAACTTGAGCTTGATACACTGGGAGATAGAAAAACAGCACTCTTTGTTATTATCTCTGATACAGATGATACCTTTAATTTTGTGGTGTCTATTATGTATTCGCAGTTATTTAACTTGCTTTGTGATAAGGCGGATGATGAATATGGAGGACGATTACCTGTTCATGTAAGATGCTTGCTTGATGAGTTTGCAAATATAGGCTTAATTCCCAAATTTGAGAAATTGATTGCGACAATCCGTTCAAGAGAAATTTCAGCAAGTATTATCTTGCAGGCACAATCTCAGCTAAAGGCAATCTACAAGGACAATGCAGATACCATTGTAGGTAACTGTGATAGCACGCTATTCTTGGGTGGAAAGGAGAAAACAACACTTAAAGAGCTATCAGAAACGCTTGGAAAGGAAACGATAGATCTATATAACACTTCTGAAACACGCTCCAATGCTAATAGTTATGGACTCAATTACCAAAAGACAGGAAAAGAGCTGATGAGCCAAGATGAGATAACGGTTATGGATGGCAGTAAATGTATTTTTCAGCTTCGAGGTGTCAGACCATTTTTGTCGGATAAATTCGATATTACAAAGCACAAAAATTATAAGCTCCTTGAGGACTATGATAAAAAGAATGTTTTTGATATTGAGAGCTATATGAAGCGAAAAGGGAAAGCAAAATTAAATAGAGAAACTCTTATTACAAGAGTGCAGTAAGTCTAAAGAACATAGATTTGCTGCTTTTTTATTACTCAAAATCAGGAGGAAAGATGGTAAGGATAAGAAGTCCCACTAAGGAAAACTAAATAGCAAGAGTATCAGCGATTGGAAAAGAAAAAACTCCAGTCGCTTTTTTTATTGAAAAGAAAAGGAGAAATTTTTAATGAAGCAAGAAATGATTAACATCAATGCCAACTTATTGGCAGAACCAACTTTTTCGAGTTTTGACAAAGAGGGAGAAGCTGTTGAAGTTGCAAACTTTACGCTTGTAAAAAAGTATGGGAAAGGCAAGGAATATATCAACTGTGCAGCCTATGGTGAAAAGTCAGAAACAGCAAAAGCCTTTGAAAAAGGTGATTTGATCCATATCTTTGGATACTTTAAGAAGCGTGAAAAAGATGGAAAGACTTACAAAAACTTTGTTGTGAAGTCATACAACAAAATTGAAAAGAAAGAAGAAAACGAGGAGGAATAAATTATGGAATTTTTTACACAGGCAGTAAATGTATTAAAGATTTTAGTTATGGCAGTAGGTGCAGGACTTGGAGCATGGGGTGTAATTAACCTGATGGAAGGTTATGGTAATGACAATCCGGGTGCAAAATCTCAGGGCATTAAGCAGCTTATGGCGGGAGGCGGTATCGTCTTAATCGGATTAAAGCTGATTCCGCTTCTTGCAAATGTACTCAAGTAAGAAGAAAAGGAGAAATTAAATGTTTGGGATATTCGACAAGATAGAGGAGTTTTTCAAAGATCTTCTACTGGGCGGTATCCAAGCAAACTTAGAGTCCATGTTTCTTGACATCAACGATAAAGTTGGTGCGATTGCAACGGATGTGGGAAAGACACCAATGGGGTGGAACGGACAGGTTTTCAGTTTTATTAAAAGCATTAACGATTCCGTCATTATCCCCATAGCAGGTCTAATTATAACGGCAGTCCTTTGTATCGAGCTTATTAATATGGTTATGCAAAAGAACAATATGCACGATACAGATACCTTTGAATTTTTCAAGTACATCATAAAGATGTGGATTGCCGTATGGTTAGTGTCCCATGCTTTTCAGTTTTCTATGGCAGTCTTTGATGTGGCACAGCACATGGTAAATAAAGCGGCAGGGGTAATTAACACCTCTGCCGTTATCTCCGGAGATCAGATTGTAACGATGGTAGAAGGCTTAAAAGATAAAGGTCTTGGAGAGCTTGTCATGATACTCTTTGAAACCTCGCTCATAAAGGTGGCAATACAGGTCATTTCCATTGTGATTATGCTTGTGGTATACGGCAGAATGTTTGAGATTTATGTTTACTCATCCGTTTCAGCCATTCCTTTTGCCACAATGGGAAACAAAGAGTGGGGACAAATCGGAACTAACTATATCAAAGGCTTATTTGCCATAGGATTACAAGGACTCTTTTTAATGGTTTGTCTTGGAATATACGCAGTATTAGTTAAGACAATACAGATAACAGATATACACACAAGTACCTTTACGATACTTGGATATGCGGTTTTGCTGGGGTTAATGATGCTAAAGAGCGGAACACTGGCCAAAAGCGTATTAAATGCACACTAAAAGAAAGGAAATATATGATGAACAAAAGAAAAACAGTATTGATAGCAGTAGCAGTTGGAACAGGTATTTTGGCAGTGATGGATAGAATCAGGCTTCACAGCAAAGTGAATGACTTGGAAGAAAGAACAAAGGACATCGGTCGCTGCCACAATGATTTTTGTCTAATGCAGGAAAGATATAACAGAAGTACAAATGAACAGATAGAAAGTATTCAGGAAGAAATCGGCTCCGTATATGAGCATATAGAGGAGCTTTCAAAGGGTAAAGAAGATGGGAGGTAAGTTATGGCGTATGTACCTATCCCAAAAGACTTAAAGAAGGTAAAAACAAAGGTTGCATTTAACCTTACAAAAAGACAACTGATAGGTTTTACGATTGCAGGACTGATTGGAATACCAATCTATTTATTTATGCGAAAGGTCGTTCCAAATGATATAGCAGTCATTTTTCTCATTGTGTCCACTCTTCCCATATTTTTCATCACTCTTTTTGAAAAGGACGGACTTAGCTTTGAGAAATATTTTAAGTATATTTACCTTCACAAATTTTATCAGCCACAAAAAAGAGTGAGAAAGGAGGTTTACCTTGAAAGACAAAAGAAAGATTCAGCAGCTAAAGTTAGAACAAAACCAAAAGAAGTTAAGAAGTCAAAAACAGGACTTAAAGCAAAATAAGGGAAAGTCTAAAAAAGATAGGGGCGGATTACTTGACCTTATCTTTAGGAAAGAGCCGAAAAGATACACAGTTGAAGATACCATTCCCTACCTTAGACTTTTAAAAAGTGGGATATGTCAGATTGATGAAAAGCATTTTAATAAGAGTATCGCCTTTGAGGATATAAACTATCAGCTTGCCTTAGAAGAAGATCGAGATTTGATTTTTAATCAGTTTGCAAACTTTCTTAATTCCTTTGATCCAAGTGTCAGCATAGAGTTTTCATATATCAATCAGCTTGGTAGAAATGAAGAAATGAAATCGGCAATTCAAATACCGGATAAAAAGGACGGGTTTGACGATATTCGCCTTGAGTTTAGAGAAATGCTGAAAAGCCAGATTGTAAAGGGAAATAACGGACTGAAAAAATCAAAGTATGTAACCTTTACGGTGGAAGCGGATAATTTAGAGCAGGCAACATCAAAACTGGAAAGACTGGAGATAGATATATTATCGAGTCTTAAAAGTATGGGAGTAAGAGCAGAAAGCCTTAACGGAGAGGAAAGGCTGAAGATACTTCATGATGTTTTAAATCCCAATAAGACCTTTGAATTTTCATATAAGGACTTAAAGAAGAAAGAAAGCACAAAGACATACATTGTTCCTGATGAATTTAACTTTACACCGTCAAGGTATTTTAAGTTTGGAAAGTTTATTGGAGCGGCAAGTCATTTTCAAATCCTTGCAAGTGAGCTTTCAGACCGTATGCTTGCCGAGTTTTTGGATATAGACGATAACATCAATATCTCTTTTCATATCAAGGCAATCGAACAATCGGAAGCCATCAAGATGGTTAAAAGAAAAAATACCGATATTGACAAGATGAAGATTGAGGAAAATAAAAAGGCTGTAAGAAGTGGTTATGATATGGACATTCTTCCAAGTGATTTAATCACCTATGGAGAAGATGTAAAAAGCCTCTTAAAAGACCTTCAGACAAGAGATGAAAGAATGTTTGTTGTAACCATTATCTTTATGAACTTTGCAAGGACAATTCAAAAGCTGGACAATACCATTTCTCAAATCAGCTCTATTGCCAATAAGCATAATTGCAAGTTAAAAAGACTTGATCATTCCCAAGAGCAGGGCTTAATCAGTGTACTTCCACTTGGGGTAAATAAGATTGAAATTGACAGAGGACTAACCTCATCATCTACGGCAGTATTTATGCCTTTTACCACAGAGGAGCTTTTTATAAATTCGGCGAACAGTTTGTACTATGGACTAAATGCCCTAAGCCATAACCTGATTATGGCAGACAGAAAGAAACTGAAAAATCCAAACGGTCTAATTCTCGGAACGCCTGGAAGTGGTAAGTCCTTTAGTGCAAAAAGAGAAATGGCAAATGCCATTCTTACAACCGATGATGATGTGATTATCTGCGATCCGGAAGGCGAGTACGGAAACCTTGTGCGTCAGTTTAAAGGAGAAGTCATAAAGGTCAGTAGTAAGTCAAAAGATTATCTCAATCCTTTAGATATAAATATGAACTATGGCGATGGGGACGCACCGCTGAAAGACAAAGCAAACTTCATTATGTCAATGCTTGAATTAGTAGTTGGTGGTAGTGGTCTTACGGCAGAAGAAAAGTCGGTTATAGATAGATGCCTACCTAAGATTTACGAAAGGTACTTTGAAAATCCAAAGCCTTGTAATATGCCGATTCTTCAAAACCTGTATGATATGTTAAAAAATCAGGAAGAAAAAGTCGGTAAAAAGCTGGCAACGGAAATGGAGATTTATGTAACAGGTTCTCTTAATGTATTTAACCACCAGTCCAATGTGGACTTAAATAAGCAGCTTCTTTGTTTTGATATTAAGGAGCTTGGAAGTCAGCTTAAAAAAATCGGAATGCTTGTTATTCAGGATCAGGTATGGAACAAGGTGTCGCAAAACAGAGGAAACAAGTCTACAAGGTACTATATCGACGAGTTTCACTTGCTTTTAAAAGACGAGCAGACAGCTTCTTATTCCGTAGAGATTTGGAAAAGATTTCGTAAGTGGGGAGGAATTCCGACAGGCATCACGCAAAATGTCAAAGACCTACTTATGAGTAAGGAAATTGAAAATATCTTTGACAATACGGACTTTGTTTTAATGCTTAATCAGGCTTCAGGCGATAGAGAAATTTTAGCAAGGAAACTTAAAATCTCACAGCCACAGCTAAAATATGTAACGAATTCCAATGCAGGAGAAGGACTTTTGTTCTTTGGAAATACCATTGTACCTTTCCTTGATAAGTTCCCGAAAGACACAATTCTTTATCAGAAGATGACAACCAAGCCTGAAGAAGTGAGGTAGGCTTATGGGAAAGAAACTGAAAAAGGACTTTAAGGAAAGGCAAAGGGCAAGGATTGAAAAGGAAAGGCTGCAAAGTAATAGCAGCATAGAGCCTGAAGAAAATAAACTAAAGCATAATGATGATTACAGAGGGAAAATCGTCCATGACAAAGACAGATTTCAAGATAAGGTTCATGAAAAGGTCAGTAAGAGAAGTGCAGAAACTGAATTAAACGGAAAAACTTCTAAAAGAAATGCAAGGTATAGAGCTTCTGATAAGGATAGCGTAGCTTCTGTAACTGAAACAGAAGGTGTAAGTCAAAAAGAAATTGGAAAAGCTGATTATGATACTGAGGTTAAGGATGGAAAAATCTATGATCCTTTAGGAAAAGACCTCGACAATGACGGAATCATAGACAGATATGACAATGACTTTAGGGACAGCGACTATTTTGAGTCAACCTATGATGTAGAGGATAATCTGCAACATAAAGTAGAAGAGACAAAAAGCTTCTCAAAAAGCCAAAAAGCTCAAAAGAAAAATTATAAGAGAAAAAACTATTCCGATAAGCTCTATACCAGAAAAAAGGACAAAGAAGCCAAAGAGGAAAAGGCTGACAATAAACAAAGCGGAAAAGAAGCCATTCTTGATAGAGAAAAGAAAAACAGGCTTTCTAAAGAACAGGAAAGAACTTTTAGGGATAAGGCTTCTAAGGTGTCCGCTTTATCAGGACTTGCTAAAGGAAGTGAAACCGTAAGAGATTATTTATCTCATGGAAGTGATGAAAATCAAGGGGTAGAGGCAGGAGAAAAGACAGCCGATGCAAGCTCAAAGCTCATTCATGGCATTAAGAATTACTCGGATAAGAAAAGAGCCAAAAAAGGATATGACCTTACGAATAAGGACTATAAAATCAGAAAGCGAAAATCCAAATTGGAGTTTCGAGATGCCAAAGAGGAGCTAAAAAAGACACAGGAGTATCAAAAAGCAAATAACTTTAAGCGATTTCAGAAGCGAAAGCAGATGAAAGATTCCATTAAAAGGCAGAATAAGTCAAGGCTTAGAGATCGCATTAAGGAAGGGCTTATAGGCAGTCTTAAAAGTTCAAAGGAAGTTATATTAAGAAAAGCGAAGGGACTTATGATTATTTTCATAGGTCTTATTATTTTGGGAACTTTCTTTATCAACTTTGCAGGAACAGGAATGACAGGCTTTATGAACTCTACAAGTTCTGTTCTTACAACAAGCTATTTGTCAAAGCCAAATGTCCTAAGTGAAATCAATGAGAATTTTTCTGGGATGGAAAAGGAGCTTCAAAGCGAGGTTGACAATGTCGAAGAAAATTATCCCGGATATGACGAGTACATCCTAAATAATACAGAGTACATCGGGCATAATGTCCATGAGCTTTTATCCTACATTACATCAAGGTGCGGAGAAGTAAAGAATGCATCGGAAGTAAGTTCCGTATTAAATGAGCTTTTTAAGTCCATGTATGACCTTGAGTATAAGGAAGAAATTGAAATCAGATACAGGACAGTTACAGAAACCTATACCGATGAAGATGGAAATGAATATACCGAAAGCCATGAAGAACCTTACGAGTACAAGAAACTCATTGTAACCCTTCATAAAAGGGAAATGGACAGTATCATCAGAGAAGTCTTTGCGAACTATCCTGACAATCTGAAACACTATGAAGCTCTCTTCCTTGCTCAAGGCAATATGGGAGAAGCCTTTGGTAATAGCGACCTGATTGCTTCCAATGGAGGTATCGGAGGTGGAAAAGAGTATGAGGCTTCTACGGAAGTTCAAAAGAAGATTGTAAATGCTGCATACATTACGCCATCTCCGGGTGCAGGCTGGTGTGCTATGTGGGTATCGCAGGTCTATCAAAATGCAGGACTTGGATATATCGGAGGAAATGCCTGTGATATGTACCGAAACTACACATTTACATCAGACAAATCAAAACTCAAGGTAGGAATGCTTGTTGCAGTTGAAAGCAGTAGTAGCGGAAGTACAGCAGGACTTACCTATGGTCATGTAGGAATTTATATAGGCGATGGCAAAGTTATGGATAATATTGGACGAATAAGAGTAACCACTATAGACAATTGGATTGCGTCTTTCTGCAAACATCATCCCGTAGGATTTGGATTTCCACCAAACGTAACGAAATAGGAGGTAACAATGTGAAACGAGAATTAACGTTAGTGAAAAATAAAATAAAAAAGTTGAAGGATAAAAAGGCTCTGATTGATGAAGAATTGGAGCCTTTGTTCATTCGTGAAGAAGAACTTGAAAACGAAGAAATTATTGCCATTTGCAGAAAGAATAACATTACAATTTCTGATCTGATGGCAAAGGTAAACAGAGAAAAAGCAGAAGTGAAAAAGGAGAAAACAAATGAAAACCAGTTTGAAAAATAAAAGAATTACAGCCATTGTTGTAGCTTTTGCCCTCTTAATGGGTGGAGTTTTAGGGGTGTTAAAAGTTGGTGCAAAGACAGTATTTGCGTCAAATGAACCGCCTGAAAAGTATGAAACATATTATGAACTGAAATTTGAGGATCATACTTCAGATGACACCTTTAGAGGATTTTATTATTTCGGAAAAGAAAATAAAGAAGGTCAGCCATTGAACTTTAAGTTTTCCTTATCAAAATCCTTTGAAGAAAAGGGCGGTGTAGTTGTCGATAAGTATAATGAAACCTTTACCAATGAGAACATGGACAAGGAAAATGAGTTAGATGATCTAAGATATATGACAAAGAAAACTTATCCTTATTATCGAATTCATAATGTAGGGACAGGTGCTTTTACAAGTATCGTTTCTCCAAGAGATAAAGATAATTACTATATTGGAGATATTACAGAAAATGCAGAAGAACGAACTGTAAAAGGAAAGAAAGCAAATGTCATTGTCTATACCTGCCCTGTTCTACAGTTAAATAGAAATATTGAGAAAGTAACGGTTGATTATGAGGGAGAGCTTAAAGAGGAAACAAAGAACGCTATTATTGGCAGAGTAAAAGAAGCAAATCCCAATATCAACAATGTAAAAGAAATCAAGATTGTTAAAGACAAGCTGATTATTGAAACATGGAACAGATTTCATACCGGTGTACCATACCTTGAATTACCTTTAGAGAATTTATATAAGAGGGTAGCGAATGCGTCAGCTCAAACAGACAATAAGGATACAAAGGATCAGGAAAGTCAGACAAAAAGTGAAGTAAAGGTCAAATATCAATATCAGGATGGAAAGGTATATAAGGAGTATTCAGCTTATTTTGATAAAAATCAGGTGATTGACGCTTCTGATCTTGAAATGCTTCCTGATAACATAAGCTTTAATGACGATTTTGTAAACTATACAGTAAAAGGAGATGGAAGCGATAGTATTATCCGAATTGTAAAGAAGTTAGAAAGTAATGCTCAGACGCAGACGGAAAAGCCAAAAACAGAAGATAAGGGAACTCAAACAGAGCTTAGCAAAGATGATATTTCCAAAATGGAAAAGGAATCTAAGGAACTTCAGGAAAAACTTGATAAGCTAAATCAGGAGATTAAGGACAAGGATAAATTAAGCGATAAGCAAAAGGAGAAAATCAAAGACCTTGAGGAAAAAATAGATAAGCTGAAGGAAAAACTTGAAAAGGGCAAAGACGATAAGGATTTATCGGCGGATATGAAAAAGGAGATTGAGAAGCTAACTGAGAAAATTAAGGAGCTTGAGAAAAAGACGAATGAGGTTGGCAAGGCTACAGTTACGCATAATCCTACTGTAACTCCAATCAGCCCTATCTCTGGAATGAAAACAGGAACAGGAAACTTTCCTCAAACATCTGTAAGTGATACGGGTAAAGGCTCATCATCACAGGATAATACAGGAAAGATTACAAAGGACACAAATGTTGACAAGACCGATGGAAAAGAAAAAGAAGTTCGTTATCCCAATAAGCTGACACCGAAACAGCCTGCCAATAACAGCGGTCAGGATTCCTCTATGGATGGTTCAAGTAAGAATGTAAATACCAATAAAGGAGTTGCTTCTGCTCCATCAAAGGCAAGAGGAACTGTTACGGAAAATAAGGATAATGCCAACAATGATTATCCAATTCATCATAATGACAGCAAAGACAATAAAGAAACGGATAAATATTCAGCGGACGCAAGACAGTTTGTTACCTTTACTACTAAGAATGGCAAGACTTTTCATCTAATCATCAATCACGATGAGGATAGCGAAAATGTCATGCTCCTAACAGAAGTATCTGAAGATGATCTTCTTAATATGGTTGAGAAAAAAGAAGCTCAGAAACAGGAAATTACAAAGGAAGAACCTAAAAAAGAAGAACCTAAGCCAGTAAAAAAAGAAGAAAGTAGCAATATGGGAACTTACTTAATTCTCGTTCTTGTAGTAGCGGGAGCATTAGGTGCAGGATACTATTTTAAGGTTGTTAAGAAAAAAGAAGATAAGGAGCTTGAAGGCTTTGAGGAGGAAGATGATGATTTCTTTTCAGAGGCGGAAGAAAGCGAAAATGAAGTAGATGAAGCAGAAACAGAAGATAAGGAAGATGATGATTTGGAATAAATTTGCACCCAAAACCATCTCATATTTGGTGCAAAAGACAGGGCGGGAGAGTAACATCTTTCGCCCTTTTATATTGAAAACAGGAGGAAAAATATAGATGAAACTTGTAATTGCTGAAAAGCCAAGTGTTGCAATCTCTATTGCAAAAGTGATTGGAGCTACAAAAAAGAAAGACGGATACTATGAGGGAAACGGATACAAGGTAAGTTGGTGTGTTGGACACTTAATTAAAATGGCAAATCCAGAAAGCTACGATGAAAGGTATGCAAAGTGGAATATGGCTGATTTACCGATTATCCCAAGAGAATATAAGTATGAGATTGCAAAGTCCACAAAGAAACAATTTACGATTCTTAAAAAGCTCATGGACGATAAAGACATAGACATCGTGATAAATGCTTGCGATGCAGGGCGTGAGGGAGAAGCAATCTTCAGGCTTGTATATAATCAGGCAAATTGTAAAAAGAAGATGAAACGCCTTTGGATTTCATCAATGGAAGATAGTGCCATAAAGGAGGGCTTTGATAACCTAAAAGATGGAAGTTCTTACGATAATCTTTTTGAGTCTGCACAAGCAAGGGCGATTGCAGATTGGCTTGTGGGAATGAATTTAAGCAGACTGTATTCGTGTCTATACAAGCAAAATTACAGTGTGGGCAGAGTGCAGACACCTACCCTTGCCATGATTGTAAATAGAGATGATGAGATAGCAAATTTTAAGAAAGAAAAATATTTTACAGTCGAACTTTCTATGAATGGTTTTACACTATCAACAGATAGAATTGATGATGAGGTTGCTGCTGAACAGCTAATCAATTTAGTTGGCGATAAGATAGGAATTACCGATGTTATTCAAAAGGAAAAGATAACAAAGCCTGATTTGCCTTTTGACCTTACAACACTTCAAAGAGAGTGCAATAAGTATTTTGGATATAGTGCCAAGCAAACACTTGATTATGCTCAAAGTCTGTATGAGAAAAAACTGATTACCTATCCAAGAACAGACAGCAGATGCTTAACGGAAGATATGATTGTAAGTACGGTTAATAACATTTTAGGGAAAAATGATTTTGATACAGAGCGTATCAAGACGGTATTTAACTCTAAAAAGGTTACAGATCATCATGCTATTATCCCGACAATCAGTTCCTTAAAAGAAGATGTTTCAGAACTTCCTTTAAGTGAAGCTAAAGTTTACTTCCTTATAGCTGATAAATTTCACGCAAGTGTGGGCTATCCGTTAGTAGAAAATACGACAAAGGTTGTAGCTGAATTTGACGGTTTTGAATTTACAAGCTCCGGCAAGACAATTAAAGATGAAGGTTTTACAAAATATCTTAAAGAATATAAGTCTAAGAAAAATGAAGATATGGCACTCCCTGATGTGAAAATTGGTGATGTATTGAGCATTGAAAACAAAGAAATAAAAGAAAAGTACACTCAACCAGCTAAGCATTTTACGGAAGATCTTCTCCTAAAGGCGATGGAGCTTGCAGGAAATGATGCCTTAGAAAAAGGCGTAGAGGTGGAAAGAAAAGGACTTGGAACACCTGCAACAAGAGCAGGGATTATTGAAAATCTGATTTTCAAGGGATTTGTAGAAAGAGATAAAAAGAACCTTATTGCTACTCATAAAGGAATCAGCCTTGTAACGATTGTATCCGATACTTTTAAATCGGCAGAAACAACAGCAAAGTGGGAAATGGAGTTATCGGATATTGCACAGGGAAAATCTTCAAAGGATAATTTTTTGGGAGCGATTGAAAATGAGATAAAAGAAGTGGTTTCAACTTATACCAAGTAAGATGCCACTGATTTCAAGGTGGAAAAAATGCCTTAAAAATGCTATAATATGAAATAATCAATGTAATGATTGAGAGGTGATTATGTGTCTAAAATAAATGTTGAAGGTTCAGAAATCAGCATTATTGCTATAGATAATAGGGATTACATTTCTTTAACAGATATGGTTAGAAATATTGAGAACGGATCTGCTTTAATAGAAAAATGGCTTAGAAACAAGAACACAATAGAGTTTTTAGGTATTTGGGAAGAAATGTATAATACAAATTTTAATTCCCCCGAATTCGAGGGAATTAAAAATGAAGCAGGATTTAACCGATTTATTTTATCTGTTAAGCAGTGGGTAGAAAAAACGAACTCTATCGGTATAGTTGCGAGAGCAGGAAGATATGGCGGAACTTATGCTCACAAAGATATAGCATTTGAGTTTGCTTCTTGGGTATCTCCATACTTTAAATTGTATTTGATTAAGGAATTTGAACGCCTAAAGGAAGAAGAACAAAAGAAGTTAGGCTGGGATATAAAAAGGAATTTGGCAAAAATCAATTATAGGATTCATACAGATGCCATTAAAAATAAGCTTGTACCTGAAAAACTTTCAAAAGAAAAAATCAACTTTATTTATGCAAGTGAGGCGGATATTCTAAATGTTTCTTTGTTTGGAATAACAGCGAAAGAATGGCGTGATGAAAATCCAGATTTAAAAGGCAATATTAGAGATTATGCAGATATATCGCAGCTTGTATGCCTTTCTAATCTTGAAAATCTTAATGCGGTATTTATAAATGAGGGCATGAGTCAATCTGAAAGACTGGAAAAACTAAATTCAATAGCAATTGAACAGATGAAAATATTATCAGAGAGTGAATCAATTAAAAAGTTGAAATAAAAGGATAATATCAATATGTAGTACAAAGGTGATTAGAGTAAAATCTAACCACCTTTTTTGTTTGTAAAAAAGAAGGAGGTAAACATGCGAATAAATGATTTTCATAACATTTTGGAGCTAATAAAACAAGATATTTTGCAGAGTGAAGCAGAGTATCTGAAGCTCTTAAAGGTTGTCGGAAACAATCAGAGGTACGACTTTAGAAGTCAGTTAAGTATTTATGATAAAAATCCTGAAGCGACAGCTTGTGCCAAGTTTGACTACTGGAGAGAACGCTTTAACAGAACGGTTATGCGAGGACAGAAAGGTATCCCCATTTTAGAGGACTATAGCACATACAAAAAGGTGGACTATATCTTTGATATAAGTCAAACCGTTTCCAAAAACAGAGATGTCAATGAAGTAAATCTTTGGAGATTTGATAAAGAAGCCCATAGAGATGTATTAAAAGAAATGATAAAAGCTGAAGGCTATGAAGAAAGCGAAAGCACCTTAGAAAACATCTTTTCTTTAAGCAGGCTCTACGGAGATGAAAAGATAGATAGCCTTATGAATGAACTTAGAATATCTGATGAGGACAGAATATCATTTACCAAGTTTGCAAGGGACTCAGTGAGCTATGCAGTAGCTTCAAGATTTAAGTTAGACTATCCTATGTATAAGGAGCTGTTAAAGGAAAACTTTGCAATGCTTGACAGCATTTCCCTTATGAGCTTGGGAGAAACCGTATCAGACATTAGCGGAAATATAATTGATGCTACCATTCAAAAGAGTAAAGAGTTAGAGCTTCAAAAAGAAGTGTTAAGAGGTAAAGAAGCAGGATATAATAAAATAAAAGAAGAATTAGAGGAGGTAGAAGAAAATGTACTTCGACGAGATGATCAGGAAAGAATTAGTGAAAACGAGCGAATTTTCCGAAATGGAGAGTACGGACGAGATAATAGAGAAAATCAAAGAGAATACACTGAATCAGTTAGAGGAGGAGATGGACTTTATGAGGGAATATCCGAATCCGATGTACGCAGTGATGAGGCTGGACTACCTTTCAAACAGCGAGGAGCAGAGCCACTTCGAGATGTTAGTGGATCTATACAAGGAGAAGAAGCTGATAGGACACCTGATGGATATTCAGAAGCAGGCAATAGAGTTTATGAGAGCAAAGAAGCCGAAACTGATGATAGCTTGGAAGATAGAGGACGAGAGCCATCCGCAGTACCAAGCGATGATTTCAGCTCTCAAAGAAATGACAATCAAGGAAGTAGTGGAAATCTAAAAGAAAATACGGATAAAGAGATAAGAGAAGCTGACAAGGCTTCTTTTTCTTTGCCTGAAAACAGCTTAGGACAGATTAAACTTACAATACCTCTTACTCAAAATGATATTGACAGTATTCTTGTAAACGGTGGAAATCATGAGGGTGGTAGACTTCCTATTATTGCTGAATTTTCCAAAGGAAAAACAGTAGAAGAATTAGGAGAATACCTTAAAGATACCTTTAGAGGCGGAAACGGTTTATTTCTTAATGGAGCAGAAGTATCTTCCTGGTATTCGGATAAAGGCATTCATTTAGCTTATGGAACTTCTGCAAGAGAAGATAGCACGCAAATTTTAAGCTGGAGTAATGCTGCAAGAAGAATCAATGAACTTTTGGAAAATGGAGAGTTTGCTACAAATGTAGGGCTTTTGGAAGCACAGGACTATGAAAGAGATAGAGTTTCAGAATCGCTATGGTATCTATATCACGATTTAAGTGAAGAAGGGAAAGCACAGGGATATTTTGACTTTATAGAAAGAGGTGGTGGCTTTCCGAAAGAAACAAGACAGTTATCGGAAGCTCTTAAAAATCTTGACTATCTAAAGAATGTTATTTCCGAGTACAGTCGCTTTTTGACAGGATATAAAGAAAACAAAGATGTACTAAGGTTTCATTATCACAAGGTAGATAGCCTTTATCAGAAATTGCAGGAGCTTGAACTTCCGAGAAAGGAATATACCTCTAACCTTACCGAACTTCCAAAGGTACAGGGATTTATTACAGAAGATGAAGTCCTTGCTACGATTTCAAGAGGAAGTGGAGTCGATAAAGGAAAAGAGCGAATTATTAAGTTTTTCAAAGAAAATCATACCTTGCAGGAAAAAGCGAATTTCCTAAAAGATGAATATGGAATTGGCGGAGGCTCTCATGCTGTTTCAGGCGAAAGGGGAAGTGGAGAATGGCATGATGCAAAGGGACTTAAATTACAGAAGAATCATTGTAACGATGTATTTCTTACTTGGTCAAATGTAGCAAAGCATATAGATGAGCTGCTTTATAAAAATCTTTATCTTGAAGAAAAAAATATTGAAAGCAAGACAGAGATAGAAGAACAAAAAGAACCAAGTTATTACTCTAAAGGCGATCCAAATAATCTAATGACTGATGAAATGCTTGAAAGAGTGCCTGAGCTTTATGCACAGGAAGATGTAGCCTTAGCAGACAAACAGGTTCATGCAGCATATATCATTCCATTTAGAAGCAACTGGACTTGGTATATGACGGAGTACGATAGAGAAAGCAAAGACGCTTTTGGACTTGTTTTAGGAATTGAACCTGAATGGGGATATTTTAATCTTGGTGAGCTAAAGGAACTAAATGCCCAGAGGCTTGTTTTAGAGGATTTTCCAAAGACCTTTAGAGAACTGAAAGACAGTGAACTTAAAAAGCAGATGGATGAGCAGGAGCTTCACCATGTCTTTAACGGAGAACTTAGCTTTGAGGGCAATATTGCAGAGCTTGAAGCACCTGAAGAAGTAGAAGAAAGAATACAAGCAGAACCTTTTCAGGCTACCTTATTAGATTATCTAAAGGAAAGAGAAGAAGTAGAGCTTAACGAAAAAGAGGACAATTTTGCAGAAGAATTTGCAGTTCAAGAAGGCGATTCCGTCTATTTTAATCATGAGGAGTACAAAGTAAGAGAGCTTTCCAAAAATCAAATCACAGGAAGAAATGATTTGTGGCTTGATCCTGCAAGACAAGGTAATCATCAAATACCGATTATATCCTTTACAGATAATGAGGATTTATTAAGACAAATAAGTCTTGAAAGACCTGATTTTATCATCGGTGATGAAGTGAAGTATAAGGGGAAAGACTATACCATCACAAGATTTGATGATATGGGGAATAACCTAAAGACCGTAACGATCAAGGATAATACCGAATATCTTGGCGGTATGATTACAGGCTCCGATGTAATTCCTTATCGTAAGGAAAGTGAGCTTGATAGAATCTTTGAAAATCTGACCAATGAGAAGCCTGAAAAGACTTTTGAGGAAGTAGAAATAAAGAAAAATGAGGCTCACAATTTCAAGATTACAGAAGAAACGCTTCCTTCAAAGTTATCTCCAAGCGAGAGGTTAAATAATAACCTTGAAGCAATCTCTATGCTTAACAGGGTGGAAATTGGAGAACGAGAGCTTGATATTACAGCTCAGGAAGTTTTAGCGAAATATGTTGGTTGGGGTGGACTTGCTGATGTCTTTGATGAAAGTAAGGATGGACAGTGGAAAGAGGCAAGAGCTTTCTTAAAGGAAAATCTATCGTTATCAGAATATGAAGCTGCAAGAGAATCAACCTTAACGAGCTTTTACACACCAAAAACTGTCATTGACGGAATATATAAGACTCTTTCCGGCATGGGATTTAAACAGGGAAATATCCTTGAACCGTCAATGGGTGTTGGGAACTTTATCGGTAATCTACCTGATGAAATGAGTAAGTCAAAGTTTTATGGAGTAGAGCTTGATTCGGTAAGCGGGCGTATTGGAAAGCTGCTATACCCTGAAAGTGATATACAGGTTAAGGGACTTGAAGAAACGGGATTTTCCAACAACTTCTTTGATATCGCAATCGGAAATGTTCCATTTGGAGAGTACAAGGTAAATGATAGAGAATACAATCGCAATAACTTTCTTATCCACGATTATTTCTTTGCCAAGTCCATTGATAAGGTAAGAAACGGCGGTGTTATAGCCTTTATTACATCTTCCGGAACAATGGATAAAAAGGACGAAAGTGTAAGACGCTATCTTGCAGCAAGAGCCGAATTTTTAGGAGCAATCAGACTTCCAAATGATACCTTTAAGGGTGTTGCCGGCACAGAAGTAACTTCGGATATTATCTTCTTAAAGAAAAGAGATAGTGTATTAGAGCGAGATGAAGATTGGATACACCTTGCGGAAGATGAAAATGGACTTTCATATAACAAATACTTTGTCGATCATCCTGAGCAGGTGCTTGGTTCTATGCGTGAAGTTAGCGGAAGGTTTGGGAAAACTCTAACTTGTGAACCGATAGCTTTTTTAGGTACAGAGATAAATATGGCTTCGTTAAAGGACAGACTTGAGATTGCAGGAGAAAGAATTTCAAAAGATGCCAAGTATGAAGAAGTAGAGCTACTTGATGATGAGATCACTTCAATCCCTGCAACTGATGATGTAAAGAACTTTTCTTATACCTTAATTGACGATGAAGTCTATTACAGAGAAAACTCACTTTTTATCAAAAAGGAAGTATCAGACAAGAATAAAGAAAAAATCAAGGATTACCTTGAGCTGAATGTTGCCTTAAAAGATGTAATTTACAAGCAGAAAGAAGATTTTAGCGAGGAAGAAATCAAGGCTTCACAGGAAAAACTAAATGAAGTATATGATAACTTTTCAAAGAAGCATGGCTTTGTCAATAATTTAAGCAATACCAGAGCCTTAAAAGAGGATAGCAACTTCCCGCTTGTTTCCTCCATAGAAATCCTTGATGAAGAAGAAAATTTCAAGGCAAAGGGAGATATTTTTTCCAAAAGAACCATTACAAAAGCCAAAGTCATAGACCATGTGGATACCTCTTTAGAAGCTCTTGTTTTATCGGTATCTGAAAAAGGCTATGTGGACTTTGACTATATGGGAAGTCTTACAGGAAAAGACAGACCGACCTTAATTGAGGAGCTTCGAGGGGAAATCTACCTAAATATTAGAGAAGAACAAAACTTTTACAGACCACTTTCCTTTAACTTGGAGGATGGGGATTTACCTTTTGCTTGTGCAAATGGCAGCAATTCCTATAAGTATGGCTATGTAACAAAAGATGAATATTTAAGTGGGAATATCAGGGACAAGATTGTCATAGTAGACAGCTACTTATCAAAGCTCAGACAAACGGAAAGAGAGCTACCTCATCTTGGCTTTGCTGAGAACGGAAAAGAAAAAGAGCTGATAAGCTATGAAATGAACCGTTTGGAATATCAAAAAACAGAGCTTACAAAAGTTCTTCCAAAGGAGCTTGAAGCAAGTGAAATCAATGTGCGTCTTGGTGCAACTTGGATACCGATTAAAGACATTGAGAAATTCATCTTTGAAACGCTGAAAACTCCGGGGTATGCCAAATGGGATATTAAGGTTAAATTTTCAAACCTTACAAGCGAATGGAATGTAGAAGGAAAAAGCAGGGACAGAGGAAATGACCTTGCAGAAATGACCTTTGGTACATCAAGGGTAAATGCCTATAAGCTGATTGAAGATGCCTTAAACCTTAAAGAAACAAAGGTATTTGACCAGATTGTAAATCCGGATGGCTCTAAAACTTCTGTCTTAAATAAAAAAGAAACCATGCTTGCAGGACAAAAACAGGAGCTATTAAAAGAAGAATTTAAGAACTGGATATTTAACGATCAGGAAAGAAGGAGTCGTCTTGTAAAGCTGTATAATGAGCGTTTTAACTCTATCCGTAACAGAGAATATGACGGAAGCAATCTCTCTTTTGAGGGAATGAATACAGAGATTGACTTAAGACCTCATCAAAGAAATGCCATAGCAAGAAGTCTTTATGGAGGAAATACCTTGCTTGCCCATGTAGTAGGAAGTGGAAAGACCTTTGAAATGGTAGCTTCTGCAATGGAGAGTAAAAGGCTTGGGATGTGCAGTAAGTCCTTATTTGTTGTACCCAATCACTTAACAGGACAAATCGGGCGTGAGTTTATGCAGCTATATCCATCGGCTAACATTATGGTGGCTGATAAGAAAGATTTTGAGCCGAAAAACAGAAAGAGATTTATAGGCAAGATTGCTACAGGGGAATACGATGCGGTTGTTATCGGGCATACGCAGTTTGAAAAAATCCCTATGAGTAAGGAATATCAGGAGAAGCATATCCAAGATCAGATTGATGAAATCGTAAATTATGTAGAAGAATACAAGCATGATAGGAACCAAAACTTTACAGTAAAACAGCTTGAAAAGACAAAGAAAAAACTGGAAACAAGGCTTGAGAAACTAAACGATGATTTTAAGAAAGATGATGTCATTACCTTTGAGGAATTAGGAGTTGATAAGCTCTTTGTTGACGAGGCACATGGCTTTAAGAACCTTTATCTCTATACAAAAATGAGAAATGTTGCAGGTATCGGACAGTCAGAAGCCTTTAAGTCCTCTGATATGTTTATGAAATGCCGCTACATGGATGAAATGACAGGCGGCAAAGGCGTGGTTTTTGCAACAGGAACACCTGTAAGTAACTCAATGACCGAGCTTTATACTATGCAAAGGTATCTTCAGTATGAAAGTCTTAAAAAGAACGGACTGGAGCATTTTGACTCATGGGCTTCCACTTTTGGAGAAACACAATCCTCCTTTGAATTGTCTCCGGAAGGAACAGGATACAGGGTAAAGACGAGATTTTCAAAGTTCTATAACTTGCCTGAGCTTATGTCTATGTTTAAGGAAGTTGCTGATATTCAGACGGCAGATATGCTTAATCTTCCTACACCTGAAGCTAACTACGAGGTTATTAAGACAGAGCCTTCTGAAGAACAAAAGGAAATCCTAAAGAGCCTTTCTAAAAGAGCAGATGATGTCAGAAATAGGGTTGTAGAGCCAGATGTTGATAATATGCTTAAAATTACCAATGATGGTAAGAAACTTGCCTTGGATCAGCGTTTAATCAATCCACTTCTTCCTGATAATCCTGATAGCAAGGTCAATGTATGCGTGAAAAATGTATTTGCTATTTGGGATAATACAAAAGAAAACAGGTCAACACAGCTACTTTTTTCTGATATGTCCACTCCAAAAGGAGATGGAGAATTTAACATCTATGATGATATTAGAGAAAAACTTGTAGCTATGGGAATACCGAAAGAAGAAATCGCCTTTATACATGAAGCAAATTCAGACAAACAGAAAGATGAACTCTTTGCGAAAGTAAGAAAAGGCGAAGTTCGTATCTTAATGGGTTCAACACAGAAGATGGGAGCCGGAACGAATGTGCAAAATAAGTTGATTGCTTTGCATGACCTCGATGTGCCTTGGCGTCCTGCTGACCTTGAACAGCGTGCAGGTAGAATTGTAAGACAGGGCAATGAAAATGAGAAAGTGAATATCTATCGTTATGTTACAGAGAATACCTTTGACAGCTACTTATGGCAGACGATAGAAAATAAGCAGAAGTTCATTTCTCAGATTATGACAAGTAAAACACCTGTCAGAGTTGCGGAAGATGTGGACGAAAGCTCTCTTAACTATGCAGAGATTAAAGCCCTTGCCACTGGCGATCCTAAGATTAAAGAAAAGATGGATTTGGACAACGAAGTTACAAAACTAAAAATGCTTGAAGCAAACTATAAGTCCAATCGTTATAGATTAGAGGATAAGGTAGCTAAAAACTATCCGGAAGAAATTTCAAGAACAGAAAAACTCATTGAGGCTGTAAAGAAAGATATTAAAGATGTAGAAGCAAAAGCTGAAGGAGAGGAAAAGTTTACTTCTATTACTATCGGTGGTGAGAAGATATTAGATAAAAAGTTAGCCGGAGAAAAGCTGCTTGAAGCTATTTCTAAAGTAAAAATCAATGAAAGCAAAGTTATCGGTAAGTATAGAAACATGGATTTAGAGGTAAGTTACAACTTCTTCACCAATGAGCATAACTTCAGCTTAAACGGTGCTGCAAAGCATTCAGGAGAGCTTGGAACGAGTGCGGACGGTAATATTACAAGACTGGATAATGCTCTTGAGAAAATGCCTGAGAAATTAAAGAGGCTTGAAGAAAAGCTCATCGGGACAAAAGAACAGCTTGAAAATGCCAAAGAGGAATTACAAAAGCCTTTTGAAAAAGCTGATGAACTAAAGGATAAGGTGCTTCGCTTGGCAGAACTGAATAAGCTCCTTGATATGGGGGATGTGGAAGAAAAGAGAAATGACAATCCCCTTGTAGAAGATGTAAAACGAGCCATCATTGACTTCTGCAACAGAGAGTATGAAGAAAATCATAGTTATGATGAGTTTGATACTCTATATCCTGACCTAAAGCACATCGGCATCGCCTATACCAATACACCTGACGAAAGACACAGCATCCAATATGAGCTTAACTTAGAGGATAAGAGATGGACACAGTATATTGAAGATATACCGATTAAAACGGAGAGTTTTGATTATGAAAACAAAGGAGAAAACGAAGCTCTACGAAATATGAAAAATGAGATTGAGCTGTCTTCTTTTAGTGATTTGGTCTATGTCGATTCGGAAGATTTAAGAGCAGCAACGGGTCTTGATATTGACGATGAAGGCAACTTCTATGATCCACTTTCTAAAGACCTCGATAATGACGGTATTCCTGATAGATATGACAATGACTTTAAGGACAGTGATTATTTTGAGTCAACTTATGATGTGGAGGACAATCTTCATAGTAAAGAAGAAACCACACAAAAATCAGGTGATAAGCCATCTATTTTAGGACAGATAAGAGCCTATCAAAATGAAAGTAAAACAGAAGAAAAGCAAAAAACAAAAGAACAGGAATTTTTAAGATAAGGGGAGGGAAACCTCCCTTTTGCCATGAAAGGAGATAAAAACATGGATTACAAAACAATGAGAAATCAAATAGAAGATATGGTAAATGATAATCATAAGGACTTTGTAAAGGCGATTATAAGCATGGAAAAAGGTATCAACGATGAAAGTGCTTTGGATAAGCTCTATGACGCTTATATGGACAATGACAGCCTTAATTTGCTGCATGAGGAATTTGACTATATGATTGAGGATTTAAGAGAACAGGGACAGATAAAAGACCTGCCTTATGCTCAGGAAGAAAAGGATAATCTTATCAATATTGTTGGAAATATCGTTGGAGAGGTTGATGTAGTTGAAAGGGAAAATAAGAACGGAGAAGCCTTTAAGGTAGCGAATTTCTCCGTAGTATCTAAAGATGATGAAGGGAATAAGGTCTATCATAATTGCTCGGCATACGGAGAAAAAAGCGATATTCCAAAGGACTTTAAGCAGGGAGATTTTGTTAAGCTCTTTGGACAAATCAGAACCTCCATTGATGATAACGGCAAGGAGCATAGCAACATCAGGATACTTTCTTCAAAGCTGTTAAAGGCAAAGGAACAAATGAAAGGACAAGAAGAAAAGAAAGAATCTGTACTTGGGGCTATCAAAAAATATCAGGCTGAAGATAAGGAAAAGCCGAAAGAAAAGAAAGAAGCAAGCAAAGAAGCTGAGAGATAAATTTATGGTCGGTGTGGTCTTAGGGCTGCACCGACTCTTTTTTATTTGGTGAAATTATGATATAATTAATGAAATAAAAGTTCAACTATATGAATATTAAGGATGGTAATATGAAAATAAACTATAATGGGTTGTGGAAACTTTTAATAGATAAAAATATGAACAAAAGAGACCTACAGGAAAAAGTTGGTATAGCTCCTGCAACGATAGCTAAAATGGGAAAAGGTGAATTTGTCAGCATGGAAATTCTCTATAGAATTTGTATTGAACTGGATACAGATTTTGGTGAACTAATTTCATTAAATAGGACGAATAATATAAATAAGTTTTAATTTTAATAAAGAACCTTTAGACTTTAGATTGTATATCAAATGATGTATTTTCCTTTGATGATGACTATGTTGAATAGGTATTATGGAGGTATGAGATATGAGAGAGATAATAATTATAGATGATGATATTGCATTATGTAATTTAATTAAAAAATGTTTAAGCACAGATGGATATTCTGTAGACATTGCTAATAATGGATTAGATGGATATAAAAAAATTCGAAGTTCAAACAATCTGTGCTTGATTTTATTAGATATTATGCTCCCTGACTTTGATGGATTTCAAGTTTTGGAGATGATAAGAGAAGAATACACTGTTCCAGTTTTAATGTTGACTGCAAAGTCTGATGATGATTCGAAAATTTATGGACTTAAACAAGGTGCGGATGATTATCTAACTAAGCCCTTTAATATCAATGAACTTAAAGCAAGAGTTGAAGCTATGGTTAGAAGATTTACAGACTTTAATCAGAAAAGCATAGACCAGTTTAAAGAAATCATAATAGAAGATATGAGAATAGATAAAGAGAATAGAACTGTAAAAATAAACGATAACAATATCGAATTAACAAGTAAAGAATTTGATTTGTTATATTTTCTCGCATCTAATAAAGGGAGGATTTTTACAAAAAAACAAATATATACGAATGTTTGGGAAGAAGATTACCTTTTTGATGATAGTAATATTATGTCCTTTATCAGTAAACTCCGAAAAAAAATTGAACCTAACCCTGAAGAACCGACTTATATTTTGACAGTAAGAGGTGTGGGCTACCGTTTTAGTAAGGGGGAATGATATATGGATATAAAAACTATCATAATTTTGATACTTTTATGTGTGATCCTATATTTAGTAAAAAAGATTACGCATATAAAAAAGGAAATAGATAGGATTCAAGAGGTACTTGTTGATATCAAAAATGGTGATTACAATCGTAGAATTTTAATTAAGAAAAATGATACTACAGAAAAAATTTGCCACGATATAAATGAGATAGCACTACGAAGTCAAAATAAACTAATAGAGCAGAAACAATCCGAGCAGGCATATAAATCACTCATGACAAGTTTATCTCATGATGTAAAAACTCCTTTAGCATCTATGGTTGGGTATTTGGAAGCAGTTCAAGAAGGACTTGTTACAGGTGATGAAAAAGATGACTATATAAAAGTTTCTTTAAGTAAAGCACATTACTTAAAGGATTTTGTAGAAAAACTTTTTGATTGGGTAAAATTGGATTCAGGAGAATGGAAGTTTTCTTTTGCGGATAAGGATTTGAACGAATTAACAAGAAATGTGATAAGTGATTGGATTCCTATTTTTGAAGAAAAACATATAAGTTATGAAATTGAAATTCCGGAACAGGAATGTAATATAAGGATAGATGAAAATGCTTATTTTAGAAGTTTAAACAATATAATTAACAATATTATCGTTCATAGTAATTGTGATAGAGTACACTTGAAATTAGAAAAATCGGATACAAAAGTTACTTTGACGATTTTAGATAATGGAGATGGTATAAGTGAAAAGGATTTACCATATATATTTGACAGAATGTATCAGGCAGATAGTTCAAGATTAACAAAAGGTTCAGGACTTGGATTATCAATCTCCAAAGAATTATTGCGAGTAAATAATGCTAAAATAAGCGTAAGTAGTGTGCCAAATATAAAAACTGTTTTTACTGTAGAGTTTGCAATGTAAATAGCTGATTTAGAAAGCCTCTTTTGGGGCTTTTTTTATTGAAACAAGATAAAAACAAGAGTGCCGCAAGATTATGGCAAGGTTAATCATTTATAATATTTATTGTAAGGAGGTGCGATATGCTCTTAATAAAAGCTGAAATAAAAAAATGGAAGAGAAGCAGAATTTTGATAGGTATTCTTATACTAACTGTTATCTTGAACTTGTTTGCAATTGAAAGAGCATTTTCAATTTCAAGAGAAAGTCCTATCATGGATAGTTTTGGAGACTTATATTGTTTAGCGTTTAAGAATATAACTTTTGTCTTTTTACCAATCACAATTGGAATGATTTCTACAATGTTATTTTTTGACGAAAGGAAGAATGATACATTAAAGAATGTACTAATAACTTCGGTTAGTAGATTTGAAGTATTTTTTGCGAAATTCATTTTGGTAGAATTACTAACTATATTTTTGATGATATTAACATATATGTCATCAGTTTTGGGAGCAGTATTAAGTGTTGGATTCGTAGATTTTAATTTAATTACATTGAAAGAAGCTGCTATTTTATATGTAGTAGCAGCTTTGTTAATTCCGATTGCAATGCTTCCAGTGATTTACATTGCTACTTTTTCTAAGAGTTATGTTTTACCTATTTCTATGTGCTTGCTTTATTTAGGAATTGGAATATTTGGAGCATCAATATTAGTCCATATACATCCGCTTGCAAGTTTATTAGGAGTTTATCAAAATGTGTCATCGGCTGCTAAAGAAATGGTAGAAAATAGTATTGGTGGATATTCACTAAAGGCATCCTCGTTTAGTTGTTTAGTATCTATTTTATCAATCGGAATAGTATTTTTTATACTTTCAATAAAATCCATGAAAAGACAAAACTATTAGGCTAATTCATAAAAATTATTGTTTTTAGATAGAGGTGTGAGAAAATGAAAAAATATATGAAAATAACACTAATTATTATTTGCTTGTTAGCTTTAATGGCATGCGTAAATAAAAAAGAGATAATGTTGCCCGAAGTTGAAAATATAGCAGAAGTTGAAATTATGGAGAGTACTTCCGAAACATCTAAGATAATTAATACTAATGAAGAAATATCAAAATTGGTTAGTGATATAAAAGATAATTCAGAAAATACTAATAAAGAAAGTGCAAATGACCAACCTACGAATGTTGATAGCTATATCATAATAAAATTCTATCACAAAGATGAGGGAAAAAATCCAAGTGTAGCATATTTATATAAGGAGAAAGGCAACTGTTATATTGAACAGCCCTATACTGGTATTTGGAAATTAAAACAGGGAATTTTTAATAATATTAGTGATTTGATTAGCAAAAAATAATATGTAATAGAGTGCAGAAAATGATGTAACAAAATAAGGAGGAAAAGTGAAATGAAAAATTATATTATCGAAACAAAGAATTTGACAAAGGTTTATGGAGAACAAACGGTTGTCAATTCTGTAAATTTACACATTGAAAAAGGTTCTATATATGGGTTGTTAGGGAGAAATGGAGCAGGGAAAACAACCATTATGAAGATGATATTGGGTCTTACGGATATTTCAAATGGTGAAGTAAGTGTTTTCAATCAAAACATAAAAGGTAATGAGAAAAAGATTTATCCAAGAATTGGTGCAATTATTGAAACACCGGGATTTTATCCTAATCTTACAGGGACAGAAAATTTGGAAATATTTGCAATGTTAAGAGGAACGGCTTTTCCAAATGCAGTTAAAAATGCTTTAGAAGTAGTTGGTCTGCCATATAAAGATAAAAAACTCTTTGGGAATTATTCTTTAGGAATGAAACAAAGACTGGGAATAGCTAATGCAATTTTACATGATCCTGAAGTTTTAATTTTAGATGAACCGACAAATGGATTAGATCCAATAGGTATAGCAGAAGTTAGAGATTTTATAAAAGATTTAAGTGTAAAAAAAGGAAAAACAATTTTGATTTCCAGTCATATTCTATCTGAAATAACACTTCTTGCTGATACAGTGGGCATTATAGATAAAGGAGTTTTATTAGAAGAAAACAGTATGGAAGAATTAAATAAGAAAAATAGAAAGTACATTATTTTGGAAGTATCAGATGTATCAAAAGCTGCGACTATTCTGGAAAAAGAGTTTGTAATAACAAATTATTCTGTTGAAGATAATAATCATATAAGGATATATAGTCATGGATTAGATATGGCAAAAATTAACAAGTCGTTGGTTATGAATGAAATATCAGTGATTTCATCACAAATATGTAATGATTCTTTGGAAGATTACTTCAAAAAAATAACCGGAGGAGAGGGAATTGCTTAATTTAGTTAAAGTAGAGTTTCTTAAATTGAAAAGGAAAAAGATTGTTTGGATGATGTTTCTGGCAACACTCTTAATGCCATTGCTTGCCACTATATATTTTGGGAATATAGATCTTTCAGATAATGCAATGAAATATTTCAAATGGACAATCTTTAGTTATAATTTATGGCTGATTTTGCCAATTATACTAGGTATATTTTCCACAATGATTGTGTCAGCAGAGTATGAGAATGATACTTTTAAAGCATTATGGATTGTTCCGGTACAAAAGACGAAACTTTTGATTAGCAAATTTGTAATTGTGCTTATTTACACTTTAGTATTTATGAGTCTTTCAATTCTATTTACGCTTCTTTTTGGGAAAATCATTCATCATATAGAGATAGATTATTCTTTGTTTATTTTTCTTATTAGAAAGTGTTTTGAGATTAGTGGACTTTTAGCAGTTTCTATGCTTCCTATTTTATCTGTCGCATTTTTGACAAAAAAATATATTCTACCTATTTGCTTGACAATTGTTTATGCGTTTTCTGGATTTGTAATTTTAATGGTTAATATGTATGTGCATCCATTATCAAGCTCTACAGCAATTGTTTTGAGGGATGTTCCGGGAATAATATTAAATCAAGATATAAATATATTTTATTCTCTTCTTTGCATAGGGGTATGGGTAGTTGGATTTACAATAGTTACAAAATTATTATTGAAAAGGAGAGGATGGTAATGAAGACGCTTTTATTAGCTGAATATAAAAAACTTCACAGATCAAAATTGATATTTTTGCTTGTATTTGCACTCATGATGACTTTGGGAGTTGTATTTCTTCAAGGACAATTTTCATTTGGTGGGAAAAAGTATATAGACACATTTGGATGGTATATTTTACAAGTGCAGTCTTTAACAACATATTTTGTATTGCCAAGTTTGATAGCATTGTTTGGAGGATATATTATTTGTCGTGAAGAACAAGAAGATGTACTCAAATCATTAAAGTTAATACCAATAGATGAGAGTAATATGATTACTGCAAAAATGATAATTACTCTGTTGGGTAGCATTTTTGTTTATCTAATATTGTTTATGGTATCTTTAATTATAGAAGCGGTATTGCATTTAAATGCGGTAAACATGAGTGAGGTAGTTCATTATTTTGTTGTATATGTATTAACTGGAATAGGTGTTTTTATGGCAATATCTCCAATTATTGCATTTGTTGGACTTGTAAAAAGAAGCTACTGGATAGCTCTGATTATCGCTGAAATATACTCCTTTATAGGAATTTTCTTTGCCTCAAAGGAAGTTGTAAGAGCCATATATCCAATATCATCTGTATTCGTTTTATCGGGACTATATAAAACACCAGTTATGGAATTGCTGATTAGCATAATCGTAAATATTGGTTGCTGTTTTATTTCACATAGAATACTAAAGAAAATGAGAGTTCGTAAAAAATAGTTATGAAAACAAATTTAGGAATTTAAAAAGAGGAGAGAACACTATCTCTCCATCTCCTTGCCCATGTAAATTCCATAGTTCTTTCGTATTTGATAAAGCTCGTCCATAGTGGATTTTGAGGAAGAATACTCTTGCATAAGGGTATTCTTTTTTTCTTGTAATTTATCAAGCTCAGCTAAAATATCCTTTGAATTTGGGAGCTTGGAATAAGATTTTTTAAGCTCTGAGAGAGCATTTTCATATAGGGTAATCTGAGCTTTGTACTCTTCAAAAAATGCCTTGTCAGACGGATTAGCAGTATATTCCTTGTAGCACGCTCTGTATTTTTTAACGGTATGAACTTGCTCCATAGTGGTAGAAAGCTTCTGCATTTCCTTATCAATTTCTTTGATTTTCTCTTGTATATTTTGCCTTTCATCGGCTGCTTTTTGAATATACTCGTCAAGCTGTTTAACGGATTTAATGCCATGTTCTCTGATATAAATAACAGACTCAGCCATTGTATTAAGGTTATGTTTGGTTGCCCAATATTCATAGCCTTTGCTTTCTTTTACTTTAACATTTGTGTTCATGTCAATAACATTGCCGATGCGTTTTTTGACGGCAGGAGTCTTGATAAACTCTCTTTCTGCAATTCGTTCTTTTAATCTTTCTTCGGTATAATCTTCTCCGATTGTTTTAGTCCTTGTAAATCTCGCCTTATCTTTTGGCTTAAAAGCAATGTGCTTACCGTATTTGATTTCATAGCCAAGATCAGCCATCTTCTTTAAAAATTCGTCCCAATCCTTAGACTGTTTAATCATTCTGTCAATGTCAAATTGAAGTCTACTTTTCCAAGAAGTACCACGCTTTGCCTGTTCATTCTCATACCAAGATTTACCGTTAGTCTTATATTTTTTCTTATAGCTTTCGTAAAACTCGTCAATGACAGATAGGCTATTTTCTTTGCAGAGTTTATCACTCTGATAACGGATTTGGTGGTAGCTTTTCTTGTTAGACTGGTAGCACCTACCTGTTACCATATTTACATTATTGAAGATGATGTGATTGTGGATATGCCCCTTATCTACGTGAGTAGATAAGACAAATTCGTACTCATCTTTGAGTATCTTTTTACACAGCTCCATACCAATCTGGTGAGCCAATTCAGGGCTTGTTTCTCCCGGTAAAAATGATTGAATGAGATGTCTTGCAAGAACGGTTCCTTTTGTTCCTGCGTCATTTCGTGTCCTTAAAAACTGAGTGTGAGCAGTTGATTCGTGGCATTTATGAGTGCTTACTAAAAGCTGCTCGTCTGTTTTATCTCCATTTACAATGTAGTCGATAGCAAGATTAAGAGTCGATTTTATTGGGTGTATTTTTGTAATAGCCATTATTATTCACCTTCCGTTTCAGATGTTCTTTTCAGAAGTAGTGAATGAATTTGCCACAGCTCTTTTGAGAAATGTTCAATCTCTTTTTTTATATCACTGATGTCCTCTTTGTAGATTACACCTGTCGAATTTACTCGCTTTGCAATCTGATTGATGTTGTTTGTTGCATTAGAAAGTAAGCCTTGTAAATCTCTGAAAGGGTCTAAATCCACTTGATAAATTTCCTTTTCCAAAACGCATTTGCGGATGAAATGGCTCATGTTTCTACACTTCGCAAGTCTTTTTTTCTCTTCAAAAAGAGCCTTTTCGTCTTCAGTTAGTTTAATTTCAAGTCTTTCGTTTCTTATTCTATTTGCCATAGTTAGTTCCTCCTTTGAATGTATCTCGGGGTCTTAGGGTTCTCCCTAACAAGCTAAAAATTGATAAAAAAAGAAGCAGATCCCAAAGGGCTGCTTCGTCAATTTTCC
>NZ_HE978531.1:535166-600685 GCF_000311745.1 Anaerococcus obesiensis ph10 | reverse complement strand
TACAAAAGACTGATTATGGTAGCAAGCGTTAAGCACATATTGAATTCTAATATTAGTTTAAGTAATTGTACTTCTATATTTACTTGGTGTGATACCATAAGTTGATTTGAATATTTTAGCAAAATGTCCTGTGTGTGTATAGCCAACTTTTTCTGCTATCGTAGATATTTTATACTCAGGATTTTTCAGCAATAATAATGCCTTATTAAGCCTTAATTCTTTTAAGTACTCGTAGGGAGGAACACCGTAGTATTTGCGAAAAGCTAATTGAAATCGTGCAGGACTCATTAAAGCAATTTTAGAGAGTTCAAGTCCGTCAATATGAACCGATAAATCTTTTTTCATAGCCGATACAGCCCTTTTCAGATTTTGCTTATCTTTTTTAGTTAAGACAACGGATATATTTTTTCCCTTTTCTTCTAACTCTGTAATTATGATAGATAATAGTTCCATAACTTTGCTTTCCAAATATAAAGGCAAAATCTTTCCTTCAGCTTGGGATTCTCTTATCTGTTGAAATATAAAATTCAACTGCGGAGAATTTTGAGTTTTTAACAAATAAGAATTGAGAATCTTTGCTTTTTCATATTCAAAATCATCATATTTTAATTTTAAGAAAGTATCAAAGTATTCTTTGGTTAAGATTATTTTCGTAAACTTTACAGGCTTATTTGCCTCACAATAGGTATAAGTTTTCTTTTCTGTATTTAAGTAGCAATAGATACCTTTTTCTACATTATTTAACTTCCTTCCACCAACTTTAAATGAGCTGCTTTCTGTTTCAAATTGACTAATCTCTAAATACTTTTCAGATACTTCAGTTATTTTTTCAAGTGTTTTATTTGGAGTAAAGTTAGCGATTAAAATTAGAATTAAACTGCTGTCAAACTTTAGTATGCGAAAAGTACCTTTGCCAAAATGGGGATCTATTTGAAAGATTTGTTTGTTTTCAGTTGATAAAGTTGGAACAGGAATAAAAGGAGCGTCATGTACTAAGTTTGTTAAATAATCAATAACTGTTCTATCCATAAATTCTGCTCACCTCTTTTAATATCACAAATTTATTTAATTATATCACAAATTTATAAAATTGTAAATAGAAATACTGATGAAAAGCTTACAGATAAAGGGATTAAAAGGAATACCGAAATTCATGGTTAGATTTTGAGTTATAAAAAATTAGCTTTATAATAAGTGTAGTTAGTTAGATATAGCTAACGGTCAGGAAAGGAGATGGAATAACTAATGGAAAAAAAGAAGACAGGGATATCTTATGTATTCCAATTAGCAAAAGATGAGAGAAAAAAGCTACATTTAGGAATGTTTTTATCTGTCATTTCTGCGGCTTTATCATTAGTTCCTTATTTTGTAGTTTATAAGATATTACTAATGATATTCCAGAAGAATATTTCGTATACAGAAATTTTAATGTGGGCAGGTATAGGAATTATAAGTGCTGTTTTGCAAGCAATACTAATGTCCTTTGCGGGCATTTTATCTCATACAGCAGCTTTTAACACAATACACAGAATTAAGCTGAAAGTTGTAAATCATATTTCAAAATTTAATTTGGGATTCTTTCAAGAGCATGCCCCCGGAGAAATTAAAACATTGTTGTTTGATGATGTAGATAGAGTTGAAAATTTTTTGGCTCATAGCACTTTGGAATTAGCTCAGGCAGCAGTTGTTCCGGTTATTATGTTCATTTTCATGTTGAAATTAAATTGGATGATGGCACTTGTTATGCTTATTCCTATGATTTTGGGATTAGGAATTCCTATGATGCTAATGAAAAATTATCCGGATATGTCAACGGAGCTATCCGAAGATATTGCTGATTTAAATGCTTCGGCAAACGAATTTATAAAGGCTATGCCTGTAATAAAAATGTATCATTTAACAGCAGAAAAATTTGAACAATATAGAAGCTCATTGAATGCGTATATTACTTGTTGGAAAAAGATGTGTATGAGCTCTTGCTATCCTTTATCAATAACCTTAGTGGTTTTGGATTCAGCAATCTTATTTACATTGCCGTTCGGAGGATATTTCTTTTTGAGAAATTCTTTATCAGCAACATCCTATTTGCTATTTATTATGCTTACAATGTGCTTTTTTGTTTCGTTCTTAAATATGGTAACAATCTTTATGCAATCTATGGAGCTTGGAAGCGGATTGGATAACATAAAAAAAATAATGGATATGGATGAATTGAAAGACGGAACAAAAATCATAAACAAGAATGAGTGTATGAAAATAGATTTTAAAGACGTTACTTTCAGTTATGACGATGAAGAAACAAAAAATAAAGCATTACAACATATAAATTTATCCTTAAAACCGAATACAATAAATGCTTTTGTGGGACCTTCCGGTGCAGGCAAGACAACTGCTGCACAATTGATTGGGAGGTACTGGGATGTAACAAGTGGAGCAATTAAAATTAACGACATACCGATCAATGAATTAAAAATAGATAATTTGATGGACATTACATCATTTGTTTTTCAAGATGTATTTCTTTTGGAGGACACTCTCTATGAGAATATTCGTATGGGAACAGATACAGATGAAAATAAGATTATTGAGGCTGCAAAAGCAGCACAAATTCATGACTTTATTATGAGTTTACCGAATGGATATCAGACAAGAATCGGGGATCAAGGGGTGAAATTGTCAGGTGGACAGCAACAAAGAATCTCAATCGCAAGGGCAATACTCAAAGATTCTCCAATTATTATTTTTGATGAAGCAACTTCCTATTCAGATATAGAAAATGAGTACCAGATACAGTTAGCACTTCAAAACTTGTTGAAAAATAAAACAATCATTATGATTGCTCATCGTTTGCATACTATTAAGAATGCAGATCAAATTGTTGTATTTGATGAAGGGGAAGTCGTAGAGGTTGGAACACATAAAACTCTTTTAGAAAGAAAAGGGGTCTATGAAAGTATGTGGAATACATACACAAAAGATTACTTTGGAGAGGGGGTAAATGCAAATGCTTAAGATTATTAGAACACTTCTGAAAGATAAAAAAGAAAAATTGTATTTACCGATTTTTCTAATGGTTATTGATTCGATAGGAAGCATTGTTTTGTATTTAATGCTCTATTTTACCGTTGTTAATATATTGCAAAATACATTAACTAAAACCTTAATCATAGAATATACGGTAATATGTTTCATCAGTATGATTGCAAGGATACTGATTTATAGGCATGCATACTATTTGAGCTTTTCAAGAGGAGCTGAAATGTGTGGAGATATGCGTTTGGATTTAGCAAATCATTATAGGAGTTTGAGCCTTGGTCATTTCCAAAAAAATAGTAGTGGTTATCTATTATCAACTCTTACAAAGGATTTGAGTAGTTTTGAACTGATCATAACGCACACTTTACCATCGGTTATTAAAACGGCAGTTACAGCAATATTGATTTTATTAGGCACATTTTTTATCGATTGGAAGCTCGCATTATTAGAGTGTTTAGTATTGCTTATCGCATATCCTATGTTGATATGGGGCAACAAATTGATAGAAAAATACGGGGCAAGAAAAAGAAATTTAAATTCTAAGATGATTTCTATTATTTTAGAGTACATTCAAGGTATGAAAGCGTTTAAGTCAGCTAATATGACAAGTGAACATTTTGAAAGAATGATAAATACACTTGAAAATGTTAGAAAGACAAGCGTAAACGCAGAAAAGAAAATGGCGTTACCTACAAGTATGTACTTTATCACAGTTAACTTTTTGCTTCCGATAGTTCTTCTTATAGGAGGATATTTGCTTATAGATGGTAGTGTTAGAACTGAACAGTTTGTGGCTTTTATGCTTATGAGTTTAGCATTATCTGCACTTCTTATTGCCTTTCAACATTCCTATGGACTATTGAAAGATTTGAAATTAGCTGCAAGTAATCTTGAGAAAGCTTATGAAACGAAGCCATTGCCTTATTCTGAAAATGAAGTTGAATTAGAAAATTTTGATATTCAATTTAAGAATGTAAATTTTTCTTATGATAGAAATAAAACGATTCTGAACAATATTTCTTTTGAAGCAAAAGAAGGAACTTCTACAGCTTTAATTGGTCCTTCCGGTGGAGGAAAAACTACAATCGCTAATTTGATTGCAAGATTTTGGGATGTAAATAGTGGAGAAATTATAATTGGTGGAAAAAATATAAAATCCATAAAACCTGATGTGTTGCTTAAATATGTTAGTCAGGTTTTTCAAGATAATGTACTGTTAACCGATACTGTTTATAACAATATCAGGGTTGGAAAACCTAATGCAACAAAGGAAGAAGTTTATCAAGCTGCAAAATTAGCTTGTTGCCATGAATTTATTTTGAAAATGAAGGATGGATATGAAACGGAAATAAAAGATGGAGGAAGTACATTATCCGGCGGTGAACGACAAAGGATTGCTATTGCAAGAGCGATTCTGAAGGATGCACCAATTCTTTTGTTGGATGAATCTACAGCTTCTCTTGATCCTGATAATGAAGCTAAAATCAATAATGCTTTGGAGCATTTAATGCAAGGAAAGACAGTTTTTGTTATTGCTCACAGATTGAATACCATTAAAAACGCTAATCAAATTATTTTGATAAATAACGGAAGAATTGAAGAACAAGGAAATCATAATGAACTTTATGGAAAAAAAGGACATTACTATGAAATGGTAAATACACAGGAAAGAGCGAAAAAGTGGATGATAAAGGAGAATAGTTATGGAGAGGCTTAGTACTTTGAAAGAAAAGACAAAAGGTAAAGTTGTTGAAATTATTGGTGATACACATTTTCAAAGCAGAATAATATCTATCGGAATAACTGTCGGAAGCGATGTTGAAGTTATCCAGAATTATAAAAAGCAACCTATTCTCATTTATTGTAGAGATACGATGATAGCTGTCAATAAGATAGAGGCAGAGAAAATAATGATGGAGGTACTTTGAGATATGAAGAAAATAACGATTGCTTTGCTGGGGCAGCCTAATTCTGGAAAATCGACTTTGTTTAATGGGTTGACAGGCTCAAATCAACATGTTGGAAATTGGCCGGGTAAAACCGTTGAGAAAAAAGAAGGCGAATTTTCGTATAAAGATACCAATTATACGATTGTGGATTTACCAGGAACTTACGGATTATCAGCAAATTCAGAGGAAGAAGTTATAACAAGAGAATATATAGAAACCGGGAACGCAGACCTAATTGCTATTATGGCAGATGCTTCACAATTAAATCGAAGTCTATTTATGCTCTCTGACTACATTGGAATAAATATTCCGGTTGTCTTAATCATGAACATGATGGATGTTGCTACAAGTCAAGGGAAAAATATAAATATAAAGGGGTTACAAAAATCCTTGAATATACCTGTCATTCCTATCGTTGCGGCAGATAAAAAGGAATACAAAGAGTTTTATGCTTTTCTGGAGCATTCAGATAGAGGAAAAATTTTATCTGACGAAAATTTAGAAAGGGCATATGAAAATATTGTTGGAGATAACTATAAGCTATTAAAAAAACATATCCCTGATAAAGGTATAGGTGTATTTTCAAAGTCGTGGATTATCGGAAAATTATTAGATCAGGATGCAAAAGTAATTGCGTTAGTAAAAGATAATGTTGAAAAAGTCGAATTTGAAGAAATAGAGAACGTATTAAAAAGCATAAAAAATGGCAATTTAATAACCGGTAATTGTAAATTTGAATGGATAGATAAACTTATCAATGCAAATGTTATTCAGAAAAAGAGAGTATTTAAGAGAAGCAAATTTGATCGTATAGCCACAAGTAAAGCTTTCGGAAAACCTATGGCTATCGGAGTTATCATTTTAGGATTAGTTGCTTCTATGCTCATCGGATTTCCGCTAATGGGGTTATTTGGGTTTGTTATACCTAAAATATCAACATTGTTGGCAAAGGGGCTTGTCGCCATTGGAGTATCAAATTGGCTGATTTCACTTTTGTGTGGAGCCGTAATGACTGCAATTACTTTTGCATTGCAAATGGCAAGTTATGTATTGGGAATTAGCTTAGTATTTGGATTCTTGGAAGATGTAGGATATATGGCAAGAGTTTCCTATGTCTTTGACAACACTATGTCGAAATTAGGATTGCAAGGAAAAGCAATTATGCCGTTCTTGTTAAGTTTCGGCTGTAATATAGGTGGAATCACAGGAACGAGAGTAATTGATTCATGGGGACAGAGGGTTATGACGATTGCATTATCTTGGGTAGTCCCTTGCGGGTCAACATGGGGAGTAGTCGGGCTTGTTACAGGAACATTCTTCGGAAAACAGGCAGTATTTGTGATATTAAGCCTATTTGCAGTTGCTTTTCTACATTTACTAATCACATATAGGATTTTCAGAAAATCGCTTTATGAGGGAAGTGAACATTTTGGAATGATTATGGAACTTCCACCATATCACAAGCCACATTGGAAAAATTTACTTTCTTCTGTAATGAATAGGATGGGAAATGTACTGAAAAGGGCATTGAGTATCATTATCCTTATTTCTGTTATATTTTGGATTCTTGCCTATACGCCTGATGGAAATATAGCTAACAGCCTTATTTATAAAGTAGGAACATTTATAGAGCCTGTAACAAAATTGTTTGGGTTACCATGGCAATTATTTATGGCTTTTGTTGCTTCTGCAATGGGAAAAGAATCGGCATTAGGAGTAATGGCATCATTATTTACTTCTTCAGGAATATGGCATGCAGTTGAGGTTAAAGGGACAGTAGATACCGCTATTCTAAGCAATAATATGTTGACAATGATTTCAAAGCCGGAAGCCTTAGCATTTACTTTTGCCTTTTTCTTCAATATGCCTTGTTTGATGGCTCTTGCAGCTACCGCACAAGAAACACATTCAAAAAAATGGACGATAAAAATAGCACTGTATTATATATTATCGGCTCTAATTATATCTTGTGTTGCATATCATATTGGACTACTGATTTTTTAAGGTGTGATAAGTATGCTTATACAACTATTAGAAGTATTGAAAAAGAAAAAGACTTGCACTTTGCAAGAACTTGCTGAACTGACAGGTGAGGATTTAGATAGTGTAAAAATGAAAATTGAATATCTCGAAAATAATGGATATTTGGTAAAAACTAAAAGGTCTGCAACAAGTAAATGCCAAAGTCAATGTTCGGGATGCTCGAATTGTGTTGTTAATCAAGATGATATTTGGATTGTAAAAGATTGATAATAAACGGTAAATAAATGGAGGAATAAAATGGGAAAGTCTATATGTTTATTTCAAATAATAAGTCGCAATAAAAATAGCCCTTTTTCTATAAACTTTATATCTGTCAGTCTTTTCATATACTCACTCGTCTAAACAATTAAATACAATTAAGGAAAGAACGGGTTTCGTTCATTTTAGAGGACTTTTTATGCCTATGTGCAGAAGTCCTCCTTTTTTTGTCTAAAAACGCAGACAAAAAAAGAAATGGAGGAAACTTTATGGCAAAAGAGTATTACCTTTATGTCAGAGGGCAAAAGGTAAAAGTCAGTGAAGATATTTATAAAGTCTACTGGCGAGAAAAAGAACACGAAAAGTATTTAGAGCAGGTGGACAAGAAAAACCACTTGCTCTTTTTTTCATCATTGGATCATGACGGGAATTTTGTGGATAACCTTGCTGATGAAAGTGTGGATGTAGAAAAAATAATTGAAACTCAGATCTTAATTGAAACAGTCAGAAAGGCTATGTCAAGGCTGAATGATGAAGAAAGGGACATCATAGAGCGTTTGTATTTTAATGATGAAACATTATCGAGTGTAGCAAGAAGTAAGAAAGTAAGCTATCAAGCTATACAATGGCGAAAAAACAATATTCTTAAAAAGCTAAAGGTGCTTTTGAAAGAATTTATAAAGTAAACGCCTTGTAGATGGGGGCAGATTTTCCTTTATAAATTGAAGGGAGATCTGTCCTTATATTTTTTTAAAGAAGTGATGAAAACAATAAAGTTGAAGAGAATCTCTCTTAAAGCCGTTAGGCTATTGTTCCTTGAAAACTGAATAGACCATGACGGGACTTTTAATTACTTAGTGAGCGTAAGGAATTTACGCCATGACTTTCCTGCTGAAGAAATTCGGTTTAAATGAATACTGTCAAAGACAAGGATAGAAGGAAACGAGCGATAAATAAATTTTCTTAAAGCAAAGAACGAGGATAACTTTGCGAGCGATGACCTAAGTAATGATAATGATACTTCTTTAGTGAAAGCCGGCTCATCTTAACAGGGGCGGTGGTGAGATTCCAATGTTGCTTATCCTAAGCACCCGTTAATGTCATAAAACTTTAGATAAAATTATATGAGGAGGATTTAGAATGAATAATGAACTATTAAGATATAGCCTCCAATTATCTATGCTGTCTATGTTACTTTCTAAGCACTTGCTCAGTGATATTGAATATAAAAAGATAAAACTAAAGCTGATGAAAAAGTATAATATCTCTACAGAATTATATTTATAATGTTTTGCAAGTGTGGTATAATAGAACTGCATAGAAAGATACAAAAAGGAGGCAGTGCAGTGAAAAAGGATGTTAAAGTTATTAAAGGTGATACCACACTGAAAAGAACTGCATCAGGGTGTGTTCAACGCTCAATAAAGAGAGTGGCAGCTTATTGCAGAGTTAGTACGGATACTGAAGATCAGATTAATAGCTATAATTCTCAGGTAGAACATTACACAGAATTTATACAGAAAAATAAAGAGTGGACTCTTGCCGGAATATATGCTGACGAGGCGATAACAGGAACACAGGTTGATCGAAGAATTGACTTTCAAAGATTAATAAACGACTGTATGAACGGCGATATAGATATGATAATTACAAAGTCTATATCAAGATTTGCAAGAAATACATTAGACACCTTAAAGTATGTAAGAAAGTTGAAAGAGTTTAATGTTGCGGTCTTTTTTGAAGAGGAAAACATAAACACCTTAACAATGGACGGAGAGTTGCTTTTAACAATTTTAAGTTCAGTTGCGCAACAGGAAGTAGAGAACATTTCAGCCAATGTCAAAAAAGGTTTGAGAATGAAGATGGAAAGAGGAGAAATGGTAGGCTTTCAAGGGTGTTTAGGCTATGACTATGATCCGGAAACTAAAAGCATTTCTATCAATGAAAAAGAAGCTGAGATTGTAAGATATATTTTCAGAAGATATATTGAAGGTGTTGGCGGTATGGTAATCTCCAGAGAACTTGAAGAACAAGGATATTTATCGCCAAGAGGAAATAAAAGATGGACGGAAACAACAGTTTTAGGAATCATAAAAAATGAGAAATATAAAGGGGATCTTATGATGGGAAAGACCTATACGGTTGATCCTATTTCAAAGAGAAGATTGGATAATTTCGGAGAACAGGATAAGTTTTATATAGAGAACCATCACGAGCCAATCATTTCGGAAGAAGATTTTGAAAAAGCTCAAGGTATTAGATTAAGAAGGTCAAAAAACAGAAATACCGTTGCTAATAATGGCGGTAAGAGAGAAAAGTATTCAAGAAAATATGCTTTTAGCAGTATGCTTGAATGTGGATTTTGTGGTCATAATCTTTCAAGAAGAAATTGGCATTCGAGTTCAGAGTATACAAAAGTTATATGGCAGTGTGTCAATGCTACTAAAAACGGAAAGAAGTATTGTCCGCATAGTAAAGGGATTGAAGAAGAAGCCATAGAAAAAGCATTCATGGAAAGTTATCGTCAGGTATGCCACAATAATGTTGAAATTACTAATGAATTCCTTAAAACTGTGGAAGAAGAATTGAAAGACAACAGTTTAGCTAAAGACCTGAAGAAGATAACAAATCAACTTGATAAGATACTAAAGAAAGAAAAGGATCTTGTTGAGTTAAGGCTGAATGAATCAATCAGCATGGATATATATCAGGATAAGTATAATGAAATAGCTATTAGTAAAGAGAAATTACTTGCAGAAAAAAGGACTTTAGAAGTAACACTCACTGATGAAAAAGCGTTGAAGAAAAGGCTCGAGGGGTTTAAAAAATTACTTGAGTCCAATAAATATCTTGAGGAATTTGATAGGGCAGTATTTGAAAGTATAGTAGATAAAATCATCATTGGGGGAACTAACGATGAAGGTGAAATTGATCCTGCAATGATTACTATCATATATAAGACTGGAAAAAAAGATTCTCAGGACGGAAGATTATTCAAGAGCAGAAGAAAAAATGCCAAGGAAGTTAATGAGGAAACTGACAACAAATTGTATCCTCATTCAAGCGACGAGGTTAATAATTTGTATTCCTATCCTATTGACAACACATGTGGAGACTGTAGTATTGATGTCAAGAAAATAGAATAACAAGCTATAAAAGTGTTGAAACTAATGGCTTTTAGGATTTTAGAAGAAATCTTAAAAGCTATTTTTCAATTAGAAAAACACCTTGTGGGAACATATCAATAGTAAAAATCGTAGGGGTGTGTAGACAGAATAGATATTTATAGGGAGAGTGGACAGAATAGACATATAAAATATATTAAAAAAAGAGCTAGCCAAAAATAAATAGGCTAGTTCTTTTAGTTAGAAAGGAATCTGATCATCACTTGAAAAATCAAATCCTGAATTAGAATCATCAGTAAAATCTTTATTGTATTCACTGTGGTCGCATAAGATTCCATCTATAAAAAATCTTGTTTTAGCCCCACAAGTTTCGCAGTATCTGGCATTACTTGGGTTATGATGTATTTCACCAATATCATCAAAACCATTAAAATTCTGAGTATGAATTCCTTCACAATCATTATATAAGTTCGTTCCACATATTTTGCAAAATAATGCATTATCACTAAATTCTTCGTTTCCACATTTAGGACAAATTTTTACTTTCATTGTTGATTCATCAAATTCTACACCATCTTCATAAAGCATATCTCGTTCACCTCTTTTTTCTGTATTCTCTTTAATATAATCTTTCATTGTAGTGGGACTTCCGCATGTTGAGCAGTAATAATCAGTTAGTCTAACTTCGTGATCCTTGTTATCAGAACAAGAGTTATATATAGGAACCCCACATATAGGACAAAATTTTGCATGACGATTAAAGTTGTTATGACCACATATAATACAAGTACTATACTTAATAGAATTGTTACTATCAGATAAACGCTTATATTTAAATCCAAAAGCTAAAGATTTAGAACCACAATTAGCACAATAGTCTGTTCCTTTTTCGTGTTCAACACCACACTCAGGGCAATATATACTGAGAGGATTAAATGTGTTTTTAAAGAAAGAAAGCATAGAATTAGAAAAATCTCTTAAGTCTCTTGAAATGTATTGTAATCTAACCTCAGCAGCTGGGACAGTTATGCTAAATAAATCAGATAGCGTGCTAGGATTTTTCTTTTTTTCAAACATAACAACTTGTTCAGCAAGAGGTGCAGGTGATAATAGATTCCTAGCAAAATTATTTGCTTCTTTTTCAAGTTCTTCGTATTTATGTTTACCAACACCCTTTCTGGATAGAACATCAACACCATACATTTGGTGATGACCAATAAAAATATGTCCTAGTTCATGAGCGATGGTAAATCTAATCCAGTTCTCAGTTTTATCCACGTCATTATAATAAATAATATACTTATTTGTATCGGGTCTATAACTACAAGCGCCTAAATCACTATCGAAAAAATCAATCACATCTTGTAAAGAACAGTTAGCATAATTCATATATTCAGAGTAAGTTTTTACACTGATTTCATTGCTAAAGCAATCAATAATTTTATTTAAATCAATAGGAATTTCAGAGATTTCGGCATCTTCCAATAATTCATATGATTTCTCTAGAGAAATCTTATAATCTGGAGCATACCTCACTATTACATATCTCCATTTGCATCGCCGAATTCTTCTTCAAAATGCTTCTTTAATACCTTTAACATCTCTTCTTTTTTTCCTTGATCCATGTTTCTTGCTGCTCTTTGAATAATACGAATTTCTGGTTCATCATCTATTTGCTTATTTAAGGCAAGCAGATAGTTATAGTCGACTTGTAGAACTTCAGATATAGCCTTAAGAGTGTTATTATCTGGAGTTATTTTATCGTCGTTTTCAATTCTTGAAACTGTAGAATTACTAATTTTTACTTTTTTTGCCAATTCACGCTGAGATATTCCTAGTTCTTCACGTCTATTGGATATAACCTTTCCCAAAGTATCTTTCATAAAACTTCCTCCTTGTAATAAAATTATACCACAAGTGTTGCGCGCAATCAACACTTGTGGTATAATTTATGTTGAATAGATGGAACGAGATAACTTCTATATTTTTTTAAGTTAAGCGTTCCATTAAATCAACAACAAGAAAGAAGTTATTTTATCACAAGCTAAAATATAAAGAAAGGAAGATGCCTATTAAAGAAATTCAAGAAGTAAAAGATGCAAATAATAAACTTATTTGTAAAATTGAAGCAGAAACTGGGATATTACAAAATATCTATAAAAAACAAGAAATTAAAGTTAGACTTGAAGTCGGACAAAGTATTGAACTAGCTAGAGGTGGATGTATCACCTTAGTTAAAAGAATAGATAAAACAGAGTACGACATAAAGAGTTACAAAAAATCAGCATAAATTTTTAAGAGTTGCAAGACGGCCTAATTTATCTTAACGGATGAATTAGGCTTTTTTTATAACAAATTATATCAAGCCTGATTAGCTATAAGGGCGTGAGATACACATATAAACTAATTTCAATCAATTTTGAAAGAAGTATATGGAGTACCTCTAGTTTCTTATAGCCTTTTTTAGGTGAAAGACAACTATGCTCCATAAACTGTAGGTAAAATTTGTATTTCTCGCTCCTTGCTATCGGACAAGAAAGCGAGGAATATTTTGAAAATTAGAAAGACTAGATCGGACGAAAGAACCACGTATGTTTATAGGTTTGCAGATGAAACAAAAGTGGAACTAAAACCAGGAAAAGATGGGATAACAGAAGTGGACATCAAAAAACTACATGCTTTAGACGACAGTGAAGTTTACTATAACAACAAGAATCTAAGACCTGAACGAACTAAAGAAGAGAAAGCTGAAATAGATGCGTGGAAACAAGAATTTATAAGCGACTTTAAAAAGAGTCATGGATACGAACCTAATGAGGATTTGTTAAAAGGAGAAGTAGAGGAAAGATTCCCAAGGAACTATAACTTATCTCTTGATTTCGATAACGATGGGGATATTGATCCAGATAAAAGATTAATAGCAACTATTAAATCCAAAGACATGAATGAAGAATTTGAATGGTCGGAGCATATGGAAAATATACTTTCTTTATTAACGGATAAACAGCGATTAGTAATCAAGTTGATGTTTGTGGATGGATACAAGCAGTCAGAAATTGCAGATTTAATGAACATATCTTCAGCTGCGGTTAAGAAACATTTGGATAAGGCAAAAGAAACAATCAAAAATAATTTTTAAATATTTTAGGACGAGGTTAAAAACTCGTCCTTTTTCTTTGCCTGTGATTTGTAAGGGAGATGACCCTTTCAGAAAGGAGGCAAACATGAGGCACAAAATAATCATCAATGTAACAAATGAGAAGGGACAAAAGACAAATGTCCTTAAAGGTGCAGTCGGAAAAATTCCAAACAGATTAATAAAATTTTTGTTTGGAGACTACAGACAAATTTATCTATTAGACCCTGGTATGACAGTTGATTCAGTGGATGTTAGAGAAATTGAGAAAGGAGAAAAAGGTGTCAAGAATAAAGCTACTGATGGAAATCAAAGAAGATGCAGAGAATCTTGCATCTAGTATAGGTGTCCTTCTAACAGCACTAGAAAGTGATGAGGAACTGCCTAAAGAAGAGAAGGCAAAACAAGAAGAAAAGACCTATGAGATTGAAGATGTTAGAAAGATACTAGCCGACAAATCAAGATTAGGCCATACAGCTAAGATAAGAGAACTCTTAGAAAAGTATGGAGCTAAAAAGTTATCTGAGATTGATCCAAGTAACTATAAGGACTTGGTAGCAGATGTGGAGAAGTTGTAATGGGCGCTCATGCTATTTTATCAGCATCATCTTCTAATAGATGGATTCACTGTCCACCAAGCGTTAAGCTATCTCAAAAATATGAAGATAAAGTTAGTCCTTATGCACTTGAAGGCACCTCAGCTCATGCCTTAGCAGAATATAAACTAAAGAAGTTATTAGGTTTAGATATTAAAGACCCAACAGAGGATTTAGATTTTTATGATGAAGAAATGGATGAGCTAACTGAGGGATATGCTTCATATGTGACAGAAGTAATAAGTAGGTACGAAAGCCCAGCCGTCTTTGTAGAGGAAAGGCTTGACCTATCAGAATATGTTAAGGAGTCATTTGGTACAGCTGACTGTGTAGTTGTTGGAGTAAAAGACCTTCATGTAATTGACTTAAAGTATGGTCAGGGAGTTTTAGTAGATGCTGAAGAAAACACACAACTCATGTTATACGGACTTGGTGCTCTGACTCTCTTCGATGGAATTTATGATATCGAGAAAGTACTTCTTCATATCTATCAACCAAGAAGATGTAATATATCAACTTATGAAATTAAGAAGATAGAGCTTTATAAGTGGGGAGAAACCGTACGAGAGATTGCTGAGAAAGCATATAAAGGCGAGGGGGAATTCTCTTGTGGAGAATGGTGTATTTTCTGCAAAGCTAAGAATAAGTGTAGAAAAAGAGCGGAGAAGAACCTAAAACTAGCACAAGAAGAGTTTACTCTGCCACCAGAACTATCTGATGATGAAATTGAAGATATTTTACCAAGATTAGACGAACTGGAACAATGGGTCAAAGATATCAAGACCTATGCTTTAGAAAGAGCAATGAAGGGCCATAGATGGAGAGATTTAAAACTGGTTGAAGGTAGATCTAATCGAAGATACAGAAATGAAGATGAAGTAGTTAAGAAAGTAAAAGAACTGGGATTCAATCCCTTTGAAGAAAAGTTACTTGGCATCACAGCAATGACCAAGTTATTAGGAAAGAAAGTCTTTGATGAAAATATCACCGACTTATTAGAAAAACCAAAAGGAAAGTTAACCTTAGTAAGCGTTAGAGACAAACGAGAAGAAGTAAAAATTGACAATGTTAAAGAAGAATTCGGAGGTAAATAATATGTCAAATATCAATAAAACAAAAGTAATTACAGGTGAAGTTAGATTAAGCTATGCGAATGTTTGGGAACCAAAGTCAATCAATGGTGGTAAGGAAAGATACTCAGTATCCATTATCATCCCAAAGAGTGATCAAAAGACAATCGAAAAAATTGAAAAAGCAGTGGATGCTGCTATTGATGAAGGGCTTTCTAAATTTAATGGAAAGAAACCAAATAAGAAGTCTATCAAACTTCCATTAAGAGATGGTGACACAGAAAAAGATGATGAGGCTTATGCAGATGCATATTTCTTAAATGCCAACTCTATGACAGCACCTCAAATTGTGGATAGAAACGTAGAACCAATCTTAGATAGAAGTGAAGTCTACTCAGGAGTTTATGCAAGAGTATCCCTTAACTTCTATGCCTACAATGTAAATGGAAATAAGGGCGTAGCGGTTGGGCTAGGGAATATTCAAAAGCTAAGAGATGGTCAACCTCTAGGAAATAGGTCTAACGCAGCAGATGACTTTGATGCTATGGACGATGATGACGAAGATTTCTTAGCATAGGAGGACTTTATATGAAAGAAACAATTTTAGCTATTTTGATGGGATTATGGTCTTACTACTGGTATAAGTTAGGCTATGTTCAGGCTCAAATTAATGAAACACAAAAGAGAATCAGGGAAATTTATAGAGATATAGAGAAACGATTGGATGAAACGCAAAGAACTATTGATAAATGCATCCAATCATTGGACGAAATTAAATATAAATGAAGAAAATATCAATAGATCTTGAGACCTATTCTTCAGTTGATTTAGGCAAAAGTGGTGTATACAAATATGCCGAGAGTGAGGATTTTGAAATCCTCCTCTTTGCCTATTCTATTAATGATGAAGATGTTAAGGTCATAGATTTGGCAAGCGGAGAGATTATTCCTAAAGAAATATTATCAGCACTTAGTGATGAAAGTATAGAAAAGTGGGCTTTTAATGCAAACTTTGAAAGGGCATGTTTATCAAGGTTTTTAGGTAAGAGACTAAAACCTCAAGGTTGGTATTGCACCATGATTTGGTCAGCCTATCTTGGTCTACCTCTATCGCTTGAAAAAGTTGGAGAGGTTTTAAAACTTGATAAGCAAAAAATGAATGAAGGCAAGGGCCTTATTAGATATTTTTCTATTCCTTGCAAACCTACTAAGACTAATGGTATGAGGACAAGAAATCTACCCCATCATGATTTAGAAAAGTGGTCTACCTTTAAGGAATACAACCAAAGAGACGTGGAAACAGAAATAGCTATAAAGAAAAAACTATCAGCATTTCCCATGCCTCGATCAGAATGGGAAAACTACTGGATAGACCAGAATATCAACGATAGAGGAATTTTAATTGATGAAGTTTTAGTTGATTCAGCTATTAAATTTGATGAAATCTTACGAGAAGAAAATATGGATAGAGCCATAGAATTAACAGGTCTTGAAAATCCAAATTCTCCTATGCAGCTTAAAGAATGGCTGAATGAGAAAGGCTTAGAGATAGATTCTTTAGCTAAAAAAGATGTAGAGTCTGCTCTTAAAAACGCTGAAGGTGATATTAAAGAAGTCTTGGAACTTAGACAGGAATTATCTAAGTCTTCAGTTAGAAAATATGACGCTATGAAAAATGTAAAAGGAAAAGACAATAGAGCAAGGGGTCTGATCCAATTTTATGGAGCAAATAGAACTGGAAGGTATTCAGGAAGGCTTATTCAAGTTCAAAACTTAAGAAGAAACAATCTAAAAGACTTAGAACTAGCTAGGAGCCTTGTAAAAAATAGAGATTACGAAACTATGGAGATTCTATATGATTCACCATCTGATGTCTTATCCCAATTAATAAGGACAGCCTTTATACCAAAAGAAGGCACCAGGTTTATTATTTCTGACTTTTCAGCAATAGAGGCCCGTGTCCTTGCATGGCTTGCAGGAGAACAATGGGTACTAGATGCATTTGAAAATGGAGAAGATATCTATTGCAGAACAGCATCGAGGATGTTTGGAGTGCCAGTTGAAAAGCATGGAGTAAATGGTCATCTTAGACAAAAAGGAAAGATAGCGACGTTAGCTTGTATTGCTGAAGGCGAGTTGGTTCTTACAGATAAGGGGTTAGTTCCTATAGAAAACCTTACAAAAGCTCATAAATTATGGGATGGAGAAAACTGGGTTTCACATGATGGAGTTATATATAAGGGGATAGGAGAAGTGATTGAATATGATGGGCTTAGAGCAACAAAAGACCATATCGTATGGATCGAGGGGCAAGAAAAGCCAATACAATTTGGAGAAGCTGCCACCAGCGGAGCACATCTCCTACAATCAGGAGATGGTAGGAGAGCAATATGGGTGGGTGAAGATTATAAGCCCAGAAAAAAGATGGGCGAAAAACTGGAATTCTTGTTATGTCCTCACAAGATGTCAAGGCTGTGGAAGCATTCAATGGCAAGACAGGGGAAATTTAACAACAGGAAGGTCAAAAGGATGTCAAGCTTGCTCCCAGCCAAGACAAATTCCACGATGGTTGGACAGAAGGCTAACAGCAGCAAAGCAAAGGTGTACCAACCCAAAAGATCCAGAGTTCAAAAACTATGGAAAAAGAGGAATAAAATTCAAGTTTCCATCAATTCTAGAGGCAGGTCTTTATTTAATAGAAAGATTTGGATTGCCAAAAAGAGAACTAGAAATAGACAGAATAGACAACAATGGGCATTACGAAAGAGGCAACTTAAGATTTGCGACTCGTATAGAGAATGCTTCGAACAAGAGAAATACTGTATTAACAGAATTTCATCAAAAATACTGGCCTTATGCACGAAGTGTTGTTATAAGGAAACTTTCAAAAGGATTAAGCCGAGACGAAATTATAGAGGATGCAGAATTAGCTGTATTCGAGAAAAGAAAAAATTGGAAAGGTATAGAAGCAAGACTAGACTTTATGATATACGAAATGCCGGAAAGAATAACCGTTTTACCGTATCAGGGAAATTAGTTCACAACTGTGGCTACCAAGGAGCCTTAGGTGCTCTTAAAGCAATGGGTGGTATTGAGATGGGTTTATCTGAAGATGAACTTCAATCAATAGTTGATTCCTGGCGAGAGGCTAATCCAAATATAGTGAGTCTTTGGTGGGATATTGATTCAGTTGTAAAAAGAGTCGTAAAGACTAGAACAAAAGAAAAATACAAGAATTTAGTTATTAGCTATGAAAAAGGCATTCTTTTTATACAACTACCCTCAAAAAGAAGACTTGCTTATCCAAAGGCAAAAATCGGGATTAATCGATTTGGTGGAGAATCAATTGTCTATGAAGGAATCGTAGTAGGAAATAAGTGGGACAAGATAGAATCCTACGGAGGAAAATTTGTAGAAAATATTGTTCAAGCAATAGCCAGAGATATTCTCGCTGAGGCTATGATGAGGCTTGACAAAAAAGGATTTAATATCGTCATGCATATCCATGATGAAGTTGTAATAGAAAGTGATTCATCTAGCATAGAAGAAATAAATGAAATCATGTCTTTAGTTCCTATTTGGGCTCCTGGACTTATCTTAGATGCAGATGGATTTGAAAGTGAATTTTATAAGAAAGATTAATGGAGGTTTATTCATGTTTTATGTTAAAGAAAAAATAAATGATGTCATGGAAATAAGCATTGAAATAAATGATGAGAATGTTTTTTGCACCTGTCCAAAGTGTGGAAAAGAAGTTCGAGTAGATTTAGTTGAAGTATTGGAAGAGGGAGATTTAGTTTCTACCCAAGTTTGCTGTAATACTTGTAGTGAAACAATGAGGGATATTTATGAATAAGGAACTATACAACGGGAGTGGGTGCAAGGATCCCACTCCTTATCAAGCAATTAAAAATACAGAGAAGAGATACTATCCCTTGGTATATATCTGCAGTTCATTTTCTGGAGATATTGAAAATAATGTAATCAAGGCACAGAAGTACTCTCGCTATGCTTTGGATAAAGAAAATATTCCCATAGCACCACATCTTTTATTTCCCCAGTTTATGAGTGATAAAAGTGAGAGAGGACTTGCCATGCATTTTAATTATGTCCTTCTTGGAAAATGTGAAGAAGTATGGGTCTTTGGTGACAAGATAAGTCCTGGAATGGCTGAAGAAATAAGAGTTGCTGAGAAGAGAAAAATGAAGATTCGATATATAAAGGAGGTATCCTAATTGAAAATATACACCTCAAATTTAATAGGAGTTGAGTCAAACTGTGTTTATCCAAATGAGATTAATGCAGTAGATGTAAGGTCTTTTGAGAAGGCAGCAAGTTTTGATCATGTAATGGCTAAGTATAAAAACTCCTACAGGTCCAATGATAATTTTATAGAGTCAGAATGTATACCAATGGATATAGACAACGATCATTCAGAAAATCCAGATGATTGGATTTCAGTCAATGATTTAAAGAGAATATTTGATGGAGTTAAATTTGCCATAGTTTACAGCAGAAACCATAGAAAAGAAAAGAATGGAAAAGCTGCAAGACCAAGAATGCACATATATTTTCCAATTCCTAAGATTACAAATTTAGCTGAATATGTAGGAATAAAAGAAAAATTGTCAGAGACCTATACTTTCTTTGATGGAAATGCCTTAGATGGAGCGAGGTTTTTCTTTGGAGTAAAGAACCCTGCTGTTGAAATAGTTAGGGGAAGGAAATATATAACTGATATTTTAAAAGATAACTTTGAAAATTTTGATAATTCTCAAGACTTGATTCAGCAAGGCTCTAGAAATTCAACTATGAACCATTTTGCAGGTAGGGTTTTAATTCGATATGGAAATACAGATGAGGCAAGAGAATTATTCGATAAAAAAGCATCACTTTGTTCTCCACCATTAGAAGATGATGAACTAGAACAAATCTGGAGGTCTGCTTGTAAATTCTATAAAAAGGTAGCAGCAAGCGAAAATTATGTGCCACCTGAAGAATACAATGAAAGATATGAGGAATATAAGCCAGAGAAACTTACAGATATAGCAATGGCTGAAATCTTTACTAAGCACAACAAAGATAAAGCTATCTACACGATATCTCAAGGCTGGCTTTATTGGACGGGCAAGAAGTGGGAAGATTCTGAGCTAAAAGTAATGAGTCTTTATATGGAGACTGCCAAAAAAGTTTTAGAAAATGCAAGTATTGAATTTAAAGAGACATATCAAGAACTAGCAGATGCTGAAATGATGGGAAATAAGGAAGAAAAAGCACAAGCAAAGTTAAAAGTAAATACCGCAAAAGCCTACCTTAATTTTGCTAAAAAGATGAACGACCACGGAAAAGTATCTGGAATATTAAAACTAGCTAAATCTTTGTTAGAAGTTAAAAATGAAAAACTTGATGCAGATGCTTTTATTTTAAATACACCTGTTGGAGTTATTGATTTAAAAACAAGTGAAATAAAAGAGCATGACCCGTCTTACTATTGCACGAAGATTACTGCCCTAGCTCCAAGTAAGGATAATATGGATATGTGGATAGATACTTTAAGGGATGTAACTGGTGGAGATAATGAGTTTATAAATTTCTTAAAGTTCCATGCAGGGTCTACATTAATAGGTCATGTTTATGAAGAAGCACTCCTTATAGCTTACGGAGATGGAGGAAATGGGAAATCTACAGTCTTTAATTCAGAGGCTCATGTTCTTGGAGACTATGCAGGTAAAATCCCAGCTGAGTCTTTAACAACAAGAGCAAAGAATGTGAAGGTTGATCTTGCGGAGTTATGTGGTAAGAGATTTATTCTAGCCTCTGAAACAGAAGAGGGTCAAAGACTGTCAAGTTCTATGCTAAAGCAGATAGCAAGTGTTGATGATATTTCAGCAGAAAGAAAATACTATGCACCCTTTTCATTTACGCCAACGCATTCTACTATTCTCTATACAAACCATCTACCAAAGGTAGGCTCTAATGATAGAGGAACCTGGAGAAGAATTGTGGTGGCTCCATTTTCTGTCGCCATCAAAAACCCTAAGACAGACTATATAGATAAGCTTCTAGAAAAAGCAGGAGGAGCAATTCTACAGTGGATGATTGAAGGAGCAAAAGAATATATAGATGCAGGCTTTAAATATCCAAAGTGTAATGTAGTAGATGATGCAAAAAGATCATATAAAGAAGAAAATGACTGGATAAACCATTTTATTTCAGATAAATGCATAAAAGGAACAAATTATAAAGAGATGAGTGCAAGGTTATATCAAGTTTATCGTGAGTGGGCTGGTTCAAATGGAGAATACATTAGGAACAATAGAGATTTTTCACGAGCCCTTATAGCAGAAGGTTATGAAAAGAAAAGGACAAATAGGGGAATTGAATGGGGCGGTATAACCATCAATGATTTAATGGAGTCGGAAGACGACTTTTTATAAATGCATCTTAGTGTAGCATTTATAGGCTAAATAAAGATGATTGTATAGAAAAAAAGTTTTTCTTAATTAATGAAAAATGTATACACTAAACTACAAAAAGACATGACTATTTACACTTGACTTAATAATGAAATGGCTTAATATACGCATTTTGTATGGTGTGAATAGTTATAGCCTACTTTCTTTTATATATTATTTTTATTCTCTCGTGTAAAAGGTTTATATAAAGCTACACTATACAACACTTAAAAAAATGGAGGATTTATGAATTTCTATAATTACATGATGAAAAATCACTTAAATGAAAAGTCTCCAAGAGGAGATTTAGCAAGAGATATGAAGGAAGATAGAGACTTTCCTAAAAATAAAATAGGGAAATTTAAGGGCTGGAAAAAACTGATTAAAAATTATTTAGAAAGCCAGGGTGCTTGTTATGATTGTATGATAACTTTTGAGAACGCATGGAGGGAGTATGAAAATTGCGAGAGAAAGAGATTGAATCTGCCCTTGTTAAAAGAGTAAAAGAGAATAAGGGTCTATGTCTTAAGTTTACATCTCCTTCAATGACGGGAATACCAGACAGGATAATACTTCTACCTAAAGGTAAAATCGGATTTGTTGAAACAAAAAGACCTGGAGGAGAACCGAGACCAATCCAGAAAAAGAGAATAAGGCAATTTAAAGATTTAGGTTTTAAGGTTTATGTTCTTGATTCAAAAGAAAAAATCGATGAAATAATAAAGAGAATCGGAGGTGACTAATTGGAATACACTCCACATAAATATCAAAACTATGCTACTGAGTTTATAAAAGAAAATAAAGAATCAGCACTTCTACTGGACATGGGTCTCGGCAAGACGGTTATAAGCTTAACAGCTATAAAAGACTTACTCTTTGATTCTTTTGAAATTTCTAAAGTCTTAATAATAGCGCCACTAAGAGTTGCTAGAGATACATGGAAGGAAGAAATAGAAAAATGGTCCCATCTTGATATCTTAAAATATTCAGTGGTCATAGGTAGTGAAAAAGAAAGAATAAAAGCATTAAATAAGCAGGCAGATATTTATATAATCAATAGGGAAAATGTAGACTGGCTAATAAATAAGAGCGTACTACCATTTAACTACGACATGATCGTAATTGATGAATTATCATCTTTTAAATCTCATAGGTCAAAGAGGTTTAAAGCATTGATGAAAGTTAGACCAAAGGTAAAAAGAATAGTTGGACTTACTGGAACTCCATCATCCAATGGTCTAATGGACTTATGGGCTGAGTTTAGACTGCTTGATATGGGAGAGAGACTTGGTAGATTTATCGGTCAGTACAGGGAAGTCTACTTCAAACCAGATAAGAGAAATGGACCAATCATTTATTCTTACAAACCACTGCCTTTTGCTGAAGATGCAATCTATGAAAAGATATCAGATATAACAGTTTCTATGAAAGCTGAAGATTACCTAAAAATGCCAAAGAAGATAAACAATGAAGTCTTTGTAAATCTATCAGATAAAGAAAAAGATATCTACGAGACACTAAAAAAAGACTTGGTAGTTAGTATTAAGGATAAAGATATAGATGCAGTCAATGCTGCAGCCCTTTCTAATAAGTTACTGCAAATGGCGTCAGGCTCTGTTTATGATGAAGATAAAAATATGATTCATATCCATGATAGAAAGCTTGATGCCTTGGAAGATTTAATAGAAGGGGCAAATGGTAAGCCTGTTCTTATTGCTTATTGGTATAAGTCAGATTTGAAAAGAATAAAAGATAAGTTTGATGTAATAGAACTTAAGACAAGTAAGGACTTTAAAGAATGGAATCAAGGTAAAATTCCAGTTGCCATTATCCATCCAGCATCTGCTGGTCATGGATTAAACCTACAAGCTGGAGGTTCAACACTAATTTGGTTTTCTCTTACTTGGTCTTTAGAACTTTATGAACAAACCAATGCCAGACTATATAGGCAGGGTCAGAAAGAAACAGTTGTGATTCATCATATCCTAGCAAAGGAAACCATTGATGAAGATGTAATGAAAGCATTAGAAAATAAGAATAAGACACAAGCTGCACTTATTGATGCAGTAAAAGCAAATCTAAAATGAGTAGAGGTTCTATAGAGAACTTACCTCAAAACTTATGGAGGTAAGAAATGAACGCAAAAGAATATTTAAAACAAGCTTTTTATTTAGACAAGAGAATTAATAGCAAGCTGGAGCAAGTTGAATCACTCAACGCTCTAGCAACAAAAGCTACATCGACCTTATCGGATATGCCTAAGAGTCCTAATAGAGGATCATCAAAACTTGAGGATACTATTGTTAAGATCATAGACCTTCAAGAAGAAATTAATAGGGACATAGATAAGTTGGTGGATTTAAAGAAAGAAATCGTAAGAACAATAAAAAAGATTGAAGATAAAGAACTTCAAGTCGTTTTAGAAAAAAGATATCTTTGTTTTGAATCTTGGGAGAAGATAGCGGTTGAGATGAATTACTCAATTCAGCATATCTTTAGACTTCATAGTAAGGCTTTAAAAAATATAGAAGTATAAAAAATCGGGTGACGCATCAATGCATCACCCGCAAAACTTTCGTTTTCAATTCGTGTTTTTATTATAGTATTAAATTTAAAACTTGTCCAGGATATCGTGGTGTCCTATATCTAAAAGAAATATCAATTCATTATTTTCATAGAACCAAATAATTCGAATATCCATGTTAACAGAAGACTCCCATATTCCATCTGTACCTTGTATTTTCTTAGTTCTTAAAGATGGATGGGTAGGATTTTCTACGAAAAATTTAAGTTTCTTTTTCGTTTGATTCTTTTCAGTATCAGATAGTTTTTAATAATGTTTTTTAAAGGCTTTCGAATAAGTAATTTTATAGGACATTACTTGTCTAACTCCTCGAATAGAGAGTCGATAGAATCAAAAACAGGTTGAGTCCCATTTTTTATAGATTCTTTAATTTCTTTTACTTCAGCTTTTAAATTTTTTATGACGTGTTCTGGATAGATTGCAACTGGAACGAGTACAATTTTTCCGTCATCTTCTATAACTTCAAATTGATCGCCTTGGTTTAATTCCATAGAGTTTACTATGTCTTTTGGGATAGTAACTTGTGATTTAGCTTTTAGTTCAACCAACATAACAAGACCTCCTTAGTTAGAAATTCATACTTTCTAACTAAATTATATTTTCTTCTAATGAAAAAGTCAAGTGGAGAGTAAAGTTGATAGAATGAGAGTAAGTAGTTGTAGTATAGTTAGAATAGCAAAAGAATAATAAAACGAGCCTTGGAGATTTAATCTTCAGGGCTTTCTTTATGGAGTGATAAAGTGCCAAGTAAACCAAAGAGACCATGTTCACATCCAGGTTGTCCTGAATTAGTTGACGGACGATTCTGCAAGAAACATGAGAAAGAATACAACAGAAACTATGAAAAATATAAAAGAGATCCTAGAACTCATAAGCGTTATGGAAAAGCATGGAGACTTATAAGAAAAAGATATGTAGCAGAGCATCCACTTTGTGAGATGTGTTTAAAAGAAAATAGAATGACAAAGGTAGAGGAAGTACATCACATACTTCCTCTTTCTCGTGGTGGAACTAATGACGAAGATAATCTTATGAGTCTTTGTAAATCTTGTCACTCAAAGATTCATGCAAAGAGTGGGGATAGATTTGGAGGATAGTTTTCCGTGGGGAGGGGGAGTCGTTATCTTAAAAGCTGATTTCCCTACCAACGGTGCCGCCCTCTCACGCACAAAAAAACGGGTTCAAAGGGGGTATTAAAGAACATCTTTCCAATTAGGAGGAAAACCCATAAATTTATAGTTGAAGTATCCTTGGTATTTATTAAAGGTATTTTCTAAATCTTTTAAAAGGGATTCCCATTGGTCGTTTGAGTTTAAAATTCTCTTTATGATTAAAAGAATGGGGAATATTTTATTTTGCTTGCCCTTATATTGTTCGTTTTCAGAATAAAGGCGGGGAGTTTCTTTTAAAGGCATATTATAAAGTCGAGTGTAATGGGCACAAATATTTCTTACTTCAACGAGACATAGAATCCAATTTTTTAAATATTTAGGATCTGTGTTGTAATAATTAGAAATTTCTTTTTGATCTTCATCCTTAAGAATACTAAACAAAGAAGATAAATTTCCAAAAGACATGAGTTCAACGGATACCCAGATTGGAAACTTTCCATCATATTTTTTTAGGTGGTGTTTAACAAATGGTTTATTCTTTTGCCTGTCAACTTCGTTGCTCAGATTCTCATTTATGATGGAATATATGGTTTGGCCTTTTTTATTTGTTTTATGAATAAAATTATCTTCGTGCATAAGTACATCGGAACCATACGTCATAGCTAGATGATAAGCAATTTGTGTTCTAAGCTCTATTTCAATTTGCTCAATAGTTCTAATGAGGTTGTTTTTAAATTGGCTATCAAAGCAATAAAGGTTAAAGAGATGCTCGATAGTAATATAATCCTTATAATGCTCTTTATTATTATATTTTTTAAGACCAATACCATAACCTGAAAGTCTGTAATAATTTACTTTTTTCAAAATTTCTGTTGCATAAACTTCATCTTTGATTTTTAAGTTATGGTCAATTTTTAATTTGGTAATTTGATCTTCGTAGTTTAAAGCAGGTTTTAATGTCATATAAGTTCTCCTTAATATAAAAAAGCCCTCTCCGTGGTCCGCATGTAGAAAATCTACATTAAGCGTGGAGAGGTTCTGTTAAATTAATTATAACATAGAACTAGTCAAAGTCAATAACATACATGAGAAAAGAAATAAAACAACTAGGAGGTGATACTATCGCTAAAGACGGAACATACAGAGGTGGAAGAAGAGTAAAAGCAGGAGGGAAACCACAGCCTGCTGCTGAAAAAATAGAAAAAGGTAAAAAAGTAGAAATACTAATGAATGATATTCCAACATTTACTCCAGAAGAAATAGATGCAGTTGACTTACCAGATGGAGCAGTTCTTGATGGAACAGATATGCCAACACCTAGTGACTACCTGTCTGCGAAGCAGAAGAATGGTATACCACTAGGTGCTGATGAAATATATAAAGAGACTTGGGGATGGTTAAAACAGAGGAACTGTGAAAACTTAGTAAATCCAAGATTATTAGAATCATACTCCCAGGCTTTTGCAAGATACATTCAATGTGAAGAGGCAATAAGTCAATTTGGACTTTTAGGAAAGCATCCTACTACGGGAGGGGTTATTGCATCTCCATTTGTACAGATGTCTAGTCAGTTTCAAAAGACAGCAAATCTTTTATGGTATGAGATTTATGACATAGTTAAAGAAAATTGCACGGAAGTTTATGAAGACTATGGGGAAGATATGATGGAAAAATTACTAAGGAGTAGAAAGTAAGGTGATTAAATGTTTGAAAAAGTAAATCCAAAGCACCCTGACAAACAAGCAGATTGTATTGCAGGTGCAATTGTAGATTTAGCATATAAAGAAAAGGAGAACCCTAAAATTGCAGTCGAGGTTTTGCTTGGTCATGGTGAATGCCATGTGATTATTGAAACGGACTGCAAGTTAGATGTTGAAGAAATCAAATCAGCTATTAATAGAATAGCAGGAGAAGTAAAAGCCGATGTAAAAATTGTAGAGCAAGATATTCACTTATCGAACAATCAAAAAGAAAAGATTAGATGTGGGGATAATGGAATATTTAAAGGAGTGCCTACATCTGAAGAAGAAAAGAAACTCTCAACTATAGCCAGAGAAATTTATAGGAACTACCCATATGATGGGAAATATATTCTCGATAGAGATAAACTTATTATTTGCCAGTCTAATGTATCTACGGAAATTTTAAAATCAATTTATCCAAGAGCAATAGTAAATCCATTGGGAGATTGGACTGGAGGGTTTAATGTTGATACTGGAGCGACCAATAGGAAACTCGGATCTGACATGGGAAGATCAGTAACTGGTGGGGGCCTTCATGGCAAAGACCTATCCAAGGCTGATGTATCAATTAATATTTATGCCCACCTAAAGGCACAAGAAGAAAATAGAGAGATTGAATTATTCTGTGCAATTGGAGATGAAACTGTTGATGGTAAAGCCTATGAAGAAATAGTAGAAATTGCCAAAGACTATGTAAAATCTATTGGTGGTTTTGAGGAATTTGCAAAGTGGGGGCTCATCTAATGAAAGAAGGACTATTACAATATGAATTAAAAAATGTAGATGAACTCATCCCATATATTAATAATGCTAGAACGCATACTGACGAACAAATAAATAAGGTAGCTGCATCAATAAAAGAATTTGGATTTTTAAACCCAATCCTAATTTCAGATGACAATGTAATCACAGCTGGGCATTGCAGACTTCTTGCAGCTAAGAAACTTGGACTTAAAAAAGTACCTTGCATATTAGAAAATTATCTTACAGAGGCACAAAGAAAAGCATATGTACTTGCTGATAATAAGCTAAGTCTTGATGCTGGTTGGGATGAAGAACTATTGAGAGTTGAAATTGAATCCCTAGAAGATTATGGATTTAATGTAGAGCTTACAGGATTTTCAACTGAAGAATTATCTTCGCTCTTTGACCTTGGCGTAGAGGCTGAAGAAGATGACTTTGACGTTGAAGAAGAACTTAAAAAGCCTATTTTTTCCAAGGAAGGAGATATTTGGACTCTAGGAAGACATAAAGTTATCTGTGGAGATTCTACTCTATGGGATACTTTTGAAAAGTTACTAGGTGAAACTAAGGTCAATTTAGTATGTACCGATGCACCATATTTTGTAGATTTGAAAAATAAATCAGGAACGATTAAAAATGACAACTTAAATGATAAAGAGGCCTATGAATTTTTAATGAAGGTATTTACTAACTTCAAAGATGCAATGGCCAAAGATGCGTCTATTTATGAATTCTATGCAACTATGAAAGCTAGAGTTTTCTATGATGCTTTTGAAGATGCAGGCTTTAAAGTTGGTGCAGGGCTTGTTTGGAAAAAACCAAGAGCTCCTTTCATGAGAACAGATTGGAAATTTAATATGGAGCCTATTATATTTGGTTGGAGAAAAGATGGAAAACATAACTGGTATGGAGATCAAAAGCAAACAGCAGTCTTTGAATTTGATGGAATTAAAGATTCAGAAAAAGAAGGATGTGGTCATCCATCATCAAAACCAGTACCACTTATTGCTTATTTAATAAAGCAATCAACTCAAACAAATGGCTTAGTCCTTGATGGATTTTTAGGAAGTGCATCTACATTAATTGCCTGTGAGGAGCTTAATCGAATCTGCTATGGAATAGAAATAGAACCTAAATTTGTTGATGTAGCAGTAAAAAGATATTTAAATTTAGTGGGTAGTGATGAAGAAATAAACTTATTAAGGGATGGCAAAGAGTATAAGTATAAAGATGTTATTAATCTGACTTGATATAAATCAGTATTTGAGTGATATATGTATGTGAGGTGATTAGATGATTTCAAGGGAAATTATACAAAAATTGAAAGAGACATTTCCAGTAGGTACAAGAGTAAAACTAATCCAAATGGAAGATGACGGGGCACCTCCAGCTGGAACCTTAGGCACAGTCTATGGGGTGGATGCCATTGGATCAATCCTAGTAAAATGGGATAATGGCTCAACATTAAATGTAATTTTTAGGGAGGATATTATTGAAAAATCTAATTAAATAACCATACATTGCTTGACTATTCCTCTATTGTACGGGAATATGTGTACAACAAAAGAGGAGGTACAAAAATGAAAAAGATTGAATTGTTAGAAAACATTAAAGAAAAAGAAGAATTTGAAGAAAATAAAATCAGTTACAGATTTTATTGGGCATATAGAGAATCTCAAAGGATTGGTCGAGACATCTTAAACTTTGAAGACATCGGATTTGAAGAAAACCACCAAGAAATCATAGATAACCTTGAAAGATTTGGGATACAAGAATTTACAATTTCAGACCAGTCAACAGGCCTTATGAAAGGGATAAAAAGTTTTAAAAGAAGAGATTATTTTCCTGAAGACATAATTGAAATAGATACAGGAAGAACCCATTGGAACTTCAAAGAAAACAAGGAAGAAAAAGAATATACACCTGCACTTCTTTTCAAGAGAAATTAAGAATAAAAATAAAGAGTTGAGCAAGATGATTGCTTGACTTATCTCTCGTTGTACGGGAATATGTGTACAACAAAAGAAAAGGAGAGCATTACCATGAAAAAAGACCTTTTAGAAAGATTAGAATCAGAAGTTAAAGCTTGCAAAAGATACGCAGAAAACTCAATAAAAAAATCAAAAGAAGGCAAGATTGGAGCAGCCATTAACCTTTTAGACATAGCAGGAACTGCAAAGAAATGTGCAGACCAAGTTCATGAAGAACTTTGGGAAGTATCAAAAGGAAATTTAACAGATGAAGAATTTCAACTTTTTGCAGAATCAGAAACACTAGATAGAGAACTTAAGAAAGCATACAAAGAATTAAACATAGCAAGAAAAAGATAAAAATAAAATTCTAAATAGAGTGTGGACTCTATTTGTCGTATTAGAAGTCACAATCAGGTGGCTATTTTTTATGCCCATTTTTAGAGGAAGGAGGTCAAATGAAATATAAACCAACAAAATTTATGCTACCTACATCTCACTATGATAAAAATAAAGCAGACTATGCTGTTACCTTTATAGAATGTCTGAAACATACAAAAGGTAGATGGGCAGGTAAAGACTTCAAGCTTATTGATTGGCAAGAAGAAATCATAAGAGACTTGTTTGGCATTGTGAAAGATACTGGATACAGGCAATTTAATACAGCCTATATTGAAATACCAAAGAAGATGGGAAAGTCAGAACTTGCTGCTGCTGTAGCACTTCTTCTTACTTGTGGTGATGGAGAAGAAAGAGCAGAAGTTTATGGATGTGCTGCTGATAGACAACAAGCAACTATAGTTTTTGATGTTGCAGCTGATATGGTAAGAATGAGTCCAGCCCTATCTAAAAGAGTAAAGATTCTAGCATCTCAAAAGAGAATGATATATAAGCCGACTAATTCTTTCTATCAAGTTTTATCTGCAGAGGCCTATTCCAAACACGGATTTAATATTCATGGTGTGGTTTTTGACGAACTTCATACTCAGCCTAATAGAAAGTTATTTGATGTTATGACCAAAGGGTCTGGTGATGCAAGAACCCAGCCTCTATATTTTCTTATAACAACTGCAGGAACGGATACGAAATCAATCTGCTACGAAACGCATCAAAAGGCAGTCGACATACTTGAAGGAAGAAAAACGGATCCAACTTTCTATCCTGTAATCTATGGAGCAGACAGAGAAGATGATTGGACAGATGAAAAAGTATGGCATAAGGCAAATCCGTCTTTAGGAATAACTGTACCAATAGAAAAAGTAAGACAAGCTTGTGAATCGGCTAAGCAAAACCCAACTGAAGAAAATGCCTTTAGGCAACTAAGGCTTAACCAATGGGTCAAACAAGCAATCAGGTGGATGCCTATGGAAAAATGGGATTTATGTAATTTTGCTGTTAATGAAGAAGAATTAAAAGGCAGAGTCTGTTATGGAGGTCTTGACTTATCATCTACAACGGATATTACAGCTTTTGTTTTAGTTTTTCCTCCAATAGATGAAGATGATAAATATCAAATATTACCCTATTTTTGGTTGCCAGAAGATAACCTCGACCTAAGAGTAAAAAGAGACCATGTAAATTATGACCTATGGCATAAGCAAGGCTATATTCAAACTACAGAAGGCAATGTTGTCCACTATGGTTTTATTGAGAAATTCATAGAGGACTTGGGAGAAAAATATAACATCAGAGAAATAGCCTTTGACAGATGGGGAGCAGTTCAGATGGTTCAAAACTTAGAAGGAATGGGTTTTACAGTTGTTCCCTTTGGTCAAGGATTTAAAGATATGTCTCCACCAACAAAAGAATTAATGAAACTAACACTTGAAAGAAAAATAGCCCATGGAGGTCATCCAGTTTTGAGGTGGATGATGGATAATATCTTCGTACGAACTGATCCTGCTGGAAACATAAAAGCAGATAAGGAAAAATCTACAGAAAAAATAGATGGGGTTATTGCTACAATCATGGCCCTTGATAGGGCTATAAGGTGTGGCAATGATACAAGTGAATCTGTTTATGATGATAGGGGATTGATTGTTTTTTAATCCCTCTTAGCATTATTCCTGAAACTGGTATATGCCGTTCCGATACTCTTGACATTATTCCGATGAAATAATATCATAAATTATGAATAGGAGGAGAGTTATGTTTACAGGAGTAAGTGAAATTGCAAAAAAATGGGGCATATCAGAAAGAAGAGTTAGAATTTTATGCAGTGAAGGAAGAATTCCCAATGCCTATAAAGAGGGTAAGATATGGAAAATTCCATCCAATGCAATAAAGCCGACAGATGAAAGATTTACAAAACCTAAAACTCTTCTTCCAATAATTGATGAAAAATTAGCAAAATTAAACACATTAAGACCTCTTACAGAGGGAGAGGTCGCAAGGCTTTTAGAAGATTTCATGATTGAATACACATATAATACGAATGCGATTGAAGGAAACACTCTTACTTTAAGAGAAACAGATATGGTTCTTAGAGGGCTTACTATTGATAAAAAACCATTGAAAGATCATATAGAAGCGGTTTCTCATAAAGAAGCTTTTTACTTTGTTGTAGATTTAGTTAAAGAAAATAGAGAATTGACAGAGAGTCTAATAAAGCAAATTCATTATCTTGTATTAGGAGATAAAAAAGAAGATAGGGGAGTTTACAGAAAAGTTCCTGTTCGTATAATGGGTGCAAGTCATGAGCCTGTGCAACCATATTTAATTGAGCCCAAAATGGAGGAACTCTTAATAAATTATAAAGCATCAAGTGAGCATATTATAACTAAACTTGCAAAATTTCATATAGAGTTCGAGGGGATTCATCCTTTTATTGATGGAAATGGAAGGACTGGCAGACTTTTAGTTAATCTCGAACTTATGAAAGAGGGTATTCCACCGATAGATATTAAATTTACCGACAGAATAAAATATTATGAGGCATTTGATGAATATCACGTAAAAAACAACTTGAGTGAAATGGAAAGCTTATTTGCGTCTTATGTTAATGAAAGATTAGATGAGTATCTAGGAATACTTGAAATAAAATAATTTATATTTAGCACTCTTTTAGATGAGTGCTATTTTTATGCCTAAATTTAGGAGGTGGTAATATAAACATTTTAAACTTAATATTCAAGTCGCGAGACAAACCTAAAGACGGGGAGAGGATATCTTCATCGTCTTTTTTATTTGGAAGAACTACAGCAGGAAGGAATGTTAACGAATTTACTGCCATGCAGATGACAGCAGTTTATTCATGTGTGAGAGTTCTTGCTGAAACCTTAGCAGGACTTCCTCTTCATCTATATAAAAGAGGAGATTCAAACTCAAAGGAAAAAGCTAAAGACCATGCCATATACTTCTTATTACATGACGAACCTAATGATGAAATGACTTCATTTGTATTTAGAGAAACACTAATGACCCACCTTTTATTGTGGGGTAATGCCTATGCTCAGATAATTCGTAATGGAAGAAATGAGGTTATTGGACTTTATCCCTTAATGCCAAACAAGATGACTGTTATGAGAAGTGAAGATGGAGAAATCTTCTATAAATACAATCACAAATCAGAAGAAGTTTATCTTTTAAAAGAAGATGTTCTTCATATACCTGGACTTGGTTTTGATGGTCTTATAGGATACTCACCAATAACCATGGCTAAAAATGCCATTGGTATGGCTATGGCTTGTGAAGATTATGGAGCGTCATTCTTTCAAAATGGCGCACAACCAGGTGGAGTTTTAGAGCATCCAGGTATTATTAAAGACCCAGAAAGAGTTAGAGCGTCGTGGAATGCAGCCTTTCAGGGGCCTAAGAACGCCAACAAAGTGGCTGTACTTGAAGAAGGGATGAAATACCAACCCATAGCCATAGCACCAAGTGAGGCCCAATTTTTGGAAACAAGAAAGTTTCAGTTAAATGAGATAGCAAGGATATTCAGAATACCGCCTCATATGATTGGAGACTTGGAGAAGTCGTCATTTTCAAATATAGAACAACAGTCACTTGAATTTGTTAAATACACTCTTGATCCTTGGATTGTTCGTTGGGAGCAATCCTTAGAAAGAGCACTACTAACAAAGAAAGAAAAGGAATCCTACTTTATTAAATTTAATCTTGATGGACTTCTAAGAGGAGACTATGAATCAAGAATGAATGGATATGCTGTCGGAAGACAGAATGGGTGGATGAGTGCAAATGACATAAGAGAATTAGAAAACCTAGATAGGATATCGGCTGAAGAAGGTGGTGACCTATACCTTGTAAATGGAAATATGCTACCGCTTGATAAAGCTGGTAGTTTTTATCAGCAGAAAGGAGAAGAAATAAATCCTAATGAAGAACAATAAAATATTTTGGAACTGGAAAAAGGATTCAAATGAACTCTATATAGATGGAGTTATTGCAGAAGAGTCTTGGTTTGATGATGAAATCACTCCAAGGCTCTTTTTTGAAGAATTAAAAAACAAAAGTGGAGACATAACTGTGTGGATCAACTCCCCTGGTGGAGATTGCATCGCGGCATCAAGAATTTACACCATGCTTTTAGAACACAAGGGAAATGTGACCATTAAGATTGATGGACTTGCAGCATCAGCAGCATCAGTCATTGCCATGGCAGGAACTGAAGTATTGATGAGTCCTACATCATTAATGATGATTCACAATCCTTTAACTGTAGCTATTGGTGACTCGAAAGAAATGCAAAAAGCTATAGATATGTTAAAGGAAGTTAAGGAATCAATCATCAATGCTTATGAGATTAAGACAGGTTTATCCAGAGAAGAGATTTCAAATCTAATGGACGGGGAGACTTGGTTTGATAAGAATAAGGCCATCGAGATGGGTTTTTGTGATGGAACTCTCACTGACAAAAGAAAAGATGAAAAAGTCACTAATATGGTTTTTTCAAGACGAGCGGTTACAAACTCACTTTTAACAAAGATAAATAAAGAAGTAAAGACTCACTCAATGAGTGAGGTAGAAGAAAGATTAAACAAAATTAAAAACACTTGGAGGTAATTATGAATTTAAAAGAACTTTTAGAAAAGAGAACTAAGGCTTGGGATGAGGCAAAGGCATTTGCTGAATCTAAGAAAGATGAAAAGGGTCTAATGTCTGATGAAGACTTTAAGACATATGAAGAGATGGAGAGAACTATCGAGAATTATACTCGAGAAATTGAAAGAAAGAAGAGGGAAGAAGAAATGGATAAATCCTTAGAAAAACCTACTACTCAAGCACTAACAAATGAACCTGCTACTTTTAATGAAGAAGAAAAGCCAATGAGAGCAAGAAATGTCTATAGGAAATCTATGATGAAAGCACTAAGAACTAACTTTAGAGATATTTCAAATGAATTAAAAGTAGGTACAGATGAAAGTGGTGGATATTTAGTTCCAGAAGAAATGGAAGTAGATATTGTAAATGGTCTTGAAGATGAAAATATTGTAAGAAAACTAGCTACAAAAGTTCAAACTTCTGGACTTCATAAAATTAATATTGCAGCTACAAAGCCTGCTGCTCTATGGGTAGAAGAAGGTGGTCAACTTACCTTTGGAGATGGTACATTCGACCAAGTATCTCTTGATGCACACAAACTTCATGTTGGTATTAAAGTAACTGAAGAACTTCTCTATGATGCAGCCTTTAATTTAGAAAAATACATCACTGAAGAATTTACTAGAGCACTAGCAAATGCTGAAGAGGATGCCTTCTTAAATGGTGATGGAGTAAATAAGCCTACAGGAATTTTTGACTCTAAAAAGGGTGGAGAACTTGGGGTAACAACAAAGGCTCAAACAATTACTGCTGATGAATTAATTGATTTAGTTTACTCTCTAGACAGACCGTATAGAAAGAAAGCAGCCTTCATTTTAAATGATGCAACAGTTGCTCAAATTAGAAAACTTAAGGATGTTAATGGTGCATATATTTGGCAACCATCACTTAAAGATGGAGAACCAGATAGACTTTTAGGATATCCTGCTTATACATCTGCCTTTGCTCCTAAAGCTGAAAAAGGAAAACTTGCAGTAGCCTTTGGCGATTTTTCTTACTACAAGATTGGAGACAGAGGAAATAGGTCATTCCAAGACTTAAAGGAACTATTTGCTGGAAATGGTATGGTTGGTTTCTTAGGTAAGGAAAGAGTTGATGGAATCTTAGTTTTAAGAGAAGCAGTTAAACTATTAAAAATTGGTGCTACTGCCTAAGGAGTAAATTATGATTACTCTTGAGGAGGCAAAGTCCTATTTAAGGGTGGATTTTGATGATGAGGATGAGATGATTAATTCTCTCATCCAATCATCAATAAAGCACTCCATGGATGTAGCCAGGGTTGATAGTGAAGAAGAACTTTCTAAAAATCCAAATGGAAAGATAGCTGTATTATATATGACTGCTTATCTTTATGAACATAGAGAAGAGGCAGATTATTCTGAACTAAACTTAACTCTAAGGGCTTTATTATTTGGAATGAGAAAGGCTGAGTTTTAATGAAGGTATCGGATTTAAATAGAAAAATAACCTTTCAAAATAAAAATGTTGAGGTAGATGAAATTGGTAACCATAAATCAGTATGGACGGATTATCTAGAAACGTCAGCCTATATTTCTTTTCAAGGTAAAGGCGAAGAAGTTTTTTTAGGGATGGAAGTAGACAGGTCAGATATTTCTTTTACTGTAAGATTTCAAAATAGGTTGAAGAAGATTAACACTTCAGAATATAGAATTCTATTTGAAGACGAAATTTACAATATCATCTCTATTGACTTTATGAACTATAAAAATAGATTTATAAAGTTTAGGTGTAGGAAGGTGAGTAGATGAATGTAAAAATTGAAAACCTCGCCAGTGAAATAATGAAGGGCTTAGAAGAATATTCTGATATGGCTACGGATGAAGTCAAAAAGGAAGTCAAAAAAGCTGGTAGCAATATTAGAAAAGACATACAAGAAAATGCACCTGTAGGAGAGACAAAAAAATATTCTAAATCTTGGTCTGTTAAAACTATGAAAGAAACTTCGAACTCAATAGAACTCGTAGTTCACTCAAGAAATAGATACCAGCTGGCTCATCTACTTGAAAAAGGACACGTTCTAAGACAAGGAGGAAGAGTATCTGCTAAGCCACACATTGGACCAGCTGAGGAGAAAGGAGTCAGAGAATTGGAAGAAAATATAATGAGGAAGTTAAGAGAATGAAGAGGTTAATGAATATAATTAATGAGATTGGACTTCCTTTTGCATACTCCCACTTTGCTGAAGGGGAAAGTCCAAACCCACCATTTATGGTCTATCTATTTCCAAAGAATAAACACTTTGGTGCAGATGGATATGTATATTATAAAAACACCCAGATAGACTTAGAACTATACACTGATAAGAAAGATTTAAAATTAGAAGAAAATATAGAAGAGATACTTGATAGAGAAAAAATCTATTATGAGAAATCTGAAGTTTGGATTGAATCAGAAAGACTCTATGAAGTTTTGTATGAATTCACACTTAATTTAAAAATCATGGAGGTAAATAATAATGGCTAATAAAGTTAAATTTAATATTTGTAACGTACACTACGCTCTCTTTGATAAAACCGAAGAGGGCGTTATTAAATATAAGACACCAGTACCAATGCCTGGTGCTGTTTCGATTTCATTAGATCCTAATGGAGAGCCTGAAAGCTTTTATGCAGATGGAATTGAATACTACACTATTTCAAACAATATGGGATATGATGGAGATTTGGAAATAGCTCTTATTCCAGAATCTTTTAGGACGGATGTTTTAATGGAAAAATCAGATTCAAATAAAGTTCTTATTGAATCTTCAAATTCTGAAACTGCGAACTTCGCACTTCTTTTTGAGTTTGATGGAGACCAAAAGAAAATCCGTCATGTCATGTATAACTGCTCAGCAGCAAGACCTACCCTTGAAGGAGAAACCAACGAGGAATCAAGAGAAGTTCAACCAGAAACCTTATCTATTCAAGCAAGACCACTTCCAAATGGAAATGTAAAGGCTAGAACAGGTGAAGAGACTACGAAGGAAACTTATGATGGTTGGTACAAGTCAGTCTATATGCCAACAGAAACTACAGTAACACCTTCAAGAGCAAGTGTTGGAGGTAAATAAATATGGCACTAACCAAGAAAATTCAAATCGATGGGAAAGAAGTTGTTTTCCGTGCATCAGCAGCTATCCCAAGAATCTATAGACTTAAATTTGGAAGAGATATCTTCAAAGACTTAATGGAACTTGAAAAATCCATGAAGAAAAATGATGAAGATAAATCTAATCTTGATATAGGCTCATTAGAACTATTTGAAAATATAGCCTATGTAATGGCAAAGCATGGAGATAAATCTGTTCCTGATAGTCCAGAAGAATGGCTGGATAATTTCTCAACCTTTTCAATTTACCAAATTCTACCTCAGCTAATTGAGTTGTGGGGACTTAATATAAAATCGGAAGAAGTTCCTAAAAAAAAGTAAGACCAACAGAAAGACCAATGACTACACCCTTGTTTTTACTAAGGGCAGTGGAACTTGGTCTTTCTGTTTCTGATTTATCTCTACTAACGATTGGACTTGTAAATGATATGTTCACAGAAAAGAATAATGACGACTATAAATACAAAGAAGTAGCTATGCAAGAAGATTATGATAAGTTTTAATCTTCAAGCTTAGCTACTCTTTTTTCAGCATCTTTATAGACTTTGGATTCCGCTCTTGCACCGATAATAATGACAAGAACTTCGTCATCTGATTTTTCCAATTTATAAACGATCCTAAGACCTGAACTCTTAAGTTTAATTTTCATAAGACCAGCAAGCTTAGAATCAGAAAGGTTAGAAAGAGGCTTGCCATACCCACCTTCGGTATTAGGAAGAGGATTTATTAAGATCCTCTTAAGTGCTTTATCGACAATTTTTCTTTGAGATCCATCTAAGGACTTATAGTCTTGGATGGCTTCTTTTATAAAGGATAGTTTATAGTTCATTCGATTTCGTCCTCATCAAGAGGAGAGACTTCATTTAAATCGATATGAAAGGCTTCTTCAAATTCATCTTGAGAAATTAAATCGGATTTATCCATTGATGACATCCTTGTATTGGCAAGCATAAGATCTCTTGCATCTTCGAGCTCATCAATGAGTTTCGTATATTCATCAGGGGAAACAAGAATGCACTCAGGAGTGTTGTTCTTTAATACGACCTTAGAACCGTTCACTTTGACATCATCGAAAATACGTCCAGCTAGGCCTCGATTAAATTCAGAAATGGATACAGTCTTGTTGGATAATTCTTTTACAAAATTCATACTTATCACCTCAAGATAAGTATAGCAAAAATTGATAAAAACATCAATAAAAACACTGATAAATATATCCCTAAAGAGGAGGTGAGGTATTGGCAAATAGAATAAAAGGGATAACTGTTGAGATTGGTGGAGATACTACCAAATTACAGACTGCACTAAAACAAGTTAATACTGAGATTAAACATACTCAGTCTGAACTTCGTGATGTTAACAAACTTCTTAAACTTGACCCTGGAAATACAGAACTTATCTCACAAAAGCATAAGCTATTAGGACAGACCTTAGAAGAAACAAAAAATAAACTAACATCATTAAAAGAGGCACAAAAACAAGCTGAACAGGCTCTTGCAGAGGGTAAAATTTCACAAGAACAATATGATGCCCTTAAACGAGAGATTATTGAAACAGAACAAGCCCTTAAATCTCTAGAAAGGCAAGGGGCAACTACTAATCAAACTCTTCAAAACATAGCTATTACTGGAGAAAAATGGCAAAACACAGGGCAAAATATAGAAAACGTGGGAAGAAAAATGATGCCAGTATCTCTTGCAGTAGCAGGTCTTGGGGTAGCGGCAGTAAAGACTGCATCAGATTTTGACTCTGGCATGTCAAAGGTAAAAGCAGTATCTGGTGCAACAGGGTCTGACTTTGATGCTCTGAGGGAAAAGGCTCGTGAAATGGGAGCCAAGACAAAGTTCTCAGCATCTGAAGCGGCAGAGGCTATGAACTACATGGCTATGGCTGGTTGGAAAAGTAAAGATATGATTAGTGGTATTGAAGGAGTCATGAACCTCGCTGCAGCTAGTGGTGAGGACTTAGCTACTACTTCAGATATTGTCACAGATGCCCTTACAGCCTTTGGTCTAAAAGCAGAAGACTCTTCTCACTTTGCTGATGTTCTCGCTGCTGCATCATCTAATGCAAACACCAATGTTTCATTAATGGGTGAAACCTTTAAATATGCTGCACCTATTGCTGGGACCCTTGGATATTCAGTTGAAGATACAGCAGTAGCTATAGGTTTAATGGCTAACGCAGGAATAAAAGGTTCACAAGCAGGGACAGCTTTAAGGTCTGGACTAACAAGACTCGCATCACCAACTAAAGAAGTTATTAATGGAATGTCCATGTTGGGCTTATCTATTGAAGATGTACAGGGTCTTTCACTTGATGAGACATTAAGTACCTTTAGAGTAGCCTTTGCTAATTTAGATGGAACTCAAAAAGCACAAGCAGCATCCATGATATTTGGTAAAAATGCCATGTCTGGAATGTTGGCAATTATAAATGCCAGTGAAAAAGACTATAACAGTTTGAGTGATGCCATTTATAACGCAGATGGAACAGCAGAAAAAATGGCTGCTACTATGCAGGATAACTTAGCTGGTCAATTAAAGATCCTACAATCTGCCTTAGAAGAATTAGCCATATCCTTTGGAGAACTTTTAATGCCTGCTGTTAGAAAAGCAGTAGATATATTAACAAAACTGGTAAATGGACTTAATGCACTTCCAGGACCAGTAAAAGGCATTATTGCAGGTATCGGTCTTTTTATAGCTGCTCTTGGACCTGTACTTATGATTGTAGGAAAACTTATCTGGTCAATTGGAACTATTATGACCAAAGGTCCTCTAATAGTAGGAGGAATAACTAAGATAGTTGGAATCTTTACAGGTACACTTATACCAGCAATCACTGCAGTAGTATCAGCCATTGGGATTGTTCCTATTGCTATTGGTGCAGTAATAGCTGGTCTTGTTCTTTTATGGAAGAAGTGCGACTGGTTTAGAGAAGGGGTCATCTCCATATGGGAAACTATTAAGGAATCAACTGTTGCCATTTGGAATGGAATAAAAGAATTCTTCGTAAACCTCTGGCAAGGAATATCAGAATCTTGGACAAGCACTTGGACTGATATTACAAGTTTTCTATCAGAATTTTGGTCTGGATTTATTGAAGGAGTGAAGACTACTTGGAAAGGCATCAAGGACTTCTTTGCCAACCTATGGAATGGACTTTCTGAAGGATGGAACAGTATCTGGACATCTATAACAACTTTTCTAACTGAATCTTGGAATACCTTTATTGAGGGAGCAAAGAGTCTATGGCAAAGTTTAGGAGAATTTTTTACGAGCCTCTGGACGGGAATTCAAACTACCTTTACCAATATATGGACAGCTATTTCAACTACAACTACAGAAGTATTTACAGCAGTTGGAGAGTTTATAAAAACTACTTGGGAAGGTATCAAGACTTTAATTTCAACACTTCTTGATGCGATCAAAGTAAAAGTAGAGACTATTTGGAATGGACTAAAAGAGTTTTTAACAACAGTTATTACTGCTATTGGAGAATTTATTTCTACCTCCTGGACAAACATAAAAACTACAATTGAGACTATCTTGACTTCTATTAAGACAGTCCTTGAATCAGTCTGGAACGGGATAAAGACCTTTATGTCATCAACAATGAATAACATTAAGTCCTTTGTTTCATCTGCTTGGAACTCCATAAAGTCGACTATTTCATCTGCAGTGAATACTACAAAGTCAGCAGTATCATCAGCATTTAATTCTATGAGATCAAGCATTTCATCGACCATGTCAAATATTCAGTCCACTATTAGAAATGGATTTAATAATGCAGTTAATCACATTAAGAATTTGGCATCCCAAGCTTATACATGGGGAGCCGATATGATTAACGGAATTGCTAGAGGGATTAGAAGTGCAATTAGCAATGTTACATCGGCTGTATCGAATGTGGCATCAACTATTAGGTCTTACTTGCACTTCTCTGTTCCAGATGTTGGACCTTTAACTGATTATGAATCTTGGATGCCAGACTTTATGGAAGGTTTATCAAAAGGAATTGAAAAGAGCAGAAGATTAGTACAATCTTCAATGAAAAATGTCGCAAGTGATATGGTTTTAAGCCCAAGCATATCAGCTGTTGGTATAGGTGTACATGATAAAGAATCAGCTATAAATGGCATTGACATAGGAAGACAAATATCCGATGCACTTGCAAATATCAATTTAAAATCTGAAAATACTGGAGATATAGTTATACCAGTTTATCTTGGAGGGACTCTCCTTGATGAAGTTATTGTCAATGCATCTATGCGTAAGAATTTAAGATGTGGAGGTAGATAATGACCTAACCCAAAATCTATGATTTTGTTGGTAGGTCAGATGCAGTCTCACCCCATGAACAAGGAGCAAAGCGACGCAGTGAATGGAGGTGTAGTCGTATAATGAAACATCAGTCATATGTAATTATTGAAGGAGTAGACCTACCTCTACCAAATTCTTATGATTTGGAGTTTAGAGATATAGAGGCAGATACTGGAGGCGAGACAGAGGCAGGTACTATTCAGAGAGATATTGTAAGAAACAAAGTAGCAAGTATTTCTGTAAGTTTTTCTTGTAGCCCTAAGCTTGTGAAGATATTGAGTAGTTTTGCTAACAATTCTAATCTTAAAGTTAAATACTTAGATACAGAAACGTTAGAACTAAAAGAGACACTAATGTATATAGACAAGTTTCAAGTCAAATTAATAAAAGATACTTCTTATAAAGGATTGTGGGAAGTATCTATTTCTTTGGAGGAATACTAATGTATCCAACAAGCAATGAATATAAAACAGTTATAAAAAAGAATTCTCGTAAATTTTACTGGACGGGAAATATCATCTTAAAAGACGAAACTACTATTCCCTTTACCAATAAAGATATTCTTAAAGGGTCTGGATACATTCATCGTTCATGTTCTGGATCTTCTGAACTTGAAATAGGTACAGTTTATGCTGGAGAATTTGGAATCAGTCTTTTTTCAAATATAGATAGGTATTCTCTAGAGGATTCAAAGCTAGAACTTTTTTATCATCAAGAACTAGAAAGCAAAAAGATAGAAACCATACCAATGGGCATCTTTGATGTCACTGAGGCAAATAGGTCTAAGAAAATTTTAGAACTAAAAGGATATGACTATATGCTTAGATTTGATAAGAACTTCCCAGTTACAGATACCTTTGGCACAGCCTTTGAATTACTAAGTCTTTCATGTGAGAAGTGTAAGGTGGAACTAGGTATGACAGAAGATGAGGTGAAAGCTTTTGTAAATGGAGAGGAAGTTTTGGCAATTTATCAAGACCATGATATAGAAACCTACAGAGACTTTATTCACTATATAGCATCTACCCTTGGCGCTTTTGCTGGGATTAGTCGTGATGGAAAATTAATTTTAAGAAAGTATGCAGGAAACATATCAACTGAAATTAAAACAAGAGAAAGATTTTCTTCATCAATATCAGATTTTAAGACAAGATATACAGCCATCAACTCAACAAATGCAAAAACTAAAATAGCTGAATACTACTCTTTAGAAAATGACGATGGACTAACTATGAATCTTGGGATAAATCCACTTATGCAATTAGGACTTCCAGAAAAAAGAAAAAGAATGTGTGAGGCTCTTCTTACTGAAATTTGTAAGATTCACCACACACCCTTTGATATGGTAACTATAGGGGACCCCAGTCTTGATGTAGGAGATAGGATAGCTATTTCTTACGAAGAAGAAAAGATTGAAGGGCTTATCACTGATATAGAATACAAGATAAATGGAAAACATAGAATTCTTGGTGTAGGGAAGAACCCATACTTATCTAGGGCTAAAAGCAAGAATGATAAGAATATAGCAGGACTGTTAAATCAGATTGAATCTGAAAAATTAGTCGTTCATTCCTATTCGAATTATTCTGCTTTCAATCTTTCAACAACAGATACACCAATAATTCGTATAGAATTTGCCTCCAATAAAGAAACGGAGGCAATTTTTAATGCATCTATTTTGTTAAATATAATTTGTGACACTGAAGAAAAAACTAGAAAGATATCAAGAAAGGTTAAGAAACAAGTAGAGGTTTTAAATAGCGAAGGAAAATCCTATGATCCTCCAAAGTTTGAAGAAAAAGAAGAAGTAGAGGAATTAGACTTTAGTGAAAATATAGAAATACCAACAAGGATAGTTATTACTTATGTTTTCAATGATACGAAAATAGAACATCACATTCCAAAGGAAACCTACCTAAGCGGTGACCATATTCTAAATCTTTTTTATCCACTAACTAAACTTCAGGAAAAGACAATGAACAATTTTTCAGTTTTAATACGACTTGAGTCTGGTCAAGCAATGATTGGAAAAGATAATGCTATCGCAGCTATCTCTGGTCAATCTCTAGGTTCTACAGAGGCTTGGGATGGAAAGCTTAAGATTGATGAATCCTGGAAGAAGATAGAACTTAGCCATTCATTTCTTCTTAGGAAACTTAAAGCAGACTACAAAGTAGAAAGACAAGTCCCAAGGCCACTAGTATTTAATGAAAAGGTAGGAAGATTTAAATATCAAGGATTGGTGCTTGGAAAATATAAAGAAGAAATAACTACAGAATTTAAAGATAAGGAGGAAGAAGAAAATGCTCAAGGGTAAATCAGTCATTGAACTAACTGATGTGAGGACAAATAGGAAGGAGATATATGAAGATGAAAACTTAATAACTAATGCAGTCCCAGATTTATTAAGGCTCAATCCATCAGGGCTTATGTATCCGATATATAAAACCAATGCAGAGGAATACAAGGAAGAAATATTCCCAATAGCAAATAAGTGTTATGGCGGCATTTTATTATTTGAGGCTCCTCTCGATGAAGATGCAAATAAATATATAGCACCTGCAAATAATAAGATAATTGGATATGCATCGAATGATGTTAATTCAACAGATACACCAAAAAGAGGCTCTGCCAATTTAACTGAATCTACTCCTATAGAAAACGGATATAAATTTGTTTGGGATTTTTCAACATCGCAAGCCAATGGAAGAATATCTGCTCTTGCACTAACTCATTATAAAGGGGGGAGATATTTTTATGGAGATGCTTATGGTAGGCAGTCTTGCTTAAGGTTAAATTACACCTATACATCCATAGATAATGAAATTTTGAAAGTTTACGTAGGTATGGTAGAAGCTGATGCTCTCCATAATACAATTACTTCTGTTTGGCCATTGGAAAACAAAACATTAGAAATATTAAAAATACAAGAACCATTAACCAGTCTTGGATTAAATGATCCAATCTTTAAAAATGCTCCTAAAAATTTAGAAAAGACGACAATCTCTATAGAGGACTTTTATAAAAATATTGGAACGTATGACTGGTACGAATCGGGGTTTTTTGATGGCAAAGATGGCTATTACTATGGCTTCATAAGAAATCTTGAAAATAATTATACTGACTTAAACAGGATAAAGATAAAAAAGGATGATTATAGCTATACGATAGATCATTGGAAATTAAATAATATTAGACTCTATAGAATTGGATCATACCCATCAAGTTCTAATAGTGCCTATAAAAATGGTTATAGCTTGCTAAAGAATGGATATCTATATGTCCCTGATACTGACTGCAATAAAATCTATAAAATTAATGCAAATAATCCAGTTGATGTTTCAGAAATAGCCGTTGATTTTGAAATGAAATACACATCTGGAGAAAGTACAAGTTTAGGAATTTATGAATGGGGTGACTATATACTGGGATATAAGTTTGTGATTGATGGAGACGATAATATCATTCAAACGAGCAATGCAACTTTTTATGACATGATGACTCCATCAATTGAATTAGGGCCGTTTAGGGTAGGATATGGGTCTTTTAGGGGAAATCTCTATAAGAATTTATATTTGCACACTCCGTATCTTGGAACAATTAATAACTTATCAAGTCCAATATTAAAAACGGCAGATAAGACAATGAAAATAACTTATACATTAACAGAGGAGGAATAAAATGAATAAGTTTTTAGAAATATTAAAAGTATGCTTTACAGCTATCGGAGGATGGTTGGGATTTTATCTTGGAAGTGTAGATGCTTTTATTTATACGCTGCTAGCTTTTGTAATAGCTGACTATTTAACAGGGGTTTTAAGAGCAGGGGTCGAAAGAAAGCTATCCTCATCCATAGGATTTAAAGGGATAGCAAAAAAGATTATGATTTTTATAGTTGTAGGCATAGCAAACCTATGTGATGTAAATTTAATTAAAGGTGATGGAACAATGATAAGAACAGCCATCATCTTTTTTTATATAGGAAATGAAGGTCTTTCTATTTTGGAAAACTCCGTAGCTTTAGGCTTGCCAGTACCAGAAAAATTAAAGGAGATTTTAAAACAATTCAAGGAGGAAAAATAAATGAGTAATAGCCCATTAGTACAAGCAAGAATTCTTTCACCTAACCATAGTGGAAGAAGGAATCAAAAGATAACGAAAATAGCTATTCACCACGCAGCTGGAGTTATAAATGGTAGAAATCTTGCTGGAGTATTTGTGCCAAGGTCAAGACGTGCATCAGCTAACTACAACTTAGGTTCAGACGGAGTTATTGTTTTAGGGGTTGATGAATCTAACAGAGCCTGGACAACTTCATCTTCCTGGTGTGACAACCGAGCAGTAACAATTGAAGTAGGGAACTCTACGAGGGGACCTCAGTGGTTAGTTTCTGATTATGTTTTAAATAGACTAATTGATTTAGTGACAGACATCTGCAGAAGAAATGGAATCTATCCTTGCACCTACACTGGAGGTAAGGATAGTGTGCTTCAAAAACACGAGTGGTATAAAAGTACTAACTGTCCTGGTCCATATCTTGGCAGCAAGTTTCCATATATAGCAAGTGAAGTAAATAAAAGACTAAGAGGCGATAAGACTGTTAGCAAACCAACAAGTGGACTATATAGAGTTAGAAAATCTTGGTCTGATGTAAGAAGCCAGAAAGGTGCATTTAAGAATTTAGATAATGCCAGAAGATGTGCCGATAGATTCGGATTAAAAGTATTCGATGCTAATGGCAAGATAGTATATCCAGTTGGAAAGACAATCGATGAGTTAGCAAGAGAGGTTATACGTGGGAAATGGGGGAATGGAGAGGAAAGAAAAAGAAGATTAACTGATGCTGGATATGATTATTATGTTATTCAAAAAAGAGTAAATGAATTAATTTAATACAATAATTAAAGCCTGATAGATTTCTAATTTAGAAGTTTATCAGGCTTTTGCTTTTTTAAAAATGATAAAACCCTATTTTCGACCAGTGTATTGAAATTAATTATCTACTGAGTCAAAATAAAACTGACTGTAGCGTCGGAATTATTTACTGACAGGAGATAAAGTTTTGAATGATAAAAAATTGAAAGTAGGAGAAAAAAGTAAGCTAGTCGCATAAACTATTAAAAGTGTTGCCTCAAAAAATGAAAGTATATGAGGCTTATTTGCTATGCACATTTTTTAAGTTTTGTTACTTGAAAAAATTTTAGAAAATTTTTAAAAATAACTATTGACTTTCTTAGTTGGTCTATTAAAGTTATAAGCGTTAAGCGTGTTATTTAATTATTATCATTATACCATAAAATTGAAATGTTTGTATTTAATAGAAAAGCTTAAAATATAGATGTACGATTAATTTGTTATAGTCTAATTTTTATATAAAAACTAAATTTTGGGGTATAATTTAATTGATTATTATGATGCATTAGGAGGTAGAGTTTTGGAATTAAATCATGAAGATATTATAGAAAATGTACTTGAAGGATATATTTTTTCTGAAAAAAAGGTTACTGATGAATGTAAAATTTATACAATTGAAAATTCTACTGGCTGTGGCGAAATGCGTTGCTACAATTTATTTGAAGGTGTTCAATTATCTTATAATAATCTAAATATGGAGACAGCATATCAAAAAATAAATCCTAAAAGCGGGGTTTTAGAAATAGATCATTGCTTAGAGGGATGTTATGAGTTTAAACTTGAAAATAATGAACGTGCTCTGATAGGTAAAGGTGATCTAAGTGTAATCGAAATAGGTAAAGTTCCTTTTGAAGATTCATGCATACCAACAAAAAAATATGTGGGACTTTCAATATTTATTGATATTGAAAAGGCACAAAAATCTATTGATAAATACTTTCCGTATGCAAAAATTGATTTGTTAGAAATAAAAGATCGTTTGTGTAAAAATGGTGAAGCTTTAATTATTCATTCACGTCATGAGATAGACCATGTTATTAGTGAACTTTATAGAGTAGATTCTAGAATAAGACTTTCTTATTCAATTATAAAAACAATAGAGTTGTTATTATTTTTAAATTTAGTTGAAAGTTCAGATACTTTTAAGTTAACATCTTTTTCAGAACCAGTATATAAAGCAACTGTAGAATCATATAAGACGATTCTAAATAATCCTTTTGAAAGATATTCTATTTCTGATTTATCAAAAAAATATGCTATTTCAGAATCCAGTTTGAAGAGATGTTTCATATACATAACTGGAAGCTCAATAGGTAATTTTATTAGGGAAAATTGTTTAGAAGCCGCTGCTAAATTATTAATTCATAAACCCTTAATGTCAATAGGAGAGATTTCTGATTTGTCAGGATATTTGAATCCTAGTAAATTTTCTGAGTCATTCAAAAAACATTTTGGGCAAACTCCTCAAGAATATAGAAAAAAATCCATCTGACCTTTTTAGAGCAAATAAAGAGCTGTCAGGTTATAAAGAAAATATCCATCTTACTTTATAATAAAGTTGAGATGGATATTTTTTTGTAAATATTCTCTATACACATTCTATGTACATTTTATTAATTAACGGAGGTGTTTTATGAACAATAAAAAAATGACTACAAAAGATGTAGTAACAGTAGCTATTATGATTGCTTTATTTTATGCAATATCTATTGTTATTGGAATGAGTACGGTTGCTGTTCCGGTTGTATATATTTATGGTACTGCTGGAATTGAAATGTTTATAGGAGCTATTTTCTACTTGGTAGCAGCTAACAGACTTAATAAACATGGGCTATTATTTATATGGATATTAATTTATGGTCTTATTACAGCAGCTATGGGTTATGTGTTTATGCTTCCATATTTTATTGGACTTGCTATTTTGTGTGAAATAGTAATGATAGGCAAAGACACTTATATAAATCCAATAAGAAATATGATTGGCTGGAGTGTTTATGGTGCTGGTATGTTCATGGGAATAGGAGTTCCATGTTGGATAGCTTGGGAATCTTATCAAAAGCAAGCTTTAGAGAGTGGGTTTGCAGATAAGACATTAACATTGCAATATAATTTGGTATCTTCACCAAAACTACTATTATTAGGTGTAACAATAACCGTTATATTATCTGCTTTAGGTGTTTTGTTTGCACAAAAAATTCTTAAAAAGCACTTTAAAAAGGCGGGTATTTTAGAGTAAATGGAGATATATGGGAAATGAAAATAGAAAAAATAAGTGGAATAACTTGTCTTTTTTTAACTATTATTTCCTGTATGGTGTCAATATTTACAAAAAGTTACTATATGCATGCTCTGTTTGTAGGATGGCTTTGTATGCTTTTAGCATATTTTGGTTTTATCAAACAGAGCATAATTTATTTTATGATATATAGTTTTACTACATTTTGGTTATTAAAAATGATACCTAGTGGTGTAGTTATAATTTCACCAATGCTTTTGGGAATGTTGTATAAATTCATAGTTCCAATCATGGCAGGATTTTTAACTTTTAAGATACCATCAGGAAAATTAATTTCAATATTTCACAAATTAATGTTGCCACGAAATTTTGTACTTATATTAACGGTAATTATTCGATTTGTACCAACAATTGCTGGGGAATTTAGAACAATAAAAGAAGCTATGAAAGTAAGGGGATTTACAGGTAACTTTTTTCATATTTTATCAAATCCTTTGAGGACTCTTGAATATGCTATAGTTCCTTTAATTTTTCGTTCTATAAAAGTAGGAGATGAATTATCAGCAGCAGCGATTGTTAGAGGAATTGAAAACCCAATAAAAAGGGATTCATATTATAGTAACAAGTTGTGTAAATTAGACATAATTATAATAACTGCAAGCTTTGTTTTATTTATATTATGTCTTATATGAGAGGTGCATCATTGAATAATAAACTGGAAATTAGGAAATTATCTTTTTCATATAATAGCAATAAAGATGAACAGTTGAAAGATATAAATTTAGACATTAAAGATGGTGAATGTTGTGTAATTATAGGGGAGTCGGGGTGTGGCAAGTCTACTTTGACAAGGGCTATAAATGGATTAATTCCAAATTTTTACGAAGGAAATTTAGATGGAGAAGTATTTATTGATGGCAAATCTATCAGAAATTTAAAATCATGGGAGATAGCAAAGTTAGTCGGTAATGTATTTCAAGATCCTAGAAGCCAATTTTTTGCCAATGAAGTTAATGGAGAAATTGCATTTGGACCGGAAAATTTGGGATATAAGCGTGATGAAATAATAAGAAGAGTAAATGAATCAACTGAGAGAATGAATATTGATAAATTGCTAAATAATAGGATATACAATTTATCCTATGGAATTAGGCAAAAAGTAGCAATTTGTTCAGCAAGAGCCATTGAACCATCTATTTATGTATTTGATGAACCATCTGCAAATCTTGATTTACAATCAATATATAAATTTTCAAAACTTGTAATGGACTTAAAAAATGAAGGAAAAACTATAGTAATTGTTGAGCATAGGTTATTTTATTTAAAAGGAATAGCTGATAGGTATTTATTGATACAAAATGGATCTTTAATAAATAGTTATAAAGCAGAAGAATTTGAAAAAATTAGTTCAAAAGACTTAAATGCATTGGGCTTACGCTCAATAAATCTTAATGATATTGTTGTAGATGACCACAAAGTTAAAGAAAAAGAAATTAGTAGTGACAATTCTTTTGATTTTGAGGTGAAAAATATTAGTAAAAAATATAAAAATAATTTCGTACTAAAAGATGTGTCACTTAAATTTGATAGCAATGAGACTATTGCTTTAGTAGGAATAAATGGAACAGGTAAAAGTACACTCGGTAAAATTTATTCTGGGATTCAAAATCAGACTGATGGAGAAATAAAGATAAATGGACTCAAAGCTAATAAAAAGATGAGGTTAAGCAAAGTGTGGTATATTCCTCAAGATTTAGACTCTCAATTATTTGGGGAAGATTTGATGGATGAATTATTAACTGGGTTAAAAAATAGAGAAGATTATATCACGAAAGCAGAGGAACTTTTAAAAAAAGTTGGATTATTTGATATAAGAGATAAGCATCCAGCAACTTTATCAGGTGGTCAAAAACAGAGATTGGTTCTATGCGTAGCTATGTTGAGAGAAACACCTTTTATTATATTGGATGAGCCGACATCAGGGCTTGATTTCAGGAGTATGGATAAGGTGGGGAGATTAATCAAAGAGGAACAAAAAAAAGGAACAAAATTTTTGATAATTTCTCATGATATTGAATTTATAGCAAAGACGTGTGATAGACTTGTAAAACTAGAGAATGGGATAATAACAGAAGATTTTTATATTGATAATATAGGACAGCTGTTAAGAGCTATGGAGGCTAAATAATTTAGGAGGTGCGTAATGGAAGTTTTAAAAAAGCATATAGGACAAATTTTATCATCAGTTATTATTGCAGTAATTGGTGTTTTTTGTAGTGTTGTACCATATTTTGCTTTAGCTAAGATTACTCAAAATATAGCAATTAATAATACAGAATTAGAATTCTATATAAGACCAATTTTGCTTATTTTAGTTGGGTTAATAGGAAGTGTTATTTTTCATGAGATTTCAACTTTAATTTCTCACAACTTAGCATTTCGCATAATAGAGGATGAAAGAAAGAAACTTGTAAGAAAAATTAATAGATTATCAATGGGAGAAATTGAAAAACGATCTAGTGGAGAATGGACTCAGTTTATGGTAGAAACTTTGAATAAAATTGAGCAACCGATAGCTCATGTTATTCCTGAAGTAATAGCTAATCTTATCATTCCAATCGCTTTAGTAGTTATTATTTTTATAATGGATTGGAGGATTGGAATTGCAAATCTTATTACATTACCACTAGGGGTGTTATTTTCAATTCTAATGATGGGTGGATATGAAGAAAAATCACGAAATTATCAAGAAGCCGCAAAAAACATGAATACAACAGCTGTTGAATATATTAGAGGTATTCAAGTTATAAAGGCATTCAATAAATCTGCATCATCATATGGAAAATTTGTAGATGCTGTAAATAGTAATAGAGACAGTATGCTAAATTGGTATTTAAGTGTTTGCTTCTATATGACAGCAGCAATGGAAGTTTTACCATCAACTTTATTATTTGTTTTACCAACTTCTTTATACTTGTATATGAATGGAAGTATTGAAGTAGGCAATCTAATAATGTGTGTTTTATTATCTTATGCCTGCTACAAACCTTTGATTAAAGCTATGAGTCATATGGATACTATGGCGAATGTAAGAGTTGTAATAGATGAAATAAAAAATGTTATGGAGTTACCAGAGTTAGAACGAGGTAATGGAGAGGAAAAAATAAGATCATACGATATTAATTTTGAAAATGTATGTTTTGCCTATAATGATAAGAAAAAAGTTTTTGATAACTTATCCTTTAGTGCAAAAGAAAATAAACTTACAGCTATTGTTGGTTATTCTGGCGGTGGAAAATCCACTATTGCTAAGCTAATTGCGGGATATTGGAACATTAATAAAGGGAAAATATCCGTAGGAAATGTAAATCTTAAAGATGTTTCTCTTGAAAAGAACATGGAACTTGTAACCTATGTATCACAAGAAAATTATCTATTTAGAAAAAGTATTATAGATAATATGAGAATGGCAAATCAAAATGCTAGTATTGAAGAGATAAAAGACGCTTGTAAAAAAGCTTCTTGTCATGACTTTATTATGAGTCTTCCTAATGGATATGAAACCATAATTGGAGAATCTGGGAGCAACTTGTCTGGAGGAGAGAGACAAAGACTTACAATAGCAAGAGCTTTGCTTAAAGATAGCCCAATAGTTTTATTAGACGAAGCTACAGCATATTCTGATCCAGATAATGAAGCTGAAATTCAAAAATCTATAGATGCATTAGTTGAAAATAAAACGGTTATTATGATTGCTCATAGGCTTTCTACAATAATAGGAGCCGATAAGATCATAGTATTAAACAATGGGGAAATTGAAGCAGAAGGAACTCATAAAGAACTTCTTGGAAAAAGTGAAACATATGCAAAAATGTGGAAATCACACATAAGTTTATCAAACGATAGGGGTGAGTAAATGAAAGAATTAATTCACAAGTTATATTGGGTCGCTGGAAAAGAATCTTCCAAAATTAGCAAGATGTTTTTCTTTGAAGTATTAAAAAGTATATTTGAAGGAATATCCCTTGGAGCTACAATGTTGCTTTTACTTAAAATATTTCAAAATATATTTGAAGGAAGAAATATTACACAAGAAGACATCTATGTCGTATTTGCAATAGCTCTACTAAGTGTAGTAGGGAAAATATTATCTAGTTATATGGCTGATAGAAATAAATACATCGCAACTTACAATATGGGAGCAGAAAATAGGCTATATATAGGTGATCAGCTAAAAAAAGTGAATATGGGATATTTTAGCAGTAATCGCCTTGGAAACATTTCAGGCGGATTAACCACAGTTATAGGTGAACTTGAAACCGTAGGAGTTAATATAATAGAAACTTTATTTGTGGGAGTAATTCAAACTATAATAATGGCGATATTTATGATTCCGTTTGATATAGTTACAGGTTCTATAATTTTAGGAACTTTATTCTTAGGAATGTTATGCAATGTTATCTTTCAAAAGAAATCAGATGAGTTGACTAAAAAATTACAAGCGTTAAAAATAAATCTAAATGCATCTACTTTAGAGTATGTTAAAGGTATTAGCGTCATTAAGTCGTTTGGAAAAAGTGGTGAAATGACTAAAGAATTGGACAGAGAGATTTATAAAAATAGAAGAGGATTTATAAATGTTGAAAAAACTGTAGCACCTGCTGCTTTGATATTTCTAATTATATTTAAATTAGGGATTTGTCTTATTATATTTTCAGCTATTTATAGATTTTGTATAGGAGAAATTGATCACTATAAAGCTGTAATGCTTGTAGTGTCTAGTTTTATTGTTTTTTCTGGTTTTGAAATGGCTGGAAGTATGCAAAACGTTAGAGGAATAGCTATACAAAACTTGGATTCAATTGCTAAACTTAGGAATTTACCAACAATTTCAGAAGGCACAAGAACAAGCTTTGAAAAAGGAGATATAAATCTAAAGGACGTTGACTTCTCATATGACGAACAGAACTTATTTAACCGTTTAAATTTAGATATTCCAAAAGGTAAGACTACAGCAATTGTAGGTGGTTCTGGAAGTGGAAAAACAACACTTTGTAATTTGATAGCTAGATTTTGGGATGTAGATTCTGGAGAAATATTGATTGATGATAATAACATAAAAGATTTTAGGTATGACAATCTGTTATCTAATTTCACTTTTGTTTTTCAAGACGTCTATTTATTTGATGACACTATAAAAAACAACATTAAGTTCGGAAATCCAGAAGCTAGTGATGAGGAAGTTATTAATGTTGCTAAGCAAGCACAGTGTCATGAATTTATTATGAAGTTGTCAGATGGTTATGACACAGTTTTACAAGAGGGTGGTTCAAATTTATCTGGAGGAGAGCGTCAGAGAATATCTATAGCAAGAGCTATGCTAAAACCAAGCAGAATTGTTATTCTTGACGAAGCTACTTCAAGTGTAGATCCAGAAAATGAACAACAACTTATAACTGCTTTAAACAATTTGTTAAAAGATAAAACTGTAATTGTGATTGCACATAAACTTGAAACTATTAAAAATGCTGATCAAATTGTTGTTATGGATAAAGGAAATATTGAAAGTATTGGTAAACATAAAGAGCTTATGGAAAAATCACACATATACAAGAGTTTTATTGAGAAAAGAGAAAAAGCTACTGGTTGGAAAATTGAATAAAATTTAATAGAGGATGATTTTATGAAACAAGATATGAAAGAACAATTATTAACAAAAAGACCTATAGATTTACTTTTTCAATTATCTGTCCCTGCTGTAATAGGAATGATAGTAATAGGTCTTTATCCACTAATGGATGGAATTTTTGCAGGAAATATTATAGGACAAACAGCAATGACAGCTTGTGGTGTAGCTATGCCACTTACATTTTTCAATAGTGGTGTATCTACACTTATTGGTGTAGGTTCAGCATCGGTTTTATCAAGAGCTATAGGAAAGGGTGACCAAAAAACAGTTGATAAAATTATGGGGAATTTAATCTTTTGGGTTATTCTATTCTCATCAATTATTACAATAGGCGGAATTTTACTTGCACCACATTTTTTAGATATGGTTGGAGCAAGTGGAAAAATTAAAGAATATGGTATCAGATATTTACGAGTAATTTTCATTGGTTCTTTATTTGTAAACTTTACTCAATCAGCAAACATGGTTATGCGTGGAGAAGGATTAATGAAAAAAGCAATGCTCATTATGGGGCTAGGGGCTTTTTTAAACATAATTCTTGATCCAATTCTAATGAAATTAATGGGAAAATACGCAATAGAAGGGGCTGCACTTGCAACTATTACAGCACAATTTGTTCAAGCGATAATAACACTCCATTACTTCAAATATAAAAGTAAAGCAGTAAAAATAAATAAAATCAAACCTGATCAGGAAATAAAAAAAGAAATGTTTGGCGTAGGGTCATCTGCTATGATGATGCAAATTTTATTTATGATTCAACAAACAATGCTATATAAAATGTCATTTAAATATGGCGGAGATACAAATGCTATCTTGATGGCAGCAACACTTAGAATATATGCCTTTTCATTCATTCCACTTTGGGGAATGAGTCAAGGTTTACAACCTGTAGTTGGTACAAATTTTGGAGCGAAAAAATACGACAGAGTAAAAGAAGCTATGAAAGTATTTTCTATCGGAGGATTAGTTCTTGCATCAATATTTTGGATACCAGCATTAGCATTTTCAAAGAATATTCTGTCTTTATTTGGAGTAGAAGAAAGTATTATAACTCAGGGAATAGGGAACTTTAGACTATTTTATTCTATCTTTATCCTATATGGAGTAATGGTAATGACTATAACATTCTTCCAATCAATAGGAAACGCTAAAAAAGCTGGCATAATAGTCATGCTAAGGCAGTTATTTTTATTCATACCTGCCATGATTATTTTACCAATGATATTTGGAGTTAAAGCAGTATGGTTTGCAGAACCCCTTGTAGATTTAATTATGATAATAGTTGGTGTAGTAATGATGTTTGGGGAATTAAATAGGATGGATAAAATTAGTTTGAAAAATTCGAGTAATGAATAATAAGTGGGTTTATTTAAAAGAATGGAGGGAAATATGCAAATAAATATAATTAAAGTAAATTTACCTTTTTTCTTTGGTTTACGCTGTTTACAAGTTAGATAACTCAGTTAAAAAATTAAATACAATTACTATTAGAAAGAGTTTCTTTCATTCTAGAGGACTAACCATGCCCAAGAGCAGGAGTCCTCTTTTTTTGTTCCTTGAACTTACAAGCATACATGAAGACTGAAAAACAGAAAACTTTATAGTAAAAGAATACTCATCTGATATTGGTAGATAAAAATCAATATTTTACATATCTTTTAACACTTTTTAAAAAGGATGTGCAAAATCATAAAGATTCATTCTAAAAATAAAGCATTAAATTGTATCCAAATAGAGAAAGTTTGAGACCCTCCTTAAAGAACAGAATCATTACATAAAAATCAAATATTATATTTGACCTATTGGTATTCGTACAGGAATACTGATAGGTCTTTTTTCATCTAAATTTTTTAATTATTTAATTTTTACTCAAAACTACTCCATTTGTCCTAAGGAATATAGAGAAAAGATAATTAAGGTTAAAAATAGCCTTAATTTCTTTGCCTGTGATATAGGAGGTAGAGTATGAGAGTAGAAAAGTTTGAAGGTAGACAAGAAATTATAAAAACTGAATACACTAAAAGGGATTTAAAGGCAGAGCTCAATTTCTATCTATCGGATAAGTTTATCCAAGACCTATTTCTTTTGGATGAAATTAGCCTTGAAGAATATAGAAAAATTAGGAGAGAAAACATAAAAAAAGTCAAACCTATTCTTTCAGAATTATTGCTATAAGACTTGATATATGCTCACTTGTACGGGAATATAGCACTAGCAGAAAGGAGGTTGAATGGATGAAAAAGATAACAAAAATAGAAGCGAATCAAAAAGAAGAATCTATATTAAGAGTAGCGGCCTATGCAAGAGTATCGACAGACGAGGAAGCTCAGCTTTTAAGTCTTAAAACGCAAAAGGCACACTACGAAAAGATGATAGCAGAGAACAATTCATATACTTTTGCAGGTCTATACTTTGATGAAGGCATCACTGGAACCAAGAAAGAATGTAGAGACGGTCTTCTAAAAATGCTAAAAGACTGTGAAGACGGAAAAATAGACTTTATCCTAACTAAATCCATCTCAAGGCTTGCAAGAAACACAACAGACTGTTTGGAAATCGTAAGAAGACTCCTTGATTTAAATATTGGTATCTATTTTGAAAAAGAAAATATTGATACTAGGACAATGGAAAGCGAGTTGATGCTATCCATACTTTCATCCCTTGCAGAAAGTGAATCCAGGTCTATTTCAGAAAATAACAAATGGTCTATAAAGAAGAGGTTTCAAAATGGAACTTTTATTATATCAAGCCCACCTTATGGCTATGAGAACATAGACGGAAAGATGGTAGTGAATGAAGAAGAAGGAAAAATAATTAAAGAGATATTTGAAAAGTATCTTTCAGGTAAGGGAACGCATAAAATTGCAGAAGACTTAAATAAGAGAAATATTAAAGGACAAAAAGGAGCAAGCTGGCATGGGTCAACTATAAACGGAATCTTAAAAAATGAAAAATATATAGGCGATGTCATCTATCAAAAGACTTATACAGACGATAGTTATAAGAGACACAAGAATAAGGGAGAAGAAGACCAGTATAAGATTATAGATAATCATGAAGCCATTGTGAGTAGAGAGGAATTTGATAAAGTTCAAGACCTAATAAAGATAAGGGCTATAGCAAAAGGAAACGGAAAAGACACTAAAAGATATCAAAATAGATATAGCCTATCGGGGAAAATCAAGTGTGGCGAGTGTGGTTCAAGCTTTAAGAGAAGACATCACTATAATGGCAAAGAAAAATATATAGCTTGGACTTGCAGTGAACACCTTAAAGATATTAATAAATGTTCTATGAAGTTTATTAAAGACAAGGACATAAAACTAGCATTTGTGACTTTAGTAAACAAGCTAATCTTTGGAAAAGATAGTATCCTAATGTCACTCTTAGAATCATTAAAGAGAGTGGATAGCAAGGAAGAAGTCGAGAAGATAAATAAAATCGAAGAAAGCTTAGAAAAACTAAGGGAAAGAAAAGAGGTTCTAAGCAAACTAATAACTTCAGGAGTTTTAGATGCAAGTATTTACACAAAAGAAAGCAGTGAGATTTCAAATGAAGAAAGAAAGCTACTTATAGAAAAGGAAAGAAGTAAAAAAGCCATCCTTGGAAATGATGAAGAAATAAGAGAACTTGAAAAACTAATAGGAATCTTAGGAAAAAGTGAAATGATAGATCACTTTGAAGGTGAATTGTTTGAAGAAATCATTGACCACATTCAGGTTGTCAATAGAGAGACTCTTGATTTTCATTTAAGGTGTGGACTTGTATTAAGAGAGGAAGTGAAAGAAGATGTCTAGGTTATGCTATGGCTATACCATAAGAGAAGGAAGATTAGAAATTCAAGAAAAAGAAGCGGAGAACATAAGAAAAATCTTTAAAAATTATCTTGCTGGCAATGCCCTTATAAAGTCGGCAGACCTTGCAGGCTTGAAGAAAAACAGCTCCAGTGTAAAAAGAATCCTTACCAATAAAAAGTATTTAGGAAATGAAATCTATCCCAAGATAATAGATGGAGAAAGCTTTGAAAAGGCAGGTCAAATGTTAAAGAAAAGGGCAGTGGCCATGGGACGAGTTTGGGAAAAGGAAGAAGAGATTATTAGAGTTCCTTGTAAGTTTAGGTATAAAGAGGAAAGAGTTCTACCAATAGATCCCTTTGAACGAGCAAGCCACCAGTACAATTTAATCGAGGTGATAGATGATGAATAGCAAGGTCATAGTCATACCAGCGAAGAAGAAAAAAGGAAATTCCATCAAGGAATCAGAAAAGAAGAAACTAAGGGTAGCTGCCTATGCGAGGGTATCAACGGATAGTGATGAACAAGCAACTTCTTATGACACTCAAGTAGACCACTACACAAACTATATTAAGAAAAATCCAGATTGGGAATTTGCAGGAGTATTTTCTGATGAAGGTGTTAGTGGAACTTATACTAAGAAAAGAGATGGCTTTAATAAAATGATTGAAGAAGCCATGGAAGGAAATATAGACTACATCATCACAAAGTCCATATCGAGGTTTGCCAGAAACACATTAGACTGCTTAAAGTATATACGTAAACTAAAAGAAAACAACATCCCAGTCTATTTTGAAAAAGAAAACATCAACACCATGGATGCCAAGGGGGAAGTCCTCCTTACCATTATGGCATCTCTTGCACAACAGGAAAGTCAGTCCTTATCTCAAAATGTGAAGCTAGGCTTTCAATATAGATTTCAACAAGGGCAAGTGCAAGTAAATCATAATAGGTTCTTAGGCTACACAAAAGACGAAGAGGGAAAACTTGTCATCGTTCCTGAAGAAGCAAAAATTATAAAAAGGATCTACAGAGAATATTTAGAAGGAGCAAGCCTACGAGATATAAAAGAAGGGCTTGAAAAAGATAAGATAGTAAATGGTGCAGGGAATAAGAAGTGGCATGTATCGAACCTCAATCAAATTTTAACCAATGAGAAATATATGGGGGATGCCCTCTTACAAAAGACTTATACAGTGGATTTTCTGAATAAGAAGAGAGTAAAAAATGATGGAATTGCACCTCAATATTATGTAGAAAATAGCCATGAAGCCATCATACCAAAAGAAATCTTCATGCGAGTCCAAGAAGAAATTGATAGACGAGCTAATATGGTAAGTGGCAAAGGAAAAAGAAGAATTTATTCCAGCAAATATGCCCTTTCAAGTATTGTCTACTGCTCAAAATGCGGCGATATTTACAGGAGAATAGCATGGAATAACAGAGGGAAAAAGTACACCGTTTGGAGGTGCTGCACAAGGGTAACCCATGGACCAGATGCCTGCCATGCAAGAACCATAAAAGAAGAAGACCTACAAGAAGCAGTTGTGGAAGCCATCAATCAGCTTATATCTGAAAGCAGTGAATTAATGGAAATAATAAAAGAGAACATTGAAAAAGCCATCACAGGTGATGGAAGTAGGCAGATAGAAGAAATAGACAAAGAAATGCTTGAGGTACAAGAAAAACTTTTAAAAGTAGCTAATGCCAAGAAAGACTACACAGACCTTGCAAAAAGGGTAGAAGAATTAAGAAATGAGAAAGAAAAGATACTTCTAGATTTAGCGGAAGAGAAGAATGAACAAATCAGACTAATAGAATTAGAAGAGTTTTTAGATAATCAAGAATTAGAGATGGAAAGCTATGATGAAGAATTGGTAAGGAAACTTATAGAGAAGATAGTTGTATATGAAGAAAAACTGAAAGTTATATTTAAGTCAGGATTTGAAATTGAAATAGAGAACTAACTTAGGTATAATAAGTTTGAAAATATTTGAATAAAATAAGAAATTTGGTCATAAATAGGGGTTGCAAAATCCCTATATTGATAGTATAATAAATTTGCAGGTAGAAATACGCTGTATACTCATGATATCGAATTTGCGTTTAAGCGATATGTAATATCGTCGATCATGAGGCCACCTAATGGTGGCTTTTTTTATTATGGAGGAAGAATTAGTGAATATATATGTATATTCTGATGAATCAGGAGTGTTTGACAAAGAACATAACGACTATTTTGTCTTTGGGGGATTAATTCTAATAGGGAATAAAGAAAAGGAAAAATGGTCTAGAATGTATTCTCATGCAGAAAATATAATCAGAAATAACAAGGGCGTTAACAGGCATTATGAATTGAAAGCTACAAGGGTAACAAATAAAGAAAAAGGTAGTTTATTCCGTTCTTTGAATAATTGTTATAAATTTGGTGTAGTCGTACAGCAACAAAAAGTGTTAGATAGAATATTTAACAGTAAAAAGGATAAACAAAGATATTTGGATTATGCATATAAGATTGCTGTAAAAAGAGCTTTTGAAAGATTGATTTCAGACAATAAATTAATACCAGAAAACATCGACCGAATATTTTTTTGTGTTGATGAGCATACAACAGCTACTAATGGAAGATATGAATTAAAAGAAGCACTTGAACAAGAGTTCAAATGGGGAACATATAATTTTGAGTATAGCAAATTTTACCCACCAATTTTTAGCAATATGCGAGATGTTCAATTAGATTATTGTAATTCATCATCTAAACTCCTAATAAGAGCAGCGGATATTGTTGCTAATAGAATATATTTTTTAGCCAAGAGTAACAAATACTTAGAGTTAAAAAATATAAGGAATGCTAACATTATATATCTTCCTTAGTTTTACTACGCTAGTTTTGATGATTTTTACACTAATGACATTAGAAAATGGATTTTGTGAAAGAGATATCTAAAAGGAAGTAACTATATTTTGTATAAAATATTACTCAATCTGTTAATTAATGGGAATTACATATTTATGAGTTAGATTTAGTACCTTGAGCGTTTTAAATGAAAGAAGCATATCAAGTAGTTATATAATGAACTGATTTATATTTATAATATGTAAAATCTATTAGACCTATTTCCACATACAAGGCGTTTGGAAAATACTAAATTTTATCCATACTGACCACTCGAGCCATGTGGAGACTGTAGCGTTGATACAAAAAACGTAAAACTTGAAATCCTCCATTTTAAGCAGTTTTACAAGCATTTTGTCTTTGATAAAGATGAAGAAGGATACGTCAAAAAGACTCAAAAAAACTACATGGACGTAAGAGTAGTTTTGAGACTAGTATGAGGAAACACAAAAAATATAATTAACTCATTTTGTACTTTCTACAATAGTAGCTTAAAAGGCTGCTCTTTTTTTCTAAAAAGTAGGTACATATAAATTTTAAATATTACTAATAATAGAAAATCTGATTTCCGAAAAGCAGAAGTCCAGACTTCCGAAAATCGGAAAAAAACTATAATAATATTAGGAATATTGAGTTAAGAAAGAATAATTTTAGAAAGGGTGTAAGGATTCATTACATCCTTATTTATATAAGAATTATAGTATGTAATAAAATCAGACATGAATGTGGAGTATAATATGAAATACATATAAAAAAAAGTATAAATGAAAATTAAATAGTGGCAATTAAAGAAGTCAAATAAATTAAATTGCAGAAGATATGATTTATTAAAATTGCTTGATGAGTATTAAAAAGACTAGAATATATAATAATCTAAGGTTAATAGTTTATCTTGGACTTGATGTAAATTTAAATATAATTAGTATGAATGATCTAGTAGCCTGAAATTGTTGCACCATTTAACATGGAACATGAATAATATAACTTACAGAATGAGATTTACTTTTAAAATTAAGAGCTTTTGATAATATAAATTTCTACTAGTTATTTTATGGCCCATAGAAGAATGAAAATATTTTGATTAATTATGATTATATGTTATGGAGAACTGTAGAGATAGAAAACCATAATTTTAAGTATCGTTTACCAGCTACAATCTCTTTAATATATAAAGCTAAATCAAAGATATATACATTTAAAGATGTATAAATTTTATAAAAATTTTCAACATAGATTATTTTGAAACATTTAGAAAAGTGATATATTCTAAATCTTGTAATGAAGACATAACCATTTTATAGTTTGGATTGAGAATTGTTAAAATATTTTCGAGATGTGAAAGGATTATATAAACGATATTTTTTAATGTTAAGTGTTAAATAAGGTTTAGTGTTGGTGTTTAGGAGAAAGATTGAACACATTATTTATAGCACTTTATATTTATACTGAAAAGCCAATTATAATTTAAGATATAAAACAGCAGAAGGATTAACAGATTTAAAAAAGCGATAATAATGAGGTTATATGACCGCATTATTATTGACAAAATAAAAAAAAGATTTATCATATAGTTAACTTAATGGAGGTGACTAAGTGAGTGTGCCAGCTAATGTGGAAGATATAAGAGATTTTCTTACTGAAGCAAAGAACTTGATGTCTGCAGGTGAGTATGATTTTGTAGAAAGAAGAAAGAATATGCAAGCTTTAGCAGCAAACGGTCTTTCACTTATAGATGCAAAGTCACAAATATTGTCTCTTGAAGTTGGAGATTACTATAAAGGACCTAAACAGGATTTTGACTTAAGTAGACCAGGAGATATTTGGGAGTTCAAGAAAAATATTGATGGAGTCAGATTTTATGTGAAACTGAAAATTACAAAAGTTAATGGGAGAGATACTCTTAAATGTATAGGGTTTCATGAAGATGATTTTGCTTAGTATAGGAGGTTACTTTAATGAAAAAATATTGTGAAAAATGCGGAAAAAAAGTTGAGACAATAGTAATTTTAAAGAAAGAAACATACAAAGTTCTTGGAGAAGATATTGATGTTGAAGCTAGGGTACTTGTGTGTCCTGAATGTCACAATGAATTTTATTGTGAAGAGTTAGATAATGCAACTTTAACAAATGCTTATAATAAATACAGAAAAAGACATAAATTACTTCTTCCTTCAGAAATAAAACAGATTAGAGAATTATATGGATTGAGTCAAAGAAGTTTTGCAAAACTTCTAAATTGGGGCGATAAAACCATTAATAGATATGAGAATGGATCAATTCAAGATAGTGCACATAATAGTTTATTGTTATTTTTAAGAAATCCTGAGAATATGAAAAGTTATCTTCTTGAGAATGAAAATTCACTTGATGAAAAACAAGAATCCAAATTATTAGAAGTAGTTAACAAGCTAATCAGTGAAAATGAAAAAGAATGCAGCGATAAATTTTTTGAAATATATATTTCCAGTGAGCCATCAATTGATAATGGATTTAAAAGTTTTGATTATGAAAAGTTTGCTGCCATGGTAGTTTTTTTTGCTATCAAAGGCACAGACTTGCTAAAGACAAAATTAATGAAGTTATTGAATTATTCTGATATGCTTTTTTATAAAGAGAATTGTGTTTCAATATCAGGATTGAAGTATGTTCATTTACAGTATGGACCAGTACCAGAAAAATTTGATGTATTACTTGGAAAATTAGAAGAAGATAAAATTGCTCATATTGAAGTGGAATTTTTTGGTAAGTATGAACGACATAAGGTAGTACCAGATGAAAGAACAATTATTGAAGAATTAACTGACAAAGAAATAAAAGTTCTTGAACGTGTTTATAATAAATTTATTGATTTTGGTTCTGTTGAAATTTCTAACTACTCACACAAAGAAATGGGATACTCTTCAACTTTGCAGGGAGAAATAATTTCTTATTCATATGCTTCAGATATTGAATTAAATTAGTAATAAAATTTAACATAGCTCGGATAAATATCAATTTTATCCGAGCTATGTTAAATTCAGGGGCGACAATTTTGTCAATAGAAAATACAGTATCTAAAAGATCAACGGTTTCTTAAGAGGTAAAAATAATATGGAATCTATTTATGTTCAATGTTGTGTTATGTAATATAATTTTAATTAAATAATCAATGTTGATATTATTTTTGATATTAGAGTTATTAGTTTAGTAAAGAACTAGTAGCTACTACAGTATTATATTTCTAACTAATAATAAGATTTATAGTATGAGATTTTTATTCAATTAGAATGTCGGTAACGCTTAAATTTAGAATTTAAAAACAATCTTTATTTTGATTTATTAAGAAGTAGGGAATGGATCTGCCATATTTCTCTTGATAATTTTTCTATCTGATTATTCATAGATTCAATTTCATTTTTGTAAATAAGGCCAGTTGTATTAGTAGCTATTGCAATCTGGTTTATATTATTTGTTGCATTCGAAAGTAGCCATTGTAGGTTTCTAAATGGTTCTAAATCTACTACATAAATTTCTTTTTCTAATACACATTTTCTAAGAAAGTGGGACATTGTTTTACAGTTTGCAAGTTTCATTTTCTTTTCAAAGATTTCTTTTTCTTCTTTGGTTAGTTTTATTTCTATTCTTTCATTTCTAAATCTATTTGCCATTTTATTCTCCTTTATAAAATATATTTCGGGGTCTTAGGGTTCTCCCTAACAAGGTAAAAATTAAAAAAATGGAGCATTCCTTAA
>NZ_HE978531.1:521603-533574 GCF_000311745.1 Anaerococcus obesiensis ph10 | reverse complement strand
TTTATTAGGTTTTATTAATTATACCGCATTTAAAAAAATTAATAAAGAAGTATAAGCGAAGCTATTGACAATGATTATCAGTGCTGATATAATAATACCGACAAGAGTGTCGGTTTGGAGGTTATTTATAAAATGAAAATGGAAGCTGATGAAAGAAAAAAGCAGATTAGACAAGTAGCTATTAAAGTCTTTTTGGATAAGGGATTTAGAAATACAGTTATGAATGACATTATGGAAGCTACTGGGCTTTCTAGAGGTGGCTTGTATCATCATTATGGTTCTACGCATGAAATCTTATACGACATTATGATGGAAGGTAATTTAAATAGAAAAGATATTGTTCAAAAATCAATTTATGATGAAGGATTAATATTAAGTCCACAGTTGTTTTCAAGAATGATTATAGACAAGATACTTGAAGATAATGATTATGTAAAGCTTTATGTTATGTTTTTATGTGAGTTAAAAGAAAATCATGATCTGAAAAAACTATATGTGAAAATAAAAAAAGAGTCCATACAAGTATTTAAAGAATTGTTTTCTACTTTGTTTAATGAGTTGCCGTCCGATGATATGTTTGAATTTATGATTAATATTATGAATTCTGGATTGATGGCTTGCGAAATTTTGAATGCACGTGAGAATTTTACAAAAAATAAGATATATCTAACTGAAATGATAGAGACTTATTTTATAAATGTAATGAAAAAAGATGATGAAAGGAGTTAAATTTATGGATCTATTAAAAAAATACATTAAGAGAAATAAAGCACCATATTTTATTTCTGTCTTGTTTTCAATACTTGGAGTAATTTCAAATCTTTTTGTATATATTATTCTAAGTAAGATGATTATATCATTAATTGATGGTAGCCAAGATTTTTATTACTATATAAATAAAATTTTCTTTATACTTTTATGTCTTATAATCAAAGAAGTGTTTATGTTTTTGTCAACAATGATTTCTCATAAAACAGCCTATAAAATAATACGAGATATAAGAAAAAGCCTTATGGAAAAATTATTTAATATGCCATTAGGAGATATATTGAATGAATCTACTGGTAAGTTAAAAGACATAATTGTAAATCAAGTCGATAATACTGAAACAACATTGGCTCATATGATACCTGAGATGACAGCTAATTTAGTCGGACCTATAATATTATTTGTTTACATGTTAGTTTTAGATTATAGACTAAGTTTAATATCTTTAATTCCATTAGTTATTGGTGGATTTTTTATGGCAGGGCCGATGAAAAGAATTAAGGTAAAGTTTCCACAAGCAGTTAAAATTAGCCAAGATATGAACAATTCTGTAGTTGAATATATAAATGGAATAGAGGTTATTAAAACATTTAATCAAGGCGAAAAATCTTATAGAAAATACAGGGACAATGTGTATAAAAAGGCAAATTACTATTACGATTGGATGGGAGAAAATACAAGAGACTATGCGATAAGTATGTCTATTGCTCCAGTTGGTATTTTGACAATTATACCATTTGGTTTATATTTCTGTATGAACGGTTCACTAGATGGTGGTGTATTTTTAACATTGATAATCCTCTCTTTTGGGACTATCCAAAATATTATGAGAGTAATGACTTTTGAAGATGATATTGGAAGAATGTCAACTATTTTCGAAGAGATTAAAAATATACTTTCTGCGAGAGAATTATCTCATAAAAATGAAAATTTGGATATAAAAAATTATAATATAGAGATGAAAAACGTAGATTTTTCTTATGAAGAAGATAAGCAAGTCCTAAATAATATAAATATAAATATAGAAGAAGGAAGTGTGAATGCTTTAGTAGGTGAATCGGGTTCGGGAAAGTCGACTATTGCAAAACTAATTTCAGGATTTTGGGACGTAGATAGTGGTTCTATAAGTATAGGAAATGTAAATATTAAAGATATGTCCCTTGAAAAGCTATCTACTATTATTTCCTATGTAGCACAAGATAATTTTCTTTTTGATATGTCAATTAAAGATAACATCAGAATAGGAAATAAAAATGCTAGTGATGAGGAAATAATTGAAGTATGTAAGAAAGCCGCCTGCCATGATTTTATAATGAAGTTGTCAGATGGATATGATACAAGAGTAGGAGAAGCTGGTAAACATTTGTCTGGAGGAGAAAGGCAAAGAATATCAATTGCAAGAGCCATGATAAAGAATGCTCCAATAGTTATTTTAGACGAGGCTACCTCTTATATCGACCCTGAAAATGAAGCCTTGATTCAAGATGCAATATCAGAGCTTGTCAAAGGGAAAACTCTAATTATAATTGCCCATCGTTTAAAGACAATAACAGATGTAGATAATATATTTGTAATTAAAAATGGAGAACTTGCATGTAAAGGAAGTCATGAAAAGCTTTTGAAGGAATCAAAAGATTATCACGATCTTTGGGAAACTGCCTTGAAAGGAGAAGAAAATGCTTAGTGTTTTTAAAAAAATATGGAATTTTTCTATTGCAGAACAAGTGTATATAAAAAAATCAATCTTTGCTAATTTTTTCGGTTCTATTTTTAATGCTCTACAATTTGCAGCCATTTATTATGCGATTTTTGGGATAGTAAACAAGGATATAAGTTTCAAAACAATAGGAATATCATGTTTATTTTTATTAGTTAGTATAGCTGGAGTAATTATTTCAAAAAATTCCTCTATGCTCAAACAAACACATGCTGGATATTTTATGGCTGGACACAAGAGAATTGAATTAGGTGAAAAAATAAAAAAAGTTCCCATGGGATTTTTCTCAAGTTTAAGCCTTGGAAATTTAACAACTATTGCAACTACTAACTTAGATAATATAGAGACTTGGGTTCCAACTTTGTATATTATGGTTTTCGGTGGTATGCTTAATGCTATTGTTTTTATCTTATCCTTATTTTTATTTTCTTATAAGGTATGTCTTGTAGCAATAGTTGGCTCTATTGTATTTTTGTTGATTGTTGCTCGTATGCAAAAAAGGTCTAGTAAAAATGCAGACAAGATTCATGAGATTCAAGTATCACTTACCAAAGAAGTCTTATCAACATTGCAAGGAATGCAAATTATAAAATCATACAATCTAAGAGGAAGTAACAATAAAAAACTTGATAAAAGCTTTGATGGTGCAAGTAAATATTCTTTTGATTTAGAAAAAACTATAATGCCATATAGTTTATTAGCTAAAATAATAATAGCTATAACAATTTGTTTGATGTTATTTATATCAATAAAATTATATTTTGTTGAAAACAGTCAAATAGTCAATACTATTATGATACTTATAGCAAGTTTTGTAATATTTGATGGGCTTATAACATCTGGTTCTGCTATGGCAATGCTAAGAATGGTTGAGAATGCAATAGATTCTTATTCCTATGTAAATGATATGGAAGATATGAAAGAAGGAAGTATTAAAGAGCCAATAAAAAATCACAACATAGTCTTTAAAAATGTATCATTTTCCTATGATGATAGACCAATTTTAAAAAATGTATCAGCAGAGATAAAAGAAAATACTATGACTGCTATTGTTGGACCATCTGGATCTGGTAAGACAACATTTTGTAATCTTATTGCAAGATTTTGGGATGTAAACTCTGGAGAAATTTTCATAGGTGGAAAGAATATTAAGGACTATAAGATAGAAAATCTTATGAATTCAATTTCCATGGTATTTCAAGACGTCTATCTCTTTGAAGATACAATTGAAAACAATATAAAATTTGGAAAACAAAATGCAAGCCATGAAAAAGTTGTAGAAGCTGCAAAAAAAGCAAGATGTCACGAATTTATAGAAAATCTCCCGGATGGATATAATACTATTATCGGAGAAGGTGGAGCAAGTCTATCAGGTGGAGAAAAACAAAGAATATCCATAGCTAGAGCCATGCTAAAAGATGCAGACATAATTATCTTTGATGAAGCAACAGCCAATATTGACCCTGAAAATGAAGATAAATTAAAAGAAGCTATAGAACAACTTACAAAAAATAAGACAGTAATTATGATTGCCCATAGATTAAAAACCATTAGAAATGCAGACCAGATTTTAGTCTTAAAAGATGGCGAAATAGTAGAACGTGGAAATCATGAAGAACTGATTAAAAATAATGGACTTTATTCTGATCTTATAAATGCAAAGGCTAAGGCGGAATCATGGAAATTAAATAACTGATAGAAAGAAATATTTAAAGTCTTTGAACATGAAAAATATTTAGAGCAGGTGGACAAGAAAAACCACTTGCTCTTTTTTCCCCTAAACCATGATGGGAATTTTGAAGATAATCTAGAAGATAAAAATGTTGATGTAGAAAAAGTTGTAGCTACACCAATTATGATTGAAGCATAAAAAATGTATCAACCATTACCCTTTAAACAGGATTTAGGTTGATACACAAAATTATTTACAGACCCTGTTATTGTGTAATTAAGACTATAAGCGTTAAGCGTGCTTATTTATAGTAAATAAAATTATACCACATTCATAATATAAATTCAGGGCACTATTGACAAAAGTGTAAGAAAATGATAATTTTTATTAAAAGAACGAGTGTCGGTCAATAGGTGGTGAGGTTTTGACAAAGAGAAATGTAAAAGATCCAGAAGAAAGAAAACAGGAGCTTATAAATATAGCATCCAGACTTTTTGAAAAGGATGGATATGAGAAAGTTTCTGTGCGAGATATTCTCGCAGAAGTTAACGGAGCGCCGGGAATGTTTTATTATTATTTCAAATCAAAAGAAGATATTTTCTTGGCTTGTATGGAAACATATTTTGAAGAAAAACTAAAAAATAAGTTGGATATACTTCAAAATAAGGAAATGGATTATGAAGAAAGAATAAAAATTTTAAGAGAACTTATAGTAAAAGATATAGGTCAGTTTACGACAAGATATAATTTTTCAAAAGAGAATTCAATTACAGATAACTCTTACAGGCTATGGGAGTTGATTCATTACGTTGGAAAATTTATAGATGTCTATTCAGAGTTTATAATTGAAGGAATTGAAAATAAAAAAATAAAAAATAATATTGGAATAAATAGAGAAAATGTGAGAAGTTTCGCAGCTTTTATTTTATACGGAGCTGTTGGAACAATATATAATGACTATATTATTAAGGGAGAAAACAAAACAAATTCAAGTGAAGCCTTTGGAATAATAAGCGAACTATTTCAAAGACCTCAGTAGAGAAAAACAAAATATAAGTATTTTACAAGGGAAACATCAAGGGTGTTTTCCTTGTATTAGTTTTAAGGTAAATGAACGAACTCGTTCGGTAAGGAGGTATGTTTTAGATGAAAAAGAAGAAATCTATCAAAGATATTATTTCCTACAGTGAAATAAAAAAAGGACAACTTGTAGGAGGAATATTATTTGTTAGTCTTGGAATGCTATTAAGCATTTGTCCAATTTTGGTGATATACAAAGTTATAAAATCCCTATTTTTATTTGGGAAATTAGAACAAAGTACAATTCAGTTCTGTAGTTATGGACTTGCAGCAGTGGTATTGGCATATTGTTTAACTTATATTGGTAGTATTTTATGCCATAAGTTTTCATATGTTTTAATAGCTAACTTAAAAAAGAAGATATTATTTCATATTGGGAACCTTCCTTTAGGATTTTTTACTGGGGACAACAAGTCAAAAATAAGGCAAGTATTAGGATCGGATATGAATCAAATTGAGGGATTCTTTTCTCATCAATTGCCAAATTTAATTTCAACTTTAACACTAATTTTAGCAATGATAATTGTTATGTTAAAGATAAATTTAATATTAGGTCTTACGACTTTGTTAATTATATTTGTTGGTTTAGGAATTCAGATTGCAATCATGGCAAAGATTATAAAGTCGGGTGGACTTGATAAGAACTTTGCGATTTTGGATCAAATTAATTCAGCAACTACTGAATATGTTAAAGGTATGCCGGAAGTTAAAATATTTGGAACGGGAGTAAAATCATTTAAAACTTTTTCAAAGTCAGTAGGAGAATATAGAGATTTTACAAGTTCGATGACATCAATGATAAGACCTGGATTTGTTTCATTTAGAATGTTTATTTTATCTGTGGCTACATTCATAGTTCCTGTAGGAATATTTTTAATGACACGAAATTATAATTTGGACTTTGTTACAATCTTTATTTTCTATTTAATTCTTGCACCTGCCATTAGCATACCTGCATTAAAACTTAGAGATTTTGCAGAAGGAATGAATTTACTAAATGAAGTTGTTTTGAGAGTCTATGAAATTATAGATCAAAAAGAATTGGCAATTGAAAATAGTGAGAAAGAGATAAAAGGTCATGATCTTGAATTTAATAATGTAAGCTTTTCTTATGGAAATGAAGAGGTTTTAAAGAATATAAGCTTCTGTGCTAAACAAGGAGAAGTTACAGCATTAGTTGGCTATTCGGGAGCAGGTAAATCTACCATTGGAACGCTAATACCCAGATTTTACGATCCTTCAGAAGGCTCTATTAAAATTGGTGGAGTTAATATAAAAAATATTCCGATAAAAGCCTTAATGGACAAGGTAGCATTTGTTTTTCAAGACAGTGATCTTATTACAGACACAGTCTTCAATAATGTTGCTATGGCAAAGGTAGGCTCTACAAAAGAAGATGTCATAAAAGCATGTAAAAAAGCAAGATGTCATGATTTTATTGTAAAATTTCCTGATGGGTATGACACTGTTTTGGGTAAAGGTACTTATTTATCTGGAGGAGAGAAACAACGTATTGCTGTAGCAAGAGCGATTTTAAAGGACGCACCAATATTAGTATTAGACGAGGCAACAAGTTTTGCAGACTCTGAAAATGAATATCTTATGCAGGAAGCTTTGTCTGAATTGGTTAAAGATAAGACGGTTATCATGATTGCTCATAGGTTAAATACCATAGAATATGCAAATCAAATCTTAGTAATATCTGATGGAAAAATTGCAGAAAGAGGCAAGCATGAAGATTTAATCCTTGCAGATGGAATATATAAGAGACTATTTGATATTTATAAGAAGACAAATATTTGGCAAATGGATATAGAAGGGAGTGAGAATGAATGATAAGAAATATTACATTAGGAAAGATGAATAATATAAGAAAATCAATTATATTAAATGTTTTGGCATCTATTTCCAACCTTATACCATTTATTGCTTTAGCGAAAATTGTAGAAACACTATTTTTAAATAGAGGTGCAGATAGTATAAATACGAGCCTTTTATGGAAGTATTTTGGGATAATGGCAATATTTTTCTTAATAACATTCTTATTAGAAAATTTAGCCACAAAATATACCTATGAACTTGGATACAAGACAAGTGCAGATGGAAGAATAGAGCTTGCAGACCACATAAGAAAACTGCCAATAGGTTATATTTCAGGAAAAAGTTCAGCAGAGATCTTAGATACATTAATGAATGATTTTTTCAAAGTTGAAACGGCAGTAACTCATCAATTACCTCAATTTTTCAGTGGTATATGTGTAGCGGTTCTTTGCTCAATATTATTTTTGATAATTAATGTAAAAATGGGAATAGCAACACTTATTGGATTGCCGATTTCTGTTCTACTTCTTACACTCATGCAAAACTTTCAGAAAAAAATTTATTTGAAAACAAAGAAAATGAGGATAAAAGAGGAAGAAGATATAAACGAATATTTGGATGCTATTAAGACTCTAAAAGCTTATAACAGCTTAGATGATACATTAACAAAGCTTGAAGAAGATATAGATAACTCAAGAAATGCAAATATTAAGAGTGAGAAAGGGGTTGGTTCATTAACTACTATAGCAAGTATGATTTTAAGAATAGGACTTCCTTTGATGAGTTTAGTTGGTTCCTATTTATTTATAAATGGATCTTTGGAAATTGATACATTTTTAATGTTCTTATTTGTAGGCACAAGGATTTTTGATCCCTTGGAGCTTGCACTTGTAAATTATACAGGTCTACAAATGGCATCAGTTTCAGGAGAGAGAATCATTAACTTACTTAACGCTAAACCTATGTCAGGAAATTCCGATGTAAACGAAAGCAACAAAATTGAAATCCACGATGTTTCATTTTCTTACAAGGAATCTAAGGTTATCGATAATGTTTCATTAGACATTAATGAAAATGAATTAACTGCTTTTGTTGGTTACTCTGGCTCTGGAAAATCTACACTAATTAAATTAATTTCCAGATTTTATGATCCTAATGAAGGGACAATTAAAATTGGTGGAGTAGATTTGCTAACAGTCGACCCTGATAAATTAATGGATAAATTTTCTGTTGTTTTTCAGGATGTGTATCTTTTTAAAGACACAATTTATAACAACATAAAATTTGGAAATGAAGATGCAAGTAAAGATGAAATCATGAATGCTGCAAAAATGGCAGGAGCTTATGACTTTATAGTCAAAAAAGACGATGGATTTGACACTATGATTGGACAAGGAGGAGCGACTCTGTCTGGAGGTGAGAAACAAAGAATATCAATAGCGAGAGCAATATTAAAAAATGCCCCAATAATACTACTTGATGAAGCAACATCATCCATTGATCCGGAAAATGAACTTATTATACAAGAAGCAATATCAAATTTAATTAAAAATAAAACAGTTGTGGTTGTAGCTCATAAATTAAGGAACATAATGGGAGCTGATAAAATTGTTGTTTTAAACAAAGGAAAGGTAGAAGAAGTTGGGAAGCATGAAGAACTTTTAAAAAATGAAGGCCAATATAAAGACTTATGGAATTATCAAGAAAAGTCTAAAGAATGGAAGATTGTACAGTAACAATCAATTTTAAAGGAGGGAATTTATGAAAACACAAAAGAAATCATCAAAAAATGCTATTACAGCGGGAGTTTTAATTGCGCTCTATTTCGTAACCTATGCAGTAATTGGGGCAATATCTATGCCTGTCCCTGTTTTATTTTTACTAATGCCTATGCTTGTAGCACTACTTGCTGCACCAACCTATCATATGCTTCTTGCAAAAACAAAGTCAGCCACTGCTATTGTAATTGCTGCTATCTTACCAAGTATTTTATTAGTTGCAACTGGACATATTCCAATTGCACCATTAGTGGCAGTGCCTGCCGGAATAATTGCTATGTTCATAGCAAGAGGTGGCAAATATACAGACTTTAAGAAAAATACAATTAGTCATATGTTTTTTTCTTTAAACTTATTTGGAGGATTCTTACCAATTTGGCTTATGAGAGAAGCATTTTTTGAAAGTGTTATAAAAGGTGGCTTAGATCAAAACTTTTGTAATACAGTAAGAGCATGGACACCAATATGGATGTTACCAGTAATGATTATTGGAACATTCATATTCTCCTTGGTTGGTTCTTATTTTACAAAGAAAATACTAAATAAAAAGTTGGAATCAGCAGGAGTATTATAATGGAAAATTCAAAGTTTGTTCTGGGGTCAAAATATGACCTCAGAACAAAACTTATCTTGCTTATAGGTGCAAATATTTTAATTTTTTTAGGTTTTGGTTTGATATATCAAAGCCTTATTAGCTTATTTTTTCTTGCCATTATTATTAGTGATGGTTATAAGAAATCCGCTATAAGGTATATTCTATTCTTTGTAATAAGTGTTGTATTAGAAAAAACTTTAGCCTATTTCAATATAAATTTCCTCATGAATTTAATTTTATTCCTCTTGGCAATTGGGAGAAAATTTTTGCCATGTATTATTGTGGGTAAATGGATTTTAAATTCTACATCAGTTTCCAGTGCAGTAGCAACTTTACAAAAATTAAAACTTTCAAAAGATTCACTCATAATGATTTCTGTAATATTTAGATGCTTACCAACAATTAAAGATGAGTGGAGTCATATAAATATGGCGATGAAAACAAGAGGGATTAGCGTTAGTCTTTATAATTTATTTCATAGACCTGCTGCGACAATGGAATACTTTTTTGTACCCTTATTCGTAAGTGTAATAGAAATTGGGGATGAGCTATCCCAATCAGCCATTATAAGGGGGCTTGATGCTCCTGTTCAAAAAACAAGTAGATACCTAATTAAGATTAGAAAAAATGACATTGGCGTTTTAATTCTTATGATTTTAATTTTATCAATAGTAATATTTATGAAAGTGTCAGGGTGGGATTTATGATTGAAATTAGAGAATTAAGTTTTAAGTACAAGGGAGGCTCTGATTACTCATTAAAAGATATAAACTTGAAAATAAAAAAAGGGGAATGCATTCTTCTATGTGGCAGGAGCGGTTGTGGAAAGTCCACTCTATTAAAGCTTATGAACGGTATAATACCAGAGTTTTATGATGGGGATATTACTGGTAGTGTTCTTGTCAATGGGATGAATACATTTACCACACCAATTTATAAATTATCTAAGGATGTAGGATCGGTTTTTCAAAATCCTAAAACACAATTTTATACAACCAATACAACTGATGAAATTGCTTTTGGCTTAGAAAATTACGGCATAGAAAGAGAAGTAATTAACAAAAGGATTAAAGAAGTCGAAAAAGAGCTTCATCTTGAAAACTTGATGAATAAAAATATATTCAATCTTTCCGGAGGAGAAAAGCAGAAGATTGCTATAGCAAGTATTTACGCATTAAACCCTAAGATATTTATTCTTGATGAACCGTCTTCAAGCTTAGACATAAAGTCAATGGAAGAACTATCGCTTACAATAAAAAACTTAAATCTTTAGGAAAAACTATTATTATTGCAGAACACAGGCTGTGGTATTTAAAAGACATTGTTGATAGAGCAATATACTTAGAGGATGGAAAAATCATCAGAGAATATAGTATGGACCAAATTGAAAATCTAAGTGAAGATGAGCGAATGAGAACAGGACTTAGGCATTCTGATTATAAAGCCATTGAAGGATTTGATGATTTTGAAAATTTAAATAAAGGGGCTTTATTAGAATTAAAAAATCTGATATTCAAAAGAAATACCAGAACAATTTTGTCCATCAAGGACCTTAAATTTTGCTATGGGAATATTATTGGAATAGTTGGAGAAAATGGAATTGGAAAGTCTACATTAGCAAAAATTATGTGTGGCTTATACAAAGAAAATAAAGGGAAAATTTTAAAAGAGGATAAGAATTTCAAAACAAAAAACAGGTTAAATGAGAACCTGCTTATTATGCAGGAAGTGAACTGTCAGTTATTCACGGACACCGTCAAAGATGAAATAGTATTAACATCAAATATTAAAGATGATAATGCTTTAGATACTTGGTTAAAAGATATGGAGTTGAAAAATATCAGTGATAGAAATCCTCACACCTTGTCAGGAGGACAAAAACAGAGAGTAATTATCTTATCCGCTTTACTATCCGACAAGAAAATTCTATTTTTCGATGAACCAACCAGTGGATTGGACTATAGAAATATGAAAATAGTAGCTAAAAACATAAAGAAAGTAAAGGAAGAAGATAAGTTGATTTTAATAATATCCCATGATGTTGAGTTTTTAGAGTCAGTTTGTGATAAAGTGATTGATTTCACGTATTTATGAAAATGCATATATTAGTAAATACAAGAGGGACATATGATAAAAACGCAAGAAAAACGAGAAGTTGTGAATAGTATTTTTCATGATACTCCATAAAATAAATTTTATAATATTTTTTTATTTTAGAGGATTTATGCCCAATAACATAAGTCCTCTTTTTATGTTCAAACTAATCATTAAACTCAAAAATACTATAAAAAAATAAAAAAACTTGGTTACCAAAGAGGGCAAATTTCACTTTATAAGGTGAGGGGTATTTTGTCATCTTTCTATAAAATCAAAATACTTTGAAGTGTGAATATTCTTGAAATTGATTATGTGAGATTAGCATATTTCAAATTTAATTCACTTATCAAGGTAAAAAATTAACTTATATAGGAGGTTAAAATGCAAGCAATAAAGATTTATAGTATGAGACTTGCAATGTTATGTAGACTTTATGATCTTAG
>NZ_HE978531.1:498473-520985 GCF_000311745.1 Anaerococcus obesiensis ph10 | reverse complement strand
CTATTACTAACAATATTAAGTTCAGTAACTCAACAAGAAGTAGAAAATACCTCAGCCCATGTAAAAAAAGGACTGAAAATGAAAATGGAAAAAGGGGAGCTTATTGGTTTTTAAGGTTGTCTTGGATACTATTATGACCCTACAACAAAAACTATCTCTATAAATGAAGAAGAAGCCAAAATTGTTAGATACATCTTTTAGAAGGCAATGGTGGTTCAGTCATTGGTAGGGAACTAGAAGAGCAAGGATATCTCACCCCGAGAGGTAAAACAAAATGGTCTGATACTACAGTGTTAGGAATAATTAAAAATGAAAAGATATACTAATGGGAAAGACTTTTACAGTTGATTCTATAACAAAAAGAAGACTAGCAAATTTTGGAGAATCTGATAAATATGACATTGAAAATCATCACGAGCCAATTATATCAAGAGAAGATTTTGAAAAGGCACAGGAGATTAGACTCAGGAGAGCACAAAACAGAAACACCATTGCTAATAAGGATAGAAAAAGAGAGAAACTATCAAGGCAATATGCTTTTTCAAGTATGCTTGAATGTGGATTTTGTGGCGAGATACTTTCAAGAAGAACCTGGCACACTAGTTCCATTTACAAAAAAATTAATTGGCAGTGTGTAAGGTCAACAAAAAAAGGTAAAAAATATTGTCCCCATTCAAAAGGAATACAAGAAGCAGCAATAGAAAAAGCATTTGTTGAAAGCTATAGGCAATTATGCCATGCAGATTCAACAGTAATAGATGACTTTTTAAAAATTGTTGAAGAAGAAATAAATGATAATACTTTAGTCAAAGATTTGAAAAAGATAGAAAACCAATTAAACAGAATCATTAGTCAAGAAAGAAAGTTAGTCGATCTTCATTTAGAAGATAGTATAGACGAAGAAGTTTATGCTAAAAAGTATAAAAAACTTACAAAACAAAAAGAAGAATTACTTGATGAAAAGAAAACACTGGAACTAACAATAAAAGATGAATGTTCTATTAAAGGAAGTTGAAACTGAAGACTATTGCGGATATTAAGAATGCCGGACTTGAGGTTGAGAAAATAATCATCAATTCAAACTTAACCGAAGAAGAGGCATTTGCTGCAGAGGCATCATTAATTAATGCGTTTAATTATGTCAGTAATGCTGGACTAACTAATATTGTTGCCGGACACCATTCTGCAGAGGCTTTATCGGTTGATGAGTATGAAAGAATAAACGGTGCCACCCCACTTGAAGAAAAAGACATCAAGCACAGAATCCTTGTCATCAAAATAAACAGACTCTACCAGAGAGGTATGGATGAGAAGGTATTATATGATGCTGTTCGTGGTATTTGGAGAGCATCAAAGGAAAAGGTTAAAACTGTTGAGTATGTTTTCGGTGTTTACAACTCTTTGATTGTTGCCGTATATAAGCCGTCAGAGTGGTTTGTATGCAAAGAGGCAAAGGACAAACTCCCAAGGCAGGATATTGTTCTTACACCAAAAACTGAAAACAGAGTGTTCTTCGTGGATGAAAGATACGAACAGGAACTTCCACTTGATGAGAATGAAGAATTCTATTTAGGAAAGTCGATAGCTGGATTTAAGTTGAATCAGTCGGCGCAGAATCCGATTACATATCTGTATCCACTGGAGAAAGATAATATACATATTTAATGAAATTGACAAAGTGGAATTTGCGGAGGAGTATATGGACTGGTTAAATATATTCGGACTGATAATGATTGCAGTCATTATGATACCCAATATTATTTTTGCAATTAGATGCAAAGAGGGTTTTGAAAACAAGTGGAGCAATAAATTTATTGAGGTTGCAGAACAGATAGGAAGGTTTGGCTGCTTTGGTTTTATGATAATCAACATTCCCGGAACATGGTACGGGTGGTGGTCTGACGAAGCATTTGCCATATACCTTATTGTGGATACAATATTAGTAGTGTTATATTGTGCAATTTGGATAATTTGCTTTAAGAAGAGTAGCATATTCAGAGCACTGGCGCTATCTGTTATTCCTTCAGTTTTGTTCTTGTTTAGTGGAATTATGAGCCGATCAATTCTGTTGCTTATCGCAGCAACATTGTTTACACCAAGTCATATTCTGCTTTCGTATAAGAACGCAAAATGATATTGGTTAAATTCAAGTTTGTAGGGATGACATGAAAAATGAAGTTTAAGTGACAGAACTTTACCCTGTTTGCCCATACAAATTATAGGGCAATTCAAGGTTATCACAGACTCGAACCACTAGATTTTAAGGGAAAAGGTGCGTTCCACCATTCCCTTGCACAATAGGGGTTGAGTATGTTTTTCGTTGAACAACCGAGCCACGTGGAGAGTGTAGTATTGATGACAAGAAAAAATGAATAACTAGACTTTGAAAGCCTTGAAATCAATAGGTTTATGAATTTTGAACTAAATAATTATATTATTAATTTTTTAGAATTATTGTTCAAAAATATCTTTCAAATACTTACTTGTAGCAACACTTAAGATATTTTGGTAGGTTGTGTCAACGTATGGATTGAGAAAAGGATAAGAAAAATTAGAATCGGTAGGATCATATAATTGTTAAGTGTAACCCTAGAGATTGGGATATTTATGCATAAGTTGAAACAGAAAATGATAATTTTGTATATGGCAATTCTGTTGAAAGGGATAAATTAGCAAATGAAAAAGAAACAGGATTATATGGATTTTATTTTACAAAAAATATTTCAAAACACGACTTTGTGTAAATAATATCTTGAAAATAAATTATTGATAGTTAGTTGATGAAGTTCTAAAAGATCTTTGGGGAAATGGTAATAGAAGAAGACTTAATCTAATTAAAGTTCGCTATCATTATGAAGAAGTTCAAACGCTAGTTAATGAAAAATTAAAAAGAAAAAACATCACTAAGATAGAAATGGATATAATTCAATGGGAGTTCGGAAATTTATTAGTTAGAAAAAGAATACTTGAAGCTTTAGAGTATGATTATGTAGAGGCTCAAAACTAAGTTAATAAGATAATATGAAAGATAGAGTAAGCCTATGGAGTAAAATCTGTAGGTTTATTTTTTATGGTATAATTAATACAAATTAGAATTTATAGGATAAAACATGGGAAAAGAAAAAAATAACAAGATAAAAACATACATTTTATTAGCAATAACATTAATATGGCTAGCATTTTCCATGATACTTTTACTTATAAAAAGTAGGACTGGCTATAGAATATTAATTGATTTATGTGGCCTTCAACTAAGGCAAGGAGGTGTGCTTTTTATTCTTTTATTGATGATTGTAATTTGGCTTATCTATTTTTTAAAGTTATTTTGGAAGAAATATTCTAGTAAAATTGCTAGAGTTTTTCTGATAATAGGCTGGATATTATCAATTGTAGGATTCTTATTTGGGTCTTTAATTTTTTTAGGCGATTACCTTGTAAATTCCTACTATACTTTTATTTCACCTGATAGAAAACATACTTTAGTAGTTGAAGAGACTTCATTCTTACTTTTGGGAGATGTTAGTTTATATGAAAGGAAAAATCTTTTATTTATTGAAGATTTAGGTGCAGGAGCATCCACTGATGATGGATTTTCTCCTGTTTCAGCGGGTAAATATTGGATAAAGTGGGATGGAAATAGGGTTAATTTTGCGGTGTTTGATGAACATGGGACTAGGACATGGGATGTAGTTAAAGTTTCCTTAGGGGATAGTGATAGGGATGTTAAACATGAGAGTTTAAATTCAAATGTAAAGCCTATTATTTATGAGGAAAATGATATGTCTAATCCTCCGAGAAATCATAATATTCAGAAACCATCATCTAAACAAGACATATTAGATGGATTATCTATTGAAAATGCTATAATAATACCTGAATCCAATTATGCACTTATAGAAGTGGATAGAGCTATGGCTAAAAGTTTGTGGTATTTTGTAAGAATTGAAGATAATAGGATGATTTTTATTTCCGAGGCTCCAGATACAGATCCTAAAGTTGTAGGGGAAATTGATTCTGAAGGAATAATACATTTAATATTTACGGATATTAATAACAATCAAACCAAGTATGAATCTATAAACCAGGGAAAGACTTGGAAAGAAAAATAGAACTTATATGTTTGAAATGCATGGAAACTTTGAAGCATTTGTTCGCATAAAATTTGAATATAATAATTAATATGGAGCAATAAAAGGTTAAAAGGAATTGGCTTTCTACTATTTGGTGTAGGATTAGGGTTCATATCTTCTTAATTTATCAAGAAATATAAAAAATACAAAAATATTGAAAATTTACTAGAAGTTATTGGAGTTTTATTATTAGCAGCGTCAAGTGTTATTTTAAGTGTCTTGGAATTTTTGTAGAATTGCATATCCCAGTTTGTCGAGTTGATACCTTTTAACGATAGATTCTCTATATCGTTAAAAGGCTTATATATATGTTACCACAAACAGACAGGACTACTTGACATACTTAGTATTCACTAGTCCTATGTGGAGTGTGTAGTATTGATGTCAAGAAAATAAGATGACAGGCTATAAAAGTGTTGAAATAAATTGCTTTTAGGATTTAAAAGAAATCCTAAAAGCAATTTTTCTTTTTGGAAAATACCTTGTGGGAACATATCAATATCAAGAATTATAGAGGCATGTAGACAGTATAGATGTTTTTAGGAAGAGTGGACAGAATAGACAAGTTATTGTAACTTTCCCAGGATATTTTATTTTTAATATCACCAAAACTAAATTTAAGATAATGCTAAATCAATCTTACCAAGATATATCTTGCTATGCAAACTTTGATATAATAGCAAGAATGATGACTATATAAGAAGGTGTACATATATAAAATTATTAGAATTATACATATCTGCAATTATTTTCTAGTAGATTACTAAAAATAATTTTTATATTGGAAAATATATGAGATAATTTTATATACTTATTCTCATAGATTCATAATGACAAAGATATAGAGTGATGAATGAAAATTCTAATAACTTGTTAATAAGGGATGACTTGTCTAAATAATATCCAAGAAAATCTTTAAACTATAAATATATCTATATGTTTTAAGGAATTAGTGGTCTATGCCAAGCTTAATTTGACAAATAAAAAGATCTATTGCAGCAATAAGAAATAATGTAAGTGGGAAAAAAGGAGAAGTTTGAGAAGTACATTCCTGAAGTCAATGTTATTACTGACTCATTAAAAGATAAGAAGGTGGATTAGGTTGATTTAACACTTGAATAAACCTAGCTTATCAAGTAGCTGGATGGTCTTGTTTTCAAGCCACTATCATCTTTTAAGTCTAATTTGTCAAAGAGGTTTAAAGCCTTGATGAAAGTAAGACCAAAGGTAAAAAGAATAGTTGGTCTTACTGGAACTCCATCATCTAACGGACTAATGGACTTATGGGCTGAGTTTAGGCTGCTTAATATGGGAGAGAGACTTGGAAAATTTATTGGTCAGTACAGGGAAATCTACATCAAACCAGATAAGAGAAATGGACCAATCATTTATTCTTACAAACTATTACCTTTTGCTGAAGATGCAATCTATGAAAAGATATCAGATATCACAGTTTCTATGAAATCTGAAGATTATCTAAAAATGCCAAAGAAGATAAACAATGAAGTCTTGTAAATCTATCAGATAAAGAAAGAGATATCTTAGAGACCTTAAAAAAGACTTGGTTGTTAGTATTAAGGAAAAAGATATAGATGCAGTTAATTCTGCAGCCCTTTCTAATAAGTTACTGCAAATGGCATAAGGCTCAGTTTATGATGAAGATAAAAATATGATCCGTATTCATGATAGAAAAATTGATGCTTTAGAAAATTTAATAGAGGGTGCAAATAGAAAACCTGTTCCGATAGCCTATTGGTATAAGTCAGACTTAAAAAGAATAAAGATAGGTTTGATGTAAGGGATCTTAAAACAAGTAAGGACTTTAAAGAATGGAATCAGTATATAGTCCCATTATCTATTATTAATCCAGCATCAGTAGGTCATAGACTTAACCTTCAAGTAGGTGTATAAATATTAATTTGGTTTTCTTTTATTTTGTCCTTAGAATTATATGAGCAAACCAATGTTAGACATTATATGCAGGGGCAGAAAGAAACAGTTGTAATTCATCACATCTTAGAAAAGGATACAATTGATGAAAACGTGAAGAAAGCATTAGAAAGAAAAAATAAAACTCAAGCTACATTAATCGATGCAGTAAAAGAAAATCTAAAATGAGTAGAAGTTATATGGATAACTTACCTCAAAACTTATGGAGGTAAGAAATGAATATAAAAGAATATTTAAAGCAAGCTTTTTATTTAGACAAGATGATAAATTCAATGTTGGAACTTGCAGAAACCTTAGATAAACTATTGACAAAAGCAACGGTGATATTTTCATATATACCAAGTAATACTAGTATAATATTTAAACATGAAGAATTGATATGTAAAATATTACATTTATAAAAAGATATTAATAATGATATCAATAAACTTATGGAGTTAAAATCTAATATTTACAGTTTAATAAATGATATTAATGATGAAGAGTTAAAATTGCTACTTGAGAAAAGATATCTAAACTATAATACATAAGAAAAATTGCACAGAATATGAATTATAATGTTAGACATATATATAGGCTATACAAAATCGCTTTAGACAAATTAGAAAAGATATATAATTAAATATTCTTTTTGAAAACGTTGACATTAGTGATTGAATATGTTACATTTAAATAAAGATTATAACGTTATAACATTATTATATTTAGGAGGTATCTATGAATTCTCTAGGTAAAAAAATACTTGATTTAATGGGCGGAGAAAATAACATAATCAAATTGACATACTGCGCAACAAGGCTTAGGCCTACTTTTAAATCATATGATTTGGTTAAAGTTGATGAAATAAAGAAATTAGATGGTGTAGTTGGAGTCGTTGATGATAAGAATAGATTTCAAATAATAATTGGAACAAATGTAGAAAGTATATATAATCAAATTATAGACAACTCAAATATTAATTCAGAGAAGAAAGTTGATATATTGATAGAGGATGATTTGAAATTAGAGGAATCAAAACAAGGTATATTAGATAGATTCATATCGTTTGTTGTGAGTGTTTTTCGTCCTTTATTACCATTATTTGCTGGTTCTGGTTTGATAAGAGGTTTTACTATTTTAGCTATTGAATTAGGAATATTAGAAAGAGGAAGTACTACTGATATTATTTTGACATCAGCAGCAACATCAGTTTTTAGTATTTTATCAATTTTAGTAGCTATGTCAACTGCTAAACAACTTAAATGTAGTATGCCAATTGCAGCAGCAATTATGGCTGCAGTATCAATGCCAGGATTTCTGAATTTAATGAATGGCAATCCAGGTACAGTTGTTTCACTATTTGGTTTACCGGTGCCAGTATTTGAATATTCTGGTCAAGTGATCCCACCAATACTATTAGTATTTGTTCAGAGTAAAATTGAGAATAAGTTGAAAAAGGTTTTACCAAGTAGTTTACATCTTGTAGCAATCCCAACTATATTAATAATCACAATGATTCCTTTATTAACAGTAGTTATAGGACCTGTTGGAAATTATATAAGTATTGGAATTGCAAAATTTGTAGAAGTAATTACATCTTGGAATAACATAATTACAGGCGCAATTGTTGGTGGTATATGGAATATTTTAATAATGTTTGGTGTACATTGGGCACCTAATACAACAGTTATAATACCACAAATTTCAACTACTGGATCTTCTCCATTGATAGCATATGGGGCTACAGCTAATTTTGGTATGGCAGGGGCAGCTTTTGCAATCTTTCTAAAAAGTAAAGACAAAAAATTAAAGAATTTCTCAGTTTCATCAATAATGTCGGTATTCTTATCTGGAATTGTAGAGCCAGCAATCTATGGATTAGGAGTACCTTTTAAAACACCATTAATTGCTGGTTGTTTAGGAGCAGCGATGGGTGGAGCTTTTATGGGAGCATTCAATGTAGTAGGATATGCCTTTGTTTTCGGAGGTTTAACTACAATACCTGCATTTGCTGGACCAACTTTGTGGGCTTATTGTATTGGATTAGCTATAGCTTTCTTTGGTGGCATGATATTGACATTATTATTAGGTTGGAAAGAAGAAAATAAAGTTAAAGGAGAAATAGATGAGTAAAATATTAAATAGCTTAGCATATGGGGCAATAGGCGATGCGATGGGTGCTGCAACTGAAAATTTATCTTTTAATCAAATAAGAAAAAAATTTAATGGCAAAGTTCAAGAATTTTTAAAACCAGATGAAGCAAATTTTGCGTTAGGAAATGAAGCTGGACAAGTTACAGATGATTTTTCTCAAACTTATTTATTGTGCAGAAAAATCTTAGAAAATAACGGTGTTATAAATGAAAAAATTGTAAAATTAGCAATTTTGGAATGGTCAGATATGCCTCAATATTTTGATAGGTTTGCAGGCCCAACAACTAGAAGTGCAGTAAAAATGTTTAAAACAGGTGCTAAGGAATTAGAGAAAGCACCTGGAGCTGTAACTGTAGATTATTCTTCTAAAGCTACAAATGGATCAGCAATGAAAATTTCACCAGCTGGGCTTTTTAATCCGGGAAATCCAAATAAAGCTATTGAAGATGCCATAACAATAACTAGAGTTACGCATGATAATCATTTAGCGATTTCTGGAGCGTGTGCTGTAGCGTCTGCTATTAGCACTGGGCTTAAAGAAAATTCTAACATTAATGATATAATAAAGTCAGGTATAGAAGGCTCTATAATAGGAGAAGAGAAAGGAATACTAGTATCAAGAGAAGTTGGTGGTGCTAGTGTGACTGAAAGAATAAAGTTAGCATTAAAAATTGCATCACAATCTAAAGATAAAGATTCAATTATGAAGGATTTATATGATATAATAGGAAGTGGCTTGCATGTTTCAGAAGCAGTACCTATTTCCTTTGGCATATTAAAGGCTAATGAAAATAATCCTTTTGAAGCAGTTATTGATGCTGTAAATATTGGTTATGATACTGATACTGTGGCTATAATAACAGGTACTATGGCTGGTTCAATATGTTATGAAATCAATGACAAAATTGAGAATATGATTGATATTTTAGAAGAAAAAAATAAAATGGGAATTAGAGAACTAGCGAGAGAAATAGAAAAAATAAATCTATAAAAATAGGAGGATTATGTCTTTATACAATAATATTTTCAATGATCTTCGTGAAATGATACTATCTAAAAAGTTTTATGAAGGTGACGTGTTTTATTCAGAAAAAGAAATAATGGAGAATTATGGAGTTAGTAGAATAACGGCACGAAAAGCCATGGATAGACTTGAAAATGAAGGATTAATAAAAAAGTCATCGGGAAAGCCAACAATTGTGAAATCAAATAAGGAAATACTTCAGATTAAAGTTTATGGAGGATTTAGTAGGGATAATTTTTATCATAATGTAACTTCTAAGTTAATAGATTTAAGCACAATAATACCAAATGAAAAGATAAAATCAGAATTGAATTTAAATAGTGATGATAAAGTTTATAGGTTAGTTAGACAGAGATTTATAAAGGGGGAGATTTATGGGTTAAACATAGCTTATATACCTTTAAAATTTATCGGACTGAAGAAAGATGATTTTTATGATTGCTATTCATCTCTATATAAGATTTTTGAAAAAAATGGGATTATCGTAAACAATGCAAAAGAAAGTATAGAGGCAATAAAATCAGACAAAGATACAGCTCTAATATTGAGTGTTGAAGAAGATTCTCCTTTATTGTATATTGAAAGATTAACAAAGGATAGAAAAAATAATATTGTAGAATATGTTGAAATTTTCTATAAATCTGACAAATATAAATACGAAGTTAATTTAAGTGAGATTAATTAACAATCGAATAGAATATGTCATTGAAAGTCAGTATAAAAATGTAGTATGTTTATAGTAGAAAAATAATTCCAAGCCTTGGAGATTCTATCTCCAGGGCTTTTTCTATGGGGTGATATAATGCCAAGAAAACCTAAAAGACATGTTCCTATCTAGGTTATCCTGAATTATATGATATAAGATTCTGTAAAGAAAATAAGAAAGAATTTAACAGAAACTACGAACGATATAAAAGAAACATAGAAACACATAAGTGTTATGGTAAAGCATTGAGAATTATTCGTAAAAGATATATAAACAAGCATCCTATTCGTGAAAGATGTTTAAAAGAAAATATAATGAAAAAAGTTGAACACGTCCATTATATTAAACCTTTATCAGTTGGTGGAAGTCATGATAAAATTAATTTGATGAGTGTTTGTAAGTATTGTCACTCTAAAATTCATGCAGAGATAGAGACAGATTTTATAATGAAAAGTATTGAGGGGAGGTGGAGTCAACTTCTATATAGCAAAATTTAACACCCATGGTTCCGACCTCTCACTCACAAAAAAACGGGTTCAAAGGGGATATTAAAGAATATCATTAGAAAAGTAAAATATTTATTCTAATCTATTGACAATAAAACTTGGCATGATATAATATAAATACCAAGTAAACTTGTCAAAAGAATAAAGGAGAATAAATATGAAGAGAGATGAAGTTTTAGCAAGAAGTCGTGAGGAGTATAAATATCACGATGAGATGATGGTTGATATTTTTAAAAAAGCAGGTGAAGTTTCCAGTCAAATCGGATTAGCTGTTGCCGCCATCCTATTTGGAATTGAAGCTTTTTTCTTCAATTCCTTTAATTATGGAATACTAAGTATTTATTTTAGTATTGAAGCAACGAAAGAACTTGTTAAGTATACAAAATTAAAAGAAAGAAAGCAATTGTTAATGGGGATACTTATGGCGATTATAGGAATTGCCTTATTTGTAGCTAACCTTATAACATTAAAGTAGTGATGGATTATGGATGATAAACTAGTTCTCAAAAATCATTTAAAAGAAGTCAGAAAAGAAAAAGGCTATTCACAACAACAGTTAGCTGATGAGGTGGGTGTTTCAAGAAACACAATCAGCTCAATTGAAACTGGTCAATTTAACCCCACTGCTAAATTAGCATTGATACTTTGCATTGCTTTAGAAAAGAAATTTGAGGATCTTTTCTATTTTTAGACAAACATAGTTAAACTAAAATCTCCCTACAGTAAACAATATTGTTTATTGAAGGGAGATTTTATATTTAAGTATTAGGAGGTGATACTATCGCAAAAGACGGAACATACAGAGGTGGAAGAAGAGTAAAAGCAGGAGGGAAACCACAGCCTGCTGCTGAAAAAATAGAAAAAGGTAAAAAAGTAGAAATACTAATGAATGATATTACAACATTCACTCCAGAAGAAATAGATGCTGTTGACTTACCAGATGGGGCAGTTCTTGATGGAACCGATATGCCTACACCAAGTGACTATCTATCTGCAAAGCAAAAGAATGGAATACCACTTGGTGCAGATGAAATATATAAAGAGACTTGGGATGGTTAAACAGAGAAACTGTAAAACTTAGTAAATCCAAGATTATTAGAATCCTACTCTCAGGCTTTTGCAAGATACATTCAATGTGAAGAAGCAATAAGTCAATTTGGACTATTGGGAAAGCATCCTACTACTGGAGGAGTTATTGCATCACCATTTGTACAGATGTCTAGTCAGTTTCAAAAAACAGCTAATCTTCTATGGTATGAGATTTATGACATAGTCAAAGAAAACTGCACAGAAGTTTATGAAGACTATGTAGAAGATATGATGGAGAAATTACTAAGGCAAAGGAGGTAATTATATTGCACCCTTCCGATGAAACAAGACGAAATCATAGATTTCTTTGTTTCTATCGTTGGGCACGAGTGCATTTTCATTGTTTAAAGAAAGAGAGAAAGAAAATGTTTGAAAAAGTAAATCCAAATCATCCAGATAAAATAGCAGATTGCATTTCTGTGCAATTGTAGATTTAGCGTATAAAAATAAGCGGAGAATACTACAGACGCATCACTTGGAACAATATATGCAAAAAATCTAATGTATGTAGATGCTGCACCGGAGTAGATAATGGGCTTGAAGCTTGCAATGCACCTACTGTAAAGGAAACGGAACTTCAGGAGGCAAAGATTAAAGCGCTCAATCTTTTGATTAGATGCTCATTAATTAATGAGATTTTTATTGAGAACATTTCCAAAGCTCTAGCATATGACAATTCTGGAGAGTTCGAAGAAATTAATATTACACTTAAGGTAAAGCAGAAGGAACTGGTGAAACTTTTTCATGCGAAAAAAGACTATAACATCCTTGCTAACGAGATAGATGAGCTGATCGAATTTGCAATGAATCAGATATGAAACTAGCCGAATACGATGAGAAGCTAGTAAGAAAATGTGTCAAGGAAATCCTAGTATATGATGATCCAGTTTAGGTAATTTTTAAAGCAGGAATTGATATTGATATTGCAAGAGAATAAATGAAATTTGGAAGCAGGGCATAAACGCTCTACTTTTTTTCCTTTAACGATGTGCAAACATTGCATGTTGCACATTGAAAATATCAACCTTTTGGTTTATAATATGATTTAACGTTATTATGTTCTCAGAGAGTAATTTTAGATAGATAAGATGGAATTATGATTACGTCTAATTTAATTAAAAATCTATCTAAAGAAAAAGGAAAAAGTGTTGAAGATTTGGCACGTAGAATCGGTTATACTCCAAAGAATTTAAATAAAAATTTGAAACGAGAAACAGTAAGCACAAAGGAGCTAATGTTAATTGCAAATGAGATAGATGTAGTTTTTGAACAGTCACATATCCTGGGGAAATGGTAAAAGTTGGCTGTTTTGAGTGAGTTAAAAAAAACGGATAGCAAACTTTTTAATATTAGTAAGAGAAATAAGGGGTTTGATGTGGATGGTCTAAAGTAAAAAAGAACGCTTCAAAGAGGCGATTAAAAAGTTCATAGAGGAAAATCAAGAACAGCTGGAACCACGTTCATATTATCTGATCTATGAAGGGGAGAAATTTTTGTCTATTTATATTCGAGCTATGGCTTACTCAATTGTTACCGGAGAAGAGTTTTATCTTTGCGGATTTGGCGGAGGAACAGATACCATTATTTTTTTAAGAAATATTGATATACAGTTAAACAGGTAACTAATGATGACACCGAGGATAAATACAGTGTTAATGATGTGGTCTTGATTGCTGCAGCGTTATTAGCTGCAGAACAGTATACTATAAATCAGAATTCAATACGTGAAGACATGTTCCTTAAGCAGTCAGATATAGTGAAAAAAGCTCAATCGTTGATAACATGTGAAGTTGATTCTACCAGAGTTTCGCGGTGGGTTAATGTTGATAACGAAAAGCATACAAAAAATTATTTGAGAGCTGATTCGGCGGTTGATCCTACTGTAAGACGACTCTCAATCATGGATGAGTTTTCTGACAAATCATATCCTATAAGGATGAAGCATTTTAGATGAATTTGATATAAACGGTCTCCAGATGACAATGGAAGAATTATTCTTCTTTGTTAAGGAGACAATACCCAGAGGTGATAAAGAAAATGACAACTATTAATATCGATTACAAAGGAGTATTAGATTACTTGGATAATAACCAGGAAGTTCCATACTCTAATCCAGAGGAAGCCGGTGTAGATCAAGTAGAAAAGGATAGACTTCTAAAGGTTAAAGAAAAGGGACAAGCAGCAGTTGCTGAAATGAAGAAGATGGCAGCGCGTTGCGAGCAATTGTTTGGCTTGGATAAATGCTTGCCTATTTCATGGCTCGATGGCTCAAATACGAAGACCAGAAAGTATCTCTGGGCGCAGATAAAATATAAGGATTACACAGCTAATCCTGCTAGTATTTCTTTGTTTGTTGAGAAAAACAATGGCATGACAAGATACCGCATCAGTTTAGAAATAAAGAATGATGGTGCCAATAAGAAAACGATGGCATCATACCATTCTCATTTAGATATTCCTAAAGAAGATGGAATGGTTTACGTGTCTGGAAGTAACGAGTGGGGAAATCCAGCAATCATCACAGATTCAGTTGACCAGATTAAAGCAAAGATTGATTCAGGCGAAATTCGAAAGGTGCAGCTTTGTGTATATGTTGAGTCTGTAGAGGAAAAAATAAACGAACAGTACGATGCTGATGTAATGGCCGCAGTAAAAAAGATCATTCCATATTACGAACATGTTATTGGAAAATCCTCCACACCATCAACTGGGCGTGCATGGCTGTTAACCTGGAATCATGCAAACTGGGATTGGGCAAACTACAAAGCATGGTGTAAAGATACAAAGCTTGGAAATAAATTTATTGAGCCTTGGGCTTGTGCAAGTAAGCAACCTGTTGTTGGTGATGAAATTTTCTTAATAAAGACAGGTTCCAAACCTAGAGGAATTCTTGCTCATGGATATGTGGCAAAGGGAGCTTATGAAGCAGATCACTACGATCCTGAAAAAGCTGCAGCAGGAGTTAAAGCTAATCATATAGATGCAGAATACGACTGGATTCAAGATTATGATACAGAACCATTGTTGATGCAGGATGACCTTAAAATAAAATTTCCTGACCAGCAGTGGAGTCCAATGGGATCTGGTATTGAGATCAAATCAAGTGTTCTACCAGAGTTGAAAAAGATGTGGCTAGAACTAATTGGTAAGAAAGCCGAAGACGTTATATACTGGCCAAGCTTAGAAGAATATGATCCGGGAATCACAAAAGAAAAATGGATGGAATTGCTTAAGGATCCAAATGTTACAAATGAAGATAACCTAAGAATGTTTAAGATGATAATTGAACTAGGCGGTGAATCTACATGTATTAATCTATCTGAAATCTATGGTGGCTCAGATGTTTCATATAATAACTGGGGCCGTAACTTTGGCGAGAGAGTACATAGAAAGACGAATTGCCCACTTTTATCTGATGGCGATCGTCATCACTATTATGCGATTCCGTATGTCGGAAGATATATAATTGAAAAGGATAAGACTAGATATTCTTGGAAATTAAGAAGTGAGTTGGAGGAGGCGTTAAAGGAAATGGATTTATCTCACATTGATCTTACATCGGAGGAAGAATCAGTAATTGCATATGATAAAAATATGATCCTGTATGGACCCCCAGGAACAGGTAAAACATACAGCGCTGCAATTTACGCTGTGGCTATCTGTGATCAGCTTGCTCTGGATATTGTAAAAGCTATGGATTATGGCGAAGTGATGCTTCGTTATCGCGAGTTGTTAGCAACGGGTCGAGTTGCGTTTACTACATTCCATCAGTCTTATGGATATGAAGAATTCATAGAAGGTATCAAACCGGTATTAGATGACGGTTCTGATATTGGGTACACCATTGAAGATGGTGTGTTTAAAAAGTTCTGTGATGATGCTCGTATACCAGAGAATAATGATATTCAGTGTTTTGGAGATTTGTGGATAATTAGAAATAGAGCTGGAGATTCAGACGTGCCTTTTGATTATGAAGATTATCTACTAAAGAATGGTGTAATCATGGTAGAAACAAACGATGAATACGATAAGAGTCATTGCAACATGATTTCAAAAATGAAAAAGGGAGATTGGGTTGTACTGGGAAGAGGCTATAAGATCGCAGCACTGGGTGTGATTGATGATGAAGAAGTATCAGAGATCGACTGTGAACCGTTCCATTGGAAACGTGAGGTCAACTGGTTAGTAACCGGGTTATCAGCTACTTTCTCTGATATTGGCATTGTTGGTGGATGTTTCTCCAATTATGCAATCGCAAAATCAAAATATAAAGTTCAGAACTTCTACAAACTGATTAATGCTGAAAATAAAAAAGCCAAACCCCATGTATTTGTTATTGATGAAATCAACAGAGGTAATATTTCTAAGATACTTGGTGAACTTATTACCTTAATAGAGGATACAAAACGTGAAAGTATGGATGAGCAGGTAGCGGCGGTTCTTCCTTATTCTGGTGAGTCATTTAGTGTTCCATCTAATGTGTATATACTCGGAACAATGAATACCGCAGACCGTTCTATCGCATTGATGGATACTGCCCTTCGTAGAAGATTTCAGTTTGTGGAAATGATGCCTGATGCAGATGTCCTTAGAGATATCGGTGCAGATAAGGTAGACGATCTTGATGTTGCAGCTATGCTTGAAAAGATAAATGAACGTATTACCTTCCTTTATGATAGAGAGCACACAATTGGTCATGCATTCTTTACGAAGCTTGCAAAAGCTCCAACAATTGAAACCTTAAAGGTAATCTTTGAAAAATCTGTTATTCCACTCCTTCAGGAATACTTCTATGAGGATTATCAGAAGATTCAATTGGTTCTTGGAGATAACGGAAAGACAGATCCTTCAATAAAGTTCATTCTTGATGAAGAGGTTAAAGTAAAAAATATATTCAAGGGCAATGCAGATGATGTTATTGATCTTCCTGACAAGAAATACACCATCAACACTGAGGCATTTGAAAACCTTGAAAGTTACAAACAGATTATTTAAATCGTGGTGAAATAAATGGATAAATTGCTAGAGGTGCGAGAGTTCGATACAATTACTGGAAATGCTGATTTTGAAAATAATGAAAAATATAAATATCTTGATGTAGTGATATTCCATGACCTTGTGGAATTTATCCATGAATTCTCTGGAGATGAAGAAGATGCTGATGCATTGGATTTCATGCGCATTTCCTATAAACGTAATGTTGGTGATGTCATAACTATCAAGAATTACGTAGGCCTGATTCAGATGAATAATGGTTACCAGGTACATGTGCTTCCTAAGATTAGTTTTGATTCTGGCGAAGACGCCGGTAATAAGGAAACAAAAAGAATCTTCATGAAGATGCTAAAAAGTATGAAGGATTTTCCTAGTAAGGTATTTAACTACGGCAACTTAAAAGTGGAACGCATGAATCTCTACGAGATTTTTATAAACATGTATCTACAGGAAGTACGACAGCTAGTTAAGCGTGGCATTAAATTTGCATATGTTGTACAAGAAGATAACCTCAAATTCTATAAAGGGAAGCTTCTTACATGTCAGCATATAAAAACAAACATTGCGCATAAGGAAAGATTCTATGTAGCCTATGATGAATTCCATCCTAATAGATCAGAGAACAAACTAGTGAAAGCGACATTGCTTAAATTACAGAAGTTGACAACGAGTGCTGAAAACTCAAAAGAGATTAGACAGTTGTTAACAGCGTTTGAAATGGTGGAACCCTCAACGAATCATATGAAGGATTTTTCACAGGTGAAAATTGATAGAAATACGAAAGACTATGAAATGCTTTTGCAATGGTCTAAGGTATTTCTGATGAATAAATCATTTACAACATTTTCCGGCAAGAATACATCAAGAGCTCTGTTATTCCCAATGGAGAGTGTATACGAAAGCTATGTTGCGCAGCAGATGAAGAATGTGTTAAGACCGGCAGGGTGGGATGTGTCAAGCCAGGACAAAGGATACTATTTGTTTATGGAGCCAAGACGTCAGTTTGCACTTAGGCCAGATATAGTTTGTAAGAGAGGTGATAGAACAGTAATCATGGATACAAAATGGAAAAGTCTCATTAATAGTGAGCGTGCCAATTATGGTATTTCTCATAGTGACATGTATCAGATGTACGCGTACTCTAAGAAATATGAAACATCAGAGATATGGCTTCTATATCCATTGAATGATGAGATGCGTGATCATTATGATATAGTATTTGAATCTGGTGATGGAACGACAGTTAGACTGTATTTTGTTGATCTGACACGTATGCCAGAAACGTTGGAAGAGTTGAGAGATAAGTTGGAGGTGACTGAGTTATTACAATCGAGGAAAAAGTAACAGAGGTAATTAATGACTATGTCAGCTCAAACGTAACTGTATCGAAAATGATGCCTGATCAATTGTATAGTCTTGTAACTGCTACATATCCTATGATCAGAAATGGTTTTTCCAGCAGATTATTGCTACAACAGAACTAATGAAGGCATAGATTTTGAAAAGCACTCACATCTTTTTGAAAAAGATGATGATGGAAGCTATGTCGTTTTAGGTGAAAATTATCAATATTCTGGTCCTGTATATTGCAGATGTAGATGTGAAACAGAAGGCAGTATAAGTGGATTATGGACAAATGGTTTATATGAATAAGGGGCTGCAGTTGTAGATATTACAGCACTTCGTCATAGTGATTTATTTGAGGGCATTAAAAGTGCGCTTAAGATAACACCAGTAAACGTATCGATAGAGAAGAATGAGGTTACGATACGTTTACAAGAGTTGTTATTTTGCAGAATTAGTGTCGAGGAAAAAGTATATAAAATATCCAATGCGACGACAGAGTGGTCTCAAAAGACTTCGTATCATTGTAAACCAGCATCAGATGATACGTGGTTCTACTATTTGGAGACAATTGAATAGAGTATTTGTGAAGTTAAACGTCTTTGTATCATTTAAAATTCAAAAACTTGGCAAGTCTGCAAAAGCTACTAACCATACAAGTGAATTGAGTCAGGTGGTTTCTGCTAAGGCTTTTGAAAATGCATATACACATTTTATTGAGCAGGCAGATAGAAATACAGAATCAAAGAAGGCACAAGGATCGAAGGTCCCATACGGTTTTAAAGAGAGACCAAATTGCGATGGGCCATATTTTAAAGCTCAATATGGTCAAGGTACTCCAAGTGCAGCACCTCATATGAATTAGTGGGTTGTATCGGATATACTACCTTCCTGAGAATGGAAATATTATCTTGGGTATTCAGGAGGGTAGATATCCTCATTTAAAGGATATTAAAATCAAACCATTCCGATATGACCAGGTTGGAAATAAGAAGGTGAGCACTGCGGTATTCTATGCAGCACATAAAAATTATGTGAATTATGGGGAGCTATATGAGATATTTCTCCAGGTTTGCGAAGAGGTAATGCTGCTAGGCTTAAAGTAGAGGAGATTCACGTCTATGATGATTAGCCCGGAAATGTATGTGGAATATTTTAAATACACATCTTATCAAGAAATGATAAAAGAGCGTGATAGTATGATTCGATACATTCGCAAACATGAAAAACTTAAAAAAGCAGGAGATCGTTCAAGTGAATAGTGGATGATTCATCCGCAGCCGGATGTGAGATATTAGACGTATATGGATTATTTGGACGCACTACTTTTATTTATTATAAAGAAATATAACGAAGAATATGACTGGGTAGATAAGAAACTTTTAGAGTCAGAGTAAGAAAGCTATATGTTTAATCCTGGATTAAGTATTGGAGAGATATTAAAAAACTCAGATATTATAGACACCTTCAAATGTGGCAATATGGGTGGGATGCGTCGTTCAAAAACGACTAATACACTGGTTTTGATATCTGATATACTAAGAGTATTTATCATGATAAATGAATCGGTGGTGTCCTCTTCACTATACAGGTATGTGTATGAATGGTGATCAGGATATTCATTGGTCCCAGAACACGACACTTACTGGTTATGGTTATAATGGTGTTGATATTCATCTGTTTGAGGTTATGGATGCCGGTGAATACATTTATTGTGGAAGAATTGAATTGGTATCGAAATCGTAAATGGATATTTATCCAGATGAAGATGGTAATGACTGTAAGGTTTGGATGTTTTATATCCGTCCGATTCCCGATAATGATGTAAAAGACCTACCATGCTTGTCTTTAAGGATATATAAGATTATAAGGCGCACGGAAAGAATGTAGATGCTGAGTATACAAAAATGATGGCGGAAGAAAAAAGAAAGGTATTAAGAACTCAGTCTTTGTAGTTCACATAGTTAAAAAACCGGAAACAAAGCCTCAAGTTGTGATTCCAGCAGATATTGTTGAAAATCAGGTGAAACATAAAACATTCGATATTGGAGTTATCTCTGCCATCGAAGGAACTTCAATTGCGGTACAGTTTGATAAGGTAGGTATAAAGAAGATGGGATATGAATTCCGCATGTAAAAGAAACTGTTGGAGTTTATTTAATTTACGGGTATCACAATGAATAAAAAAAGAAAACTATTCTTAGATTATGTTTGTATAAATGAATACACCATCTTAGAGATGCCTTGGAGACAACGACGATGGATTTTCTGTAGCTATTTATTCCGATGGAAGGCTAGTCTATAAAACATATATTTTTGATGAAATAGAGAAAACAAACAGAAAATTCAAAATAGATTCAAATTCTGCAGAGAGCATATTAGAAGTTTTCTCTACTATTAATTAGACATTAATGCGTTTGATGAACACATAGATAATGGTTCTTGTGATGGGGATGAAAACCTTTTTTATCTTTAATGGAAAGAGAATAATTATATAGAATATTGACTATTCAAATGAAGATGAAATAAATAAAGTAAAACTTGAATGTTTCTAAGCATATCTTCCAGTGATGAAGCAATAGAACTTAATGATTGAGATTTTTGCTAAGGTGTCTGAGATTCTTGAAACACAGGTGATTTATCTTCTAATTTACGAGGCTAACTTTAGTGAAGATAATTAGAGTTGTTTCTGCTGTTATCTGCAGTAAAGATAAGATATTTTCAACGGATAAAGACTATAATGAGAACTATGATAATTTGATTTGTGAAATAGATTTTGTACTAGAATTTGAAAAAAGAACAATTAATAAATTTACACTCGATCTTGCACAAATTAGAAGAGCCTTATAAAGAAGTGTTTACGCTAAGAAATTTTGCAGAATTATCTTTTAAAAAAATTGGAGAAATATTTGGAAAATCAGATGAGTAGCAAGAGTAGTATTTTATAGGGCAAAAAAAGTTAATGGAGTAATATCATGAAAATTTCTTTTAAAATTATTGAAGATCTTCTTCCCCTATATATAGATGATGTATGTAGCTAAGAAAGTAAGGCAATGATAGAAGAACATTTGTCTGAATGTATCAATGTGTACTGAAAAATTCAATTAAATTAAATCTGTCTATATCCCTAATGAAAATATATAGATGAATTTAAAAGAAGCAGAGCCATTAGAAATCTATCTAGAGAATGAAATAAATAACTACTTGGCTCATCAATGCTTAAAGAGCTATATTCACATTTTAAATTACGTCTGCAATACTTTTAATAGATTATATATTTGTGGGATTTAAAATAAGTTAATAATATTGGGTATTCATATAAAATTTAAAAGTAAGAATGAAATATTCTATTATTTATATTATTCATATTTGTAGTAAGTTTTGTTGCGATCAAAACTATGTAGGAAGAAAGAGGTGTACTCATGTATAGAATGATGGTTAAGAATGTTACAAAAAAATATATGAATAATTAGATTTTAGAAAACGTACCTTTTTGTATGGAAACATGCTAGGAAAAAGAGTATGTGTAAAATTATGTGTATATAACTTCCTGGTTAGGGTAAAGAAAAACTAATCAGGAGGAATTTTTATGCCAAGAAAAAGACCGGAAACAAAAAGAAGCAAAATAGCAAAAATGTTAATTGAAGAATATCAGCCTCAAAATGCACAAGATATACAAGAAGCACTAAAAGATATTTTAGGCGATACAATGGAAGAACTTTTAAAAGCAGAATTAGATGAACATCTAGACTATTAATATGGAGAAAAACCACTTTCCTTAAATACAAGAAATTGTACTAGTAAAAAAACAGTTAGATCATCATATGGCAACATAGATTTAAACATACCAAGAGATAGAGAAGCAACATTTGAACCACAAGCATTAAGAAAATATGAAAAAGACATATCAAACATAGAAAACTAAATAATATCAATGTATGGCAAAGGAATGACAACAAGAGACATATCAAGTCACATCAAAGATATTTATGGCTTTGGCATATCAGAAACAATGTTAAGTAAAATAACCAATAAAATCCTACCAACAATAGAAGAGTGGCAAAATAGACCACTAGAGAGAATCTATCCAATTGTCTTTTTAGACGCCATACACTATCACGTAAGAGAAAACAACATAGTAGTAAAAAAAGCAGTATACATTGCCCTAGGCTACAACCTAGAAGGTTTTAAAGAAATCTCCTAGGCATGTGGGTAGGCGAAAATGAATCAAGCAAATACTGGCTTTTAGTATTAAACGGTCTAAAAGAAAGAGGATTAGAAAATGTATTAATATTCTCAACAGACAATCTGCCAGGATTTAGTGAGTTATAGAATCAGTATATCCAAAAGCAGAAATCCACCCAAAAAGCGTTGGGACAATCATGTATAATCCACCAAATAAGAAACTCAACAAAATATGTATCCTACAAAGACATAAAAGAATTAATGAAAGACCTAAAAGCAGTATACAAAGCATCAACAGAAGACTTAACCTTAACAAATCTAGGAATCTTTGAAGAAAAATGGAGTAAAAATATCCAATGTGTGTAAGCTCATGGAAAAACAACTGGACAGAACTATCCACATATTTTAAATATCCAGAAGGAATAAGAAAACTAATATATACGACGAATG
>NZ_HE978531.1:294786-498070 GCF_000311745.1 Anaerococcus obesiensis ph10 | reverse complement strand
GCTCAAGTAAAATTAAGAAAAGCTCCATTTCTATAGGAATGGACAAATATTGATACATAAAAAATGCATCAACCCTTACCCTTATATCAGGATTTAGGTTGATACACAAAATTATTTACAGACCCAAATTCCCAAACACTGAAAAAAACTCAGTGTTTGGGAATTTTTTTGTACCTATACATATCATTTTAACATTTACCTTGAGTTCTGATTTTAACTCAATAGTGCAGTAGTCAAGGTAAATTATAATATGTTTAAACCATCACCTTACTAGTATTTTATCAAATTCTTTAAGATAAGTATCCTTTTTTTAATAAAGTATTGTAGTTCAGTTATGAGGTTTAGCTGTTTATTATCTTGTACCGTATTCATTGAAGCTTGCTGGCATTTTTTTCTGAGCGCAAAAATCTGGTTTGCAATATCATCATAGGTTTATTTATTGTGGCTCTTTTAACAAGCTCATGCTGAAATTACATAAGCTTCTTATAAATATCATCAGTGAATATAGTAGCAGAAATTTTGATGACTGATGCAATGTTTTGCTGTAACTGTTTTTGATATTTTGTTTTATCACTAAGAAGTTCACTCAAAGATACAAGTATAATTAATTTCAGGTCAAGCTCATTGATAATTCTAGCATTGTATTTATGGCTGTAGGATTCTAGACTGCTGATTCAGTTCCAAACGATGTGGTAGCTAGTATTAATATCTGATCTAAACAGTTTAATATCTTGCCAAGGGAATGCTATATTCTTCATTGAATCAGTAATAAAAAAATATTTTGCATTCGTAAATAATTTATAAGCGTTAACTTGTAAAATATTGAAAAACGCGAAAAAGTGTGTTATACTTTAAAAAATCTATTTTAACTCTTTTAAGTATGATTCAATTATGGAAAATCTGATATTTTTAAGTTTGACCGTGCGTAACTGTGGTTTGACCAAAAAGGTTAAAGGGGGTGGATAGTGTATTTTCATTAGATAGCTGGAAAATTAAAGACTTATATGTCACTGTCAGAACGCGGTGGGATTTTTGTTTTGCAGCTTGTTGGAGACACATTATATGACCTGATGACTGACGGAGAAGAAAAAATGTATGTGAGTGATAAGTTCAATCAAGTAACTAAATTGTTCTTAAATATGCAATACCAAATTTTTAAAGGCAAAAAGTATATTTTAAAGAACAGGGATGGATTGATTTGTAGTAGGTACGATGAGGCTGATTTTGCTGAAGAAATATAGGATATTTATAATTTAGATAAAGATCATTTACAAAGCTTTCTAGCTTGAAGATATATTACAGTTGAAATAGAGATGACCATGCAAGATATTATTAATCAGATTTTTCGTCGCTTATCCAAAGGTATATATGATGTTGATATTCAGATTAATATTTATGAGACGAATCCTAGTCTAAATAACCTTGCTGAAATAGAGTATACTTTGAAGATGGAAAACTTATCATTGATTGGGAAACTATTGAGTTTTATATAAATTTAAGGCTATTTAAGGTATGTCTAATACGGGTAAAACTTTGACGCTAAGATATGTTTATTATTTATTTAGCTTTGATAAGAATAAGTTTTTATTTTTGACAAGTTATCGTGAAGAGGATCGAATTAAAGAGGATACATTGAAGAATGGATTATATTAATAATTTATCATTCATAAAGGTTGACTACATATTATGGTGAGTATAGGCACGTTTAAGTATTTAATTCAATTTGGAGGAAATACCTCCCGAAGGAGATGGAATGAAACTATCATATAAAAAATTATGGGTAAAACTTGTAGAAGAAGACATGAAGAAAACTGAGTTCGCAAAGAATGCAGGCATTAGTTCGGCTTCGTTGGCAAAACTAGGTAAAGGAGCTAATATAACAACGGATTTGCTACTTAAAATATGCGAGTATTTAAAATGTGATATAGGAGATATTGTCGAAGTTGTTCCAGATGATACAACAGATGAATCAAAAGAGCCCAAATAAATGGATGTCTGAACGACTATAACAGAATGCGTGGCTGTGTAGACAGTCGAAAATATAAATTAGCCTGATTATTCATACTATTTAAAGAGGATGAAATCTATGGAAGTAAAAGTATTTGATAACATTACGGAAATAGTACGTTGCACGAAATGAACAGAAGCAGGCGATTCAAAAGAAGATAGCAACACTTCAAGATAAAATTAGTAAAGAAAAACAGCTTAATAAAAAGATAGACTTAAATGCTAAAATTAAGAAATTAAAAAAATTGGAGGGGGATTGATGTATAGACCGTCAATGTATGACAAGCATGATGAAACAATGCTAAAATTTGTAGAAAAATTTAATGGAAGTTTGGTTTGCAAAAATATAGAAATGCGCCCAAACAAAGTTGAAACTTACGATAACGATGGAATATTCATAGATATTTATACGAATCAATCAATAGGTTACGATTGGGAGTATCGAGACAGGTATTTCGAGCATTGTAAACTGGAATTCGATACTTTAGGTCAATATGAAAGAAAACTCGAAAAAAAATCGATCCAGATATCACTACAGTGTGACTCGACTGAGACAGGAATTGCTGTTGGATGGCATGAAGATTGGCTTCAGGAAGAAAGAGAAAGAAGAGCATTAAGGACAGATTCTTCATGGAAGGAAAATGCTTCAATAAGGTATACTAATAAATTTAAAATATATAGTTTTTCTAAGATAGATTTATTCAAGAATATGGTTGCAAGTGCAATGAGACTTCAAGAATATTCATCTAAAATATTTAAAATAATGACTGAAACAATGAATAGTGGGATAGCTGTCTCTAGAACTAATATGCCTCAAACAAAACAGTTATCATCACACGAAGCAAAATCAAAGAGTAATGCGAAGACGCTTGTTGATTTTTTTAAGAGTAAAGGTCTTGAAATTGTTGATAAAAGACCAAATGGAGGATGTCTTTGGGTAATAGGTAATGAAAATGAGATAGGTTTAGTCGTAAGAGAAGCTTGCAGAAAGTTTCATGTGGGTGGAAATTATGGTACTGAAAAAGAAATATGTCAAAAACAAGGTTGGTTTACTAGAGCAAGAAAATAGGGGGGGATCATGGAAAAAATGAATTTTGAAACCGTTTCAGGCGAAGAAAAAAATATAGCATTGCTTGCCGGATTATTTCCAAATTGTGTAACTGAAGGAATGGACCAAAGTGGAAATCTTGTAAAAAAAGTTAATTTCGAATTGCTTAAACAAATGTTATCTGCAGATATGGAAGATTTTTCAGAGAGTTATGAATTTACATGGCCTGGAAAAAGAGGAGCCATTGTCGAAGCAAATAAACCAATAAGAATGACCTTGAGACCTTGTATAGAAGATAGTAAAAATTGGAATGATACAGAAAATCTTTATATTGAAGGAGACAATCTATCGGTATTAAAACTTCTACAAGAAAGTTATCTTGGTAAAATTAAAATGATATATATAGATCCTCCATATAATACAGGAAGTGATTTGATATATATAGATGACTTTGTTGTCGATATTGAAGAATATAATTCATCTATAGGTTTACATGATGATGAAGGACTAAAATTATATAGAAACACTGAATCAAATGGAAGATTTCATTCATACTGGTGTTCAATGATATATTCTCGTCTTATGATAGCTAGGAATCTTCTAGCATCGGATGGTGTAATTTTTATTTCTATTGATGATAACGAACAGGCTAATCTTAAGAAAATATGCGATGAAGTTTTTGGCGAGTCTAATAATGTGGGAGAAATCATTAGAAAAACAAAGTCAATGACAGCTGATAATGGTAGTGGTTTAAATTTGCAACATGAAGTTTTATTAGTATATGCTAAGGATAAAAATCAGGTTGTTCTTCAAGGTGAACCCAAGGCATTTGATAATTATTCTAATCCAGATAATGATCCGAATGGAGAATGGTGTGCGGGCGACCCAAGTGCTAAAAGCGGTGGATCATCTACTTATTTTGAGATTGAGAATCCATATACTCATAAAAAGGATTTTCCGCCTATGGGTAGATATTGGGCTTTCTCAAAAGAAACATTACAGCGATATATAAGTGATGGAAAAATCAAATTTAAGAAGAATTATCGAGAAAAAGAAAGAGGATTCATATTTAAGCGTTATAAGAAAGATGCTACTAGCTTATTTGAACCAGTTAATAGCCTGTTTGGCATTGAAAATGAGTATATGAATCAAGCAGCAACAGTTGAAGTAAAAAAGCTTTTCGGAAATGATGTATTTAGCTATCCTAAACCAGTTGCTTTTATACAAAAATTGATAAAGTATGCAACAGACAAGGAATCTATTATATTGGATTTCTTCTCGGGAAGTGCTACAACTGCTCAAGCTGTTATGGAGCAAAATGCTGCGGACGGAGGAAATAGAAAATTTATTATGGTGCAATTACAGGAACAAGTTGATGAGAAAAAAGGAGCTTATAAGGCTGGTTACGAAACGTTGTGTGATGTGGGGAGAGATAGAATAAGTTTAGTCGCTGAAACCATTAATAAAGATATTGATGATGGATACAGAACATTTATTCTCGATTCTACCAATATGAATGATGTTTACTACAGCCCATCAGAATACAGTCAAGAAATACTTTCAACTCTTGAATCTAATGTTAAATCTGATCGTAATGACCTTGATTTATTGTTCGGATGTCTTCTTGAATGGGGACTTCCTTTATCGCTTCCATACAGCTCTGAGCAGATTGATGGATGTACAGTTCATAACTATAACGAAGGCGACCTTATTGCTTGTTTTGATAAAAATGTTCCGGATAGTGTGATTAAGGAAATTGCAAGGAGACAGCCTCTTCGTGCAGTATTCCGTGACAGCAGTTTTGAAAACAGTCCTTCAAAGATTAATGTTGGAGAAATCTTTAAATTGATGGCACCTGACACAAGAGTAAAGGTTATTTAAGGAGATTCAGCTATGAAACTACAATTTAGGCGTCAGAAATTCCAAGCAGATGCTGCAAAAGCTGTAGTTGATGTATTTGCTGGTCAGCCTTATTTGACTCCTTCTTATATGATGGATAGAGGTTTAGGACATATCCAGCAATCATTAACAGATGAAGATGATTTCACTGGTTGGAGCAATCAAAAGATTGTACCAGAATTAAATGATAGATTGATTCTGGAACATATAAATACAATTCAGAGAGCAAATCAGATTAAGCCTTCAGAGAAACTAGAAGGTAAATATAATCTGACAATTGAAATGGAAACTGGTGTTGGTAAGACCTATACTTACATTAAGACTATGTATGAGCTTAATCATGCTTATGGCTGGAGTAAGTTTATAGTTGTTGTACCAAGCATCGCTATCCGTGAAGGTGTATATAAGTCATTTCAAGTGACACAAAATCATTTTGCTGAAGAGTATGGAAAAAAGATTCGTTTCTTTATATATAACTCTGCACAACTTACCGAAATAGACCGCTTTGCATCAGATAGTTCTATTAACGTAATGATTATCAACTCACAGGCATTCAATGCAAGAGGAAAAGATGCAAGAAGAATTTATATGAAATTGGATGAGTTTCGTTCTCGTCGTCCAATTGATGTTATTGCAAAAACAAATCCTATCATAATCATTGACGAGCCGCAATCTGTAGAGGGTAAGAAAACAAAAGAAAATTTAAAACAGTTTAATCCTTTAATGACTCTTCGTTATTCTGCAACTCACAAGTCAGATAGTATTTATAATATGATTTACCGTTTGGATGCTATGGAAGCCTACAACAAGCGTCTTGTTAAAAAAATTGCTGTTAAGGGGATTACAGAATCTGGTAGTAATGCAACTGAAAGTTATATTTACTTGGAAAGTATAAATCTTTCAAAGGCTGCACCTACAGCGACAATACAGTTTGATTTTAAAGGTGCAACTAGCATTAGAAAGATTACTCGTATTGTTTCGGAGGGTTATAACCTTTATGATAATTCTGGTCAGATGGAAGAGTACAAGCATGGATTTGTTGTTTCAAGAATTGATGGGCGTGATGATTCTGTAGAATTTATTAATGGTATTAAACTTTATGCAGGCGACGTAATTGGTAAGGTATCAGAAGACCAGCTTCGCCGCATTCAAATTAGAGAAACAATCCTTTCTCATATTCAAAGGGAAAGAGAATTGTTCTATAAAGGCATTAAAGTGCTTTCACTGTTCTTTATTGATGAGGTTGCTAAGTATAAGCAGTATGATTCAATTGGTCAGCCGATAAATGGTATTTATGCAGAGATGTTCGAAGAAGAATACAAGGATGTTATCAGTAATCTTCAAATTGGCATGGGAGAAGACGACTACATGAAGTATCTTTCTGCTATCTCTGAAGATAAGACACATGCTGGATATTTTTCTATCGATAAAAAAGGAAAGATGATTGATAGTAAGGCAAATGAAAAGCGAGAAAACTCTAAAGAAAAAATGTCGAATGACGTTGATGCTTACGACCTTATTATGAAAAACAAAGAGCTTCTTCTTGATAGAAATCCGAAGAAGTCTCCGGTGCGTTTTATATTCTCACATTCTGCACTTCGTGAAGGATGGGATAATCCTAATGTATTTCAGATTTGTACTTTGAAGCAAAGCAGAAGTGACGTTCGCAAACGTCAGGAAGTAGGACGTGGTCTCCGTCTTTGTGTTAATCAAGATGGTGAACGTATGGATACAAATGTGCTCGGCAATGATGTACATAGCGTAAATGTGCTTACTGTAATTGCCAGTGAAAGCTATGATAGCTTTGCTAAAGGTCTTCAGAATGAAATCGCAGAAGCAATCTCTGACAGACCAAAGGCAGTTACTGCAGAATTGTTCATTGGTAAGGTAATCAAGGACGACAAGGGCAATGAACGGGTTATTGATGGTGATATAGGTAGAGCAATCCACTTTGATCTTATTGTTAATGGCTACATTGATAGGAAGGGTGTTCTTACTGATAAATATTATGAGGATAAGGCTAATGGTGAATTAAAGGTTGCTGAAGAAGTAGCTGATTCTGCAGGATCTGTTATTGAAATTATTGATTCCATTTATGACGGCAGAGCTATAAAGCCTGAAAATGCTCGTAGTAATAATGTTGAACTTGAGGTTGATGAGGGTAAACTTGCTATGCCTGAGTTCAAGGCTTTGTGGGCAAAGATTAATTCTAAGTCTGTATATGTTGTTGATTTTGATACAGATGAATTGGTCAGAAAATCTATTGATTCATTAGATAGAAAACTTCGCGTTTCAAAGATTTATTTCAAGGTTGAAACCGGAGCTATGGAACAGATTAAATCAAAAGAAGACCTTGTGAGTGGTGAATCCTTTGTTAAGGAAAAATCTGCAAGCTACGGTAATGTGGTTGCTGCATATTCTAATGTTAAATATGACTTGATTGGAAAGCTTGTAGATGAGATTGGACTTACAAGAAAAGCTGTAATCCAGATTCTTCAGGGGATTCAGCCAGAAACCTTTAATCAGTTTAAGAACAATCCAGAAGAATTCATCATTAAGGCAGCAGCACTTATTAATGATGAAAAAGCAACTGCTATAATTGAACATATTACTTACGATGTTATGGATGATAAATATGGAACTGACGTATTTACTGATCCTACACTCAAAGGGCGCTTAGGTGTAAATGCAATGAAAGCAAAAAAGCATTTGTATGACCATATCGTTTATGATTCATCAAACGAGCAGGTGTTTGCTACTGAATTGGATACAAACACAAATGTAGCAGTATACGTTAAATTGCCAGACGGATTTTATATTTCAACTCCAGTTGGACATTATAATCCTGACTGGGCAATTGCATTTTATGAAGGAACCGTTAAGCACATTTATTTTGTTGCAGAGACAAAAGGTTCCATGGATTCAATGCAGCTTCGTTTAATCGAAGAATCAAAGATTCACTGTGCAAGAGAACACTTTAAGGCAATCAGCAATGGTGAGGTTATTTACGATGTTGTTGATAGCTACAAGACACTCCTTGATATGGTGACGAAGTGAGGAAGACTATTTATTCCAACAACAATAGAAGTTAACAAACAAAGCATGGAGGCATTACTTGGTAGTGGAAGAGTAAAACCCTTTGTTATTCCAGAATATCAACGCTCTTATGCTTGGACTGATGAACAGGTAGAAATGCTGTTTGAAGATTTATGAGAATTCATGGCTGCTAGTAGAGAAACTGAACGTGAAGGTTCGTATTTCTTGGTAATATTGTTGCATATGAAAATAAAGATGGTGAGCAAGAAATAATTGATGGTCAGCAGCGTATTATGTCTTTATTCCTGTTGTTAAGAGCTATTTACACAAAATTAGTTGTTAGTCCTGTAGCGGAACGTAATTAATCAGCAAGTATTGAGCTACGTCTAGACAGTAGCATTGGCTACTGGAATTTATATATTATTGTAACTGATTATGCTAATTATTAATATCATCTTAATGTTATTATAATAGCTTCGTATAAAGTTATTATTAAAAAACATAATTATATTAGGAGGCGTATATATGGGGCAAATTATTGAGTTTCCAAATGATAAAAAATCAAAGGATAAAATCCGAAAGCTTAAAAAAACTTTGGAAAATCTTGTTTTTGAAAGGGACAATCTTAAATATATAATTTGTGAAAATATAAAAACTGAATATATGCTTATTTTTGGAAGTCTTGAGTACAAAATCTACAAAGCTTATTGTAAATATCTTCGTTTGAAAAGAAAAAAAGATATGATTCAAGCGAAAAAGAATCGTCAAGAAAAAATAAATATGGAAGTTATCGATAAAAAGTTAGACTTAGAATTTACAGAATATAAGAAAAAATTAAATGAAAAAATTGAAGAAATTAATACTGCATTAAGACGTTCAAAATCTGAAATATTATCTGATGATGATGAAAAACGCCTAAAAAAATTATATAAATCTATTGTAAAGAAATTACACCCAGACATAAATCTATCGATAACAAATTCTGAGAAAGAGTTATTTTATAATGCTACTGAATTTTATAAAAATGGGGATCTAAAATCTTTACAAATTATTTTTGATATAGTTTGCAGTGAAGATGTGAAAGATGATATAGGTTTGGATGGTAAATCTTTGGAAGAAGAGGTAATAAGACTAACTGATTTAGTAAATCTAATTAAAAATGACATTGAGTTAACTAAATCTATGCCTCCTTATACTTGGAGTATTTACGTGGAAGATGAGAAGAAAAAATCAGAGAGGTTAAGTCAGTTAGAAAAAGATTTAAAAAGTTTTGATGATGCAGTACGAACGCAAGAAGAATATATAAATAATTTAATTAGGGATGAGATATGAATAATTTAGAAAAAAAAGATCAGAGAGGAATAATTGAGTATCTTTTGAATAAGGAAGCAGTAATTGATTTACCAAAACCTTTTGAGCGTGATATTTATCTTTTTGATACTTATGTTGCTGGGACAACACACATTGAAGGAATTGAAAATATTTTATCTTATATCAAAGATGGTGATAAACTAGTTTTTTATCGTGAGCCAGAAAATGAACATGATCCTCAAGCTATTAGAGTAGAAACATTGAAAAAAGATAAAATCGGCTATGTCCCTCGTCAAGATAATATTATTTTCTCTAGACTTATGGATGCTGGAAAAATTCTTTTTGCTAAAGTTATTGATAAAGAAATACGAGGTAAATGGCTTAAGATAAAAATCAAAATTTATCTCCATGAAAGTTAGGCTAATAAAGTATGCACTATAAAAATAAATGGATTTGGAATAATATATGTATAAGTGATATCAATGATATGAATTTTGAAATTTGCTCGGGAGAACACTGTTTTATTATTGGACATCATATAAAAGATAAATCTATATTAAAAGATGCTATCGATAGACTTGTAACAGCAGGCTTTGATTATTTTAATATTTTTGGAGAACATGCTGATTTATGGTCAGAAGTTATAATTACGAAAGAAAACCAAAAAAGACAAATACAAGTAGAGGCAAGCAAAATTGATAGAATGAGTATGTCTTATAACCTTGCTATGTTGGCGACTTTGAAACCGGAATCTACGAATTTTGTTATTTCTGATGATGAATATTTTACAGAGTATCTTATAGAAGATTTACATGATATATTCAGTGGAAAGTCTAGATTTACACCATTTGATTGGAAAAAATTTAAAGACGGATATGAATTTATTTATCATAAAAAAGATGCTATTGTTAGTATATCAGGGGATATAGCAATTGGATTTCTAAAAAAAGAAAAAGTATTTAATAGCATAGATAAAGCGTTTAGATATAAACTTTTTGATGGTAAAAGTTTTAATGAGATTTGGGATGAGATTTCAAAAACATTATATTAAAAAATAATACAAATTAAGGGGATTTTATTAAAATTTTCTAATAATAAATCATAAACTATTTAAAACTAGAATATCTGATATTTTAAACTTAGCTTTATCATCTGAGAATGCTAAATAAGAAAATTATGAAAGGAAATTTATATTTTAATTATAAACGAGAAAAAAACTATTTATAAATTTCTACTTATAATTTGATTAAAAATCAAATTATAAGTAGAAATTGAATAAAGAAATTATTTAAATATCTATAGAAAAAGATTAATATTTACTGACAAAATTAATCAGAAATATTTCCTTTAAGCTCAGGACTATAGTCTCTATCATCTTTATTTTCTATAAATTTTTGGTAAGAATCTTCATCAATAACACATTCTATATTACCAATCCATTTTATTATATTATTATTTGTAAATTTTCTTTTGAACCTATATAGACCATCGTTTATGTCTAATGATTTAACACCACCTAAATCATAATATCTTATATTATTTTCACAACAATATCTTATTTCTTCAGCATCTAAAAAGTAAGATTGACCTAAATCAATACTGAGATTATCTGCACCATATAGAGCCATTGCATAATCTTTGAATGTTATCAAAAAAGAACAAGATAAAAATTCATTTTTATACTTTACAAAAGTCATCCTTGCCTTATCTTTAAAATTATCATAAAGTCGATAATAATAATCTATAGGTCTATATGTTATACCTTTTCTTTTGCACATATCAGCAGTTATTTCATGAAAAATTTTAATATCATCTCTATTTCCAACATATAGCTCCAAATCTTGTTTATAAGATTTCCTTACTTGTTTTCTTCCGTTTTTAGAAAAAGATTGGATGACATCTTCGAATTTTCTTCCATTAATATCTAACATCATTGAAAAAGGGAATTGAACATAAGAATACATTTTGTGACAAAATTCTATGCCATGTTTTTTATATTCATTTACAAGCTTTTCATCATATTCATAATTAGGATCAAATTTCACAAGAAATCCATTATTTTTCTTTGCAAAATTCTTGATTTCATTAATTAATTCTATATTTGTTTCTATATCATAAAGATCTGATACTGGTCCACGAGGGCAATAGAATAAATTTTTTTTTGCTTCTGAATTGTATATAGATAAAACTTGTGCGACAGCAATTATTTCATTATTTTTTTCTATATAAAAATAGTCACTATTCCATCCGTTTTTTATTAATGCCCAAATTTTATCTTGGTAAAAACTTGAAGATGGGTGATTATAAAAAAAATCCCAATATTTTTTACTTTTTCTTTATCATTTATATTAAGGCGCATATATCCTCCGTATATTAACTCATTATATATAATAATAGCAGACATAATGTTGTTTTGCAATTGTAATTTATATTAATAATAAAAATTAACACATAATTAATATAATAATTATCTTATATTTATATCTATAAATAATTTACTATATTAAGATTTATATGTAAAACTTACGTAATGAAATAATATTTGACAATATATATATATATATATATAATTTTAATAGAATTATTATAGTCGAATAAGGGTGAAGTAAATGTTGAAAGATTTAGAAAAGATAGAATTTAAATATAATCCTCACAGAGGGATAAATATTGACATAGATGGATTAGAGGATAAAAAAATTTACCAGTTAATAGATTTGAAAGACTCGCTTACAACTAACCGCTTTTCTACAGATTTTTTTAAATATTTAACTCTTTTGGATCAGAGTATTATTTTTAATAAAATTGAGTATGTTAAGAACAATAATTTTGAAAAAATTATTTCAATGCCAATTGGTTTAAAAGATAAGCAAGTTAAAAGTTATATTGAATTAATCTCGACTATAGCAAATCTTAAACAACAAAATAAGGATTTAATATATTTATTATCTACTATAAGAATAAATGAAAATTCTGATTATAATAAAGCTTGTGTTTTTGGTTCTTCATTCACTTATACTGATGATAAACTTTTAAAGACAACTTTCTACTTTAAACTTAGAAAATCTTCATTAATGGATGATAACTATGTATATGATAATCAGTATTTTTTTAGATAGACTTTATAGTTTTAATATTCAAAATTTAAATTTTATTTTAGATGATTTAAAAGAAGGTTTAGTTAATAACTATGTACCCGTGTTTTATGCTTAAAGAGTTTTATGGATTTTATAATGATAATAGAGAAATGACGACATATAGTGAGAGTCACAGCTGTTATTATCAGAGATCAAGCATTGCTTACATACAAAGTAAAAAATCAAAATATCTAGATAGTGGAGCATTAAATGTTGTGTAATCAAGCAAATGTGAAATAATTTGTGAAGTGAAAAATAATTAGGGCGGAATTTATATTAAAAGATTTGATATTTGTTGTCTAGAATCGACTTTACTATAAAGGGGAGCTACATTATATGATAGAATTTCATTATAGTATAGACGTGTTTGAAAAATTCCTAATTATATTTTAGATGGTATACCATATGAGTATAAATGGATTTAGATTTATAAAATAAGTCAATTTGATATAATATCTAAATTTTTAAAGAATAAATTAGCAAAACGGCACGTATGTATTAAGCATATCGATATTGTATAATAAAAGCAATCCTAGGAAATCTACAATCTGTGGATAAAATCGTGGAAATTTATGTAAAAAATAAAAACATCGATTTAGTATAAAAAAATAATTTGTAGATAAAATCTCAGATTTGTCATTTATAATAAGCCATAAATAATACTTCTCCTAAGTAAATCAATACGACACAATCAGAGCTGGAGTCGCAAAAGATGCAGTAAAATATGTCATCGAAAACAAAAAACTAGACAACTTTGAAAGCGTTCATTTTATTATAGAAGAATCAAAAAACATCATAGGAAACTAACAAAAGAATACTTAGGATTCATACTATTTTGTACACAACGAAAAGGAATGATTCTAAAGTCGTCTATGGAATAATAAAATCAATCACACAAAAATTCGTCTAAATATCCTGTGACATATCAACACTAGCATGATATTTGAAGATACCAACTAAAAACGATATCGAGATTGGATATATTAAATTGATAAATATGTTTGTTAAGATAACGAATACAGAATCAATAGATTTGCTCGAAAGAATTTAATAAATAATTTATAAGACTTTTAAGGTTTTAAAAGGAACTTTAGAAGTCTTTTTATGTGAAAATTATTTTTTTTGATAATGAATTTAAGTTTATATCATAAGGGATATTATTCCGATAAGGTGTATAAGCTATTGCTATTTTTAATAATGCTTTGATAAAATGATATAATATAAAAAATTCAAGGATTTTGTGTATTACATCTAAGTGATTTATCAAATGCGTTTTAAAAATGAATTTTTATTTGAAGGAGTAAAATAAATGGTTAAGATTTATATTCCAAAATATGAGGACTTATGGTTTAGAGAAAGGCTACTATCAGATTCAGACACTATGTCTTATAATAATGCATGGGGAGGAACTATTGATTTTCCAGAATCCAAGTGGCAAAGATGGTATAATTATTGGATTGAAAAGCCAGATGGAAAAAGGCTTTATAGATATTTAATTGATGAAAATAATAATTTTGTTGGGGAGATAGCTTATCATTTAGATGAAATAGAGAATAAATATTTAGCAAATGTAATTATCTATTCAAAATATCGTGGAAAATGTTATGGGCGTGATGGTTTGAAACTGTTATGCTGTTTGGCAAAAAATAATGGATTAAGAAGTTTGTATGATAGTATAGCTTTGGATAATAGTGCTATAAAAATTTTTTTAGATTGTGGATTTACTGAAGATTACAGAACTAAAGATATAGTTATGCTTAAAAAAGATTTAGAGTAAATATATAGGAAGTTCTTAGGATTTGTTAATAATTTTAATGAAAATACTATTAATTTTTAACCATTAAGTTACGTATAAACTATATCATTATTAAGATAGTAGATTATAAAAGTAATGAAAAAGGATAATGATTATTCAAAAAAGGGTTTCTAGTCTAAATTCTAAACTGATGATATAATATAGAAAAGAGAAATATAACTATTGCTTATGCTAGATATTTAAATTTGCTTTTAGCAAAAAATTTATATATAAGGAAAACCTTTCTTATAAAAATATCTTGCAAATGATGGAAATTTTTGTATACATAAAACAAATGAGGATTTCCAAATAAAATACAATTAAGATAGGTATAAGATAGATGTTATCGAAGATATAATAAAATATTTATTCTGTCATAGTATTATTAAGTACAAAAAGGAGTTTTTATGAAAAGAAAAATACTAATAGTGCTAACTATATTATTAATTTTTTCTGCGTGTAATAAAAAAGACACAGAGGAAAATACAAAAGTTGATAATTCGAAAGTAGAAAGCAGCCAAAAATCAGAAGAAACAAAGAAAGTAAAAAATATAAAAAAGGATGAGTATAAGAAAATATATGATGAGCTTGAGGGCAAAGAATTTTTCTATGCCTATCAAAGTCAAGCAGAAGTCATATATTTTTATAAAGATGGGTATTTTGATGGAGCCTTTAGAAGTGGAGATTATAACCAAGGTAAAGTTTCACTTTATAATGGGAAATTTGACATAAAAGAAAAACTTGATGAGACATCCTATCTTATAAGTTTAAGGAGGATAGATTATGAACTTCCTCTAGGAGAAAGTGAGATGAGAAATATTGAAGGTATGGATTTTACCCTAGAATATATAGAATCTAAAATGTATGGAAAAGATGATAAGGATAATTTATATATTCTTTATCTACCGCATAGAAAGCTTAATGACATAAAAGATCATGAAAGAAGTATTGCAAAAATTAATGATGAACATATAAAAGATGGAGAGCTTAAAGTTTTTGCAATAGGAAAAAAAGATGCGAGCGAAGAAAATTTTATGGTTGAATATGTAAGATAGGAGTGACTTATGAAAAAGAAAAAACTTATAATATTATTTATTTTAGGCCTTATATTTTTACCTATAAAAACTTATGGGCAAGAGGATTTAATTTCTATAAAAGAAATAAGAGGCGAAAAAAATTATTTTTATGATAGGGTTTTTAAATCAAGATCTTCTATTGTAGGAGATTTTTCTAAAAGAAATAATAAGTCTACAGAAACTTATAGCAAAAATTTAGAAAATCAAGATCTTCTTAAAGATTTAATAGGTAAAGAACTTATTTTACAAGAAGAAGAAGAAGGGGGTAATTGGTTTACAAAAATACACTTTAGAGAAGAAGCGGGAACCTTTGATTTATCTTATAAATACGAAGATGAAAGCACTATTTATTTGACAAATGGTTTGGGTAAATTTGAAGTTAGTCAAAAAATAGATGATTTAACCTATAGTTTAAGACTTGTAGAATATACAAGTTTTGGCAACGAGCCATTTAGTTATGGAGATGAAAAAAATATAAACTTGTTGAAGTTCCTTATGGTTTTCAAACAAATGATCAGAGTGAAAATGAAATTTGTAGAGATTACACTCTTTACCTTCCTTTTAAGAAAAGAAGTCAAATGGAAGATACTGTAAATGAATGGATAGGATTTCCAAGCAGAAAAAAATATATTGATGAAGATGAATCTAGAGTATATATTCTTGTAAATGATCAGTTGAAATTTCCTTTCATAGAAAATGTGGAATAAAAATTAATTCATTTTTAAGATAATAGTAATATTTACTTTATTTATGTAAACGATTGACAAAAATAAAATTTGTATTATAATAAAAGTGTAAATAAAATAACACAATTCTTCAGGGCGGGGTGTGATTCCCCACCGGCGGTAAAGTCCGCGAGCTTTTTGCTGAATAGGTGAAATTCCTATACCGACAGTATAGTCTGGATGAGAGAAGATTTTTAATTTTTCTTTTGAAATAATCAAGGTCCCTGGAAGGGACTTTTTCTTTTGCCAAGAATTGTGGAGGAGGCAAGATGAATGATAAATACTATATGAGAAAATGTTTTGAACTTGCAAAAAAAGCGAGAGGAAAAACTTTAACTAATCCTCTTGTTGGTGCTGTGCTTGTAAAAGATAATAAAATTATTTCTACAGGTTTTCATCATGAGTATGGAAAAACTCATGCGGAAGTTGATTGTTTTAATAATTTGAAAAGTGATTGTGATGGAGCGATTTTGTATGTGAATTTGGAACCTTGTTCTCATTGGGGCAAACAAGGTCCTTGTACTTTGGAAATTATTAAAAGAAATATTAAAAAAGTTATTATTTCAAATATTGATACTAATCCAAAGGTCGATGGTCTTAAAGTTTTAAAAGATAACAATATTGAAGTTGTTACGGGTTTACTTGAAGATGAAGGAAAAAAATTAAATGAAAAATTTTTCTTTAATATAAAATATAACAGACCTCTTATTGCATTAAAATTTGCTCAAACTTTGGATGGTAAAATTTCTTCTAATATTAATGATTCTAAGTGGATTTCTAATGAATCATCAAGAGCTTATGTTCATGAATTAAGAAGTGATTATGATGCAATAATTGTTGGAAAAAATACTTTGATTAAGGACAATCCATCTTTAAATTCAAGGATTGAAAACGGAGTTGATCCTGTAAGAATTATTGTGGATACTAATCTTGAAATTGAAAAAGATTATATGTCTTATAAGATTTTTAATTTAAAAAGTGATAAAAAACTTATATAGCAACTTGCAAGGCCTCTAATAATCCTGATTTAAATATAATTAAATGTAAAATGAAAAATAATCATGTTGATTTAAATGATTTGGCAAATAAACTTTACCAAATGAAAATCGGTTCGATTTTGGTTGAGGGTGGCTCAAGTCTTAATTATGGATTTTTAGAAGAAGGCTTGGTTGATAAAATTTATGAATTTATTTCGCCTAAAATAATTAGTGGTTTTGATTCTAAATCTTCTTTCTATGGAAGGGGAGTAGATAAAATTAAGGATGCTTATGAGTTTGAGATTGAAGATGTGAAAAGATTTGATAATGATATTATGATTGAGGCTAAAAATGTTCACTGGAATATCTGAGGAAATGGGCAAGGTTATTTCTTTTAAAAAAATTAATGACCATGTTCAAATTGAAGTTCAAGCTAGTATTGTTTTGGAAGATACAAAACTTGGAGATTCTATTATGACTGATGGGGTTTGCCTTACAGTAACAGAAATTACTGATGAAACTTACAAGGCGGATCTTATGAATGAAAGTTTAAAAATGACTAAATTTGATAGGTCAATTGTAAATAAAAATGTAAATCTTGAAAGGGCTTTGAGGCTTTCTGATAGGCTTGATGGTCATATTGTTCAAGGGCATGTTGATGGGGTTGGGAAAATTAAAAATATAAATAAAAATGTTTATACAATTTCAGCAAGTCCAGAAATTTGCTCTTTGATTGTGAAAAAAGGCTCAGTTGCTCTTGATGGAATTTCTCTTACTGTTTCTGATGATAAAATTACAAGTTTTGAGGTATCACTTATTCCAGAAACAATAGAAAGAACAAATTTTAAATACAAAAAAATTGGCGATGAAATAAATATTGAAACTGATATTATAAATAGATTTATCCGAAAATCTATGGCAAATAAAAAAGAAGAAAGGTTGGATAAAAACTTTTTATTGGAAAATGGTTTTTAAAAAATATGGAAGAGATAATAAAAGCATTACAAAATAACGAAATAATTATAGTAACTGATGATGAAAATAGGGAAAATGAAGCCGATATGATCTGTGCTGGAGAAAAAGTTACAGGCGAGATGATTAATATTATGGCAAAATATGCAAGAGGTTTGATTTGCACACCGATTGGTAAAAATATTGCTAGACAATTTGACCTAGAAATGATGGTTAAAAATAATACTGACAATCACGAAACAGCCTTTACAGTTTCAATTGACCATGTTGATACAGAAACAGGAATTTCAGCATTTGAAAGAGCACAAACTATAAGGGCACTTGCAGATAATAATACAAAAGCAAGTGATTTTAGAAGACCTGGCCATGTTTTTCCACTTATTGCAAAAGATAGAGGAGTTTTGGTAAGAGAAGGCCACACAGAAGCTACAATTGATTTGATGAAAATTGCAAATTTAAAAGAAATTGGTTTATGCTGTGAAATTATGGCTGATGATGGTCACATGCTAAGAGGAAAAGCAGTAGTAGAGCTTGCTCAAAAACTTGGAATGAAAATGACAAGTGTTGCTGAGATAAAAAAATATATAAAAGAAAACAATTTGGATTTTTCAAAAAATGAAGAAAATTTTTTGGAAAAAACAAATATTATCAATCTACCAACAGATCACGGAAAATTTAAAGCCATAAGTTTTTATGACAAAGTTGAAAAAAAAGAACACTTAGCTTTAATCAAAGGCAAGATTGATGGAGAAAATATTTTAACTAGAATTCACTCTGAATGTTTGACTGGGGATGTGTTTTCATCAAACAGGTGTGATTGTGGAAATCAACTTCACAAGGCAATGGAGATGATTGATGAAAAAGGAGAAGGAATTATTTTATATTTAAGACAAGAAGGAAGAGGAATTGGTTTATTTAATAAAATAAAAGCTTATCATCTTCAAGAAGAAGGTTATGATACAGTAGATGCAAATATAAAACTTGGCTTTGCACCAGACTTGAGAAATTATAAAATAGCTTGTCTTATGTTGAAAGAATTGGGAGTGAAATCAATTGACTTGCTCACAAATAATCCTGATAAAATCGAACAAGTGGAAAAATATAATATTAAAGTTAATAAAAGAGTTCCAATAGAAATTCATTCAAATCATATAGATAGAATTTATTTAAAAACAAAAGCTGACAGAATGGGTCACGATTTAAGAGAATTTAAGGAGAGATAAATGAAAGAATATAGTGCAAATTTAGTTTCAAATGGTAAAAAATATGCAATTGTTGTTGCAAGATTTAATCATTTTATAACAGATAGGCTTGTAGAAGGCTGTCTTGATACATTAAAAAGACATGAAGTAAAAGATGAAGAAATAGAACTTGTAAGAGTTCCTGGAGCTTTTGAAATCCCTCTTGCTGCAAAAAAATTAGCTCACAAAGATTATGATGCTGTAATTTGTTTGGGAGCAGTTATAAGAGGAGATACTTCTCATTATGATTATGTTTGCTCAGAAGTTTCAAAAGGAATTGCAAATGTATCACTTGAAAGCGGAAAGCCAATTATTTTTGGAGTTGTTACAACAGATACAATAGAACAAGCTGTTCAAAGAGCAGGAACAAAAGCTGGAAATAAAGGAAGTGATGCAGCAATTTCTGCAATAGAAATGGCAAATCTAATGGATCTTATATGAAAATAATTTTTGACTTTGATGGAACTATCCATAAAAGTGACGAAATTTATGAAAAAGCATTTTATGATACTTTAAAAAAATATAAAATAAAAAAACCAAATCTTGATCCAAAATCATATCTTGGAGATCCACCAAGAAAAATTTGGGATGATTTTCTAGACGATTCCTACGATAAAGAAAAATTAATAAAAATAACAGGGGATTTTATGATAGAAAATATGAAAGATTTTGGTAGTTTATATGAAAAAACAGAAAAAGTATTAAATTTCCTAAAAGAAAAACACGAACTTATAATTTTATCTTCTTGTACAAAAAAATATATAGAAAATGCAAGAAAAATCTATGATCTTGATTTATATTTTAGTAAATATTTAGTAGGAGAAGATTACAATTACAAATCAAAAGCAGAAATAATAAGAATAAATAAAATTAATAATTTTATAATGGTGGGAGATAGGCTATCCGATATAAAAGCTGGTTTTCTAAATAATAATATATCCATTTTTGCAAAATACGGCTATGGTAAAGAAAGTGAGGGAGACCTATCAGATTATAAAATTGAAAGAATCAGTGATTTATTAAAAATAAAGGGATTGTTGTAAATAGATTACAAATCTTAAAATATTTAGAACAACTCAAAGGAAATTTTTCTAGATTAGCTAGGAAAATTTCCTAAAAGAGTTTTCTAAAATTAAAAGATTATCTATTTTTACAACAATCCCTTTTTAGTAGGTTAATATAATTTTAAAGAATTGTTAATTTACACAAAGTTGGCTTATGTTTTTGTAACGGTTAAATAAGATTTTATAAGATTTTTTAATTTTATTGTAGTTATTAAAGATTTTTATTTTTTTATCTTCATTGGCATAGACTTTCCAATATCCATTTATTAGAAATTTATTTCCCTTATTCTCAATAAATCCCATAACATCTTCAAAAGGATAGCCTAAAAAAATACCAATTTCATGTGGGAAATTTTCTTTTTTAAATCTGAATTTTAGATGGTTTATGCATTGATTTAAGTCATTGGTATTATAACCCAATTTACTTAGGAGAGTTTTTGTTTTTGTTTCATTTAATACGTATTTTAGCTTGTGAGGTCTGTATGCATAAATTTGGGCGGAAGATTTATTGTTATTAAGTATTTCCACGTACATATTTTTTTCATTAAGTATTTCATTCCACTCAAAAACCATCTTTTCTATATCAATATTTTCAGAATTTTTAAAAGTAAATAAATTAGCAAGTTTTTGATTCGCTAAAGTTTGTGATGCGTAATCAATTAACAATTCTTCGTTCATAAAATTAACCTATGGCTTTAGATAAATCTAATGCCGCCTTTCTACATTCGCTTAAAGCTTCATCATCTGGACTATCATAAGCAATTAGACCATCTCTTACAAGATTTATTCCATCTTCCTTGCATCTATCTTGCCAAATTTCCATCCATTCGCCATCAGCCCATTGGTAAGATCCAAAAATTAAAACAGGTTTGTTAGAAAGTTCTTTTTCAATACTTTCAAACATAGGTTCAAATTCAGTTTCTTCCAATTCTTCACTTCCCATAGCAGGACAACCAAATGCAAATCCATCAAAAGAATCAATTGAGTCCTTTGTAAAAGAATTTGGATCTAATAATTCAATTTCTACATCATTTTTTTTAAGTTCTTCTGCAATTTCATTAGCCATAGCTTCTGTGTTACCAGTACCTGACCAATAAACAATAGCAATTTTTTTCATAAATTTCTCCTTAAAAATTTTAAATTTTTCTTTGATACTGATAACCTATATCAATATCTAAGATAATAATACATACTTGTAAAAATATTGTCAAGCATTTTTTTAAGAATTTTTTTAAATAAAATAAAAAAATATTGAAAATTAAATACTTTTCAAAGTAAAAAAATTTTAACGAAAGAAAAATTTTCAAATTAAAAATATATGGGAATAAATGACAAGCAAAACGTTAAATAAAAAAAATTTATCCGAAAAACTCTACTTTGTAAATTTAAAAATAGCAATTTGAAAAATCAAATATTATAATTTTACAAGCAGGATAATTAATTTTGAAATAAATTAAATAAGAAAATTTTTTTCATAGTATAGATGAATTTCCACACTAAATTTAAAATTTAAATTTCAATCAATGTCATAATTTTAATATCAGACTTCTAAATAAATCGAAAAATTTAAATTGACTTGATTTTTAGGATTTAAAGATTAGATTTTGAATGGATTTTTTAAATTAAGTAAATTAAATTTTCCATAAGCACTTCCTAGTATTGAGAAATAATAACCATAAAAATTTTTTATTTGGGTATATTTTTATTAAGAAAGGTGGTTTGTATGAAAAAAATAATTAATGACAAGGATAAAATCATAAGTCAAATGCTAAATGGTCTTCAAAAGGCTAATGAGGACAAGGTAAAAATTAATGAAGAGTTAAAAATAGTTTACAGAAAAGATCTTCCCATTAAAGGAAAAGTTGGTTTAATTTCTGGTGGTGGAAGTGGACATGAGCCTGCTCATGCTGGATATGTCGGAGATGGAATGCTTGATTGTGCAATTTGCGGAGAAATTTTTACTTCTCCAACTCCAGATCAAGTTTTAGAAGCTATAAAACTTGCGGATTCTGGCGAAGGTGTATTTATGGTAATTAAAAATTATACTGGAGATGTCATGAATTTTGAAATGGCAAAAGATATGGCAGAGATGGAAGGAATTAATGTTGATTATATTATCGTAAATGATGATGTGGCAGTTGAAGATTCCACATACACAACAGGTAGAAGAGGAATCGCTGGAACAATTTTTGTTCATAAGGTTTTGGGAGCTATGGCAAGAAGTGGAAAAAGTTTGGAAGAAATGAAAGCTATGGCTGAAAAAATTGTAAAAAATATTAAATCAATGGGCATGGCTACTAAGGCTTGCATAAATCCTATTTCTGGAAAAGAAAGTTTTGATTTGTCTGAAGATGATATGGAAATTGGCGTAGGAATTCATGGAGAGCCTGGTGTAAAACAAGAAAAAATTAAAACAGCTGACGAAATTTCTAAGGAGCTTTTGGATCATATTCTTGGCGATTATGAAAATCTAGATGGAGATTTTGTTTTAATGGTTAATGGCATGGGTCAAACTACTGAAATGGAATTGTTTATTGTAAATAATTTTGCAAGTGATTATTTGAAAGAAAGAAATATAAATATCAAAAAAACTTTCTTGGGTAATTTTATGACAAGCATGGATATGGCTGGATTTTCATTAACGCTTTTTAAAGTTGATGAAGAAATTTTAAAATTGCTTGAAGAAAATGTAGATATAGTTAGGGGTTAATATGGATATAGAAAAAGTTAAGTCAAAGGTAATAGCTTTATCAAATATAATTATTGAAAATGAAGAATATTTGACAGATCTTGATAGGGCAATTGGCGATGGTGATCATGGTTTTAATATGGCAAAAGGTTTTAATAAAGTGAAAGATGCCATGAATGATGATTACAAAGATTTAAAAACACTTTTTAATAAGATTGCTATGACTTTGATTTCTAATGTTGGAGGAGCTAGTGGGCCATTATATGGAACATTTTTTATGAAATTTGCTCAAGTTTTTGATGGAGATATTGAATTGGATAAAAATTCATTTTCAAAAGCTTTTTCTGACGGAGTTGATGGAGTAATAATGAGAGGCAAGGCTCAAGTTGGAGATAAAACTATGGTTGATGTTTTATATCCTGTAGCAGAGGCTTTAAAAAATGATTCAAGCTTTGATGAAATTCTTAAAATTGCACAAGAAAAAATGGAAAAAACAAAAGAAATTAAGGCTAGAAAAGGAAGAGCTGCCTATCTTGGGGATAGGTCAATTGGACATATTGATCCAGGCGCATATTCTTCATATTTGTGTATAAAAAGCATAGTGGGAGATTTGAATGATTAATATATTGATAGCAAGCCACAGCAAAAAATTGGCTGAAGGTTTAAGAGAAATTCTCATTCAAATGGCTCCAAATGTAAATATTTTGGTAAGCGGCGGAGATAAGGATGGAAATATTGGCTCAAATTTTGATGAAATTAATCAAATCATAAATGAATATGCTACAAATGATGGTTTGGTTATATTTTTTGATTTGGGTTCTTCTATGATGAATTGTCAAATGGCAATTGATATGTTGGATGATGAAAAAAAATCCAAAGTTTATCTTGCTGGAACACCAATTGTTGAAACAAGTGTTCAAATTGCTGTTGAAGCATCAGCAGGACAAAGTTTGGAGAAAATAGTTGAATATTTAAAAGAATATCCAGTAAATAAATTAGAAAATTAATCTAAGCTGATTACAAATTCATAAATATCATTTTTTGAAAAAGTGGTGGATTTTCTCAAGGATTTTACAATATCCTTAGTTGATTCGCCATTTTTTTTCATTTGTAAAATTTGTTCTTTGTATGATGAAATATCTAAAGATTCATTTTCATTATTTTTTTCCAAAATAAGAACAAATTCTCCTTTTAAAGTAAGCTCATCTGTGTTTATATTTTTTATATCAAAAATTTGATATTGTTCGAATTTTTTGCTTAATTCGCGGGTAATCGCCAATTTTCTATTAGGAAATTCTATTTTAAAATCATTGATTGTATTTTCTAAGTTGTGAGGAGTATCAAATAAAATTGATGTTTTATTTTCAATTTTTAGCTCTTCATATAATTTTTTCTTATCAGAATTTTTTTTGGGAATAAAACCATAAAAAGCAAACCTATCATTATCGAAGCCACTTGCAATTAAGCCTGTAAGAATTGATGATGGACCTGGCAAAACTGTGTAAGAAATATTATTTTTAATGCATTCTTTAATTAGAATATGACCTGGATCAGAAATTCCTGGCATTCCTTGGTCAGTTATAATTGCATAACTTGTACCTTCTTGGGCGTTTTTAATAATTTCCTGTGATTTTTGCTTTTCATTAAATTTATGATATGAAGTTAGTTTTTTATTTATTTCAAAATAATTTAAAAGTTTTTTACTTTCTCTTGTATCTTCGCAAGCAATTATATCAACATTTTTTAAAACATTGATAGCTCTCAATGTCATATCGTCTAAATTTCCTATGGGAGTTGGGACAAAATATATACTATAATCCATTTATTTCTTTGACCTCCTTTGTATAATTATTATTTTCATCATATATTATAAGGGGATTTTCAAATTTTAATCCATCATTTGCATTTTTTACAAACTCCATTAAAATAAAAACAGGTTTTTCAAATGCCTTAGATTGAACAAATTTTATTCTTTTCAATTTTAAGTTTCCACTTTCTTTTATAATATCAACAAGCCTTTCGGGTTTGTGAATCATAAATAATTTTCCCTTATCTTTTAGGCACTTATTAGAAAATCTAAAAATATCAGAAAGATTCATTTTAATTTCTTGCCTAGACAATAAAAATTCTTTCTTTTCATTCTTTATATTAGCTCCCTTTTTATAATAAGGAGGATTTGTAATAATATAATCACAAAAATTATTAGGAAAATTTACCTTATTTAAGTCATCGTTTATAACTTCAATATTATTAATTCCATTTAATTTTATATTTTCTTTTAAAAGATTAGCTTTTTCTTTTTGAATTTCGATAGAAAAAACTTTACTTAAATTGTAATAAGAAGAACAAAAAAGAGATAAAATTCCACTGCCAGAGCCAATATCAATTAAGATTTTATTTTTTTTCATTTTTGAAAAATTTGCAAGTAGTATTGAATCAATCCCAAAAGAATAAGATTTCTCTACGTGCTTCATATATAAATTTGTTTTTGGTATGTAATCTAATTTAATCATATTATAGATTATATTCTAACATTTTTGTAAGTAAACAAAATAGGGGATAAATTGACAATATATTTGTATATCATACAATGATAACTATGTTTAAATATTATATTTTATTTAAAAAATAAATTTTAATAAGGAGAGTTTTATGAAAAAATCAAATTTATTGTTAGTAAGTATATTTACTAGTTTAGCTTTATTAACTGGTTGTTCTCAAAATAATGCAGTTGATAGTACTTCTACAGAAGTAAAATCAAATGAGGCTAGCACACAAATTAGCGAATATCAAGAAATGAAAGGCGAACAGCTAGATAAAATTGAGGAAGATAATAAGAAAAAAGAGGATTATCTTGTAATTGATGTAAGAAGTGAGGAAGAATATAAGGAAGGTCATGTAAAACATGCTATAAATATTCCTCTTGATGATGCTGACAAAAAAATCTCTGAAATAAGTGATTACAAAGATAAAAACGTAGTAACAATTTGTAATACAGGCAAAAAAAGTTCAGAGATGGCAAAAAAACTTGTTGAAGCAGGATTTAAAAATGTTTGGAATGCTCAAGGCGTAAAAGATTTTGAATATACAACAATGACAAAAGTTGCTACAATTCTTCCAGAAGAATTTAAAGAAAAAGCTGCATCTGGAAATTATACAATTATAGATGCAAGAGATGAAAAAGATTATAATGATGGACACATGAAAGATGCAATTCATACATCTGTAGATACAATTGATGAAGATATTAAAGATTTGCCTAAAGAAAAACCATTTTTAACATATTGTTATAGTGGAAATAAATCTTGGACAGTTGCAGACAAATTATCAAAAGAAGGCCATGAAGTTTATAATGCATGGGATGGAACAAAAGAATATGATGGATATGAATTAATTAAATAAGACCTATTAAAAACTTTAAGAATAAAAGTTAAATAAAGACTTTTATTCTTAAAGTTTTTTTGAAAGGAATTTCTATGGACAAAATTATTTTTTTTACAAAAGCTCCAAGACTTGGATTTGGCAAATCAAGACTTAAAAATTATCTTGATGAAAATCAAAGATTACAACTAACAATAGATTTAATAAATGAAAATTATAAGAAAATAAAAAAAACCAATAAGGATTATGTAATTTATTATGATGGTTCAAAAAACGATATAGATTTTTTAAGTGGAGAAAAAATTCATCAACAAGGAGATGACCTTGGAGCTAGAATGAAAAATGCAATAGATAAACAGCTAATTCTTTCTGATAAAGTTATTCTTATAGGTTCTGATTTGATTAATTTAAGTGAAAAAGAAATAAATAGAGCTTTTGAACAATTAGATTATTATGATATTGTAATTTCTCCTTCAGATGATGGAGGTTATGGGCTTGTAGGTATGAAAGAATCTTTAGATATTTTTTCTAATATTGTTTATTCTAAGTCAAATGTTTTGGAAGAGACAATAAAAAAAATAAAAGAAATGAATAAAACTTACAAACTGCTTGATGAAATTTATGATATAGATGATTTTACAGATTTATTAAAGGCAGAGTTTTCAAGCAAGGATATAGAGTTATTAGGAGCTGGAGAATATAATATTAACTATAAATATAAAAATAAGGTTATTAGAATTAATTTACAATCTCAGCTTGGTTTAGGAAAAGAACAAATAAAATACGAATATAATGCTCTAAAAGAGCTTGAAAAAAGTACAGTCACACCAAAAGCATACGAACTTTATGATAAAGGTAAATATTTGCCATTTGGATTTTTGACTATGGAATTTATAGAAGGAAGAGCTTTAGATTATAATAAAGATTTAGAAATAGCAGCATATATGCTTTCAAAAATTCATAGTACAAAAATTGAAGATTCAAAATTGATTTTTGCTGATAAACCTTTCAAAAATATGTATGAAGAATTTGAACAGATGTATTCTTATTATAAAGGCTGGGAAAATAAAAACAAAGATATAGAAAAATATATAGATAAATTTATGTTGATTGCTAAACGCTCAGGATTAAATAAAAAAATTGAAAATCCTTGTATTATTAATACTGAGTTAAATAATAGAAATTTTATTATTGGAGAAAATTCTAAGGTCATAGATTGGGAAAAACCAATAATCGGAGAATGCGAGCAAGACTTAGCCCATTTTTTAGTTCCAACTACAACAAATTGGAAAACGGATGTAATCTTAGAAAAAAAAGATATGTTGGATTTTTTGAACATATATAAAAAGTATAGAAAAGTGGATATGTATAAATTCTTCAAATATCTAATGTTTAATTCTCTAAGAGGAGTGACTTGGTGTTCTATGGCAAAAGTTGAATATAATAAAGAAAGAAAAATAAAAAATGAAGATACTATAGAAAAAATAAACAAATTTTTAAGCCGAGAATATTTAGAAATGTTAAGTAAATTATATGAGGAGTTTAAATGAAAAAAGCAAAAAAAATAAGTAATGAAAACAAAAATAGAATTATACTCATTTCTATAGTTTTATTATGCGTATTAGTTTATTTTTTTGTACCACAAATAAATAGTGAAATAAATTATGCTTTTAATGTTTTAAGAAAATTAGACATAAATGAAATCGCAAGTTATATAAGAAGTTTTGGAAGTTTAGCTGTTATAATATCATTTTTATTGATGATTTTACAAGCTATAATTGCCCCTATACCAGCATTTTTTATAACTCTTGCAAATTCTATGATTTGGGGATGGTGGAAAGGAGCTATTCTTTCTTGGTCTTCAGCAATGGCAGGAGCTTTGTTATGTTTTTTTATTGCAAGAATTTTAGGAAGAGATGTAGTTAAAAAAATTGCTACAAATGGAGCTTTGCAATCAGCGGAAGAATTTTTTGATAGATTTGGAAAACAGGCAATATTAATATGCAGATTACTTCCTTTTGTTCCCTTTGATCCAGTAAGTTATGCCGCAGGATTGACATCAATGAATTTTTGGTCATTTTTTATTGCGACAGGAATAGGTCAATTACCTGCAACAATAATTTATTCTTATTTTGGAGGTCAACTTACAGGAGGAGCTCAAGCGTTGATGTATGGACTTTTAGGTCTGTTTGCTTTTTCTCTTATAGCCTATGTAGGAAAGAAAATTTATCAAGAAAAACAAAAGAGCAAAAAAATTGAAAAATAAATTAAATATAAATGAGAAAAAAATAGAATATATAAAGATTTTTCTAATTATCATAATAGGATTGGTAAGTTATTTTTTGGTTAGAAATATTAGTATACAACATATAAAAAAATGGGTGCTTATAAATAACAAATGGGCAGCTATAATATATATTTTAACCTTTATAATTTTACCAATTTTCTTTTTCCCTGTTCCGGTAATAGTTGTAGCTGGTGGAAGTTTATTTGGATTAACAAAAGGTTCAATTTATACTTTTATGGCTGTTATTGTAAATACAACAATAATGTATTTTCTTGGTAGATTTTTATTTAAAGATTTTGTAAATTCTTTTGTAGAGAATCATGTAAGTGAAAAAATAAAAAATGCACTTTTTAGCAAAAATCAAAAAGTTTTATCCTTAGTTTTATTTATAATAAGGCTAAGTCCAATTTTTAGCTATAATCTAGTAAACTATATATCAGGTATAACTGAAATAAAATTTATCCCTTATATCCTGACTACAATTATAGGAGTTTTACCAGGAATTATAGTGTTTATAAATATTGGAGAAAATGTATTAAAGATTGGAAGTAAAGAATTTTTTGTTAGTTTATTATTTTTATTTATTTTAGTAATAATTTCTGCTATAATTTCAAAATTATTTTTAAAAGATAGTGTAAACAAGGAGAATTGATGGTAACAATAATAGTCCCTACATATAATGAAGAAGAAAATATAAAAAAATTTCAAAATAATTTAAGTAAATTAGAGGGTGATTTTGAAATTATTTTTTCTGATGGATTTTCAACTGATAGGACTTATGACTTAATCAAATATAAAAAAATTAGACAAGCAAAATACAGGTCAAACCAAATGAATAAAGCTGTAAAATATGCACAAGGAGATATTCTTTGGTTTTTGCATGCAGATTCTATTGTAGATCCTTTGAGTATAAAAAAAATTGAAGAAAGTGATTTAGATGCTGTTGGATGTTTTAAGCTAAAATTTGATAAGAAAAATTTACTTTTACAAATGATTGAAATAGGATCTAATTTAAGAGTTGACATAAGAAAAATTGCATTTGGAGATCAAGGAATATTTATAAAAAAATCATTATTTAAAAAACTAGGAGGATATAAGCCAATTCCATTAATGGAAGATTATGAGTTTTCAATTATGTTAAAAGAAAATGATATTCCAATAAAACGACTAAATACACCCATAACAACATCATCTAGAAGATATATGAAAAATGGAATTTTGAAAACTAATAGGATGATGCATAAATTGCAAAAAACTTATAGAAAAGCTAGAAAAAAAGGATATGTAAATAAAATTATAGATGATATATATAATGTTTATGAGCAAAAAGAATAGGAGAAGTTTTGGGAGATCAAAAAAATATTGTAAGTAAAATAAAAGATGAATGCATTAGATGTGATATTTGTAAAAATAATTGTAGCTTCTTAGAAAAATATAATATAAATCTTTTAGAATTTGTAGATAGAAAAGATTTAAGATATTCTTGCTTTATGTGTAATAAGTGTGAGTCTGTTTGCCCAAAAAACCTATCGGGAAGAGATCTTGCTTTAGAAATGAGAAAGAAAAAACCTAGAGGAGTTTTAAAAACAAAATTTATTAAAAATAATTATAAATTTTCAAACAATAGTAAAAAAAAATCAAAAGATTTGCTCTATTTGGGATGTAATTATCCAGGTTTTTTTCCTGAAACTTCGAAAAAGTTAATAGATATTTGCAAAGAAAAAGGAATTGATTATAGTGTAGATTGCTGTAAAAAACCAGTTTATGAAAAAGGAGGATATGCAAAAATAAGTCAGATAAAAAAATTATGTAAAATTAAAAATGTAGGAAGGCTTATTTGTTGTTGTCCAAATTGCTATCATTTTTTGAAAGATAAGATAGATATAGAAGTTATCAGTATATATAAATTTTTAAAAGAAAATAATATAGGTCAAAAAATCAAAGGAGAAGTTAATATATTCTTTCCTTGTAGTGATAGATATAATAAAGAAATATTTCAGGACACAAAGTATTACATAGAATCTTATAAAGATGCTTACAAGAAATTAAATTGCTGTGGTCTAGGTGGAGGGGCAATTACATACGAAAAAGATTTAGTAAAAGACATATCTAATTATATGAAAGAAAAAAATGAAGACAATATTTATACCTATTGTTCATCTTGCTCTGGAATTTTTACTAATCAATATAAACTAAATAATGTTAAAAATATTTTATCTGAAATTTTAGGTGTGAATGAAAGTGCATCATCAAATTATGGAAAAAATATTTTGAAATTTAAATTTAAAAATTATAGAAAGTAGGAAAAATATTATGGACTATGAAAAGATAAATGAAATGATGGAAAAAGGATATAATTGTAGCCAAGTCGTTTTTTGCTATTTTGCAGAGGACTATGGAATAGATAAAAAAACTGCTATGAAACTTGCAACTCCTTTTGAGATGGGAATATATGAAAGCAAGACTTGTGGAGCACTATCTGCAGCATATATGATTCTTGGATTGAAATATGGATCAACAGACTTTGATGATAGAATGAAACTTTTAAAGAAAATCAAAAAATTAAACGAATTATTTGATGGAAAAATGAAAGCTAAAAATTGCAAAGAGTTATTATCTATGGAGATTTTAGAAGATGATAATATGAAATTGGCTGAAGAAAAAGGTTTATTTGAAAGTGTCTGTACAAAATCAATAAAAACAACAATAGAAATATTAGAAGAATTATTATAAATAAAGTAAAAATGCAATTTTATATAACAAGAACTTGAATCAATGAACTTACTAATCTATAATTATATTAGTAAATTAGGAGGTTAGAATGAAATATTTTGGAACAGACGGATTTAGGGGAGAAGCTAACCAAGATCTTACCCTTTATCATGCAATTAAAATTGGAAGATTTTTAGGATATTATTTTAATAAAGAAAAAAATGGAAACGGAAAAATTGTAATAGGCAAAGACACGAGAAGATCATCATATATGTTTGAAGATGCCTTATCAGCAGGGATAACTTCATCAGGCTCTGATGCATATCTTCTTCATGTAACAACAACTCCTTCAGTATCTTATGTAGTTAGAAGTGAAGATTTTGATTGTGGTGTAATGATAACAGCAAGCCACAATCCATATCATGATAACGGAATAAAAATTATAAATTCTGATGGAGAAAAAATGGATGATGAATTTTTGCAAAAATTAGAAGATTATATTGATGCGGATATTAAAGATATTGATTTAAAAATTGGAGAAGAGATAGGAAGAACTCATGATTTTGTTGGTGGAAGAAATAGGTACACAGCATTTTTAATTCAAACTGTATCAAAATCTTTTAAAGGCAAAAAAGTAGGACTAGATTGTGCAAATGGAGCTGCATCATCAATAGTAAAAAGTGTTTATGATGCTCTAGGAGCAGAAACCTACGTAATAAATAATAATCCTGATGGCTTTAATATAAATGTGGATTGTGGTTCAACACACATTGAAGTTTTACAAAAATATGTAAAAGAAAATAAACTTGATTGTGGATTTGCTTATGATGGAGATGCTGATAGGTGTATAGCAGTCGATGAAAATGGTGAAGTTGTTGACGGAGATGCTATTCTTTATATTTGTGGAAAACACATGAAAGAAGAAGGATATTTAGAATCAAATACAATTGTAACAACAATAATGTCAAATATAGGCTTGTACAAAGCACTAGACAAAATTGGAATAAATTATAGCAAGACAAAAGTTGGAGATAAATATGTCCACATAGAAATGAGCGAAAATGGATATGAACTTGGTGGAGAACAATCAGGTCATATTATTTTTTCAAAATATGCAAACACAGGAGATGGAATTTTAACTTCACTTAGATTAATGGAAGCTATGATAGACAACAAAACAAGCCTATCAGAATTGAGAAGAGATTTAAAAATTTATCCACAAGTTTTAAAAAATGTAAGAGTAAATGATAAAAAAGCTGTATTAAATGATGAATCTATAAAAAATATTATAGAAAAAGAAAGTGAAAGTCTAAAAGATACAGGAAGAATTTTAGTTAGAGAAAGCGGAACAGAACCATTGATTAGGGTAATGGCAGAAGCAGAAACAGAGGAAATCGCTGATAAAAAAGTAAACAATATAGTAGAAGCAATAGAAAAAAGCGGACTTTAATTAATGAAAGATTATCTTACAGGTAGAGAGATAAATATAAAAGAAGCTGTACTTGTAGTAGGAAATAAAATATATTCAAAAAAATCTTATATAAGCATGGACACAAGAAAATTAGAAGGCTATCCGCCAAAAATATTTTATGATAAAAATAAAAATTATTTGGGGAAAATTTATGACGAAGGAGTATATGAGCTTTTAGATATAGAAGAAATACTTCTTGATTATAGCGATTCATGTTTTTCTAATCACGACTTAGATGATCTTAGAGATTTTTTAATAAATAAAAGAAAAAAACTTTATGAAAGCCTAGAAAAAAGTCAATAAAAAATATTGACAATATTGTAATTTGATGGTAATATATGTGTTTGTATGGGACTATCCATATAAATTAGGAGGTGTTTTAATGGCAGATAAAGTAAAACTAGAATGCACAGTTTGCAAAAATAGAAATTACGATACTACAAAAAACAAAAAGAACACTCAAGAAAGACTTGAGCTTAAAAAGTATTGTCCTTTCTGTAAAAAACACACTGTTCATAAAGAAACAAAATAGTAAGGAGTTTTAAAATGGCTAAGAAAAAAGATGGATTTTTTAAATCTGTAAGTAGAGAATTCAAAAAAAATCACATGGCCAACAAAAAATGAAACTTTAAATTACTCATTACTTGTTATTATTGTCAGTGTGATTACAGGACTTCTCATTTGGTTATTAGATATAGTCTTTGGAAACATGCTTGGATTTTTGATGTAGGTAAGATATGACTGATTTATCTAATAACAATAATTCAAATGAACCAAACAATACTAAAGAAGAAATTGATTCTAAAGATTCAGAAAAACAACCAAAATGGTATGTAGTTCACACATATACTGGCTACGAAAATAGGGTCAAAGATAAGATCCAAATGATGATAGACAACGAACAAAATCCTGATATCATCGATGTAACAGTGCCAGAAGAAGAGTATGTTGAAGTAAAAAATGAATCAAAGAAACTTAAAACAAGAAAATTATTCCCAGGTTATGTAATGGTAAAGATGAATATTACTAACAGATCTTGGTATATAATTAGAAATACTCAAGGCGTCACAGGCTTTGTAGGACCAGATTCTAAACCTGTTCCATTAACAAAAAGAGAGGTAAGAAAATTTGGTATTAAAGAAGATAAGCCTGTACTAAATATTAATATAAATGTAGGAGATAATATAAATATTATCCAAGGACCATTTAAAGATTTAGTAGCTGAAGTAAAAGAAGTTGATACAGACAAACAAATAATTAAAGCTTTAATTGATATGTTTGGAAGAGATACAATTATTGATTTAAGTTTCGAGGATATTGAGACAATTTAAACTGGCTTACGTAATGTAAGTGGGAGGGGATAACCCGCCAAAAACCACAAAGGAGGATTTAATATGCCAGCAAAAGAAAAAGAAGTACAAGCAAAAGTTAAATTACAAGTACCAGCAGGAAAAGCTACACCAGCACCTCCAGTAGGTACAGCACTAGGACCACACGGAATCAACATCATGGAATTCGTGCAAGCATTTAATGCTAAAACAGCTGACCAAGCTGGAATGATAATACCGGTTGAAATGACAATTTATAAGGATAGATCATTTGATTTTATCACCAAAACACCACCAGCACCAGTATTAATCAAAAAAGCTATAGGACTTGAAAAAGCAAGTGGAGAACCAAACAAAAATAAAGTTGGTTCAATAAAACTTGAACAAGTAAAAGAAATAGCTGAAACTAAGATGCAAGATTTAAATGCTGCAAGCCTAGAAGCTGCAATGAGCATGATAAAAGGCACATGCAGAAGCATGGGAATTACTGTAGAGGAATAAGTGGAAGAGGAAACTCGTTATACCACAAGGAGGCAACATGGCTAAAAAAGGTAAAAAATATATAGAATCAAAAAAATCTTTTGATACTCAAAAAGAATATGAATTATCAGAAGCATTAGATATAGTTGAAAAAACTGCAAAAGCAAACTTTGACGAAACTGTAGAATTACACGTAAGATTAGGTGTAGATTCAAGACATGCTGACCAACAAGTAAGAGGTACTGTTGTACTTCCACACGGAACTGGTAGAGATGTTAAAGTACTTGCAATTGTAAAAGATGATAAAGTTGAAGAAGCTTTAAATGCAGGTGCAGACTATGCAGGTAGTGAAGAATATACAGATAAAATCCAAAAAGAAAACTGGTTGGATTTTGATGTAATAGTAACAAGCCCTGACATGATGGGACAAGTAGGTAGACTTGGTAGAGTTTTAGGACCTCAAGGATTAATGCCAAACCCTAAATCAGGAACTGTAACAAATGATATTGCAAACGCAATTAAAGAAGTAAAAGCAGGTAAAGTAGAATATAGAACAGATAAAAACAATCTAGTTCACGTACCAACTGGAAAAGTTTCATTTGGTAAAGAAAAATTATCAGACAACTTAAAAGCTTTAATCACTGCTATTGTTAAAGCAAAACCAGCTTCAGCAAAAGGAAAATATTTAAAATCAATTACTATTGCTTCAACAATGGGTCCTGGAGTAAAATTATCTCCAGCAAGAGCAATGGACTTGGTTGAAAAATAAAAAAATATTTGACAACATATATATCAAGTGATATACTATCATAGTCAAATAAATAGGCTACCAAAGACTACGGAGACTTAATAGTTTAATTATTCCGTATAGGTGGGAATAAGAATCTACATCCCCACCGATGTAGGCATAATAATTATGCCTAATTGTGGGGATTTTTATATACCTACCAAAAGCCATAGGAGGTGAAATATGTCTGAAAAAGCTATACAACAAAAACAAGTAATTGTTAATGAAATAGTTAAAAAAATTGAAAATGCTAAATCAGTTACTCTTGTAGAATTTGATAAAATGGATGTAAAAGAAATTACTGATTTACGTAACAATTTTAGAGATGCAAATACTGAATACAAAGTATACAAAAATACTATGATGAGATTTGCATTCCAACAACTAGGATTTGACCAATTTACAGAAGAGCTAAAAGGTTCTAACGCACTAATTTTTTCAAATGAAGAAATGGTTGATGGACCAAAAGTAGCAAGAAAATACATCGTTAAAGACGATGCAAACAAAGATAAGCTTATAATTAAATCTGGTGTAGTTGATGGAAACTATCAAACTCCAGACGAAATGTTAGCAATTGCAAAATTACCAGGACAACAAGAACTTGCTTCAATGCTTGTTAATACATTACAAGCACCAATTAGAAAACTTGCTGGTGATTTATCACAAATCAATGCAAAACTTGTTTATGCACTTGATGCAGTTAGAGAAAAAAAAGAAAACGAAGCAGCTTAATATAATAACAATTTAAATTAAAATATCGGAGGATTAAAAATGTCAGAAAAAGTAACAAACTTATTAGAAGAAATTAAAGAACTTACAGTATTAGAACTATCAGAATTAGTAAAAGCATTAGAAGAAGAATTTGATGTAACAGCTCAAGCTACAGTAGCAGCAGCTCCAGTAGCTGCAGCAGGAGCAGCTGAAGCAGGTGCAGCAGAAAAATCAGAATTTGATGTTGTATTAAAATCAGCAGGTGCTTCAAAAATTAACGTAATCAAAGTAGTTAAAGAAGTTACAGGTCTTGGATTAAAAGATGCTAAAGCATTAGTTGATGGAGCTCCAAAACCAGTTAAAGAAGGCGTAGCTAAAGACGAAGCTGAAGAATTAAAATCAAAATTAGAAGAAGCTGGTGCAGAAGTAGAATTAGCATAGTTTCTATTTATAAAAAGGCTCAATTGAGCCTTTTTTCTTTGCGAAGATTGACACTTATTAGTTTATAATGTATATTAAAAATGAAGGATTTTAATTTTGGAAAGAGGAGAATATGAAAGAAATTATTGATTCTCTTGAAAATGTCGATCAAAATAAAAAATTTGAGATTGAAAAACATATACTAAAAAAACATGGGATTAGAGTTAGTCATCAAAGGCTAATGATACTAGATTTTCTTGTGAATAATAGAAATCATCCAACTGCTGATGATATTTATAAAAATTTAAAATCTTACGATCCTATTATATCTCAGGCAACGGTTTATAATACTTTAAATTTATTTGTTGAAAATAATATAGTAAGTGAATTAGATTTTAATCAATCAAGAAAAAGATATGATTTTTATCAAAAAAATCATTCTCATTTTATTTGTGAAAAATGTGGAAATATTCTGGATTTAAATGTTGATATCGACAATCTAAAATTAGAAGAATTAGAAGGCTATAAAATAAATAGTGTAGATATAACAATTAGAGGAATTTGTCCTAATTGTAAAAAATAAAAGAAGGCGATAAATTATTTTTTATTTATCGCCTTCTTTTGTTATTTAATTATTTCAAAAACAAAATAAACAAGGGCATATATTATTATCTGGTGGGAGAGGTAAATTTTTAGGGAATTTTGACCGATTTTTGCAAGAAAAGAATTTTTGCCGTAATGATTATAAAAATTTTTTTCTATTAAAATTTTTCCTATGATATAACCGCTCATATAAGCAAAAAACCACGGAATAATTGGGAAATAATCCGTTGAATGAAAGCTATTTGATGGAAATCCTAGAATAAATAAATTTTTATTATATAAAGAAAGCTCTATATTTTTACTTAAAAATTTTCCGCTAGGTAGGCTATAAGTTATGGCAAACAAGATAATAAAAATAATTAGTAGGTTTTTGTTTATTTTTATATTTTTTTGTAAAAAAGATATTATTATCATTGATAGACCAAGACCGTTTAGTACCCCAAAAATTATTAATTGGTCGGGTACAAAAAAATATGTTATTAAAGTAATTAAAATTCCTAAGATTGAAATTATTATTCCACGTTTTAAATTCATTTTCCAATCAAGAAAATTTGAGCTGATTCCTGAAATTATGAAAAATGATATGGCTATGGATAATTGCCAAATTTTATTTATATAAATATTATTGTACCAGTCAAGCCTTGTGTATAGGTTTATATCATAACAAAGATGAAATAATACCATAGATATTATTGTAAAGCCTCTGTACTTATCTAGTGTGTAGTTTCTTTTCATTTTCTTTCCTTTAAAATAAGAGTGTCCATTATTATTTTACTTTATTTTTTATTATAATATAATATTTGTGTTAAGAAAGAGGTAGAAATGATTAAAGATAAAGATTATTATTTGGATTGGATTTATGGAAGAGGAAATTCTGCTGGCAAAAGGAGAGATTTATCGGATATAAAGGCTTTACTAAATGAGCTTGGAAATCCTCAAGATAAAATAAAGGTTATTCATATAGCAGGAACAAATGGAAAGGGTTCTACTGCAAATTATATTGCAAATACCCTAGCAAAAACTTCTAAGTGTGGATTATTTACTTCTCCTTATATGATTGAAATAAATGAAGAAGTACAAATAAATGGAAAAGCAATTAGTGATGAAGATTTTTTTTCTTATATAAACTTAATTAGACCTATATGTGAAAAATTGGATGTAAGAGGATTAAAAAATACATATTTTGAGGTTATGACAGCTCTTATGTATAAGTATTTTTATGATAAAAAAGTTGATGTATGTGTTGTTGAAACAGGTTTGGGAGGAAGATTGGATTCTACAAATATTGTACAAAAACCTCTTGCTACTATTATTACAACAATATCAATGGACCATACAAATATTTTGGGTGATACTATTGAAGAAATTGCTTGGAATAAGGCGGGAATTATTAAAGAAAATGTTCCTGTATTTATTTATCCTCAAGTTCAAGAAGCCCTTGATGTCATTTTAAAAGAAGCGAATGAAAAAAATTCTAGGATTTATAAATTTGATTTTGATGAGATAAAAATAAAAACTCAAAATTATAACTACAATGAATTTGATTTTAGAAATTATAAAAATATAAAAACTTCTTTAATAGGAAAGGTTCAAATTTATAATGCTTGCAATGCTATAAATTTTTTGGATTATTTTAAAGAGGAATTTTTCTTGGATGAGAATATTATTAAAGAGGGGATATTTGAAAGCAAAAATTCGGGAAGGATGGAACTTATTTCTAAAAATCCAAAAGTTTTAATAGATGGAAGTCACAATAAAGAATCAATAGATGCTTTAATTAAATCATTAAAATTATTCAAATATAATAGGCTTATAGTAGGTTTTTCTGTTTTAAAAGATAAGGATTATGATTATATTATAGAAAATTTGTCATCAATAGCAGATGAAATTGTTATAACAAAAGTTGATAATCCAAGAGCATTTGATTTAGGTAAATTGGAAAAAATTGTTGGAGAAAAATTTACAAATATTAAGGCAATAGATAATATAAAAAATGCTTACGAATATTCAAAACAAATAGCTAAAGAAAATGATTTGGTTTTGTGGTGTGGATCTCTTTATTTGATTGGAGAAATAATCAAATATGAAAAAATGAATAAAGATATATAAAATTATTATATTTATAAGAAATACCAGATTTTAAATTTTTAAATCTGGTATTTTTTATTATTGCAAAAAAAGATTTATCTAAAAACAAATAAATGCTTTAATATTTATTGATTACTATAAATAAATATGATAGTTAGATAAAATTAAGTGAAAAAATATAATTATAGCAATTAAATCACAAATATGATTCAATCTTTTAGATTGATTGCTCAACATTACAATATTATTGACAATCTTAGTTAAAACCTGTATGGTTTGAATTGGAGGTATAATTATGAGTGAAAAAAAGAAAAAGAAATTTAAGTTTCCTTCAGCTTTTACTGTACTATTTATAGTTTTAGTATTAGCTTCTATTTTAACTTACCTAGTACCAGCAGGTTCTTATGATAGGTTAGAGTATAATAAGGAAGAAAATGTATTCATAAGAAGTGGAGTTGATGGAGAGGAAGAAAAACTTCCAGCAACTCAAGATGTTTTGGATAAGTTAAAAATAACTGTTCCATTAAAAAGTTTTGTCAAGGAAGATATTAAAAAGCCTGTAGCTATACCAGGATCTTACCATAAGCTTGATCAACAACCACAAGGTTTTCTAAAGGTAGCTAGAGCACCAATAGATGGTGTAGCTGATTCTATAGGAATTATTGTTTTTGTATTGCTACTTGGTGGTTGTATTGGAGTTTTAAATAAGACAGGTACTTTTGATGCGGGAATTGCTGCTTTGTCAAAACTAACAAAGGGAAAAGAATTTTTGATGGTTGCAATTTTATCAAGTATTGTTGCTCTTGGTGGAACAACTTTTGGAATGGCAGAAGAAACAATTGCCTTTTATCCTATTTTAATGCCAATATTTTTAGCATCAGGATTTGATGCTATGGTAACAATTGCTGCAATTTATATGGGCTCATCAATAGGAACAATGTTTTCAACAACAAATGCTTTCTCAGTTGTAGTTGCATCAAATGCTGCAGGAATTTCCTTTAAAGAAGGAATGGGTGTAAGAATTATAAGCTTAGTTTTAGCTCAAGCTATTTCTCTTTGGTATATCTATAGATATTCTAAAAAAGTTAAAAAAGACCCATCAAATTCTATAATTGAAGAAGATATGCCTAGAATTAAAGATCAATATCTAAAAGATTATGATCCAGATAATGTAGCACCATTTAATTTTAGAAGAATTGCAATGCTTGTTGTATTTATGCTAGCATTTCCTATAATGATTTATGGTGTTATGAATTTAGAATGGTGGTTTGAAGAAATGTCAACCTTGTTCTTGGTAGTTGGAATTTTATTGATTATTCTATCAGGTTTAGAAGAACAAGATGCAGTTGGATCATTCTTAGATGGAGCAGCAGATCTAGTATCAGTTGCCTTAATCATAGGAGTAGCTAGGGGAATTAATATAATTTTAGATGACGGAATGATTTCAGATACAATGCTTTATGGAGCATCAAATATTATTAGCGGAATAAATGGAGTATTATTCTCATCAGTACAAATGATTTTATTCTCATTCTTGGGAATTTTTATTCCTTCATCATCAGGACTTGCTACTTTGTCAATGCCAATTATTGCTCCACTTGCAGATACAGTTTCTCTTGGAAGAGATGTTGTAGTATCAGCATATAATTTTGGACAAGGTTGGATGGCAATAATAGCTCCAACAGGATTAATTTTGGCAACTCTCGAGATGGTAGATGTTTCATATAATAAATGGATTAAATTTATTGCACCATTAATGGGAATATTGTTAGTATTAGCTATAGTTATGTTAGGAATACAAACTGTAATTTAGAAATGGAGAATCTATGCTAGACAAATTTTTGAAATATGTTAAATTTGATACTCAAAGTGATGACAAAAACGAATCATGTCCATCAACACCAGGACAAATGAAACTTGCAAAAGTTATCGTTGAGGATTTAAAAGAAATTGGAATTGAAAATGCTCATGTAGATGAAAATGGATATGTTTATGCATCAATTGAGGGAACAGTAAAAAATGTTCCTACAATTGGTTTCATTTCTCACATGGATACAGCTTTAGAATTAACAGGTAAAAATGTTAATCCTCAAATTATTGATTCATACAAGGGTGGAGATATTGTTTTAAACGAAAAATATAAATTAAGTGAAGAAGAATATCCATTTTTAAAAGAATTAGTAGGACATAAATTAGTTACAACCGATGGAACAACCTTGCTTGGAGCAGATGACAAGGCTGGAATTGCTATAATTATGGAAATAGCAAAATATTTCATGGAAAATAGAGATTTAAAATTCGGAGATATAAAAATAGGATTTACACCAGATGAAGAAATTGGTAGGGGAGCAGATCTATTTGATGTAGAAAAATTTGGAGCTGACTTTGCCTATACAATTGATGGGGGACCTGTTGCAGAATTAGAATATGAAAACTTTAATGCTGCAACAGCAAAAATTCATATCGAAGGAAAATCAGTTCATCCAGGAGCTGCAAAAAATGTTTTGATAAACGCTCTTCTAGTAGGCCAAGAATTAAATTCAATGCTTCCAGTAAATGAAAGACCAGAATATTCAGAAGGATATGAAGGATTTTTTATGCTAGATGAAATTTATGGAACATCTGCTGAAGTTGATATTGTTTATTTGATAAGAGATTTTTTCACAGACTCATTTAACGAAAAGAAAAAATTATTAGAAGAAATAGTAAATTTCCTAAATAAAAAATATGATGATATAATAGATTTAAAAATAGAAGATTCTTATTACAATATGAAAGAAAAAATCGAGCCATGTATAGAAATTGTTGAGCTTGCAAAAGAATCAATCAAAAAAGCAGGCATGGATCCAATTGTAAAACCTGTAAGAGGTGGAACAGATGGAGCAAGTCTTTCATACAAAGGACTTCCAACACCTAACCTTTTTACAGGTGGATACAATTTCCACGGTAGATATGAAATTTTATCAGTAGATATAATGGAAAAATCACTCGAAGTTCTAAAAAATATTGTAGAGTTAAATGCTAAGGAGAGTAAATAATGGAAAAATTACAACCAGAAAGAGTTTTTTATTATTTTTCAAAATTAATGGAAATTCCAAGACCAAGCTTTCACGAAAAAAAAGTTTCTGATTTTTTAGTAAAAACAGGAAAAGAATTAAATCTTGAAACATATCAAGACGAAAGTTTAAATGTAATTTTGAAAAGAAAAGCATCTAAAGGATATGAAAATGCACCAAAAGTAATTTTGCAAGGTCACATGGATATGGTTGCATCAAAAACAGAAGATTCAAACCATGATTTCCTAAAAGATTCAATAATTCCAGTAATTGATGGAAAATATTTAACTGCAAAAGATACAACTTTAGGAGCAGACAATGGAATTGCTGTTGCTATGGGATTAGCTTTGCTTGAAGATGAAAATTATGTTGGACCACAAATTGAATTATTAGTTACTACAGAAGAAGAAACTTCAATGGCAGGAGCTTTGAACTTGGCAGATGATGTACTTGAAGGAGAATATTTAATAAATATAGACTCAGAAGAAGAAGGAGTCTTAACAGTTGGTTCTGCTGGAGGAATTACAATTTTTGTAGAAGAAAAAATTGGACAAGAAGAACAAAAAGATGGTTATGAAATAAAAGTTTCAGGCTTACTAGGTGGACATTCAGGAATGGATATAAATGACAATAGAGGAAATGCTCTAAAAGTATTTGCATCCATTTTAGATAATTTAAATTCAGATATAACAATAGGAGAATTTACAAGTGGAAGTCTTGATAATATAATTCCATCATCAGGAAGCGTGAAAGTTTATGGAGCAAAATTAGAAGAATTAGAAGAAGCTAAGAAAAATACTCTAGATAAATTTAAAGATGTAAAAGGCGAATTAAAAATAGAAATTAACGAAGCAAGCGGAAAAAGTTATTCAAAAGAATTATCAGAAAAAATAATAAAAATGATAGCAAATGTAGCTTGTGGAACAAATACTATGATGAAAGATGGAGAAACAGTAGAATCCTCAGATAATTTAGCCCTAATAAAAGAAGAAGACGGATTTATTAAAAGTGAAATTTCTTTAAGATCTTCAGATAATGATGCACTAGAAGAATTATCCAAAAAAATCAGGACAGTTATAGAAGATTTAGGAATTAATTATAGAATTGATTCAATATATCCAGGATGGGAATACAAAGAAGATTCAAAACTTAGACCACTAGCTCAAAAAGTATACAAAGAATTTGAAGGAAAAGAATTTGATACGATAGTAATACACGCTGGACTAGAATGCGGAGCATTTTATGAAAAATATCCAAATCTAGATATAATTTCAATAGGACCAAACATAACAGGAGCTCACTCTCCAGAAGAAAAAGTTGAAATAGAATCAGTACAAAGAGTGTATGCATATTTAAAACAATTACTAAAAGAAATTAAATAAGCTAGTAAAAATAATTTTTAATAGATGATGTTTGAAATAGATAAAACTATTTTACACATCATCTTTTTTATTATCTCTTAGAAAACAAAGATTATTATATAATATATCTTTACAAATAATATAATAATGCTATAATAAAATCAAGAGGTGATAATATGGCACAAATAAATTTAAGGGTAGATGATGATGTAAAAAAACAAGCGGAATTAGTATGCAATGATATAGGAATTTCTTTATCAAGTGCTATAAACATTTATTTAAAAAAATTAGGTAGAGAATACAGAATCCCTTTTGATGTTTCAGTAGATCCATTTTATAGTAAAAAAAATATTGAATATCTTGAAGAAAAATTTAGCGAGTATAAAAAAGGAAATATGAAACTTATTGAAAATGAGATAATTGAAGATGAAAATTAAAAGTTTGAAATGGGATTTTGACGCATGGAATGATTATCTATATTGGCAAAAAGCAGATAAAAATAACTTTAAAAGAATTAATCAACTAATCAAAGATATAAAAAGAAATCCATTTGAGGGAATAGGAAAACCAGAACCATTAAAAGAAAATTTAAAAGGGTTATGGAGTAGGAGAATAGATAAAGAGCATAGACTTGTATATTTTATAGATGATGATAGCCTTGTAATTTTCCAATGTAAGTGTCATTATAAATAAATTTAATTATCGTGAGTATTAAAATTTTACTCACGATTTTTTTATTTGGATAATGATAATTTAGAAAGTAGAAATGGTAATTTGATAATTTATAAAAACTAATATAAATTAGCATGAAAATTATATCAAATATTAGATGGTAATATAAAAATATTTAAGTGTTATAATCGTAAAAACAGAGATAAACACCATCTCCACCTATAAGGTTTCACGGACAGTGATTAATCTCTGTTTATTTTAATATACTTAAAAATATAAAGTTTACAAAAAGAAATAATAGAGATACTAACTCACTCCCCCACAAATGCGGAAGGTGGAAAGTACCTCTAATATTAATAATATACTATAAATTCATAAAAAAGTTAACAAAGCACAGGGCGCAACCCAAAGAAAATTCTATTAGGGGGTCACGTATGTGCTTTGTTATTGTAAATAATATAATATAAAATTCAAATTAAATCAATATTTTATTATAAAAAAATAAAACCTTGAAAATCAAGGCTTTAAATATTTATGGTGGAGATGACGGGATTTGAACCCGTGTCCGCACGAGTCTTAATAAAAGCATCTACAAGTTTAGTAAGTATTTGATTTTCATCTAGCACTTATCTACTTACAAATAACTTACTAGACTAGCTTCATGGATACTAAATATACTCAAAGCTTTGTATATTAGTTGCCACATAAAATTATGAAACAAATAAAAACTACTGTGGCTTAATTTTTATTTGCTGCTTGCCTAAATTAGGCAGCTAATGCGAATTGTCTTTCGCTATTATTGTTTGCATTTATATTTAATTTTCAATTTTACGAATTGATAAACGACTTGCAGCTTAAATCTTAACAAGCACGTCGAAACCAAAACATCCCCTTATAATTAACATTTATATTATACTAAAAATTATTTTTATGTCAAAATCTTAATTTTTTATAAAATTATTTATAGTAAATTAAATTATTATTTTTTGGGTATTATTATATTAAGTCATTCAGATTTTTTTAATCATGAAGTAATAGGAGGATTTATGAGAAATAATAATAAAATTGCAGCTATGCTTCTTGCTGGTGGTCAAGGATCTAGATTAAAGGCTCTTACTAAAGAAATGGCAAAACCTGTAGTTCCTTTTGGTGGAAAATATAAAATTATAGATTTTGCTTTGTCAAATGCAACTAATTCAGAAATTAGAGATATTGGTGTTTTAACTCAATATAAACCTCAATTATTAAATAAGCACTTGGGTATTGGTGCAGCATGGGATTATGATAGAAATTTTGGTGGTTTAAGAATTTTAACTCCTTACTACACAGAAGAAGGTGGAAGATGGTTTGAAGGTACTGCTGGAGCAATTTTTGTAAATATTAATTATCTTGATAGTATTGACCCAGAATATGTTTTGATTTTATCTGGAGATCATATTTACAAAATGGATTATACAAAACTTCTTTCTGAACATATGCAAAAAGGTGCTGATGCGACTATTGCAGTTATGGAAGTTGATTGGGATGAGGCATCTAGATTTGGTATTATGAATACTGATGATGAGGGAAGAATTGTTGAGTTTGAAGAAAAACCTGAAAATCCTAAATCAAATCTTGCTTCAATGGGAATTTATATTTTTAATTGGAAAGTTTTAAGAGCTGCTTTGATTGAAGATCATAATAATTCTGAATCTACAAATGATTTTGGTCATGATATTATTCCTTACTTACTAAATAATAATAGAGATTTATTTGTTTATAAATTTGATGGATATTGGAAGGATGTAGGAACTGTAAAATCTTATTGGCAAGCTAATCTTGATTTAATTGATCCTGAAAACCCTCTAAATATTCAAGATGATTCTTGGAAAATATATACAACTGCATTAAATTTGCCTCCTCATAGAGTTGGTAAAAATGGTGTATTAAATGATGCGCTAATAAATGAAGGATGTATTATAGATGGAGAGGTTAATAATTCTGTATTGTTTTCAAATGTAAAAATTGAAAAAAATGCTTGTGTAAATAATTGTGTAATATTATCAGGGGTTACTATAAAAGAAGGTGTAAAAGTATATAATTCTGTAATTACTGAAAATATGGAAATCAGTGAAAATATTGGAGATAAAAATTCTACATCAGTTTATCTTGTAAGTGAAGATGGGATAGAGGAGGAATAAGATGCAAAATATACTTGCTTTAATTTATAGTTCAGAATTTGATGAAAAAAATTATGATACACTTTGTAAATATAGACCTGATTATATGCTACCTTTTGGTTGTAGGTATAGGGTTATAGATTTTACTTTATCTAATATAACAAATCACAATATATCAAGTGTTATTTTATATGGTGGAGAACCTCTAAGATCAACTCTTGATCATGTAGGAGATGGAAGAAATTGGGAATTAAATAGAAGAAGCGGTGGTTTGATGATTAATCCGCCAGTATATTTAAGGTCAAGACTTGCTAATGAAATAGAAACCTACTACAACACGATGAAACATTTTATGAGAAATAAACGTGAGTATGTTTATATTACAAATCCAATGTATATTTCTAAGGTAAATATTTCAGATGCTTATGAAAAAATGCAAGATGAAAATTTGGATGCTTTAATTTTTACTCAAAAAAAGAATGATGAGTATGGATATTATTTGAATAGAAGAATTATTAATACTGACGAAAATGAAAATCCAGTTAGTGTTGGAATTAATCTTGGACTTGAAGAAGAAATAAATTTATTTACAGGTTCAATATTGATTAAAAAAGATATTTTTATGGATCTTCTTAGATATTCAATTGAAAAAAATAATGCTACAAATGTACTTGATGCTTTATTCAAATATCCAAAGAAAAAATCAATTGGTCTTTATAAATCAAAAGAAAGTTTGAGTGTTATTATGGATACTTTGACATACTTTGAAGCTAGTTTTAATTTGTTAGATAGGGACTTTTTTGATGAAATTTTCTATGAACAAGGAATGGTTTATACAAAAAGCAAAGACGAGCCTTCAACTGAATATTTAAAAGGTTCTAAAGTAAGAAATTCTTTGGTAGCAAATGGAGCAATAATAGAAGGAGAAATTGAAAATTCTATTATTTTTAGAGGAGTTACAGTTAAAAAAGGTGCAGTAATCAAAAATTCAATTATTTTCCAAAATTCTGAGATAGGCGAAGGTGCAATTTTAAATCACGTTATAACTGATAAAGACACAAAAGTTTTTGAAGATGTTAAACTATTTGGAAACAGAACCCATCCTTACTTAACAGATAAGGGAGAACACATTAACTAAGGGGTGTAAGATGAAAGTATTATTTTTAACAAGTGAAGCTGATCCTTTTATAAAAACAGGAGGTCTTGCAGATGTAGCAGGTTCTTTGCCAAAAGAACTTGCAAAAAAAGGTATCGATATAAGAGTTGTTATGCCTTTGTATTCAAGTATTGATGATATTTATAGAAAAAAGATGAAAAAAATAAAAGATTTTTATGTAGATCTTGATTGGAAACATCAATACGCTGGAATTTTTAGCCTAAAATGGGAAGGCGTTACATTTTATTTTATAGATAATCTTGAATATTTTGACAGACCAAACGCATACGGCTATGACGATGATGCTGAAAGATTTATATTTTTCTCAAAAGCTGCTACCTTATTAGGAAAAGAAATTGATTTTAAACCAGATATAATTCATGCTAATGATTGGCACACAGCTTTGGTAAATATTTATGTAAATGATTTTAGAAAAGGCGATCACTATTTTGATGATATAAGAACTTTATTTACTATTCATAATTTAAAATACCAAGGAGTTTTTGATTCGGGATATTTAACCTTAACAGGACTTGATGGTTATTATTTTAATGAACATGATTTAAAATATTTTGATGCCATTAATTTTATGAAAGGCGGAATTGTTCATTCAACAGCTTTTAATACTGTAAGTGAAAATTATGCCCAAGAAATCAAATATCCATTTTATGGGGAAGGTCTTGATGGAATAATTAGAGAATATCAAAACAAGCTTTCAGGAATTGTAAATGGAATAGATTATGATTTGTGGAATCCAAAAACTGATAAAAATATTTTCAAAAATTATGATATAAAATCTTTGGAAAATAAAATAGAAAATAAGATGAAATTACAAGAAGAATATGGACTCCCAGTTAATAAAGATGTGCCAATGATTGCAATTTGTTCAAGGCTTACATCAATGAAAGGATTTGATCTTGTAAGATATATATTGGATGAATTATTACAAGAAGATATTCAATTGGTTGTATTGGGCACAGGAGATTATACTTACGAAGAAATGTTTAAGTATTTTGAGTGGAAATATCCTGACAAGGTTGCTGCAAGAATTTATTATGATGGAAAAGAAAGTCATAAATTATATGCGGCTAGCGATTTATATATGATGCCATCAATATCAGAGCCTTGTGGAATTAGTCAATTAATTGCTATGAGATACGGATCTTTACCAATTGTAAGAGAAGCTGGTGGTTTAAAAGATACAGTAAAACCTTACAATAAGTATACTGGAGAAGGAAGTGGATTCTCATTTGAAAATATAAATGCTCACGAATTACTTTTTGCAAGCAAAAATGCAATTGATTTATACAAAAATAATAGAGAGGCTTTTGATAAACTTGTAGTTAATGCAATGAAAGAGAAAAATGATTGGGAAGAATCTTCTAAAAAATATATAAAATTATACGAAGATATTAAGGCTTAGAATGGAAAAAAATAATAATAATTTTATCTTAAAAAGAATACAAAATTTTTTGTATTCTTTTTATGCTAAAGAAACAGATGATGCGAGATTAAGTGAAATTTATGATGGGCTTGTAAAAGCTTTGATGCAAGATATAGGAAAAAATTGGACAAAGTCAAAAAAATTTTTAAAAATAAAGAAGTTTACTTACTATCTTTTGAATATAATCCAGGAAAATTTATTGAAAGCGCTATTGAATCCTTAGACTATACTGATGAAGTTAATAAGTGTCTTGATAGTTTAAATATTTCTATGGAAGATTTGGTTAATTATGAAAAAGAAGCAAGTCTTGGAAATAGCGATATAGGTATTGGCTCTTGGTATTTGATGAAAGAATTAAGTAAAAATAAAATAAAATCAATGGCCTATGCTTTAAGATATGAAAGCGGAGGGATGAAACAGGAAATAAGAGAAGGTAGGCAATTTGTAAATCCTAACGAGTGGTTATATAGGGGAAATAAATGGGAACATAAAAAAGATTTCTCTTATATTTTAAATATTCAAGATAAAGAAGTCAAAGCTGTTGCTTATGATATGCCAATTTTTAATAATGAAAATAATTTTGTTAATAGTTTAAGATTATGGAAATCTGAATCTATAAATAAAATAGATTACTTAAATTTAAAAAGTGGAGATTTAAAAAGTGCTTACGACGATTATATAAACAACAATTCTCTTACTCAATTTTTGTACTTAGATAATTCGACCTATGAAGGAAAAATTTTTAGGCTAAAACAAGAATATTTTTATTGTGTATCTTCTATTCAAGATATTTTTAGAAGATATTTTAAAAGGAATTTTGAAATAAAAAATATTAAAAATAAGATCAAAATTGTCCTTGCAGACATACATCCTTCCTTAGCAATAGTAGAATTTATTAGAAGTTTGCACCAAGGTTATAATTTAGAAATCGAAGAATGTGTAGATATTTCTAGAAAAGTTTTCGATCATATTGGATTTTTGGTTACTCCAGATTCTAGGGAGAGCTATGATATTTCTATGATAAAATCAATTGATGAATCTTTTTTTGATATAGTTATAAAATTAAATGACTATGCAAAAATAAATTTCAACTTACCAATAATTGAAAATAACCAATTGCAATATGATAGGTTAAATTATTTTTTTGCTGAAAAATATTTTTATTTGTCTAAAACAATTGTTGAAAACTATAAGGATAGGTCAGATAATTTTTCACATTTAAATTTTGGGATTGATAGGTATTTGTACGCAAAATCAAACAATAAAAATTTAAAAAAATTGCTTGAAAATTATAATATTAATATTAGTGATAAAAATAGCATAGAAAAATTGGAAAAATTAAAAAATAATATGGATTTTTATGATGAAGTTGAAGATGTTAAATACAAAAATAAACTTCAATTAATTGATTATTTTAAAATAAATGAAACTGAGCCTATAAATCCATATTCTATATTTGATATGCAACTTACTATGTTTCATGAGGCAAAAAGACAACTTCTTAGTGCAATATGTATAGCAAGCATGTATTATAAGTTGAAAGATAATTCAAATATTTTAATTCCACCAACAACTTATATATTTTCTGGAAAAGCCAGTGATGGATATTTTATGGCAAAAGAGATAATAAAATTCATTTTGGCATTAAAATATATGTTGGATAAGGACAAGCTAATCAAAGAAAAATTAAAAATAATTTTTATTGAAGATTTAAATGTTGAAAAACTTAGGAAAATTTATCCTGCTTGTGATATTTACAGCAATTTAACTCTTCCTTTATACGATAATCAAAGTTTTCATATGCTAAATTCTATTTTTAATTTTTCAAATATTATTTCAGCAAAGGGTGGAATACTTACAAATATTCAAAAAGAAAATAAAATTTATACTTTTGCAGATGACTACAAAAAAATCGAAAATATTAAAGAAGAAAATTCATATAATGCTCGCGAATTCTATTATAAAAATGATATAATCAAAACAACGATTGATAACTTAATCAATGAAGATTATAGTAATTTGCCTTATAATTTTAAAAATATATATGATTATTTAATTTCATATAATGATTCATTTTTTATTTTCAAAGATCATGAACAACTATTGGAAAAAAGACTTGAAATGGGCATGGATTACCTAGATAAGAAAAAATGGATTGATAAGGAAATTGATAATATTTTGTGGGCGAATGAATTTAATCTTGATAAAAATTTTGAAAAATTGAAATAGGAAATATGACATATAATTACGAAGAAATTAAGGATATAAAATTAGGGGCAACATATACAAAAAAATATACAGAATTTAGAGTTTTTGCTCCAAATAGAAAAAAAATAGATTTATTAATAACAGATGATTATAGAAAAATAAGAAAAGAAAAATTTTCTATGGTCAAAACAAAATTTGATATATTTTATTGTAAAATTGATAAAGATTTGGATGGATTTTTTTACTCATATTTGGTTGAGGATAAATACGAAGTAACAGATCCTTACTCAAAGGCGTCATCTATCAATAGCTTGATGTCAGCTGTAGTTGATTTTGAAAAGACAAATCCAAAAAACTTTAAAAAATTTGCCCCGAAAATTTGTGAAAATAAGGCAATAATTTATGAATTGAATGTAAAAGATTATACTGCAAATAAAAATTCAAATGTAAAATACAGGGGAAAATTTCTTGGTCTTTGTGAAGAAAATACAAAATTTAAAGGACATACAACCGGATTAAGCCATTTAAAAGAAATGAATGTGACTCACATACAACTTTTACCAGTTTATGATTTTATTTCCACTTTCGAAGAAAATGAGAAATTTTTTGATGATGATAATTACAATTGGGGCTATGATCCAGAATTGTATTTTAATGTAGAAGGTTCTTATGCTACAAATCCATACAAAATAAAAAGAAGAATCTATGAATTTAAAGAAATGGTAAATAAAATTCACGAAAATGGAATGAATGTTGTTATGGACGTTGTATATAATCATACATTTAAAACCATAGATTCAAATTTGGAAATTTTAGCACCAAATTATTATCATAGAAAAAATCAAGATGGATATTTTTCTAATGGTTCGGGAGTTGGAAATGAGCTTTCAAGTGAAAAAGCTTTTGTAAGAAAATTGATTATAGATTCCTTGAAACATTGGGTAAATGAATATGATATTGATGGATTTAGATTTGATTTGATGGCTTTGATTGATATTGACACAATAAAAATTGCAATAAAAGAATTGAAAAAAATAAAACCCTACATAATTATTTATGGAGAGCCTTGGATGGGAGGAGAATCAGTCTTACCTATTGAAAAACAAATTCTTATAGGAAGTCAAAAATCCAATGGCTTTGCAGTTTTTAATGATAGATTTAGAAATGCAATTAGGGGAGATAATGATGGATATTCAAAAGGATTTATCCAAGGAAATTTTACATTAAAAAATGAAATTGAAATAGGAATTAGCGGAAGTATTAATTTTGATGAAAAAAGAATTGGAGTTGCAGATGATGCAAGCGAAGTTATAAATTATTTTGCATGTCATGATAATCTCATTTATTACGATAAGTTAAAAATTTCTTTAACAAATCATGAAAATATTGATTCTATATCAAGACTTGGATTTGCAATTTTGTTTTTATCATTTGGCAAGCCATTTATATATGAAGGAACTGAATTTAATAATTCAAAATCAAATAACAGCAATTCATATAATTCGAGCCTTGATATAAATGGAATAAATTGGCAAGATAAAATTGATAATTTGGAAACTTTTACTTATGTAAAAGAGCTTATTGAATTGAGAAAAAAATTAGAAGTTTTTGACTTATATAAAAGCGAAGATATAAAAAAAGTTTTAACTTTTGTTGATGGACTAGAAGATTTCTTGATAGCTTATAAAATAAATTTTGAAAATAAAAAAATTATTTAGTATTTAATGCTTTAAAAAATGATTATGAACTTGATGATATAACAAGAAATAAAATATTTAATGAGCAAAGAGAACTTGTTAAAATATTTGATAAAAAGGGTAAAATTAATAAAAGATTAAATGTTTCTGATATAAAAAAAATCAGTAAATATTCTGTAAACGTATATGTAGGAGGAAAATATTATGGATTATAAAAAAGTTTATGAATCTTGGTTAAATAATGAATTTTTTGACCAAGACACAAGAGATGAATTAAAAAATATTGAAAATGATGAGAATGAAATTGAAGATAGATTTTATCAAGAGTTGGCATTTGGAACTGCAGGACTAAGAGGGAAATTAGGTGCTGGAACAAATAGAATGAACCAATATACAGTTGCCAAAGCAAGCCAAGCCTTTGCTGATACAATATCAGATATGGGCGAAGACGCAAAAAAAAGAGGAGTTACAATTTGTTATGACGTTAGACACAAATCTGATGAATTTTCAAAAATAACAGCTGAAGTCTTTGCCGCAAACGGAATTAAAGTAAATATTTTCAAAGAAATTCAACCAACACCAGTTTGTTCATACGCTATAAGAAAATTAAAATCTATAGCTGGAGTAATGGTAACAGCAAGCCACAATCCAAGAGAATATAATGGATACAAGGCTTATGGTTCTGATGGAAGTCAAATTCTTGAAGATATTGCAGTACAAATTCAAAATTATATGAAAGAATATGATGATTATTCAAAAATAAAAAGAATTGATTTTGACAAGGCAATGGATGAAGGATTAATTTCATGGATAGACGATTCATTAATAGAAGATTATGTAAAAGAAGTTTTGGCTTGTACAATTAACGATGACGTAGACAAGAAAGTAAAAATTGTTTACACTCCATTAAATGGTTGTGGAAATAAATTGGTAAGAAGAATACTTAAGGAAAGAGGATTTGAAAATATTTATATAGTAAAAGAACAAGAAAATCCAGATCCTGATTTTACAACAGTAGGTTATCCAAATCCAGAAGATCCAAAAGCATTTAAATTATCAGAAAAATTAGGAGAAGAAAAAGAAGCAGATTTGTTGCTTGCAACAGATCCAGACTCAGATAGATGTGCAGTTGAAGTTAAAGATGAAAAAGGAAACTATCAATTTTTAACAGGAAATCAAATTGGATCATTGCTTACAAATTATATTTTGACAGCTCTAGATGAAAATAATGAATTGCCAGAAGATGGAGCAGTTGTAAAAACTATTGTATCTACAGATTTAATTAAACCAATTGCAAAAAGCTATGGGGTTGAAGTCTATGAAGTTTTGACAGGATTTAAAAATATTTATGAAGTAGCAAATGAATTCGAAAGAAAAGGCAAAGGCGAATTTATTTTTGGATTTGAAGAAAGTATAGGATATAATTACAAAACATTTGTCAGAGATAAGGATGCGGTAAATTCTGCTATGCTTATTAGCGAAATGACAGCTTATTATAAAGATAAAGGTAAAACTTTGTTAGATGTATTGGATGATATATATGAAAAATTTGGATATTATTCAAACGAAGTTCAATCAATAGTTCTTGAAGGACTTGATGGAGCAAATAAAATTAAAAGAATAATGGAAACAATAAGAAACAATCCAATTGAAGAAGTAATAGGACTTAAAGTTAAAAACATAGTTGATTACTTAAATGATGATACAGGGTTGTCAAAATCAAATGTATTAAAATATTATCTAGAAGATGATTCATGGTTTGTATTAAGACCATCAGGAACAGAGCCAAAAATTAAATTATACCTAAATGTAATAGAAAAAAGTAAAAAAGAATCAGAAATTAAAAAAGATAAATTGAAAGATGAAGTAAATAAAATAATTGATAAAATTGACTAAAAATTTAAAATTAAAGTGCCATGGATGTAAATTAATTCCTGGCACTTTTTTTATTTTGTTTAGATAAGCAGAAAAAATAAGCTAAAAAATATTGTGATTTTAAATCAAATTTTAAAACAAATTTATCTAAGGCTTTTATATTAGATATTTTTAATAAGGATATTTTAAAGAATTTTAAATTTCTGATAAAATAAGTAAACAGGAAGTAAGGAGGTTTTATGGATCAATTTTTTAACTTTATAGATAAAGTATTTTCTATTCAAGTTTTTGGAAATTTAACTTTATATCAATTATTATCAACAATTTTAAAATATGTATTTGTTGTTATTGTTTTGTACTTTATCTATTCAATTATTAGAATAATATATTATGATGTTAGATATGCTATTAAAAAAGAGCAAATATCTGATACGTATTTACAATTCATAAATCAAAATCAAGAACACAAATTTAAAGTACAAGAATATTATTATATTGGAGACAATAATACTATTGGAAGAGATGATAAAAATACTATTTGTATAAAAGACAAATTTTTATCAAGTTTTCATGCGAGAATTATTTTAGACCAAGGTATTTATTTTTTGGAAGATATGAACTCTTCTAATGGAACTTTTTTAAATGATGAAAGAATTAATGAAGCGATAGAATTAAAAACAAGGATATTATTAAATTTGGAGAACTTAAATTCTTATTTATAAACGGTGATGAAGATGATTAAAAATGAAAATATAAATATCACCAGGCAAAGACAATATAAAAATTCTGCTTTATTTCTTTTATTTGTATTTGAATTTTTAAGTTTAAGTTTGTCAATGATTTACAATGCTAAACATTTACAAAGCAGAGATTTCTATTCCTATTTAACAATACTAATTACAACAATACTATCTACAGTTTTGGCTAATAAATTTACAAGAAGCGATAGTATTTTATTACTTATAGTAAATATGTTGTTTTCAATTGGCGTTGCTATGATTTATAGACTAGATCCTACTTTAGGAAAAAAGCAATTGTTGTTTTATATAATTGGTGTGGTTGTATTTTTTATTACCTATTTTATATTGCCAAAAATAAAAAATTGGGATGATTATATTATTTTTTATTTCGTAATTTCTATAGTTTTATTTATGGCAACTTTGGTATTTGGTTTTGCATCTGGTGGTGCGAAAAACTGGATTGTAATTGGCCCTATTACCATACAACCATCAGAATTTATTAAAATTCCTTTTATATTTTTTGTGGCAAGCTTTTATACAAATTACAATAAATATAGAAAAAAAGCATTTGGTAAGTATTATTTGAATATTGGAATTTACTTTTTTATTTTGATGTTTTTTATTCAAAAAGAATTGGGAACAGCTTTAATTTTTTTTGGGACAATGATTTTGACACAATTTGTTTATGAAAGAGATAGAAAGCTTATTCTTTTGAACGTAATATTTACAATTTTGGGAGCTATACTTGCATATTTTTTATTTTCTCATATTAGAGTAAGGGTACAAACATGGCTTGATCCATGGTCTGTTATTGACGATAAGGGTTACCAAATTACTCAATCATTATTTGCTCTTGCAAGTGGTGGACTATTTGGAACAGGAATAGGCTTGGGTAGACCTGATTATATTCCAGTTGCAGAAAGTGATTTCATTTTTCCTGCAATTTGTGAAGAATATGGGATTTTTATGGGAATTGCAGTAGTTTTATTGTTCTTGATTTTAGTTTATAGGGCAATAAAAATTGCTCTTCAACAAGAAAATAAATTCTTTTCAATACTTGCTTTTGGTATAGGGGGGCTTTTTGCGCTTCAAACCTTGATAATTTTAGGTGGAGTTTTAAAACTTATTCCATTAACAGGTGTTACTCTTCCATTTATTTCTGCAGGAGGCTCCTCAATGGTATCAGGTTTTATTTTATTAGCCTGCCTACAATATTGTGGTCAAAAAATAGAAAATGGTGATGATAATGAAAAAGAAGAAAGATAAGCAAAAGCCATTTATTCAAAAAATCTTAGATATGGAAAAAAAACAAAGATTAAAAGACGAAGATAACAAACATATATTAGAAAAATCAACTATGAATAAAAGATTAATATATGTTATGATGCTTTTTATTCTTTTGTTTTTATCTATAGTTTTATATTTGGTATATTTTCAATTATTTAAAGCTCAAACTCTAGCTGATAACAGTCATAATAAAAGAAATTGGGTAAATGAAAATGTAATTAAAAGAGGAAATATTTACGATAGAAATGGAAATCTTTTAGTATATAATGAAAAAGATGAAAATGGAAATAATATAAGAGTTTATAAAAATGGAAAAATAAATTCGGCTTTTACTGGATATAATTCAATTAAGTATGGAAAAAGTGGTTTAGAAAAAACTTACAATAAAGAATTATTAGATATTTCAGACCAACCAACATCAAAAATAAGGGATATGGTAGAAAAATCTGGAATTGGAAATAATTTGAATCTAACGATTGACCAAACAATTCAAAAAATAGCTTATGAAAGCTTAGGCGATCATATTGGCTCTATTGTCGTTATGGATCCAAGAAATGGAGAAGTTTTGGCAATGGTTTCAAAACCATCTTATGATCCAAACAGTCTAGACCAAGATTGGGATATGTTAATTCAAAATACAAATGCACCTTTGCTTAATAGGTCCAGTCAAGGAATTTATAGACCTGGTTCTTCAATGAAGATTGTTACTGCTAATGCAATATTAGAAAGTAAATTAAATACTCATTATAACGATACAGGAAAAGTTAAAATTCAAGGATATGATATAGAAAATTATGGTGGATATTCTTACGGGAATTTAAATTTACGATCAGCGTTTTTAAATTCTGTTAATACTTATTTTGCATCAAAAACAGATGAATTAGGTAAAGATTTTTATAAACAAATAGCTGAAAAATATATGTTCAATAAGGATTATAAGTTCGATATAGAAAAAATAAATTCCAAAATTCCATTTGATGATTTAAATCAAGTTGATTTAGCTATGACAGGATTTGGATATGGTAAGACAGAAGTTACTCCGCTTCACATGGCAATGATTGCATCTACAATTGCTAATAATGGAAAAATGATGCAACCAAGACTTGTAAAAAATGTTGTAAACAAAGATGGAAAAATAATAAAAGAAAGTGAAAGTAAAGTTATATCAGATGTTACAAGTGTAGAAAATTCTAATTATATTAGAGATTTTATGGTTGATGTTGTAAATAGAGGAACGGGAACAAATGCATACACCAGAACTGTACAAATAGCAGGAAAAACTGGAACAGCTGATAAAAAAAACGGAGCAACAGATGCTTGGTTTGTTGGATTTGCTCCAGCTTATCAACCTAAATTAGCTTTTGCTATTGTTATTGAAGATTCTGATGATACGGCAGGAATTACAGCTGCTCCAATTGCAGGAGAGTTAATTACAAGTATTGTAAATAACGTCAATCTAAATTAAAATAATTAAAAAATGCTTTGGTATAAAAAAATATATCCAAAGCATTTTTATTGTGATTAAATAGTTATAATTAAAAAAATTTACAAAAGCTTATTTTTTATATTAGACCAATAATGGTTTTTATTTAAAATAAGCTTTTTTAGTTCCTTATTAGAAATTCTTGTGCTTATTTTAAAACTATTTGTCTTATATTCTTTGCCATCAAACAAAAAAACTGTGTGATAATTATCTCTTTTGCTTACGTTAATTTCGATTTCAGCATTTTTTGGCAAAATTATTGGTGCTTTTAATGACCTATTTAAACTTGAAAAAATAGGAGCGATTGGTGTAAGTTGAAAGCCCTCAAGAGATTGGTGCAAAATTGCACCGTTTGATGATAAGTTATAAGCTGTTGAACCATGAGGAGTAGATATTATTAGACCATCTCCTGAAAAATTTTCTATAAAATTTCCGTCAATGAAAAGTCTAAGCCTTACAATTTGATTTCTATTGCTTTTTACTACAACTTCATTTACAGCATTAATTTTATTATTACCAATATTTGATTCGAGAATTGCAAGTTTTTCCATATAATAATTTTTTTCAGATAATCTTCTTACAAAATCTTCAATATTGTCAGGATTTACTTCTTGATAGAAACCTAAGTGTCCTGTGTTTATACCTATAAAAGGAATTTGAGAAAATTTTGAAAGCTTTACAGCGTTTAAAAACGTTCCATCTCCTCCAATAACAAGGTTTAAGCAAGCGTTTGGATCATAGTTATTAGAAATTTCATATCCAAAATCTTTTAATATTGCTCTAGTTTTATTATAAATATTTTTAGTATATCTAGATTTATTTTTGAAAATATTAATCGTTTTATTCATTGTTACTTACCTTTCTTAAGATATAATTAATTATAACATAAAAAAATTTTTGAGGAAAAAATGAAATATATTGAATTTAAAACAGATAGAAAGATTAGTTTAAAAAAATTCTTGTTAGATAAGAATATTTCAAATAGGGCTTACAAAAAAATAATTAAAAATTCTATCTTGGTTAATGACAAAAAAATAGAAAAAAATATTAAATTAAATCCAGATGACAATATTAAAATAATTATTGAAGATGAAATTCTTAATTATGAGCCGATAAATAAAGAGCTTGAAATTTTATATGAAGATCAAGATATAATTGCTATAGACAAAGACGCAAATCTTACTGTAAATTCTAAAGGTCAAGAAAGTTTGGCAAATTATATTAGCTATTATTTTTTGAAAAATAATATAAAATCTCAAGTTAGATTTATAAATAGGCTAGATATGAATACATCAGGAATTATTTTGATTGCAAAAAATCCTTATGCCCAAGCATATTACCAAAAATTGATAGAAAATAATGATTTTAATAAAGAATATTTGGCGCTTGTAGAAGGGAATTTAGAAATAGATAAAACAATTTTTTTGAAGATAAATTATGATGAAAATAATAAAAAAATGAAAATAGCAGATGAAGGCTATGAAATAAAAACATATTTTAAAAATATAAAATTATACGATAAATTTTCCTTAATTTATTGCAAAATTTATACAGGCAAAACTCATCAAATTAGAATTTCCTTATCAAATTTAAATCATCCAATAATTGGAGATAAACTTTATGGTTCAAAATATAAATTGGATAGGTTTTTATTGCATTCATACAAGGTAAGTTTTATAAGATTTAGAGATGAAGAAAAAATAACGATATTATCACGACCAAATTTTGATAAATATTTAAATTCTAGCCTTTTAAGAGGCGATAGCTAATTTGCAATTATGCTTTTCATGATATATAATAAAGGTATTCCAAGGGGCAAGGTCCAAATTTAAACCTACAACATTTATAAGGGATTGCGGAGTTTTGACTTTGATGGCAAGCCTCCTTTGAGTGGAAGTCAGATATTTCAAACAGCAAACCCACCTTCACTTACGCGAAGGTATTAAATAATAGGGCCGCCTTGGATTTTTTTTATATTTTGTTGTTTTTATCCAATAGTGGGTATAAATTTATAAGAACAAAAATTTAAAAAATAATAAATAAGGAGAGTTAATATGAGTATAGCTGATTATATTGAAAGTAAAGCACAAAGAAAACAAAGAGAAATTAAATATGAAATTTGGAAAATGAAAAATCATGATAGCAGAATGAGAGCTCAAGGAGCTTTGGTTGGAGCTGTTGCAGGAGTTGCTGCTGGTTTATTACTTGCACCAAAATCTGGTAAAAATTTAAGAAAAGATATAGTTAATTCTGTTGATAACACAATTAATCAAGTTAAAGATACAACAAATGATTTTGTAGAAAGTGCTAAAGAATCATACGTTGATTTTAAAGATAGAGCATATACAGAACTACAACCAATTGAAGAAGGCTTTGAAGAAGGAAAAAAAGTAGTTAAAGATACTTATGAAAAAACAAAAGCAAATCTAAAAGATAATGCAAAAGATGTTAAAGAAGAAGCTGAAAAATTAAAAGAAGATGCTAAAGACGTTAAAGATGCTGCAAAAGAAGGCGCAAAAGAAGCTAAAAAAGACGTCAAAGAGGGCAAAGAAGAAGTTAAAGAAGTAGCAGAAGATACTAAAAAGAAAGCTGGAGAAGTAAGAAGAGCAGAAGATAAAAAAAATAAGTAAGGAGTAGATAATGGTTACCATAAATTTAAGATTAATAGGAGATATTATCTTAGTATTAGTAGGCATAATCGCTATTGTATTTCTTGCTATGTTTTTGAAAAAAGCATCAGGTTTGGTTCAATCTATTCAAAAAATTGTTGACAAAAATGAAGATAATTTAGATAATGTAATAAATAAACTACCAAACTTGGTTGATCAAGCAAATATTTTAGTAGAAAATGTAAATGGATTAGTTTCTGATCCTAACCTAAAAATGGCTATATCCAATGCAAATCTGGCTATTTCTAATGTAAGTGATATAACTGTAGATATAAAAGATACAGTGAACTATTTTGGAGAAAGCGTAATAGATACAACTGATACATTTGGAGAAGGAATTGCTTCAATAAATGATTATGCGTCATTAATTATGGATGTGTTTGATATAGTTAGAAGCGTAATATCAGGAAGATAGGCCATCATTTGATGGCCTTTATTATTGTTTAATAATGAAAGGAGCATATATGGCACAACCTACAATTAAAGATGTAGCAAAACTTGCAGGTGTATCAATTTCCACTGTATCGAGAGTAATGAATGATTCAAAACCTGTTAGTCCTGAAGCAAGAAAAAAAGTACTAGATGCAATTAACAAATTGGATTTTAAACCTAACGAACTAGCAAGAAGTTTGGTTATGAAAAAATCTAATCTAATTGGTGTAATAGTTGAAGATATTGGAATTGAATATATGGCTCAACTAATTAGAGGCGTTGAAGAAATTGGTCACTTGTATAAATACGATATAATTCTTTCAAGTACTTATGGAGATGATAATTCTCTAGAAAATGCGATAGACTTTTTGTCAACAAAACAAGTTGAAGGAATTGTAGTAATAAGTGAAGATATTTCTGCAGAAATTCTAGTTAAATTGAGAGATAATAAAATACCATTTTTATTATTAGATAAATTCCACGATTTCAAAAAAATAAACACTGTAAAAATAGATTATGAAAAAGAAGAATATGAATTAACAAAATACTTATATGAACAAGGGCATGAAAATATTGCTTACGTTACTTTAAAAGAACATAATTATTTAACTGATATAAAAATCAAAGGATATGAAAAATTTGTTAATGAAAATAATTTAAAATCTATTATTATAGAAGCTGATGGAAAAAATAGTGATGATGGGTATAATATTGGGGAAGAAGTTATATCTCAAGCTAAAAGTGAAAATGTAAGTGCTATAAGCTTTTATAACGATCAAACTGCAGTTGGATTTATTTCATATTGCTATGATAACAATATAAAAATTCCAGAAGATTATTCAGTAGCAGGATTTGGAAATTTTGAAATTTCTAGAGTATACAGACCAAAATTAACTACTGTTTCTATACCAAATTATGATATAGGAGCAATAGGAATAAGGGCTTTGATTAAAAGAATAAGAGGCGAAGAAGATATACTAGAAAATGATTGGGTTTTGGATGCTCAATTAATAGAAAGAGATAGTACAAAAAGCATTAGTTGAATGTAACTTATTTAAATGTTAAAATAATAATATAATAATTTAGGAGGCAATTATGGCAGAAAGAAAAATTGTTGTAACTAACGAAACAGGTCTTCACGCAAGACCAGCAGCATCTTTGGTTCAATTTGTAAAAAATTACCCAGGTGATGTAAAATTAGTTAAAGATGGAAAAGAAGCTAACGCAAAAAGCATTTTCAATGTTATGAGTCTTGGAATTTCAAAAGGTACAGAAATTGGTATCATAGTTGAAGGCGAAGACGAAGAAGCATTTGCAGATAAATTAACTGATTTTATAGATAACTTATCAGAATAATTAATTAAGGGGTACATCAAGTACCCCTATATTTTTATAATAGAAAGGAAATTTAAGATATGTCTAATAAACTAAAAGGTATTATAGCTTCAAATGGAGTTGCTATTGCAAAGCTTTTTCTATTTAGTAAAGAAGAATTAGTTATTGATAAGTCAAATATTAGTGATCAAGATAAAGATTTACACGTTAAAAAAGTAGAAGATGCTATCAGTTCCTATTTCAACGACTTAGATTACAAAGAAAAAAATGAACAAAATGAAGAAGTTTTAAATATTGTTAGAGCACATAAGGAATTATTACAAGATCCTTATTTTGTAGATACAATCAAAGAAAAAATTCAAAATGAAAATAAAAATTCTGAGCTTGCTACAAATGAAACAGTTGAGCAAATGGTAATGGTTATGTCAGCTCTAGAAGATGAATATTTAAAAGAAAGAGCTGATGACTACAAAGATATAGGATTTCAAGTTCTTTGCAAAATTAAAAATGTTGTACCTAAAGATTTGTCAAAATTAGATGAAGAATGCATTATTATTTCTAAGGAACTTACACCTTCTGATACATCAAATATGGATAAGGAAAAAGTTTTAGGATTTGCAACAGACCTTGGAGGAAAAACTTCTCACGTTTCAATAATTGCACAAAATTTAGATATTCCAGCGCTTGTAGGTATGCAAGATGTTTCAAGTAATATTAAAGGCGAAGAGCTAGCAATAATTGATGGAAATCAAGGAATTTTAATTGTAGATCCTAGCGAAAAAGAAATAGAAGATTATAAAAATTTAATTGAAAAAGAAAAAGAAGAAAAACAAAGACTTGAAAAAGTTAAAAATCTAGAAGCTAAAACTTTGGATGGTAAAGTTTGTGAAGTTTCTGCAAATATTGGAAATATTGAAGATTTAAAAGTAGCAATTGAACATGGTTGCGATGGGGTTGGTTTATTTAGAACAGAATTTTTATATATGGAAAATGATCATTTCCCAACAGAAGAAGAACAATATGAAGTTTACAAAGAAGCTACACAAATGCTTGGAGAAAAACCTTTGGTTGTAAGAACTTTAGATATAGGTGGAGATAAGGGGCTTGATTATTATGATTTTCCAAAAGAAGAAAATCCATTCTTAGGTTACAGAGCAATTAGATTTTGCCTAGACCACCAAGATATTTTTAAAGACCAATTAAGAGCTTTACTAAGAGCATCAGCTTATGGAAATTTAAAAATAATGCTTCCTTTTGTAATTTCAACTGATGAAATAAAACAAACTAGACTAATACTTGAAGAATTGAAAAAAGACCTTGATAAAGAGGGAATTGCTTATAATAAAGACATAGATCTTGGAATTATGGTTGAAACATCAGCTTCAATTATTATGGCAGATAAATTAATAAAATATTCTGATTTCTTTTCAATAGGAACAAATGACCTTACCCAATACACCTTAGCTTGTGACAGAGGAAATGAAAATATTTCAGATATTTATAACAATTTTAATCCAGCAGTAATTAGATCTATTAAACATGTTATTGATGAAAGTCACAAAGCTGGAAAATGGACTGGAATGTGTGGACAATTTGCCTCAGATACAAAGGCAACAAAACTATTGTTAGGACTTGGATTAGACGAATTTTCAGGCTCAGCTTCAAAACTTCCAAAAGTTAAAGATATTATTTTAAATTCTAATTTTAAAGAAGAAGAAAAATTTGCCTTAACTATTTTAGATTTAGAAGATGTTAAAGATGTTGAGGAGTCAATAGAAAAACATAATTAATGGATAAAAAAATGAATGATAAATCTCTAGATATTATTAAAAGAACCAAATTTTTTACAGATAAAATTAAAAATATATCTTCAATCGAGGATATTTCATCTAATAAAATTAGAGTGATTTCAAATGAAAAATCTTATGTTTTGGGTTTGTATTCAATGGATGATTTTGATAAATTAAAAAAGAAGAAATTATTAATAATTATCTAAAAAGTATAGATTTATTAGATACTTTGGATTTATTTGAAATAGGAATAATGCCAGATATTAACAAATCTTACAAAATATTTGAGTACAGGGATGAAATTTCCTTGGGAGATTATTTAGATAAGCTTAAAAAAGATGAAATATATAATATTGGTATAAAATTTGGTAAAATTCTAAAAAATATTCATATCAAAAAAATTGATGAGTATGATGGATTTGATTGGTATAAAAATGTAGATACAAAAGTCAATTTCTTACTTTATAGGCATGGGTTAAATAAGATTAATGATAATAACGATTATATTTTGATTGATTATTTGACCTCAAATAAATATATATGCAAAAATACTGCATTTAATTCTTTGTATCAAAATATTAGTGAAAAAAATATTAGGATATTTGATGATGGGGAAATTGATATTAGAGGCTTAAAAGAAATTAAAATTGGAGATGGAGTTAGTGATTTTGTAAATATAAATAAAATTGCTATAAAATATCCTGAATTTGCCAAAGGAGTTCTTGATTCTTATCATAACGATGAAGTGATTTCAAGAAAATTTTATAGGCTATTAAGTTTCTACCAAGTTTATTATATTCTAGAATCTTTGGTTGATATTAGAGATAAAAAAGAACCATATTTAAATGAGCAAGAAATTGAAGCGATTTTAAATATGTATGATAATTTTTCAGAAATCATTCCTACATGGGCAAAATAAATTTTATAAAGAGGCTAAGAAAGTAAATTTTTTTAGCCTTTTATTTTTTTGTAAATTAAAATCAAATTTTGATTTATTGTAGAAAATTAAAAAATATGATAAAATTTATATAAATATTTACAAAAGGAAAGAAAGTATGGCAAAAAATTTAATAAAATTTATTAATATTGGATTTAATTCAATATTATTAGCGTTCGGATTGTATTTTTTTTTAGTAAAACATAATATTGCACCAGGTGGTGTCACTGGAATTTCTTTAATTATGGCAAAACTTTTTAATTTTTTCACGGTTGGACAATGGTATTTAATTTTAAATATAATTTTATTTATTATGGCTTTTTTACTTATGGGAAAAGATTTTGGAAAAAAGACGGTCTTGTCTGCATCAATAATTTCCTTGGCTATAATGTTTTTTGAAAGATATTTTCCACAAACAATTTTAACTGATGATTTGATAATAAACGTATTCTTTGGTGCAGGTATTGTATCTTATTCTTTAAGTTGTATTTTTTTTAATGATGCATCTTCTGGAGGAACAGATATAATTGCTGCAATCATAAACAAATATTTTAATATTACAGTAGCAAAATCTTTATTTATGATTGACTCTCTTGTAGTTTTGATGGCAGTCAAAGAATTTGGTGTAGAAACTGCTTTGTATGCGGTTTTATCTGTTATTATTCAATCATTTGGTTTTAATTATTTCATACAAGGATTAGGAAGAAAAATTGCCATTACTGTTATTAGTGATTATAGTGATGAAATTAATAAAATGATTTTGGGTAAATATAGAAGAGGAGTAAGCCTTTACAAAGCAGAGGGAGGTTTTTCTCATAAAGAAAGAAATATAATACTAACTGTAGTTCCTTTTAGAAAATACATACCTATTAGAGATGATATATTAAAAATTGACAAAAATGCATTTGTTTTTACTCATGCTATATCAGAAGTATTAGGCGAAGGATTTACATATCAAGTTTTTGAATAAATGGGAGTGATTTAAATTAAAAATTTAAAAATAAAAAGATTTAATAAAAATAAGGCATACATACAAACAAAGTATGGCGATGCTATAATTGACAAAAATGAAGTAAAAAAATACAAACAAGGCGATGAAATAAAGACATATATTTATTTTGATAAGAATAATACTTTAAGAGCAAGCATAAATCTTGATATTGAAAGTGGAAAAATATATAGTTTAAAGTGTATAGATGTCAAAAAAAATGGAGCATATTTTTTATATCAAGATAAAATAAAATTATTAATGCCAGCTAGTGAGAAAACTTATAGGATTATTAAGGATATGACTTATCCAGTTGGACTTATCATAGATGATCAAAATATGCCTATTCTTACAAGCAAAATTAGGGATATGTTATCGTTTGACCATAATTTTAAAGAAAATGATATTGTTGAAGGAAGAATTTATTCTATAAATAAACATATAGGAGCTTTCATTGCGATTAATAATCAATTTGACTCGTTAATTAGAATTAAAGAATTAAATGGAGTTCATATTGAGGGAGAACTTTTAAAATTAAGAGTAAAAGAAGTAAGAGAAGATGGTAAAATTGAATTATCTAATAGAAAAAGATCTTATCTTGAAATAGATGATGATTGTCAAAAAATATTAGATTATTTGGAAGAAAATAATGGTTTCTTAAATTTGGGAGATAAGTCATCTCCTGATAAGATTTATAAAATATTTGGATTTTCAAAATCTGCCTATAAAAGAGCTATAGGTAGACTTTATAAAGATAAATATATTAAGATTTATCCTAAAAAAATACAATTATTGGAGAGGTAAAATGACAGAAAAAAATAAGGATATATTAGCAGAAGTAAATGGTAAAAAAATTAGTCAAAAAGAAGTTGTAAGCTTTATTACACAAATGCAAGGCGGACAACAATTTTTGAATCCACAAGGAATTCATCAAATTACAGACGAATTAGTTAATCAAGAATTGATGTATATAGATGCATTAGAAAATAAACTAGACGAAGATGAAGAATTTACCAAAGAGTTAGAAATAACAAAGGAAAATATGCTCAAAAATTATGCAATGCACAAATTATTTGAAAGCATAGAAGTAAGCGACGAAGAAATTAAAAATTATTATGATAACAATAAAGAAGTGGTAAAAAAACCAAAATCTTACAGAGCAAGTCATATTTTAGTAGACGATGAAGAAAGTGCCAAAAATATTTTAAATGAAATAAATGATGGTTTAAGTTTTGAAGATGCTGCTAATAAATATTCAAAAGATAATGGCTCAAAAAATGGAGATTTGGGAGAATTTCCAAAAGGAACTATGGTTAAAGAATTTGAAGAAGCCCTTGATAAACTAGGAGAGGGAGAAATTTCAAAACCAGTAAAGACACAATTTGGTTATCATATAATAAAATTAGACCATACACATGATGAGTATTTACCAGAATTTGATGAAATAAAAGATAGAATTCACGATACACTTTTGATGATAAAAAGACAAGAAAAATATCTAGAAAAAACAAGAAAAATCAAAGAGAAGGTAGAAGTTAAAAAATATTACTAAGAAGGAAATTTTATGGAAAAGTCGAATTATTCCAATAAGCTAAGGGCAATTGCAAAAGATTTAAGTGAATATATTAAAGTAATTGATGATAAAAAATCACTTATAAAATTCGTTTTGTCAAAAGCTAAGGAAAGAAAATTAGTTATACTTTTAATAAACGATTGTTATTATATAAAAAATGAAAATTCTAAAGCTGTTTTACACCTAAATATTAGTGATAAAATAAACCAATCTTCTTTTATTAAAATTAAGGAAGATGAAGATTTTTCATTTGAAACAAATTTAAATCCAACTGAAATAAGCGGGATTTTATCGATAACAATGCTTTTGGAAGAAGGTATAAATAATTTTGATATTTTATTAACAAATAATTATATAAATGATTATAATAAAGATTTTTCTGTTTTAAGATCCGTTATAAGATCAAAAAATATTATTAATTTAAATTTAAATGAATCTGATTGCATAGCAGAAAGTTTTGCTTCACATACGATTAGTACAGTTGGAATTCCTATAAATAGGAAAGAAATTGAAGAAGAAAGTTTCTTAGAAAATAATTTAATTTATAGAATAAGTCTTAAAAATATAGCTGGCGATAATTTTTCTAATGATTTCAATAATGTTTTCAAAAATACAATAAAAATGTTGATGACTTTTATTAGAAAAATAAAATCAAAAGTTGATTTAGATGTAATTAATATTGAAGGCGGTGGCAAGCACGACAAAACACCATCCTATTGTTTTGTAGACTTAGTTTGTAAAAATGAATTCGAAAATGATTTATTAGATGTATTTTATTTATTTGAAAGCGAATATTTAACTGCAAATTTAAAAATTGAACCAAATTTAAAATTTGAAATAAAGAAGATAGATAAATTAAAATTTTATCCAATGACTCAAGAATCATACAATCACATAGCTTCTTTCGTTGAATTATCATTAAATGGAACATTTTCTGTAGATAGTAATACAAAAACCACAATCTCTTCTTCGGTTTTAACAAAAGTAAGAACTTCAAGTTATAAATTAAATGCTGTTATGATTTTTAGGTCTTTATCAGAAGAAAGTTTAAGCAGAATGTTAGAACAAACTAAGCTTGCTAGTGATATTAATGGGGGAGAATTTACAAATAGGTTATCAATTCCTTCATGGCAAAATAAAGAAAATGATCTGGCTCTTATATTTAAAGATACCTATGATTATTTATATAAGAGCAATTTAGAGATAATAAAAACACAATATTCTTTAGACTGCAACCTGATTTTTTATAAATTTAATGTTAATATGATATCAATTGGGGTAAAATATAAACAAGTGGATATGATAAATTCTGCTTGTGATTTTAAAGATATTTTAAAAACTTTTTCTTTAATTAAGGAAGTTTTGTTTAAACTAAATAAAAATTTGGAGTGAAGATGTCAAAAAAATTAGAAATTCATAATCATGAAATTGAGTTTGAAAAAAATGAAGGAAAAGCAATAATTGAATTGCAATTGGAAGAGAATCCAAGACAATGTTATTTAATTGATATATTTTCTGTAGATGGCGTTGATTATATAGCCTTAGTTGATTCTGAAAACAGCGAACTTATTATTCTCTTGTATGAATTAGAGGATGAAGAAAGCGGAGAAATCAAATTAAATTCTTTAGAAGATGAAGAAAAACTTGATGAAATATATCATTTATTTTCACATTATTGGGATTACGATACAATTGATGAGATTGTAAGTGAATACGAAAGTGATTTAGAAGATAGTGATTTAAATGAATAGGGATTTACCATATTTTCCTATATCAGAATATTACAAATTAGAATATGGACAAAAGGTATATAAACTACCTGTAAAATTATCTTTATCCTGTCCAAACAGAGATGGAGAAAAAAGTACAAAAGGATGTATTTTTTGCTCGGAAAGTGGGGGAAGTTTTGAAAATTTACCTTCATTTTTGACAGTTGATAGGCAATTAGAGATAAATAAAAATTATATAGGTAGTAGATATAAAGCAAAAAAGTTCATAGCCTATTTTCAAAACTTTTCAAATACTTATGTAGAGTTCGAAAAATTTAAAAATATTATTGAAGCTTGCAACAAAGAATATATTGTAGCTATATCAATATCAACTAGAAGTGATTGTATCACATATAAAAAATTAGATTTTTTAAGTGATTTTTCAAAAAAAACAGGGATTGATATAATCATAGAATTGGGTTTACAAACTGCAAATTATAAAACTCTAAATATTCTTAATAGATGTGAAGATTTGGCTGACTTTATAAAAGCTTGCAATATGATAAATGAATATGGATTTAGGATTTGTACTCATGTTATCTTATCACTTCCTTGGGATGATGATGAAGATATAATTGAAACTGCTAGGATTATTAATGTACTTAGAGTAAAAGAGGTTAAAATTCATTCCTTGTTTGTAATAAAAAATACAAAACTTGAAAAAATGTATCAAAACAATGAATTTAAAATGCCCTCAAAAGAAGATTATCAAAAAAATGTTATTTTGTTTTTGAGATATATTAATAAGGATGTAGCAATACAAAGACTTGTAGGAAGAGCACCTAAAGAAGATTCTGTTTTTTGTAATTGGAACTGTTCATGGTGGATGATTAGAGATGAAATTATAGATTATATGAACGAAAATAATATTTTTCAAGGCGATATGACTTGCCAAAAAGAATATAAAAAATTAAAGGGAGAGATGAAATGATTTATTTAGTATTAGGACCATCAGGAAGTGGAAAAACAAAATGGTTAATAGACCAAGCTAATGATGAAAAAGGTAAAGGAAACACAAATATAGTATTTGTTGATAGTGATAATGAACAAATTTATTCACTTGACCATTCTGTAAGACTAATTGATGCCTCAAACTTTTTTATAGATTCTGTAGAATCTTTTAGAGGATTTATAGCTGGAATATTAGCAAGAGATTATGATATTGGAAAAATTTATATTGATGGTATCTACGATATAATTGATATTAATAGTGAAAATATTGAGAAACTTTCAGATGACTTAACTAAACTTTCAAATGAATGTAATGTAGATATTTATCTTGGCCTAGATTGTAAGTCAAGTGATATACCTGAATCTCTTGATGCAGAAATTCACGAAACAAAATTATTAGATTAAATTTAAGCCGTCTCTAAGAGACGGTTTTTTGATATTATGTTAGATGAAGTAAAAAAATTAGAATCTTTCAATAAATGGAGAAAGGAAAGCATTGATTTATTAACTAATCAAAAAATTGGTAAAGATGAATTTTTAGAATTAAATTATAGGTATTTGGTAAAGCTTGATTTAAAACCATTTTCAAATATTTCTTCTGTTTTAGAAGCTGTATATAATTATCAGTATTACAATATAATGGCAAAAAGATCTAATCAAATGGCTCTTACTTTTATTTCTAGAAAAAAGAAAAAATATCAACAAGAAATAAACAATAGGGAAAATTATTATTATTTAAAAGATTTAGCAACAGAAAAATTGCTTGAATTGATAGATTATAAGGATATAGAAGCTTATTTCATAAAATTAAAATCAAAAAGATTAACAGGTGAAATATTTGAGATATATCTAAAAGATTTTGATAAGTTGATACTGCATTCAAAAAATAAAAATCTTCTTCAAAAATTAAAAGAGAGAGAATGTTTTTTGGATGAAGCAAAAATATCTATGATTGATTCCTATGTTAATAAATCATATTAATATGATAGAAGTTAAAATTAATGAAAATGATGCAAATCAAAGATTTGACAGATTTTTAAGAAAATATTTACAAAATGCTCCCTTATCACTTATTCAAAAAAATATTAGAAAGAAAAATTTTAAAATAAATGATAAAAGAGCAAAAAAAGATGATTTCGTCAAAAATGGCGATATTATTACAATGTATATTAAAGATGAAGATTACAAAAAATGGGTTAGAAAAAAAGAATTTAAAGCTAGTGATTTTGACCTTGATATAATATATGAAGATGAAAATATTATTATAATCGACAAAAAATCTGGAGTTTTATCTCATGCTGCCAATAAAAATGATTATGGAAATAATATAGTAGATCAGATGACTTCATATTTATATAAAACAAACAAGGTAAACAGTAGAGATTTAACCTTTAAACCAAGTATAGTAAATAGACTTGATAGAAATACTGCAGGGCTTATTATTGGAGCAAAAAATGCAAAAGCACTTAGAAGTCTTAACAAAGCAATTCGTCAAGGAAAGATAAATAAATATTACCTTACTATAGTTGAAGGAGAAATTCATAAAGATTTTGAAATTGATACTAGAATTTCAAAAAATGAAAATAAAAACATGGTAAAAGAAAAAGAAGATGGAAAAAGGATTATTACAAAATTTCATCCTCTAGAAACAAAAAATAATTTTACTTTACTAGAGTGTAAGCTTATTACTGGAAAAACCCATCAAATTAGATATTCATTAAGCAAAAATTCTACACCAATAATCGGCGATAGAAAATATAGTAAATCAAATATAGATTATAAAAAAATAAATCTTAAAAATCAAGCTCTATTAGCCTACAAATTAGAATTTGATTTTATTGAAGATTTATCATATCTAGATAAAAAAATATTTATTTCAAGACAAGTAGGAAAAATTAATGACCTAAAAGAGGAAGTCTTCTATGGAAATCTTATTAAATGATGAGTTTTTAAAAACAAATAAAAAATTTTTATATGAAATTATAAAAGAAAAATACCCAAATAATTTTAAAGATTATGTTTTAGCAAATGTGAAAGGTAAAATTGTAGATCTTAATTATGAAATTTCTCAAGATGACAAAATAGATTTAATAAAAAAATATACTCACATAGCAAATTTATCCTATGAATCTACCATAGCTTTGATTTGTATGCTTGCAATAGAAAAAATTTATAAAAACAAAAAAGTTAATATAGAATATTCTGTTAATAATTGCTTATACTTATCAGTTGAAAATTTTAAAATCTTACATAAAGATATAGAAAAAATAAAAAAAGAGATGGAAAATCTAATAAAAGAAGATTTTCCAATTGTTAAAAAAACTTACAAAAAATATGAAGCTCTTAAAATCTTTAAAGAAAATGATGACTTAGATAAGTACAATTTATTAAATAGCTTAGATTTAAATGAAATAAATATATACGACGTAAAAGATAAATTTTATTTTTTTACTAATTATTTATGCCCAAAATCATCTTGGATAGAAGATTTTGATATAATTTATTATCATCCAGGAATTTTAATAAATTATAAAAAATCTGAAAATTCAAAATTATTAGATTTTAAAGAGCAAATTAATATACCAAAAATATATGAAAGATCAAAAAGATGGACAAATCTATTGGGGATTAATTTTGCAAGCGACTTAAATGAATTAGTAATAAATGATAAAATTGAAAGCTTGGTTAATGTTAATGAAACATATTATAATAATCAGTTAAATAAATGTGCCAAAGATATTATTGCAAATAATATGAATATAGTTATGCTTGCAGGTCCTTCCTCATCAGGAAAGACAACTACAGCAAAAAAATTAGCAATTCAACTTGCGGTATTGGGAAAAGATGCTTATGTAATTTCAACTGATGATTATTTTGTAGATAGAAATAAAACGCCCTTAGATGAAAATGGAAATAAGGATTTTGAAAGTATTGATGCCATAGATCTACATAGTTTAAATGAAGATTTATTAGATCTTTTAGAGGGCAAAGAAGTTATTTTACCTTCATTTAATTTTATAAAAGGAATTAGAACCTTATCAAATAAAAAAATAAAAATGAAAGATAATACGATTTTGATAATAGAAGGAATTCATGCTCTAAATCCAAAACTAACTGACTATATACCAGAAAAAAATAAATACAAAATTTACGTTTCAGTTTTAACAGGTATAAATATAGACTCAACAAATAGAATTTCATCAACTGAAACAAGACTTATAAGAAGAATAGTTAGAGATAACAAGTACAGAGGATATGATACTTTAGAAACTTTAAAATCTTGGGATAAGGTAAAATTAGGAGAGCAAAAATATATTTTTCCTTATCAAAACAGGGCAGATTTTTATGTTGATTCATCACTTATATATGAATATAATGCATTAAAAAAATACGCCATAGAATGTTTCAAACAAGTTTCAAAAAATTCTAAATATTATTATATGGTTGATAGGCTTGAAAATATTTTGTCATATTTTGTAGAAATTGAAAATACAAAAATAATTGACGATCACTCAATACTAAGAGAATTTATAGGAGAAGATAATGACTAAAACAATAGGACTTGATATAGGTGGAACAAAAATCCAAGGTGCTGTAATTGATGAAAACGGAGAAATTTTAAAAACTTATAGACTTGAAACTTGTGCTAGAGAAGGAAAAGATAAAGTTTTAGAAAATATTTCAAAAATTATAGAGTTTTTAAAAACTGACGAAATTGAAGCCATTGGCGTTGGAACACCTGGTTTTATAGATTCAGAAAATGGAATAGTTACTTTTGCAGGAAACATAGATGGTTGGACAGGTCTTAATTTAAAAAAAGAACTTGAAAAAATATCAGGACTTCCTGTATTTGTAGAAAATGATGCAAATATAGCTTTGGTTTGTGAAAAATGGCTAGGGGCTGGTAAAGGTTATAATGATATAGTTATGATTACAATTGGAACAGGACTTGGCGGGGCTGTTTATAATGAAAAAATGGGATTATTATCTGGAAGTAATTTTCAAGGAGCAGAGCTTGGACATATAATTTTACATCCTGATGGAGAATATTGTACATGTGGACAAAGTGGTTGTGCAGAAAGTTATTGTTCTGGAACTGCTATTGTAAGACATTATGAAGAATTAACAAGAAATGAATTAAATGGGCAAGAAATATTTAAACTTGCTAATGATGATGATGAAAATGCAAAAAAAGTCATTGAAAGATTTACAAGCGATTTGGCTTGGTTTTTAACAAGCTTGAGAAATATTTTTGATCCTCAATTAATAATTGTTGGTGGTGGAGTAATAAATTCTAAAGATTTTTGGTGGAATGAAGTTTTGGAAAATTTCAAAAAATATTGCCATTTATCTGATAAAATTGAAATCAAATCAGCTAAATTTTTAAATGAAGCTGGTGTTATTGGTGCAGGAAGAATTGCAATGGAAAGGTTAAAAAATGAGTGATAAAATTTTGATTTGCGATGACGAAGAACATATCAGACAATTTATGAAAATAAATCTTGAGTATGCTGGATTTAATATTATTGAAGCTGGTAGTGGAGAAGAAGCATTGAGATTAGCAGATGAAGAAGAACCTTTGGTTTGTATTTTAGATATAATGCTACCAGGAATTAGTGGCTATGAAGTTTGCGATAGCATAAGAAAAAAATATCCAAAAGTTGGAATAATTATGGTGTCAGCAAAAAGTCAAGATATTGATAAAATTTTAGGTCTTGAAAGAGGGTGTGATGATTACATTATAAAACCGTTCAATCCTCAAGAGCTAATTTTAAGAGTTAAATCTTTGATGAGAAGAGTTAAATTTATTGATGTAGAAAAAGAAGAAAAAAATGAAAATGTTCTCGAAGATGGTGTATTCAAATTAGATTTGTATTCTAGAAATTTTTATAAAAATAATATAGAAATTGATGTTACACCAACTGAGTTTACAATATTAAAAAACTTTATTTTAAATAAAGGTAAGGCAATGAGTAGAATGGAAATAATGAAAGATACTTGGGGCGATAATTATAGCACAGATACAAAAATCGTAGATGTAAATATAAGAAGAATTAGAGCAAAAATTGAAGAAAATCCAGCAAGACCCGAGTATATAGAAACAGTTTGGGGAACAGGTTATAGATGGAGATAGAAAAAAAGAAAAAATCATTATTTAAAATAAATTTTAATAGCATAATTTTTAGTATTATGAAAATAATAATGATTTTTGTAACTTTAGTTGTTGTAGGATTTGAAATTTTTTCATATAGGTCAATTACTAATTATTATGAATCTGCACTTGTTGGAGCTATGCTTAATCAAGCAAAATACAATCAGGTTTTATATTCAAATTATTTGTCAAGATATGATCTTTCGGAGATTGTAATTGGAGATAAAAATTCTTTTTATAGAAATAATGTTAGCCAAGTTCAAATCTTAGATAATTCTTCCAATGTTTTATTTGATTCACTTGGCTCTTCAAAAATTGGAACTAAAATAAAATCAACTGATGTCATCAATGCAAATAAAGGGGAATATTCTTACCAAAAAATAATAAATAAAAAAACTGGAGAAGAAGTTATAGCTCTTTCATATCCATTAAGCGATAACCAAAAACAAATTGGCATTATAAGGCTAATTTCTTCTACTGCAAAAGTAAAAGAAAATGTAAATAATCAAATGATTATATTTTTATTTTTTGGCTTTACAATTTTTCTTTTTGCGCTGGTGGTTTCTTTTTATGCATCAAAAAGATGGATTGTCCCAATTAAAAATTTGACAAAGGTTGGAGAAAAATTAGCTCAGGGAGATTTTAAAGTAAAAGCCAGTGAAGATGGAAAAAATGAAATTTCCGAACTAGGGCAAACTCTTAATTATATGAGTGAAAATATAGTTAAAAGAGAAGATATGAAAAATGAATTTATATCTTCTGTTTCACATGAGCTTAGAACTCCACTTACTTCTATTAAAGGTTGGGCAATAACTTTACAAGCAAAAGAAATTCAAAAAAATGAAGATATGCTAAATCAAGGATTAACTATAATTGAAAATGAGGGAGAAAGATTATCACTTATGGTAGAAGATCTTCTTAATTTTTCAAGATTATCTTCCACATCTTTTCAATATGAAAAAGAAGATCTTAATATTGTTGAGATTGCAAAAGAAGTTTATCAACAACTTTATCCTAGAAGTTTAAACGAAAAAATAAATTTTGATTTTAAAACTGCTTATGAAGAAATTATTGTTAATTGTGATAAAAATAGAATGAAAGAAGTCTTTATAAATATCATTGACAATGCCATGAAATTTACTCCAAAAGATGGACATATTGATATTTTTATAAGCAAAGAAGACGAAAATGTAAATATTGAAGTTAAAGATGATGGGGAAGGAATAAAGGAAGATGAAATTTCTTTTGTTTCTAGTAAATTTTTCAAAGGTTCTTCATCAAAAAGCCAAACTGGATTGGGCTTATCTATTTGTGAGGAAATAGTAAAAGCTCATGATGGAAAACTTGTAATAAAAAGTAAATATACAGTTGGGACTTCTGTCATTGTAGTTTTACCGAGGGCTAAAGTATGAAAAAATTTAAAAAATTAATACTATTAATATTTCTTTTTGTTTTAACTGCATGTAGTTTTGGAAGACCTGAAGATGTGACAGAATTAATTGAAGCTCCAAAAGTAGAAGATCCAATTTTAAAAGGAACATGGCAAGTAAGCGAAATAAAAAAGGCATCAGGCACAACTGATTTATCAAATGTAAAAATAAATGACAAATTATATATTGATAAAAATTTAGTAGCTTTAAATGATGATTATGCTTATCCACCAAAATTTTCTACAAAATATGTAAATTTAAAATCCTATTTAGAAAGTAGGTCCTTAGATTTAGATTTATCATCAAAATCATACGTAAAAATCTTATCAGCAAATCAAGGACAATTGTATTCTAGAGATTTTGTTGTTTTGGACAAAGATACTATCTTTTATATTCAAGAAGATTGTGCAGTTATTTTAAAGAAAATAGATAAATCTGTAAAAAGAAATGTTATAAAAAAATATGCAAAGAGAGCGTCAAAAGAAAGAACTACTACAAAAACTGGAGAAAAAGTAGAAGAAGATACAAGTGTATTAATAGGCGTAAGGGAAAGAGTTGATAATAATACATCAAGTCCAAATTATTATTACTATACTTATTGTATTAGACTTGAGCCAAATAAAATGGCGAGAATTGAAAAAGCTGAGCATATATTTTTCCCTTTAAAAGAAGAATTTTGGCGTTTAAAATGTGAAATAAATACTAAAAATAAAAAATACGATAATATTTTAGCTTATCCAATAAAATTAGAAAACAAGATGAATGATAAAAAATATAAGGATAAGTATAAGTTTGAAAACAGTGATATTGATTTAAAAATCAATTATGTAGATGAAGATTATATTTCTTTTGACTACAACTTAGTTTCTGATAAACTTCCAATAAATAAATATGCTATGTTAAAAACTGACCAGTTATCAAATGATTCTTTTCTTACAATTAAAGAGTTTACAGGAGAAAGTAAGAGTAAGGACATATTTAAAAATGTAGTTTATGATCAAATTAGTCAAAATGTAGGCTCTCTTGATGATAATAAAATATCTTACGATTTTACAAATTTTGGTTTTATAAGAAATTTTGGTTTGTGGCAGTTGGAATCTTCTTATCAAATGAAAAAGGATGAAAATTTAGAACAAAAATCATTTCCTATAGATATGGCAATAACAGAAGAGCTTTTAGAGCAAAATAAAAAGGACATAACAGTTGATATGATAAAAAATATTAACAGTCATGCCAAAGATTATTTTGAGCTAGTTAATGGACAATATGTTGCTGTACAAACTCCAGATGAAATTTTATTTTATAATGTAAGAAATGGACTAATAGATCCAAATCCTAAATTTTCAATTCAACTATCAAATTCAACAGATATTATTATGTTTGAACAAGGTTTGGGTTCGTATGCTGAAAAATGGGAGAAATTATTCAGCGATAATAATATAATCATACATTAATAAAACAAAAAATTGACTTGACTTTAAAATATTTGATAAGATTTATTAAGAGGTGAATATGAAGATAGTATTAGCAACATCTAACAAAGATAAGGTTAGAGAAATCAAAGAAATTTTAGGGGAGAATATAAAAATATATACAACTAAAGATTATAATGTAGATAATTTTGAAGTTGAGGAAGATGGAGAAACATTAAAAGAAAATGCTTATAAAAAAGCAAAAACTTTATATGATATTTTAAAAGTACCAACACTTGCTGATGATACAGGTTTATTTGTAAAATCACTAGATTTAAGACCAGGTGTTTATTCTCATAGATATGCTGGAGATAATCCAACATATAAAGACAATAGGGATAAACTATTAGATGAATTAAAAAATTGTGAAAATAGAGATGCTTACTTTAAAACTACAGTTTGCTTTATAGATGATAAAGGAAAAGATTATTATTTTGATGGCCAAATAAATGGAGAAATAAGCAAAAAAGAATATGGCGATAAGGACTTTGGCTATGATCAAATTTTTAAAATTAAAGAATTGGATAAAACATTTGGTCAAATGACTGATGAAGAAAAAAATTTATACAGTCATAGGTCCTTGGCTTTAGAAAAATTCAAAAAATTTTTGTTGAAAGAAGAATTTAATGAGGATATTGGTAACAAGTGATACTCATGGAGATTATCATTCTATAGTGAATTTTATAAAAAAAAATCATGTAGATTTTATGATACACGCTGGAGATTATACCAGTGATGCTTATAATATTTCAAAAATCACTGGTATAAATTATATAACAGTTAAGGGGAATAATGATTATGGAGATTATAAAAATCCATTTGAACAAATAATACCTCTAGGAGATAATAATATCTTGTTAGTTCATGGCCACAAAGAAGGGGTTTACTTTTCTAAAGAAAAGCTTATTCAAAAAGCCCTATATTATGATTGTAATATTGTAATTTTTGGTCACACTCACACTTATTTTTTTGAATATTTAAAAGATTTTAACTTATATTTACTAAATCCAGGTTCTCCGACTCTTCCAAGAGATAATAAGGCTGGATTTGTAATTTTAGAATATGATAAAAAAATAAAATTTGATAGAATAGATTTAAAAAAGGAATAAATATGGCAGGTTTAATAACTTTAGTAGCAAATAATATATCAAAGCTTATTGTTTTGCCAATCTTATCATTAGTGATAATAGGGTTGACATATTTTATAAGCAAAAATAATGACGATAAAATTGTAAAATTTTACCCATCTTTTATAATAGGAATTGTTGGATTGGCTATTGGAATTATAGCTTTTGTAAATTTAACAACAGCAATAGGACTTAATTTGGCATGGATAGGAGTGATTTTACTATCAAATGCCTTTATAGGAATATTTGCTGCAATTATAATCGATTTGGTTAATGGTGTAAAAGATGATAGCAATCAGCAAAAAAAGGTGAAAAAAAATGCAAAAAAATAAGGCAGCATTTTTTGATATAGATGGAACCTTATTTAGAAATTCATTATTAATAGAACATTATTTTTTGATGACAAAAGATGGAATTTTAGATAAGGAAAATTGGGAAGAAAATGTGAAACCCTTATATCAAAAATATCAAGATAGAAAAGGTCCTTATGAAGATTACCTTGATAAAGCATCATTGCTTTATCAACAAAATTTAAAAGGCATCGATAAGCTTACTATTAATATATACGCAAAAAAAGTTATCGAAAATAATCAAAGTAAAATTTATAGAGTGACAAAAAATGCCTTAGAATATCACAAAAAAATGGGATATAAAATATTTGTGATTTCAGGCTCTCCAGATTTTTTGGTTAGAGATTTTGCAAAAATTTATGGAGCTGACCATACTATTGCAACAAAATATATTTTTGATGATAAAGATAAATTTACAGGCAAAATATTGCCAATGTGGGATAGCAAAAATAAGAAAAAATCAATTGATTTTTTGACAGAAAAATATGATATAGACTTAGAAAATTCACATGCTTATGGAGATACTAATGGGGATTTTTCTATGTTTGAAAAAGTTGGAAATGCTCATGCTATAAATCCAAGCTATGAACTTATAGAAAGATTATATAATAATAAAAAATTAAGAGAAAAAACGAAAATTCATGTTGAAAGAAAAGATGTAAACTATACTTTTTTGTTAAGTGATTTGAATGTAGATTTTCATCAATTTTAATAAATTTTTCAATGAATAAAATTAAATTGAATTTTTTTAAATAGCTAATTTACAATTAATTTATACAATATTTAGGAAATATTGCATAAATTATTCATTTGTTTTAGCTATTTTTATTTTTCTGTAAATAAACTTAAATAAATTTATTTGATTTTATGTTAAAATTTATTTACAGACTAAGAAGAGGGATAAGAAATATGACATCAAGTGCGGAAAAAAAACCAATAATTGAAAAACTTGAATATGATTATTTAATTAATGAAGATATATCTTCATTAAATACATTGATGTCATTATATGATAATAAAAATTTTAGAAATTATAAAAAAATAAATTTTTCATAAAACCATATATATTAAAAAATTTGAAAAAGAATTTTTGGTATCTGTCTGATATAGATCAAATCATTATTAGCTTAGATAAAACAATAGGAAATGATTTGGACAGGTTTGAATTTTTATTGACTTTAAAAAGTGAATATGAAGCTTTTAAAGATAAAAAATTAATTGATGATTTAGAGTATCTTGCTATTAACTATTATGGGGATGTTTTTTTATTTGAAGAAAATGAAATTTTTACAGAAGATAATCCTTATGTTAATCAAGAGAAAAATAATTATATAAAAAAGATTTATGACAATAAAGATTTGGTTTCAAGTATTAGAAAAAGTGTAAAAATATATGCTGATACGTATTTAAAGTTAAAAGTTTTAAATCTTGATGTGAACACTAATAAGCAATTAGCTTTTGATATTGATATGATTTATACCGAAGATATTACATTAAAGCAGGCTCAAGAAATTAATGATAAATTAGTAAGCCTACTTTACAATATAGCTATTGATGTCTATGCTAATTATTATTGGAAGGGACTTTGTATAGAAGTTGTTAATAGGTATCATTAAAACAAAAGGGCAATTAGCCCTTTTTTAATTGTAAGTTTAAGAAAGGTTAGTATGATTATTTTAGGGATTGATCCAGGAATTGCTATTATGGGTTATGGAGTTTTAGAAGTTAATGGAAATAGGTATAAGGTTTTGGAAAATGGTGTCGTTACAACTTCTTCAAAAACTAAAACTCCTGAAAGGCTCAAAATTTTATATGATAATTTAAATGATATAATTAAACAGTATAAGCCAGATGAATTTGCCATAGAGGAATTATTTTTTAATCAAAATGTTAAAACGGCTATTACTGTAGGACATGCAAGGGGAGTGCAAGTTTTGTGTGCGCAAGTAAATAATCTTCCGATTTACGAATATACTCCTTTACAAATAAAACAAGCTATTACTGGATTTGGTAGGGCGAATAAAAAACAAATGCAACAAACAGTTACAACTTTACTAAATTTAAGTGAAATTCCAAAACCTGATGATGCTGCTGATGCTTTGGCAGTATCTTTAACTCACGCTTTTAGTCAAAGATTTAAAGAACAATTTAGGATGAATTAATGATTAGTTATATAATTGGAGAAATAAAATATATAGGAGAAGATAATTTTGTAATTGAAAATAACAATATAGGTTACTTTATTAATTCTTCTTTTAATACTATAAAAACTCTTGAAATAAATAATGAATTTAAAATTTTTACAAAAATGAATGTAAGAGAAGATGATATATCTTTATTTGGTTTTTCATCAAAAGATGAATTAGAAGTTTTTGAGCTTTTGACAAGTGTATCTACAATAGGACCTAAAAACGCTATAGCAATTTTGTCAACTTTAAATGTAGATAAGATTAAACTTGCTATAGTAAATAATGATATTGATACTTTAACCAAGGCTAAGGGGATTGGTAAAAAAACTGCATCAAGAATTATTCTTGAGCTTGTTGATAAGGTTAAGAAAATGGCTATTAATGATGATATTTCAATTTCTAACCCGGATATTGATGATATTACTTCTAATGGAGAAATTGAAGTTGCAAGAGAGGCTTTACTTAATCTTGGCTATCAAAGAAATAGCATAGATAAAGTTCTTGCTAGCCTAAAAGATAGTGATCTTAGTCTTGAAGAAATTATTAAAGAGTCTTTGAAGCGAATGATTTAAGGTGATTATATGTATGATCAAAACGAAAGAATAGTTGGCTCTAATGAGCAAATAAATGATAAATATAAGGAAATGACTATAAGGCCAAAGTGGCTAAAAGATTATATAGGTCAAGATAAGGCTAAAGAAAAATTGAAAATTTTTATTGAATCATCAAAAAAAAGAGAAGAAGCTCTTGACCATGTTTTATTGCAAGGTCCTCCAGGACTTGGTAAGACAACTCTTTCAAATATAATTGCCAATGAATTGGGAGTTAATATTAGAATTACAAGTGGACCTGCTATAGAAAGACCATCCGACCTTGCAAGTATTCTTACAAATCTTGACAAGGGAGATGTCTTATTTATTGATGAAATTCATAGGATAAATAGATCAGTTGAAGAAATTTTATATCCTGCTATGGAAGATTTTGCCCTTGATATTATTGTAGGAAAAGGACCAAATGCTCAGTCTATTAGAATAGATTTGGAAAAATTTACTTTGGTTGGTGCTACAACAAGAGCTGGAATGCTTTCTGCACCATTAAGGGATAGGTTTGGCGTTTTATTATCCTTAAACCTATATGATACAAAAGATTTAACAAAAATTGTAAAAAGGTCTGCTGATATTTTAGAAATTCCAATAGAGGATAAGGGAGCTTTTGAAATAGCTAGAAGAAGTAGAGGAACGCCAAGAATTGCAAATAGACTTTTAAGAAGAGTAAGAGATTATGCAATAGTAAAAAAAGATGAAATTATAGATTATGAAACATCTTGTGAGGGCTTAGAATTATTAGAAGTTGATCCTATGGGACTTGATAATATGGATAAAAAAATAGTTCTAACTATGTATGAAAATTTTTCAGGAGGTCCTGTTGGAATTGATACTATTGCTGCATCAACAGGAATTGAAAATATTACAATAGAAGATGTTTATGAGCCATATTTATTACAAATTGGGTTTTTAACAAGAACTCCAAGAGGAAGAATTTTGACAAGAAAAGCTTATGAACATTACGGATTAAAATATGAGGATAAATAATGAGAACAGAAGATTTTGATTACAATTTACCAGAAGAATTAATTGCTCAACATCCAGCAGATAAGAGAGATTTTTCTAGATTAATGGTTGTTGATAGAAAAACTGGTAAAAGAGAAGATAAACATTTTTATGATATTATTGATTATTTAAATGAAGGCGACCTTCTTGTAATGAATGATACAAGAGTTATTCCTGCAAGACTTTTTGGTCATAGAGAAGGAAAAGAAGAAAAAATAGAAGTATTTTTGCTTGAAAATGTTGAAGATGATAAGTGGGAAGTACTTGTAAAGCCAGGGAAAAAAATGAAAATCGGAACAAAATGTATTTTTTCTGATGAATTAAGTCTTGAAGTTATTGATATTAAAGAAGATGGAAATAGGATTGTTGAATTTTTCTATGATGGAATTTTTCAAGAAATTTTAGATAGACTTGGAAATATGCCTTTGCCACCTTATATAAAAGAAAAACTAAAAGATAAAGAAAGATACCAAACAGTTTATTCCAAAAATCCTGGTTCAGTTGCTGCACCAACAGCCGGTCTTCATTTTACAAAAGAATTACTTAAAAAAATTGAAGAAAAAGGTGTTAAATTAGCATATATAACTTTAAATGTAGGGCTTGGAACATTTAGACCTGTAAAAGTTGATGATGTAAAAAATCATAAAATGCATTCTGAATTTTATCAAATAAGCAAAGAAACTGCAGATTTAATAAATGAAACAAAGAAAAATAATAAGAGAATTATTTCAACAGGAACTACAACTACAAGAACACTTGAATCAGTTTACAAAAAAAATGGACAAATAAAAGAAGATTCAGGTTGGACTGATATATTTATTTATCCTGGATTTGAATTTAATGTTATAGATTGTCAAATAACAAATTTTCATTTGCCAAAATCTACTCTAATAATGCTTGTGTCAGCTTTAGCTAGCAAAGAAATAATTTTAGATGCTTATAAGGATGCTGTTGATAAAAAATATAGGTTCTTTAGCTTTGGCGATGCAATGTTTTTGAAATAGGAGAGAAAATGCCGATAAAATATGAATTAATAAAAAAAGATAAATATTCCAATGCAAGATGTGGAATAATTCACACAGACCATGGAGATATACCAACACCGATTTTTATGCCAGTTGGAACAAAGGCTACTGTAAAAACTATGAGTGTTGAAGAATTAAAAGAAATTGATGCAAAAATAATTTTGGGAAACACCTATCATTTGTATTTAAGACCAGGCATGGATATTATGAAAAAAGCTGGCGGTCTTCATAAATTTATGAATTGGAATGGACCAATTCTAACAGATAGTGGTGGATTTCAAGTTTTTTCTTTGTCAGATACAAGAGATATTTCTGAAAAAGGTGTAGTTTTTAGATCCCACATTGACGGTTCAAAACATTTATTTACACCAGAAAAGTCAATTGAAATTCAAAATGATATTCATTCAGATATAATGATGAGCTTTGATGAATGTATTCCTTATCCTGCAGATTATAAATATGTAGAAGAATCTATAGAAAGAACAATTAGGTGGGCAAAAAGAGGACTTGATTATCACAAAAAAAATTCCCACAAAGATCAATCCTTATTTGGAATTATTCAAGGTGGAATGTTTGAAGATTTAAGAAAAAGATCAGTTGAAGAAACTTGTGCAATGGATTTTGATGGATATTCATTGGGAGGTTTATCTGTTGGAGAGCCAAAAGAGGAAATGATAAGACTTTTAAAATATACAACTCCACTTTTACCAGAAGATAAACCAAGATATAATATGGGTGTAGGAAGTCCTGATTATTTATTTGAATCTTTTGAAGCAGGAATTGATATGGCTGATTGTGTTTTGCCTACAAGAATTGCAAGAAATGGAACAGCTATAACATCAGAGGGAAGACTTGTTGTAAGAAATGCAAAATACAAGGAAGATTTCACGCCACTTGATCATGATTGTGATTGTTATACTTGTAGAAATTATTCACGAGCTTACCTAAGACACCTTGTAAATGTAAATGAAATTTTGGGAGCAAGGCTTTTAACTTATCATAATTTATATTTCTTACTTAAATTATGTGAAAATATAAGAAAAGCTATAATGGAAGATAGATTTTTGGAATTTAAAAAAGAATTTTATAAAAAGTATGGATATGAATCTTAAATTAGAATATATTATTTTAATAATTTTAGCTTTGATGTTTTATTTTTATTCCTTAAAGGACGATATAAATAGGAAAAAGAATAAAAAATTTATAAAAGAAAATCTTAAAATCGGTTCAAAAATTATAACTGAAAGTAAAATTATTGGAGAAGTAGTAGAATTTAATAAGACAGATTGCCTTATTGTTAGCGGAAAAGATGACAAATTTTCATATATTTTAGTAAATATTGAAAGTATCGAAAATATTATAGAAATTTAAAATAAAAAAGCTTAGCTTGGACTTTAATTAATTTGGTCTAAGCTAGGCTTTTTTATTGGGGATTATATAAATATTTTATTTTATTTCTATACATGATTTATATTCTTCTGGACTTTTTCTGATTTTTTCTGGATTTTTAAAGAAATCATTACTTAGTTTCACTACAACAGGACTAAGAGTGACAACTGCAAAAAGATTTGGCAAAGCCATAAAACCATTTAAAATATTTGCCACAATCCAAGCTACTCCAAGATCAATATTTGCTCCAACAAAAACGAAAATAACATACAAAATTCTATAATGAATTATAATTTTATCTCCAAATAAATATGTAAGAGCAGTTTCTCCATAATATGCCCATCCAAGAATTGTTGATAAGGCAAAAAGACTTAAGCCAACGCATACTATAATATTTCCAAAACTTGAGCCTGTTGCAAAAGCACGTGCAACAAGGCTTGCTGCATTGTTTGTATCAGTAATATCTACATTTGTAGAAAGAATTACTAAAGCTGTCATGGTACAGATTATAATTGTATCTACAAAAACTTCGCTAATTCCCCAAAGACCTTGACGTACAGGATGATCAGTTGTTGCACACGCATGAGCCATAGGAGATGAACCTAAACCAGCTTCGTTTGTAAAAACTCCTCTAGCAACACCAGCAGATATAACTGCTTTAACAGAAAGACCAGCAAAAGAACCGCCAAGACTTTTTGGACTAAAGGCTCCTAGAAAAATTGATTTAAAAGCTGGCAAAATATTTGCTTTGTTTAAAAATAAAATCCATAAACAACCAAGAATGTAAAGAAGGGACATTAATGGAACCAACTTTTCAGTAACTTTTGTAATTGAATTTATTCCTCCAACTATTACAACACCCGCTATAATCGATAAAATTATTCCACTAATTATTGTATTTACTCCAAAAGTATCTTTAAGTACACCTGAAATTGCATTTGATTGGGTAGAATCTCCAATTCCAAAAACGGCAATTCCTGCAAAAATTGCAAAAGTTTTTGCAAGTTTTTTATTATTTAGACCCTTTTCAATATAATACATTGGTCCGCCAACATATTTTCCATTTTTCTTTTCCCTATAAGTAACTGCTAAGGTTACTTCAGAAAATTTTGTAGCCATTCCTAATAAGGCTGCAATCCACATCCAAAATATTGCACCAGGTCCTCCCAGAATAATTGCAAGAGAAACACCAACAATATTTCCAGTACCAACTGTAGCTGCAAGAGCCGTTGCTAATGCACCAAAAGGACTTATATCTCCCTTGGCATGATGGCTATTTTTTTCAAAAATTTTTCCCAAAGTATTTTTTAAAGCGTATCCTAATTTTCTAAATTGAATTGCTTGAGTTTTTATGCTTATGTATATTCCTGTTCCAGCAATTGCCAAAATCAAAGGCAAACCCCATAGCAAATCATTAAAACTTTTTAATATATCTACCATATAATTCTCCATTAAATTTTATTTTATTATTTTATCATCATTTAAAATAAATGCAAAATAATTTATAATTTATCAAAATTTTTAACTTTGTATTTTATAATTAACATTGCTTGTACCCATATCTTTATATTGATTCTAAAAATGGTATAATTTATTCATAAGAGAGGAAATTATGACCAAGTGGTATATATATAATAAAAAAATAATTATTTATCAAATTTAAAAAATAAAAATATTACCAAATTAGAAGCATTGATACTTGCAAATAGAGATATAGTTGATCCGAAAGTTGTTGATAGTTTTATTAATCCTACTTTAGAAAAGCTTCATGATCCTTTTTTATTAAAAGATATGGAAAAAGCTATTGATTTGATTATTGAAACTATGGAAAACGGAGAATCTATTAGGATTTTTGGAGATTATGATCAAGATGGTATAAGCTCAACTATGACACTTTTGGATGGCTTATTATATTTTTATGATGATATAAGCTATGATATTCCAGATAGGGTTATTGATGGCTATGGGATTAGCGATAGAATGATTGATAGGGCGATTGAAGCAAATGTAAGTCTTATTATCACTTGCGATAATGGAATTAGTGCTATTGATCAGGTTAAAAGATTAAAAGAAAATGGGATTAAAGTTATAATAACCGACCACCATCAAGTTTCAAAAAAAGAAGATGGGGAATGGGTTGAGCAAATTTTACCTCAAGCTGATTGCGTTATAAATCCAAAAAGACTTGACAATACTTATCCATTTGATGATTTGTGCGGAGCAGGAGTTGCTTTTAAATTAATACAAGCTTTGTACCAAAGACTTGATGGAGATATGGAATACTTATATGGTTTATTGGAATATGTAGCTATGGGAACTGTTTGTGATGTTGTTTCACTTACTGATGAAAATAGAATTTTTGTAAGAGAAGGTCTAAAAAGAATTAATAATACTGAAAAACTAGCTATAAAAGCCTTGGTTGAAGAAAATTCTTGGAATAGAGAAGTTAGTGCTTATACGCTAGGATTTATTATTGGACCATGTATGAATGCTACTGGTAGACTTTCTACTGCAAAACTTGCTATTGATATGCTAATGGAAGATGATATAGAAAAAATTCGTACTTATGCAAAAAAACTTGTTAGCTTAAATACTGAAAGAAAAGAATTGACTAATATAGGTCTTGAAAAAACTTTAGAAATTATAAAAGATAAAAAATATTATAATGATGATATTATTATTGTAGATGTTGAAAATATTGAAGAAAGTATTTGTGGTATTATAGCAGGAAGAATAAAAGAAAAGTTTAATAAACCTACTATAATTATGACTCAGTCAAGTCAAAATGGGATTTTAAAAGGCTCTGGAAGAAGCATAGAAGCTTATAATATTTACAAGGAAGTTTTTGAAATAAAAGACCTACTTGAATCATTCGGTGGACATCCTATGGCTTGCGGACTTTCTATAAAAAGTGAAAAAGTTGATGATTTTAGGCAAAAATTAAATGATAAATCAAAATTAAAAAAAGATGATTTTGTAAATATTATAAATATTGATGCTCAAATACCTATAGACAAACTTTCACTCGAATTTGCCGAAAGTTTACAAAGGCTAGAACCTTTTGGAAAAGACAATCCAAAAGCAAAATTTGCCGACAAAAACCTATTTATAAAAAATATAAATATGATTGGAAAAAACAATAATACCATGAAAATGATCTTAAATAAAAATGGTCGTGATATAGAAGCTATAAAGTTTAACGCACAAAAAGATTATAAATATTTAAGTGATAAATTTAAGGCAAATATAATAGGAAATAGAATTGACGCTGTATTTTATCCAGATATAAATGAATTTAATGGTAGAAGAAATTTACAAGTGAAATTAATAGATATAAGGTAGGTGATATTATGGCAAAAGATTTTCAAAAAGAATTTTTAAATTTCAAAAAAATTATTTTAAAAAATAATGAACAAGCAGATATTAATTTAATAAAAAAGGCTTATGATTTTGCTGAATATCATCACAGAGGTCAAAAAAGAAATTCTGGAGAAGATTATTTTATTCACCCAATAGCTGTTGCAACAACTATATCTAATATGCAGTTAGATGACCAAACAATTTGCGCTGGATTGATGCACGATGTTTTGGAAGATACGCCTGTAACAGAAGAACAAATGAAAGAAATTTTTGGGGAAGAAATAACTTTTTTAGTAGATGGAGTTACAAAGCTTAAAAAATTAAATTACAAAACAAAAGAAGAAAAACAAGCCGAAAACATTAGAAAAATGGTTTTGGCTATGAGCAATGACATTAGGGTTATTTTGATAAAGCTTGCTGACCGTTTGCATAATATGAGAACTTTGGAATATAAGACTGAAAAAAAACAAAAGCAAACAGCTAGTGAAACTTTAGAAATTTATGTTCCACTAGCACATAGGCTTGGAATATATACTATGAAGTGGGAGCTTGAGGACTTATGTTTTAGGTATCAAAAACCTGAAGAATATTATGAGCTTGCTCAAATGGTTCATAATAAAAGAAGAGAAAGAGAAGCCTACATAAATCAAATAATTGAAACTTTGGATAAGGCTCTTTCATCCTCAAATATAAATTATGAAATTTCTGGAAGACCAAAAGGTTTATTTTCAATTTATAAAAAAATGAGTAGAAATAAAATTGAATTTAACGAAATTTATGATTTGACAGCTGTTAGAGTTTTAGTTGATACGGTTGCAGATTGCTATGAAGTTTTGGGAAAAGTTCATTCAATCTGGAGACCAATTCCAAATAGAATTAAAGATTATATTGGACAACCAAAGCCGAATGGTTATAGGTCTTTGCATACAACAGTATTTGGAGAAGATTCTAAGCCATTTGAAGTTCAAATAAGAACAAGGCAAATGCATTATGAATGTGAATATGGAATTGCAGCTCACTGGAAATACAAAGAAAATAAAAGTAAATCAACAGAATTTGATGAAAAACTCACTTTTATTAGACAAATTATGGAATGGCAAAAAGAAGGTGGCAAGGATGTAGATAGTAAGGAATTTTTGGACACCTTAAAAGGAGATTTTTTCTCAAAAGAAATATATATATATTCTCCAAAAGGAGAAATTTATTCTTTGCCAGTAAATTCTTGTGCAATTGATTTTGCTTATAGAGTTCACACAGAAGTTGGAAATAAATGTGTGGGAGCTAAAGTAAATGGAAAAATTGTTCCATTTTCCCACAAGCTAAATACAGGAGATGTAGTTGAAATTCTTACAAGTAAGAATTCTCAAGGTCCATCAAGAGATTGGTTAAATATGGTCCAATCAAACCAAGCCAAAAGCAAAATCAAACAATTTTTCAAAAGATATAGAAAAGAAGAAAATATTGAAATAGGAAAAGATTCCTTATACAGGGAGCTTAGAAAATCAAACGAGATTTACAAAAAAGATATAAAAGATGATTGGCTAATAGAAATTGCAAACGACTTAGGTTATCCAACAAAAGATGAAATGTTTGCATCGATTGGATTTGGCAAAACAAATACAGACCAAATAATTCAAAAATTGATAAAAAAACACAAAGATGAATTGCCTAAAAAAATTGAAGATTTAGATATAAATAAGGAAAAACCAAAAAAATCTTTTTCTAATGAAGTAAGGGTAAGCGATCTTGATGACCAAGTGGATGTAAAATTTGCAAAATGTTGTAATCCAGTACCAGGAGATCAAATTGTTGGATATATTACAAAAGGAAATGGCATAAGCGTTCATGTAAGGACTTGCCCAAATATAACAAGCTTAAAATCTCCAGAAAGATTAATTGATGTATATTGGCAAAATAATTCTGATGATATGTTCCCTGTAAGAATACAAATTACAACAAAAGATAAAACTGGAATTATTTTTGAAATAACTAAATTAATTTCAACAGAAAATGTAAGTATTGAGGCGATGAATGTAAGAAGCAATGAAAATCATGAGGGAATTATTGATCTTACAGTTTCAGTTCCAAATACAGAAAAACTTAATGAATTAATTATGAAATTGAAAACAATAAAAATGATTGAAAGTATATATAGGGTGAAAAGTTAATGAGAGCAATTGTACAAAAAGTAAAAAAAGCAAGTGTAAAAGTTTCTGATGAGTTGATTTCAGAAATAGGAGAAGGATTATTGGTTTTTGTAGCAGTAACAGATTCTGATACAAAAAAAGATATTGATTATATAAAAAAGAAAATTGAAAAATTAAGAATTTTTGAAGATGACCAAGGAAAAATGAATTTGTCTGTAGAAGATGAGGGGGGCGAATTATTAATTGTAAGCCAATTTACCTTATATGGCGATGCAAGAAAAGGAAATAGACCTTCATTTATAAATTCATCAAGTGCAGATAAGGCAGAAGAATATTATGAAATATTGATTAAAGAGTTAAAAGATGATGGATTTAATGTAAAAACCGGAAAATTTCAAACACATATGGAAGTTTCATTAATAAATGATGGACCTGTTACTATACAGCTTGATAGTGAAAGGTTGTATTAATGAATATAAAAAAAATCACAGAAGGGCCAATGATGGCTAATTGTTATGTAGTTTATGACGAAAATAAAAATGGATTTTTGATTGACCCAGTTTATCCAGGTGGAAAAATTGAAAATTATATAGATAAGAATAAAATTAATATAGAGTTTATTTTATTAACCCATACACATTTTGATCATGTGTTGGGGCTTGAATATTTTAAAAACAAATTGAATGTAGATGTTTACGCTAGTGATGATAGTAAAAATATTGCAAATGATCCAGACTATAATTTATCTAGAGGATATTGCAATATAAATGTAGAAATTGATTCATATTTAAAAGATGGTCAAGAATTTTCTCCATTCAAAATAAAAGCTATCAAAACTTCTGGTCATAGTTTAGATTCAATGTCATATAAAATTGAAGATGATATTTTTTCTGGAGATACTTTATTTAATTTATCAATTGGAAGAAGTGATTTTCCAGGAGGAAATTTTAACACTTTGATTAATTCTATAAAAAATAAAATATTTATATATGATGAAAAAACAAGGATCCATCCAGGACATGGACAATCAAGTAATATTGGTTTTGAAAAAGAAAATAATCCATTTTTAAATTAGGAGGTTAGTATGGAATTTAAAAGAAGTCACATGTGTGGCGAACTTAGAGAAGAAAATATTGGAGATGAAGTTGTACTTATGGGCTGGGTTGCCAAAAAAAGAAATCTTGGCTCATTGGTGTTTATAGATCTTAGAGATAAAACAGGTATAACACAAATTGTAACACGTGAAGATGATAATGAAAATTATAAAATAGCAAAAGATGTAGCTGGAGAATATGTTTTGGAAGTTAAGGGAGAAGTTAGAGAAAGAGAATCTAAAAATCCAGAAATTCCAACAGGAAACATAGAAATAATAGCTAGTAAAATCAATATTTTAGATAAGGCAAAAACACCTCCTATTTATATTAAAGAAGATGATGATGTAAGTGAAAATTTAAAATTAAAATACAGATACCTTGATATGAGAAAACAATCAGTTCAAAAAAATTTAAAATTAAGATCTGATATTGTTAGGTGTATGAGAGAGTATATGTATGATAATGGATTTACAGAAGTTGAAACACCATTTCTTACAAAACCAACTCCAGAAGGAGCAAGAGATTATTTGGTTCCATCAAGAGTTAATCAAGGAAAGTTTTACGCATTGCCACAATCTCCACAATTAATGAAGCAATTGTTAATGATTGGTTCATTGGATAGGTATTTCCAAATAGTAAAATGTTTTAGAGATGAAGATTTAAGAGCAAATAGACAACCAGAATTTACACAACTGGATCTTGAATTAAGTTTTGCAGATCAAGATGATGTTATTAAAGTGAATGAAGGATTATTAAAAACACTTTTTGATAATTTTACTGACTATGATTTAAAACTTCCAATCCAAAGAATGGATTATTCTGAAGCTATGAATTCATACGGATCTGATAAACCAGATTTAAGATATGGATATAAGATAAATGATATTTCAGAAATATTTAAAAATTCTGACTTTAAAGTTTTTACAGATAATATCAAAGAAGGCCATTCTGTTAGGGCAATTAATTTTAAAGGACAAGCAGGAAATTATTCAAGAAAGCAATTAGATAAATTAACAGATTTTGTAAAAGATTATGGTTTAAAAGGATTGAGTTTTATTAAATTTAATTCAAAAGATGATATAAATTCTTCTATTAAAAAATTCTTAACTGACGAAATTGTTGAAAATTTAATAGAAAAATTAGATATTTCTGATAATGATTTGATTTTAATTGGAGCTGATAAAAATAAAACAGTTCTTGAAGGACTTGGAGCTTTAAGAAGAAAAGTTGCAAAAGATCAAAATCTTTATGAAAAAAAATATGCTTTTTGTTGGGTTGTAAACTTCCCTATGTTTGAATATAGCGAAGAAGAAGACAGATACGTTTCACAACACCATCCATTTACAATGCCAAATGAGGAAGACATTGATTTATTACTTACAGAACCTGAAAAGGTAAGAACTCAAGCTTACGATATTGTAATAAATGGTGATGAAATGGGTGGAGGTTCAGTAAGAATAAACAATCAAGAACTTCAAGAAAAAGTATTTAAGGCTTTAAAATTATCTGATGATGACATAGAACAAAAATTTGGTTTCTTTATAGAAGCTTTACAATATGGAACACCTCCTCATGCAGGACTTGCTTATGGACTTGATAGGTTGGTAATGTTATTTGCAAAAACTGAAAATATTAAAGATATTATTGCATTTCCAAAAACTCAATCAGCAACTTGCCCATTAACTCAAGCTCCAAGTATAGTTGATGAAAAAAGTTTAAATGAATTAAGCATTGAGGTAAAAGAATAAAAGGAGCATTGGATGCAAACTATTAGTAAAAAAGGAATAGTCGTAGAAAATTTAAATGGCAATGTAAAAGTAATGATTCAAAAGGAATCAGGATGTGGATCTTGCTCTTCATGTGGTGGTTGTGAAATAAAACCATCTTACTACACTACATTTACTAATGAAAATCTAAATCCTGGAGACTTTGTTTATCTAGATTCAGATGTAAAAACTGTAAATAGACTTTCTTATTTCACTTATTTATTTCCAGTTTTTATGATGATATTTGGAGCTGTTTTAGCCAATACAATATTTAAAGATAAGTTTCTAGATAATAATTTACTTACTGTTTTGTTTATATTTTTATTTTTAGCAATATCTATTTTTATTCTAAGAATGATGGATAAGAGATATGAAAATAAGGATATAATTACAATAAGAAAAGCCTAATATAGATAAGGTTAGCTTTGCTAACTTTATCTATTTATTTATCTTAAAATTAATGGAGAATATAATGAACGCACCAATAGTTACACTGGTAGGAAGAACTAATGTTGGGAAATCGACATTATTTAATAAATTAGTTGGCAAAAGAAAAGCTATTACAGAAGATGTGAATGGAGTCACTAGAGATAGGGTTTATGACAAAGTTGAATGGATAGGTCATGAATTTATACTAGCTGATACGGGTGGACTTGATATTTCAAATAAAGAACTTATGAATCAAGAAATAAAGTCTCAAGTTGAAAAAGCCTTATTAGAAAGTGATTTAATTCTTTTTGTTGTAGATGGAAGAGAAGGAATAAATCCACACGATTATGAAATAGCTGATGAAATTAGAAAATATAATAAAAAAGTTATAGTTGTAGCAAACAAAATTGATGGAGCAAATATACCAGATCATATTTATGATTTTTATCAATTTGGTTTTGATGATTTGATTAGTACATCTGCAGAAGGTTCAAAAAATCTTGGAGATTTGTTAGATAAAATTGTTGGTTTTATAGATTTTTCTAAATTCGATACGGATTTAGATGCTACAAGAATTGCAATAATTGGAAAACCTAATGCTGGTAAATCATCTCTTGTAAATCATCTTTTGAATGAAGAAAGAATGATTGTTACCGATATTGCAGGAACTACAAGAGATGCCATAGATACTTATTGGCAATATAAAGATAATAACTATGTTTTGATTGACACAGCAGGACTTAGGAGAAAAAATAAAGTAAGCGATAATATAGAATATTATGCTAATCAAAGAACTTTTGATGCTGTTGATAGCTCAGAAATTTGTTTGTTTTTAATAGATGCAACAGTTGGAGTAACTGAACAAGATACAAAAATTGCAGGATATGCTCACAACCAGAAAAAAGCAATTATAATTGCTGTTAATAAATGGGATAAGGTTCAAAAAGAAACAAATACAATGAAAAATATGGAAAAAGAAATTAGAAATAAACTTTCTTTTGCTTTATATGCCCCAATTATTTTTATTTCAGTTTTAAAAGGACAAAGGATTACAGATCTTTTGAATTTAATTGAAATTGTAAATAGCAATTATCACACAAGAATAAAAACTGGAGTATTAAATACTATCTTGCAAGATGCAATAATGATGACAGCACCTCCTCAAGATAAGGGGAAAAGATTAAAAATTTTCTATATCTCACAAGTTCAAACTGCTCCACCAAAGTTTTTATTGCATGTAAATGACAAAGAGTTGATGCATTTTTCATATCAAAGATATTTGGAAAATCAAATAAGACAAAATTATAGTCTTCAAGGAGTACCTTTTACTTTTGAAATTAGAGAAAGGAAAGAAAAATGAAATTTGTTTTAGTTGCACTTTTTTCATATTTAATTGGTTCTATCCCTTTTTCTTATATAATAGCTAAAGTTTTTTTCAAAAAAGATATAAGAATTATGGGAAGTGGAAATCCTGGAACTACAAATGTATTTAGAAATTTTGGAGCACTTGCAGGTTGCTTTTGCTTGTTTTTAGATATGGCTAAGGGATTAGTGGCAGTTTATTTTTCTATGTTTTTCCTTGGCGAAAAATATGCTTTAACTGCTCTTGTTTTTGTAGTTTTAGGTCATATATTTTCAATTTTTTTAAAATTTAAGGGCGGAAAAGGGGTAGCAACATCTGCTGGAGCGTTGTTTGCTTATGATTTGAGAGTTTTCTTGTGTCTATTAATTTTATTTTTAATAGTTTTTTTACTTACAAGAACAGTTTCAAAAGCATCATTAAGTGCAAGTTTACTTGCTCCATTTATTTCTTATTATTTTCAAGGTCTAAGTGCCTTTACACTAATTATATTATTTGTAGCAATTACAATAATAATTGAACATAGGTCAAATATAATTAGAATTAAAAATCATGAAGAAAAGAAAATGTTTTAAAGGAGTATTATGAAAATTTCAATTATTGGAGCAGGAAGTTGGGCAAGTGCTATTGCTGATTTCCTTTCAAAAGACAATGAAGTTTTAATGTATGCTAGAAATATTCAAGATGTAGATAATATAAATGATTTGCATATCAATAAAAAATATTTTGCTGATATAAAATTAAGTGAAAATATAAAGTCTACTAATAAAATAGAAGACTTATTAGAAAATAAAATAATAATTAATGCTATACCAACTCAACATACAAGAGAAGTATTAAGCAATATAAAAGATGGTCTTGATGAGAAAATTTTGGTTAATTTATCCAAGGGAATAGAAATTAAAACATTAAAAAGAATATCACAAGTAATTTACGAATTAAATCCAAATTGCACTTATGCAGTCTTGTCAGGGCCAAGTCATGCTGAAGAAGTGATTAGAAAAATGCCTACAGCTTTGGTTTGTGCTTGTGAAGATGAAAAAATCGCAAAAGAAATTCAAGATATATTTTCAAAATATTATCTAAGAGTATATACTTCAACTGATGTTATAGGATGTGAAATTGGTGGAGCTATAAAAAATGTACTAGCTTTTGGCATAGGAATGGTTACAGGTTTGGGATTTGGAGATAATACCAAGGCTGCGATTATGACTAGAGGAATCTATGAAATGAATAAATTTGCTATAAGCCAAGGAGCAGATAGAAAAACAATAAATGGACTTTGTGGAATAGGAGATTTAATTGTTACTGCTACAAGTATGCATTCAAGAAATAATAGGTGTGGAATATTATTTGGAAAAGGCTATTCATTAGATGATGCTTGTAAGGAAGTTAAAACAGTTGTTGAAGGAATTCCAACTACAAAGGCTCTTTACAATCTATCAAAAAAAGAAAATATTGAGCTACCTATTACAAACGAAATTTATAAGGTGATTTTTGAAAATAAAAATCCAAAAGATTCTGTAGAAGTTTTGATGAATAGAGATAAAAAAAGCGAATATTAGATTGGATGTGTTATGAGTATAAAAGATAATATTGATGATTTAAAAAAAGACTTAGAAAATTATAATGCTAATCTATTGGCTGTAACAAAAACTCATGGAATAGATAAAATTATGGAAGTTTACAATTACGGTTTAAGGGATTTTGGAGAAAATAAAGTTCAAGAATTAATAGAAAAAAAAGAAAAAATGCCAGAAGATATTAATTGGCATTTGATAGGTCATTTACAAACTAATAAGGTTAATAAAATTGTAGGAGAAGTTTCATTAATTCATTCTGTTGATTCTTTAAAAATTTTAAAGAAAATTAATAACAGGGCAAAATCTTTATCAATTGTTCAAGATTGTTTGATACAAGTAAATGTTTCAAAAGAAGAAACAAAGTCAGGATTTTTTGTTGATGAGATTGATAAAGTTATTGAAGAGGCCTCAAAATTAGATAATATTAACATAAAAGGTTTAATGACTATGGCTCCTAATACAGAAGATGAAAATCTTATTAGAAATTGCTTTAGGGAACTTAAAAAAATATTCGAAAAATTATCCAATTTAAGTTATAATAATATTGAAATGAAATATCTTTCTATGGGAATGACTCATGATTATAAAATAGCTCTTGAAGAAGGAGCTAATATAATTAGAGTAGGATCAAAAATATTTGGTAAAAGGATGTATAAAAATGTTAGATAAATTTAAAGAATTTATAGGAATTGACGATGATTACGATGAATATGATGAAGAAGTTGATGAAGAGGAAGAATTAGAAAAAACTAGCGAAAAAACTTACAGCCCTAGCTCAACTTATGATTTTAGTAGTACAATGGGCTCAGATAACGCTAAGACAAGCACCTATTCATCATTTTCAAATGATTATTCTTCTAATAACAAAGCTAGAAAAATTAGGGGAGGAGACAATATAGTTAGTATGAATAGTAATAATAGAAGCTTCGGCAAAAGCACATCAAATTCTTTTAGAATTTCTATTCAAGAACCATTAAGCTACGATGAAGATGGTCCAAAAATTGTTGATGATATTTTAGATAAAAAAGTTGTAGTATTAAATCTTGAAATGCTTGAAGTTGACAAAAAAAGACAAATTTTAGATTTTGTATCTGGTGCTGTTTATGCTCTTGAAGGAACAGTAGAAAAAGTTTCTAAAGGAATTTTTGTAATTTGTCCAAAGGGCGTAGATATTGATAATTATGTAGAAGATCAAATTTCTAGCGGAAATTACAATCAATTATAATTTGTAATTTAATAAATCTTTTATGAAATTAGAATATAATATTGATTTTGTTGAAGATAAGTCTGTCAAAGCAAATATAAAAAAAGCTATCTCTTTATTAGAAAAATCATTTTATACTAGAAAGGAAGTTTCAAGTTTTTTCTTAAATCCATTTGAGATTTCTGTATTAAATGATATAGCAAAAATTAATAATATAGAGATAGTTTTTTTGTCATGCAATGAATCTAGCGAAAGACAAATATTTGTTGCAAATCCTTATTCAAATGAAATTAATACTAGAAACTACATAAGTGTATTAGAATTCAAAAAAAATAATATAAAACATCCAGATGTCCTTGGAGCTCTTTTAAATTTAGGTCTTGAAAGAAATGATATTGGGGATATTTATGTTGGAGATAAAATTTGCGAATTTGTAGTTTTAAATAAGGATAAGGATTTTGTTAAATTTAACCTAAGTAAAATAAAAAATGAAAGAGTAAATATTGATTTTAAAAAAGATAATATTTTAAATTTGCCAAAAAATTGATTATATAGAAAATAGAGGATTTGTTTCTTCGCTTAGACTTGATAATATTGTTAGTGAATTTATAAATCTTTCAAGATCAAAGGCAAAAATTTTAATTCAAAGAAGGTTAGTGAAGGTTAATTATCAAATTATTGATAATCCTTCAAAAATTATTGATGATAATTCTTTAATATCGATTAGAAAAGAAGGCAGATTTATTTTTGATAAGGTAATAGGAAAGAGTAAAAAAGATAATTATCACATAGAATATAGGAAGTATAAATGATTTACACAATTTTAATAATTATTGGAATAATACTAGATAGGTTTACAAAAGCTTATGCAATATCACATTTTATTGAAAATCCAGTTTTTACAAATTTTATTAATTTTCTTTATGTAGAAAACAGGGGTGCAGCTTTTGGGATATTGCAAAATAAGAGGATATTTTTTCTTGTATTGACTTTAGTTGTTGTTATTTATTTATTGTATTATTTCATTAGAAACATAAAAAGCAATCCGAAATTATTAAACATTTCATTATCTTTAATTGTTTCTGGAGCTTTAGGAAATTTCTATGACAGATTATTTCATGGATTTGTTGTAGATTTTATAGAATTTTCTTTTTTTGATTTTCCAGTTTTTAATGTAGCAGATATTTTGGTTACAACTGGATCAGTTTTGTTGATTATTTTTATAATTTTCGGAAAAATGGATGGAGAAGAAAATGTCAGTTCAAATAGGAAATGATTGGGATGAAATTTTAAAAGATGAATGGAAAAAAGATTATTATATTAGATTAAGAAAAAATCTTATTAATGAATATAAAAATTATACAATTTATCCAAATATGTATGATATTTTTAATGCATTAAAAAAAGTTTCTTATGAAGATACAAAAGTTGTAATATTAGGGCAAGATCCTTACCATGGTGTGGGGCAAGCTCATGGATTTTCTTTTTCTGTTCAAGAAGGTATAAAAACACCCCCATCATTGTTAAATATTTACAAAGAATTACATGATGATTTAGGCTTATATATACCTAATAATGGAAATTTAATTAAATGGGCTAATCAAGGAGTTTTGTTATTAAATTCTACATTAACAGTTAGAGCTCATCAAGCAAATTCTCACAAAGACATAGGTTGGACAATATTAACTGATAATATTATAAAATTATTAAATCAAAGAGAAAAACCTCTTGTATTTATTCTTTGGGGAAAGTTTGCTCAATCTAAAGAAGAGTTAATAACAAATAATAGGCATTTAATTTTAAAAAGTGCTCACCCATCTCCATTCGCAGCTCATAGAGGATTTTTTGGTTCAAAACCATTTTCAAAAACCAATAATTTTTTAATAAAAAATAATATGAGTTCAATTGATTGGCAAATAGAAGAGACTGTTGCAAAATGATTTATTCATTCTGTAACAGTCTCTTTTTCGATTAAAAATTTCATAATATTTAAGATATTTTCACAAGAAAAAATCTTATCTTCCAATATGGATATTAAATTTTTATTTATTTTATACTTTCCTTTATTTTCGATATTAAAATTATTAACTGTTACAAAACCCGATGAATTTTTTGATAATTTCCCATACAAAACTATAATTTTTAATTCAATAGAATGGTCGTTAATATTTAATGAATAGTTTTCTCCACGAAAATATGATTTTTTTAAACTTTTGTTTGAAAAAAATTTTATATAGGCAATATCCTTATCAATATAAGCACTATCTAAGTGAATTTTGTAATTATTTATTTCAAATGAAAGTTCATCATTAATAATTTCTTCAATGTTAGCAATAGCTTCTGTTGATATTAGGTCATTTTTATTATGAATTAATATAGGCCATGGATTGTTCCTGTTTTTAATATCATCATTTAATTTACTAATAACCTTGTATCTAGATGGGTCATTTCTTTCTATTCCAACAATTTTTTCAATATTAGTAAGTTTCATAGAATCAAATTCTATTAATTTTCTTTTATTCTTTATAATTTTATAAAGGTCCAAATTAATTTGCCAGATTGGTTCTTCTTCATTTTCTATTAATCTAATATTTAAAAAAGGTAGATCAAAAATATCTCCATTATAGGTTATTAATTTTTTATTTTGAATTTTTTCTTTATAAATTTTTAATAATTTTACTTCTTCTTTATCATTTTTTGAAAAATATTGGTCTATATAAAATTTACTTTTTTTATAATCAAAATATATTAGTCCTAAAACTACAAGCTTATCTTTTTTTGGATCAAGTCCTGTAGTTTCAATATCTAAAATACATTCATCTTTTTTTAAATTTTTCCCATAAAAAGGGTATCTAACACATAACATACTTATACTATACCTTATATTTGATTTATTTTCTTTCTAATAATATAATAAATAAGTTAAAGGATGTGATAAAATGATATATTTAGATAATGCTGCTACAACAAAAATGTATGATGAAGTTATTGATATAGAAAAAGATTTTGAAAAAAATTTTTTTGCCAATCCATCAGCCTTACATAGTTTTGGTATGGATGTGGAAAATAAAGTAAAAGAGGCTAGAAAAATTATTTCCTCTTACATAAATGCAAATGAAAGAGAAATTTATTTTACAAAAGGAGCAACAGAATCCAATAATATAGTAATAAATTCATTAGCAGGCGAAAATAATAAGGCGATAACAACAAAATTAGAACATTCGTCTGTTATTGATGCTTTTGATAATTCAATTTATAAGGAAGTAAAACTTATTTCAAATGATGAATTTGGATTTGTTGATGTTGATAAATTAGAAAAAGCTATTGATGAAAAAACAAAATTAGTATCAATAATTTATGTTCAAAATGAAATAGGAAGTATTCAAGATATAAGAAAAATTTCTGATCTTATTAAGAAAAAAAATAAGGATATTTTATTTCATATAGATGCAACTCAAGCATTAGGTAAAATTTCTTGTGATGTTAAAAAATTAGGGGTTGATGCTATGAGCTTTTCATCACATAAAGTTCATGGACCAAAAGGAATTGGTGGTTTATATATTAAAAATTCCTTTAAAAATAAAATTAAACCCTTAATGTATGGCGGAAGGCAAGAAATATTTTCTTCAGGTACAACCAATGCTCCTGCAATTTACAGCTTTGCTAAGGCATTAGAATTATCAAAAGAAAAAGAAGATTTTTCTTATGTTAAAAATTTAAATATTTATTTAAGAAATAAAATTTTGGATAAATTTTCTGATATTCACGTAAATTCTCCCTTAGAAAATTCAAGCCCTTATATTTTAAATATATCTTTTGGTAAAATAAAATCAGAAGTTTTACTTCACATGCTAGAATCAGATGAAATTTATGTATCAAGCGGTTCAGCTTGCTCAAAAGGAAATAATAGCAGGATACTTTCAGCACTTAATTTGAATGAAAAATATATGGATGGAGCTATTAGATTTTCATTTTCAAATGATATTTCCATCGAAGATTTGGATCTTGTAGCTAGTAAATTATATGCTTATGTAGAAGAAATAAGAAAGGTGTTTTAATGGAAGATTTACTATCAGTAAGCTTTGGGGAATTGTTTTTAAAAGGAAAAAATAGAAATAAATTTTTTAAGGCTGCAATCGATAATATAAAAAGAAATATAAAAGACATTGGCTATGAAGATATGTATCTTGAAAGCTCAAAATTATATATAAAAGCCGATAAAAATGATTTTGATGATCTTATTAGAGAAATAAAAAAAGTTTTTGGAATAATTTATATTTCCGAGATAAAAAGATGCGATAAAAAAATCGAATCAATTGAAGATGCTTTAAAAGAAATCTTGGATAATATGGATATAAAAAATAAAAGTTTTAAAGTTATAACAAATAGAGTTGATAAATCATTTGAAATAAAATCTCCAGACTTTTCACAAATGATGGGTGGATTTATCCTAAAAAATTATGCAAAAGAAAATAATTTAAAAGTTGACGTTCATAATCCAGATTTTAAAGTTTTTATAGATATAAAAAAATACGCTTATGTTTATGCAAATAGACACGAAGGAATGGGAGGACTTCCACTAGGCTCAAGTGGAAATGGACTTTTGTTATTATCAGGAGGAATTGATTCACCAGTTGCAGGTTTTATGATGGCAAAAAGAGGAATGAGAATTAATTGTCTGCATTTTCATTCTTATCCATTTACATCAAAAAGAGCCTTGCAAAAAGCTGTTGATTTAGGAAAAATATTATCCCAATATACTGGGAAAATGAGAATATATTCTGTAAATATGGCAGAAATTTACAAGGCAATAAATAAAAATTGTCATAGAAATCAAACAACAATTTTATCAAGAAGATTTATGATGAGAATAGCTGAAAAAATTTCAGAAAAAAATAATTACCATGCTTTAATTACAGGAGAAAGTTTAGGTCAAGTTGCAAGCCAAACAGTAGAGTCTATGACAGTAATTGAAGATGCAACAAAACTTCCAATTTTTAAACCATTAATTGCACTTGATAAAACAGAAATAATAGATAGGGCACTATTCATTGGTTCTTATGAAAAAAGTATTGAACCTTATGATGATTGTTGCTCAATTTTTGCCCCATCAAATCCAATTACAAAACCAAAACTAAAATATATAAAAGAAAGTGAAAGTAATTTAGATATTGAAAATCTAGAAAATAAGGCAATTGAAAATATGGAAATATTTGATATATAAGTTGACAAAACTTGTATTTATTGGTAATATATTATGGTAAACCGCTCAGTATGGGTACTGATCACCTTGACTGGCGAGAATCTAAATAGGAGGTGTACTATGTACGCTATAATTAAGACAGGTGGAAAACAATATAAAGTATCAGAAGGCGATCTAGTTAGAGTTGAAAAACTTAATGCAGAAATAGGAGATAGTGTAAGCTTTGAAGATGTACTATTAGTAAAAAGCGATAGTGATTTAAAAGTTGGAACTCCAATAGTTGAAAATGCAAAAGTTGAAGCTACTGTAAAAGATCAAGCTAAAGACAAAAAAATAGTTGTGTTTAAATATAGACCTAAAAAAGCATCAAAAACTAAAAAAGGTCATAGACAACCATATACTTTAGTTGAAATTAACAATATTTCTTGTTAATGATTGATGTTACTTTATTAATAAAAAAAGAAAAAAGATTAGGATTTGCAATAAAAGGTCATGCAAATTTTGATCAACACGGATATGATATAGTTTGTGCTGCAGTGTCTATTTTATCATACACAGCAGTAAATACCTTAGATTATTACGAAGTACAATTTGATTTTTTTGATGATAAAAACGAAATGAAAGTTTCGTTAAAAAATTCAAATGAAAAATCTGAAATTATTTTAAATGATTTTGAAATTGGTATTAAAACTTTACTCACAAATTATAATGAATATGTTAATTTAAATTATAGGGAGGTTTAGGATGTTTTTAAACATAAACTTACAAAGATTTTCTAGTAAAAAAGGAGTTTCTTCTTCTAAAAACGGTAGAGATTCTAATGCAAAAAGACTTGGCGTTAAAAGAGCTGATGGACAAACAGTAAATGCTGGAACAATTATCGTTAGACAAAGAGGAACAAAAATTCACCCTGGCGAAAATGTAAAAAAAGGTGGCGATGACACACTTTTTGCTGTATGCCAAGGAGTAGTTAAATTTGAAAGAAAAGGAAAAAATAGAAAACAAGTTTCTGTATATCCAAAGCAAGACATTGCTTAATAGAGAACTAGCTTGCCCACGGGCAAGCTTTTTTTGTAAAAAGGAAATTTACACCAATGATTGATTATGCAAAAATTGAACTTCAAGCCGGAAAAGGTGGAGATGGAGCAGTCGCCTTCAGAAGAGAAAAATATGAACCTACAGGAGGGCCTGCAGGTGGAGATGGAGGAGATGGAGCAAGTATTTATATAAAAGCTACAAATTCCCTTTCAACGCTTGAAGAATATAGATATAAAACAAAATATAAAGCAACAAATGGCGAAGACGGTATGGGTAAAAAAAGATTTGGGAAAAAAGGAGAAGATCTTTATTTATATGTACCAGTTGGAACAATTGTTAGAGAAAGTACAAGCGGAAAAATTATAAAAGATTTGAAAAAAAATGGAGAAGAATTTCTAATAGCGAAGGGTGGCAAAGGTGGAAAAGGAAATGTTCATTACAAATCTTCCACAAGACAAGCTCCACGTTTTGCTCAAAAAGGAAAAGAAGGTCAAAAAATAACTATAAGTCTTGAGCTTAAAATTTTGGCTGATGTCGGTTTGGTTGGACTTCCAAATGTAGGAAAATCAACCTTGATTTCTGTTATTTCTAAAGCAAAACCAAAAATTGCAAATTACCATTTTACAACTCTTGATCCAAATCTAGGAGTCGTTAAAATTGATAAAGAAAGATCTTTTATAGTTGCTGACATTCCAGGACTAATAGAAGGTGCCAATGAAGGTTTAGGTCTTGGCCATGATTTTTTAAAACACGTTCAAAGATGTAAAATTCTTGTTCATTTAGTAGACATTTCAGGTTTTGAAGGACGAGATCCTATTGAAGATTTTGAGCTTATAAATAAAGAATTAAAATTATTTGATGAAAATCTTTATAACAAATATCAAATAGTTGCTCTTAATAAATCAGACTTAGATTTTAATGAAAATTATAAAAAATTCGAAGAAAAATACTCAGATAAATATAAAATTTTTAGAATTTCAGCTGCTACAACAAATGGAATAAAAGATTTGATTGATGAAGTTTCAAGAGTTTTATATAATTTTGAAGATGAACAATACGATCTTGATGAAAAAGTCGATGAAGCTTATCTTGAAGAATTTTATGATAAGTCAATTGCAAGTGATGAATTAAATTTTGAAATAGAAGATGGGATTTATGTTTGCAACGGATATAGAATCGATAAGCTTTTAGAAAAAGTTAATTTAGATGATTATGATAGTCGTATGTATTTCGAAAAAAATCTAAGAGAAATGGGTGTTTTTGAAAAGTTTGTAGAAATGGGAATCCAAGAAGGAGATTCTGTTGCTATAGGAGATATAGTTTTTGATTATTATGAATAGGAGATAAAATGATTTCAGGAAAACAAAGATCATATTTAAAATCTTTAGCTCATGATTTAAAGCCAATTGTTAATATAGGAAAAAATTCATTAACTGATGAAGTAATTACTTCAATTGATGAGGCTTTGGAAAAAAGAGAGCTTATAAAAATAAAAATACTAAATAATAACTTAGACGATAATGATGAAATTGTTGATGAAGTTATTGAAAAATTAAATTGCGAATTTGTTTCTCATTTAGGTAATATTTTTACCATATATAGAGAAAGCAAGAAAAATAAAAAGATAGATTTATAATGAAAATTGGTCTATTTGGTGGTACATTTGACCCGATTCATATTGGGCACATGATATTGATGGAAAATGTGATTAATAATTTGGATTTGGATAAAATATATGTTCTTCCAAATTCAAATCCACCACACAAATTAGAAAATAAAAAAACAGCCTTAAATTTAAGGCTAAAAATGGTAAATGAAACAATAAAAGACAATCCAAAACTTGAAATAAATGATTATGATTATAGAGATAATGAAATTCACTATACCTTTAACACAATTAATTATTTTAAAAAATCTTATCCCAATGATGAATTTTTCTTTATAATGGGCGAAGATTCATTTCTTGATATTGAAAAATGGAAAAATTACAAAGAAATATTAAAAGAAAATTTGATTATTTTTAAAAGATATAGCAACAAAAATTTTTCTCTTATATCTAAAATAAATCAAGTAAGAAAGTATAATAAAAATATATACCTAATTGATAATATAGCTTTAGATATTTCATCAACTTTGATAAGAAACTTAGTAAAAGAAAATAAAAGTATCAGATATTTGGTAAACGATGAAGTTATAAATATCATTAAAGAGGAGAAATTGTATGTTTGATTTTTCTAAATATAAAGACAAGCTTAAAAATGATATTGGAGAAAAAAGATTTAATCATGTAATCAGAGTTAAGGATATGGCCTTAAAAATCAATAAAAATATAGATATTGAGAAAATAAAAACAGCAGCTTTATTACACGATTGTGCAAAATATAATGAAAAATATTATTTAGATAAGTATAAGAAATATTGTGATTTTTCAAATGAAATTATTTCTAATAAAGCAATTTTACATTCATTTTTAGGACCTATTGTTGCTAAATATGAATATGGTGTAGATGATGAAGAAATTTTAAATGCAATTAAATATCATACTACTGGAAAAGAAAATATGACTGATTTTGAAAAAATAATATTTCTTGCAGATGCTTGTGAAGAAAATAGAAATTATGAAGGCGTGGATAAGTTAAGAGAGTTAGCCTTTAAAAATTTAGATGATGCTGTTTTATTTAGCTTAGATGGAACTATAAAGTCATTGGTTGATAGGAAGATGGTAATATTTCCTTTGACTATAAAAGCAAGAAATTATTTATTAAGGGAGAAAAATGGGTAAATTAGATATTATAGTAAAAACTTTAGAAGATAAACAAGCTTATGATATTAAAGTTATTGATCTTGAAAATAAATCTTCAATAGCAGATTATTTTGTACTTGCTACTGGAAATTCAATTAATCAAAATAAAGCTTTAATAGAATATATTGAGGAAAATCTTAAAAAAGAAGGATTTGATGTTTTATCTATTGAAGGATTGAGAGAAGGAAAATGGATATTAATGGACTGTGGCGAAGTGATAGTTCATATATTTTCATCAAATCAAAGAGAATTTTATAATATAGAAGATTTATGGGAGTCATAAATTATCGTTAAATAGAGGTATTTTATGGAAACTGATAAAAAAGATAAGATTATCATTGCTTTGATAATTGGAATTGTTATTGTTATATCTCGAAATTTTGTTTCAAGTCGAAATAATGATGAGCTTGTATTTGAAAAACAAGGCTTGTCAATTGAAATGAAATCAAATGAAGATAAGAAAAATAATGATGATAATAAACTAAATTCTGAATCTAAAAATTCTATTAGAAAAGTACATATTAGTGGTGAAATTAATAAGCCTGGAGTTTATAAAATAAATGAAGATTATAGATTAGAGGATTTAGTAAATGATGCGGGAGGGCTTACTGAAAACGCTGATATTGATAAAATAAATTTGGCATTAAAGCTTGAAGACCAAATGAGAATAATAATTCCAAACATCAATGACAAAAATAATGATGTGGATAATTCTACAAATCAACTTATTAGTCCCGTAGAAAAAATTGACGATAAAAAAGTTAATATTAACAAAGCTGATAAGGCTCAGTTGATGACTTTGCCAAATATTGGAGAAAAAAGAGCGCAAGCTATTATCGAATATAGAGAAAAAAACAAATTTAATAAGATTGAAGATATTAAAAATGTATCTGGCATTGGGGATAAGTATTTTGAAGCGATGAAAGATATGATAGTGATAGATTGAGGAGTAAATATGAAATTATCAACTAGAGGTAGGTATGGACTTAGAGCTATACATTATTTAGCAGAAAATGAAGATAATGGATATATTTCAGTTTCTGATATTTCTAATGCCTTAAAGTTGCCAGAAAATTACTTAGAACAATTAATAAGAATACTTAAAAGAAATAATTTAGTAATATCAGCAAGAGGTGCTAAGGGAGGTTACAAACTTTCTAGAAATTCTAGCGAAATTACAGTTGGAGATGTTTTGAGAGTATTGGAAGGCGAAATGACCTCAAGCGAATGCGTAGCTGATAGAAATAACTGTAATAATTCAGAATGTGAAGCTTATTATGTTTTTGCAAAAATTGATGATGCTATCAACAAGGCAGTTAATTCAATAACTATAAAAGATATGGTTAATGAAAAACTATAAATTAGGAGAAAATTATGAGAAAACTAGGAATGAACGAACTTAGAAAAGAATATTTAGATTTTTTTGGCTCTAAAAAAAATCATACAGTATTAAAATCATTTTCTTTGATACCAGAAGATGACGAATCATTACTTTTAATCAATGCTGGTATGGCACCATTAAAAAAATATTTTACTGGCGAAAAGAAAATGAAAAATAACAGAGCTACATCTTCACAAAGATGTATAAGGACTGGAGATATTGAAAGAGTTGGAATAACCGAAAGACATGGAACTTTTTTTGAAATGCTTGGTAATTTTTCTTTTGGGGATTATTTTAAAAGAGAAGCTATACATTGGGCATACGAATTTTTAACAGTTAATCTTGAAATTGATAAAAATCTTTTGTGGGTTTCAGTTTATGAAAATGATGATGAAGCATTTGATATTTGGCATGATGAAATAGGAATTGCCAAAGATAGAATTTTAAGATTTGGAAAAGAAGATAATTTTTGGGAACTAGAAGTAGGTCCATGTGGCCCAGATTCAGAAATTTTTGTTGACAGAGGTATAGAAAAAGCTGTTGATGAAAATGATAATAAACCAGGAAATGATGATTCAGATAGGTTTATGGAAGTTTGGAACTTAGTTTTCACTCAATTTAATAAAAACGCAAATAAGGAATATATACCATTAGCTCATCCAAATATTGATACAGGAATGGGACTTGAAAGAATGGCAATGGTTCTTCAAAATAAAGACAATATTTTCGAAGTTGATGTAAACCAAAATATTATCAAAGAAATTGAAGAATTATCAAATAAAAAATACAAGGAAAATAAAAAAGATGATATTTCTATAAGAGTTATTGCAGATCACGCTAAAGCCATGACTTTTATGGTATCAGACGGTATTCAACCTTCAAATGAAAAAAGAGGATATGTTTTAAGAAGACTAATAAGAAGAGCATTTAGACATGGAAAACTATTAGGAATTGAAGGAGAATTTTTATCATCTATTGTTGATTGCGTTATTGATTCTTATAAAGTTGAGTATGATGAACTTACAAAAAATAGAGAAAAAATCATTAATATTATAGAAAAAGAAGAAGAAAATTTCCAAAAAACAATTGACAGTGGTCTGGATATTTTAAATTCTTATATTAAAGAATTAAAAGAAAATAATAAAGATATACTTAGAGGTAAAGATGCATTTAAATTGTACGATACTTACGGTTTTCCATTAGATTTGACAAAAGAAATTCTTGACGAAAATGATTTAAAAGTTGATACAAAAGAATTTGATGAATATATGGAAAATCAAAGAAACCTTGCAAGAAATGCAAGAAAATCTGATGCAGGTTGGTCTCTTGAATCGATAAATGTAGATGAATTTAAACAAACAGAATTTGTAGGTTATGAAAATTTTGAAATAAATGCAAACATTATTGGCTTATTTGATAATAAAGAAAAAGTAAACTTTATAAAAAAAGGTCATAAGGGTATAATTGTAAGTGATAAGACTTCTTTTTATGCAGAAGGTGGCGGACAAGTAGCTGATACAGGATTTATTATCACAGATGATTCAAAAGCAAGAGTTTATAATGTACAAAAGAAAAAAGATGTTATACTTCATTATGTTAAAGTTGAAGAAGGTAAGTTAGAATCTTGTAATGCATTATTTAAAGTTAATAAACAAAGAAGATTAGATATAACAAGAAACCACACTGCAACACATCTACTAGATCAAGCCTTAAGAAATTTATTAAGTGATGAAGTTAAACAAGCTGGATCATTAGTAGATGAATATAAATTAAGATTTGATTTTACTTATCCAAATGCTTTAACTAAGGATGAAATCAAGAAAATAGAAGATGAAGTAAATGAAAAAATCAGAGAACAATTGCCTGTAAAAAAAGAAATTATGTCTTATAAAGAATCAGAAAAACTTGGAGCTATAGGTTTATTTGAAGATAAATATAAAGATATGGTTAGAGTTGTTTCAGTTTCTGATTATTCAAAAGAATTATGTGGTGGATGTCATGTAAATAATTCATCTGAGATTTTAATATTTAAAATAATTCAAGAATCATCTGCAGCTTCAGGTATAAGAAGAATAGAAGCTATAACAGGAAAAAAAGTTTATGAATATTTAAATAATAATATAGAAATAGTTAACTCAATTTCTGATGAATTAAAAACAAACCCTAAAAATGTATTGTCAAGAGCTAAATCTTTAAATGAAGAAATAAAACAGCTCAAAGATGACATTCAAAAGCTAAAAGAATTCAATGAAAAAGATATTTATAAAGATATAGAAAGTGAAGTTAAGGATATTAATGGAATAAATCTTTTAGTTCATAAATTTGAGAATGAAGATCTTGATACATTGAGAAATTTTGAAAACAGAATAAAAGACAAATACAAAGATTTAATAATTGTATTTGCTACTGTAAAAGATAATAAAATAATCTTTACAGCATCTGTTTCTGATTCATTAACAGATAAATACAATGCAGGAAAAATTGTCAAAGAAGTTAGTAAAATAACAGGTGGAAATGGTGGAGGAAAGAAAAATTTCGCTCAAGCTGGAGGTAAAGATATTTCTAAACTAGATGAAGCTTTAGAAAAAGTTTATGATTTAATATAAGGAGAAATTATGTCAGACAAAAACTTCAATGAAACTATGCGTTTCAATCCACAAGATGAGAAAAAAGTTGATATAAGAGAAATTATTACAGAAGTTTATAATGCTTTAGAAGAAAAAGGATATAAGCCAACAAACCAAATTATTGGATATTTAATTAGTGGAGATCCTACTTATATTACAGGACACAAAAATGCTAGAAAATTGATAAGACAAGTTGATAGAGATACTATTCTAGAAGAAATATTAAAATATTATATTAATGAGTAGAATTATGGGATTAGACTTGGGTGATAAAACAATCGGAGTCGCATTAAGCGATACGTTTTTTATCACTGCCCAAGCCTATATTACAATTAAAAGAAAAAAAGCAAGTTTAGATATTGAAAAATTAATTGAAATAATTAATGAAAAAGAAGTAAATTTAATAATTATTGGACTTCCAAAAAATATGAATAACACCTTAGGTCCTCAAGCCATGAAGGTGATTTCTTTTGTCGATTTATTAAAAAAATCCACTGATATTGAAATTAAATATCAGGATGAAAGAATGACTACTATACAATCAGATCAGGTCTTGATGGATATGAATGTTAATCTTAAAGATAGAAAAAAATATGTAGATAAAATTGCTGCCTCTTTTATTTTACAGACCTATTTGGATGGGAGAAATAATGAATAAGATAATTTTAACAGATGAAAATAATAACGAAGTCGAATTTAATTTGATAGATACATTCGGAGTAGACGATAAAGATTATGCTGTTTTAGAGCCAATAGATGAAGATTTTATATTGATTTTTGAAATGATGAAAAGTAAAGATTCTGTTAGCTTTAAGGCAATCGATAATAATAAAGAATTAGACGAAATTGTAAAAATATATGAAGAAATGAAAGAAGATGAAAATGAACATTGAACAGTTAAAAAAAGTATTTGAAAAAAATGGTCATAAATTTACAAAACAAAGACAAATAATTTTCAATGCTCTTAAAAATTCTAATTCAAAACATTTGACACCAGAAGAGTTGTTTTCTATAGTACATGAAGATAATAAACAAGTTGGTATAGCAACTGTTTATAGAACTCTTAATATTTTTGAAGATTTGGGAATTGTTAATAAGCAAGAATTTACAGATTCTGTGAATACTTATGAGCTTATTAGTCAAAAAGATGCACACCATGACCATTTAATTTGTACTAATTGTGGAAAAATTGTTGAAGAAAAAATTTTAGATAATGAAAAATTAGCAAAAAGTTTAAAAGATAAATATAACTTTGAATTGGATTATTATTCTTTAAGAATATATGGTATTTGCTCCGAATGTGAAGATAATTTAAGGAGTAAAAATGAGAATGCAAAATAAACTAAAAGTCATCCCATTAGGAGGACTTGGAGAAATAGGTAAAAACTGTACAATTGTCGAATATAAAAATGAAATGATTATGATAGATTGTGGCTTAACTTTTCCAGATGAGGATATGTTAGGTGTAGATATAGTTATACCAGATTTTACCTATGTTGAAGAAAACAAAGATAAGTTAAAAGGTATATTCATTACTCATGGTCATGAAGACCACATTGGAGCAATTGCATACCTTTTAAAAACAGTAGATACTAATGTTTACTGTTCAAAACTTACAAAAGGATTATTAGAAAATAAATTTAAAGAACATGGACTTAATTCTAATAGATTAAAGATGGTTAATGTCAATAATACAGTAAAAGTTGGAAATCTAAGTGCAGAATTTATCAGAGTAAGTCACTCAATTCCAGATTCTTGCGCAATAGCTGTAAAATCTCCAATAGGAACTATATTATTTACTGGCGATTTTAAAATGGATTTTACGCCTATAGATGGCGAACCTACTGATATACAAAAGCTTGCTTCTTTAGGTAGAAAGGGATTATTATGTCTTTTTTCTGATTCTACAAATGTAGAAATAGAAGGAAGTTCAATGAGTGAGAAAGAAGTAGGAGAAACTTTTATTAATTTATTTGGACAAGCACCAGGTAGAATAATTGTAGCAACTTTTGCTTCAAACCTTCATAGAGTTCAACAAGTAATATTTGCTGCTGAAAAATATAATAAAAAAGTAGTTTTATCTGGAAGATCTATGATAAATAACGTAAAAATTGCAAGTTCATTAGGATATTTGAAAATTAGAAATAATACTTTAATTGATATGAAAAATATTAAAGATTATTCTGATGATCAAATTGTTGTCTTGTCAACCGGAACTCAAGGAGAACCACTATCTGCATTGACAAGAATGGCAAATAATGAACATAAGCAAGTTCATTTAAATTCATCAGATACTGTAATTTTGTCATCATCAGCAATTCCTGGTAATGAAATGCCAATTAATAATACAATTAATAATTTAACAAAAATTGGTTGTGATATTATATATGATTCTTTGGCAAAAGTTCATGCATCAGGTCATGCTTGCCAAGAAGAAATTAAATTAATGCACCAATTAACAACACCAAAATATTTTATTCCAGCTCACGGGGAACCACGCCAATTGAAAAAACACATGGAAATAGCTATGGATATGGGATTGAATAAAGAAAATATTTTAGTCGGTCAAAATGGAGACGTTTTTGAATTTACCAAAAAATCTGCTAGAATTAATGGTAAAGTTCAAGCAGGAAATGTTCTAGTAGATGGTTCCGGTATTGGCGATGTTGGAAATATTGTTCTTAAAGATAGAAAACATCTTTCTGAAGATGGACTTTTAGTTGTAAGTTTAACAATTGAAAAACATACACAAAGAGTTTTATCAAATCCTGAAATTGTTTCAAGAGGATTTATTTATGTAAAAGAAAATCAAGATCTTATTGAAAATTCAAAAGATATTGTAATGAGAACAATGAAAAAATGTGAAAAAAAAGATATTCATGCTATTAGTCAAATTAAATATCAAATAAGAGAAGCATTGAAATCATATATTTATAATCAAACTGGAAGAGATCCTATGATTTTACCAGTTTTAACAGAAGTTGATAGCAATGAATATTAATTATAATCATATAGTTGATTATTTAAATAATATTTATATTGATGAAGATTTTATTGAATTAAGAAATTACGGAATTGAAAATAATATTCCTATAATGAAATTAGAAACAAAAGAATTTCTTAAAACTTTAATTTCAATTTCAAAACCTAAAAATATTCTAGAAATTGGAACAGCGATTGGCTATTCTTCATTACTTTTTTCTAAATATTCTAATGCAAATATTACTACAATTGAAAAGAGTAAAGATATATCAGAAATAGCAAAAGCTAATTTTTCTAAATATAATAAAAAAATAAATTTAATAAATATGGATGCAAAAAAAGCCTTGAATAATTTTAATCAAGGCTTTGATTTTGTTTTTATAGATGCAAATAAATCACAATATGAATATTACTTTAATGAATCATTAAAATTATTAAATGAAAATGGCCTTATTGTTTGTGATAATATTCTCTTTAGGGGAGAAATTACAAACGATGATTTAATTAATAGACGACACATAACTATGGTAAAAAATTTGAGAAAATTTTTATCTCATATTACAAATTTAGATGAATATGTAACAAGTATAATACCAATAGGCGATGGTATTAGTTTAACGACAAGGAGAGTTGATGAAAGATAAAGTTGAATTATTAGCACCAGCTGGAGATATGGAAAAATTAAAAGCAGCTATAAAATTTGGAGCAAATGCTGTTTATATGGCTGGAAATAATTTTGGTCTTAGAAAAAATTCAAAAAATTTTGATAAAGATGAACTTAAAGAAGCAGTTGATTACGCACATGAACATGGAGTTAGATGTCATATTACTATGAATATAGTTCCTCATGATAATGATCTTGAGGGAATTGTAGAATACATCAAATATCTTGAAAAAATTGGAGTAGATGCTTTAATAATTTCAGATCCTGGTATTTTTAATATAGCAAAAGAAAATTCTAATATAGATTTACACATTTCAACTCAAGCATCTGTAACTAATTCTCACACAATTAATTTTTGGTATAAACTTGGTGCAAAAAGAGTTATACTTGCAAGAGAATTATCACTTGATGAAATAATAGAAATTAGAAAAAATGTTCCAAAAGATTTAGAAATTGAATGTTTTATTCACGGAGCTATGTGTATTTCATATTCTGGAAGATGTTTATTAAGTAATTACATGACAGGAAGAGATGCAAATAGAGGAGATTGCGCTCATGCTTGTAGGTGGAAATATGCCCTACAAGAAGAAAAAAGACCAGGCGAATATTATCCTATAGGCGAAGATGAAAATGGAACATTTATTATGAATTCCAAAGATTTATGCCTAATAGATGAAATTGATAAGCTAATAGAGGCAGGAGTTGATTCATTTAAAATTGAAGGAAGAATGAAAACCGTCTTTTATGTTGCAACAGTTATTAGAAGCTACAGACAAGCAATTGATGCATACTATAATGGAGTTTATAATAAAGAAATTGCTAAAAAATATATGGATGAAATAAAAAAAGCTAGCCATAGACATTTTACAAAAGGATTTTTCTATAATAAAGCGGATTCTTCTTCTCAAATTTATGAAAATTCTTCATACATTAGAAATTATGATTTTATTGCTGTGGTTTTAGATTATGACAAAGAAAATAAAATTGCAAAACTAGAAGAAAGAAATAGATTTGTTTTGGGAGATGAAGTCGAAATTTTTGGAGATAGTCCAGACTTTATAAAATTTAAAATTGAAAATATGAAAGATTCCAAAGGAAATGGTATAGAAATAGCCAACAAGGCAAAACAAATAGTTTATATAAAAATTGACCATGAGCTTAAAAAAGGAGATATGGTAAGACGCAAAATTGATGAATAACTTTAAATTTTAAATGATTTTTTAAATCATATAAAATTTTTGCAAGCACCTTCTGATTAGGATTAACAAAACTAATCAGGAGGATTTTTTATTTCAAAAAGAAAATTATTAAATTTTAATTATTTATTAAAATTGGTATAATCAAGATAGTAATTTGGAGGATAAATTGTTAAGTAATAAAGGTTTTGATTTGTGGGCTGATGATTATGATCAAAGCGTTGAAATATCTGATAATGATGGTTCATATCCTTTTGCAGGATATAAAAATATACTTAATGAAATATATAATAGGATATTAAATGAATCTTATAGAAATATTTTAGACATTGGATTTGGTACAGGAACTTTAATATCCAAGTTATATGATCATGGCTATAAAATCTATGGGCAAGATTTTTCTAAAAGAATGATAGAAATAGCACAAAATAAAATGCCTAATGCGAAGCTTTTTTATGGAGATATTTCTAAGGGCTTGGTTAATCCCTTGTTAGAACATAAATATAATGCAATAATTGCTACATATTCACTTCATCATATAACTAATGAGAAAAAAGTTATATTTTTGAAAAAATTACTAGAACAATTAGATGGTGGGGGATGTATATACATTGGAGATATAGCTTTTGTATCTCGTGCTTTACATGATAAATGTATGAAAGAATCTTATGAACAGTGGGATAATGATGAGATTTATTTTGTTGTGGATGAATTTAGGTCTTATTTTCCTAAATTGAAATTTGAAAAATTTTCTGAATGCTCAGGATTAATTACATTAAAAAAATAGGATATTTTCTAGATAAATTAAATGGTAATAATAAAATTTTAGATAAAATACAAAAAAGGCTGTAATTATTTTACAGCCTTTAAATTTACTTATCTTTTGATGGATTTTCAGAAAAATCTGATCTTGTTCTTCTTGCTTCTGCTCCAACGTTTGAGTTGGTGTCAGCTTCATCAGTTATACTTCTTAAATTTTCTTGATCTGCAGTATGTTTTTTATCTAGAGATTCACTACCATCAGCTTTATTTGCTTCTCTTGATTTTTTATCAAGTTCTTTGTCTCCTCTGTATTGGTTGTCATTGCTTATTCTGTTTTCGTCAGTCATTTTAATCTCCTTTTAAATTTTAAAATTAGAATCTTACTATTACTATACCCAATTGAATAAATTTAACCATTTTATTTTTTTGATATTTCTTTTATAATTTCTACAATTGTATCAGATGCTTTTTTCATATCTTCAATAGGTATCAATTCATAAATACCATGGAAATTATAACCACCCGTAAATAAATTTGGACAAGGAAGATTCATAAATGATAATTTTGAACCATCAGTTCCGCCTCTAATAGGTTGTGTTATTACTTTTATTCCTAAATTTTCCATAGCATCTTTTGCATAATCTATTATTTCTTTATGATTTTTTAAAACATCTCCCATATTATAGTAAGTGTCGCTCATTTCTATTTTTATAATATTGCCATATTTTGAATTTAAGAAATTCACACAATCATTTAGGAATTTTTTCATTTTTTCGAATTTTTCCTTATCAAAATCTCTGATTATATAAACTAAATTTGTATCTTCAATACTTCCATCAATTGAAATCATATGATAGAAGCCCTCATAGCCTTCTGTATGCTCTGGTCTTTGAACTTGACCTATTAAATCATCTAACTCTTTTGCAACGCTTATAGAGTTAATCATTGTGTTTTTTGCAGTACCTGGATGGACGGATTTGCCTTTTATTGAAATTTTTGCTTCTGCTGCATTAAATGATTCATATTCTAATTCTCCAAGTCGTCCTCCATCTAGGGTATAGGCAAAATCTGCATCAAAATAATCAACATCAAAGCTATCGCATCCTGTTCCGATTTCTTCATCTGGTGTGAAAGCAATTTTTATATCTCCATGCTCTATTTGTGGATTATTTATAAGAAATTCTATGGCATCCATTATTGCAGCAATTCCTGCCTTGTCGTCAGCTCCTAATAACATTTCTCCATTTGTTGTAATTAAAGTTTTTCCTTTTAAATATTTTAAAAATGGAAAATCTTTTTCTTTTATAAATATATTTTCTTTTAATTTTATATCTCCACCTTCGTATTTTATAATTTGTGGATTTTTTATTCCTCCTGGCATTTCTGGAGAAGTATCCATGTGAGCAATGAATCCTACTTTTGGTAAGTTTTTATCTGTATTTGCTTTTAGGCATGAAAAAACAAATCCTTCTTCATTTATATAGGCATCAAGACCTAAATCATTTAATTCTTCTTTTAAAATTTTACCTAATTCTAATTGACCTTTGCTTGTTGGTTTTATCAAATTTGCTTTTGATTCGTCACTTCTTGTATCTATTGCAATATATTTTAAAAATCTGTTTTTTATTTTTTCCATTTTATCCTCCTATAAATTAATTATACACCCTTAGAATATTTAATTATACTGGTATTTTTAATTCAAATTTCTATTGATATATGATAAAATATAAAAGACGATTAGATAGGAGAAATTATGACTAAAAAAATTTTAAAAATAAAAACTAATAATATATTACCAGAATATAAGACTTTTTATTCAGCTGGTATGGACATATATTCTTCAAATGAAGAAGAAATTATAATAAAGCCAGGAGAAGTAGGCAAAGTTCCTACTGATTTAAAAATCGAAATTCCTGAAGGCTTTTTTGTTGCCATTTATCCTAGGTCATCTACAGGTGTTAAAAGACAATTAATGCTTGCTAATTCTACAGGAATTATAGATAGTGATTATAGGGGAGAGATAAAATTATTTTTTTATAATTTTGGGAAAAATGAACAAGTTATCAAAAAAAATGAAAGATTGGCTCAAATGGTAGTTCAACCTTATGAAAAAGTTGAAATTCAAAAAGTTGATGACTTATGTGAAAGTGAAAGAGGAGAAGGTGGATTCGGTTCAACCGGAAAATAATGAGAAATAATAAAAGTAACAATATTTCAAAACTTTATAATAAAAATAAATACAATCTTGTTTTACTTGTAATAGTATTATTGATTTCAATCTTTTTATTTTCAAAGCTAGCAAGTTATATTTCTAATAAGTCATTATCTAATTATGATAATGAAATTATTGTAATTAAAAATAATGATAGCGAAATAGATTCCTTGTCTTTGAAAGATATAAGAAAAATGGGAAAAAACGAAATGAAATTTACTACTCCTAAGGGAGAGGAATTTAAACTTGTGGGAGTATCAATTGAAAAAATCCTAAACAAAGAAGGTATTAATCCTAATTTGAATAATACAGTTGAGTTTTCGGATGGGTATGGACACACTACAAATATGAGTATGGAAACTGCTCTTGAAGTAAACAGAGTTTTATTAGTTTATAAAATCAATAATAAGGCTAATATGGACTATGACAAAAAATTGGGCATATTTTTTATAGTTGACAAGCAAGAAAAAGATTCAAGTAAATGGATAAAAAATATTCAATCAATAAATATTAAATAACTCATGATTTATCATGGGTTATTTCTTTTATATGAATTTTCCTATATGTTATAATAATCAAAGGATGTGATTATATGAATTCAGATTTTAAATATGATAAATTAACCCCTATGTTAAGGCACTATGTGGATGTCAAAAAAAACTTTGAGGATTCTCTATTACTTTATAGAGTCGGAGATTTCTACGAGGCTTTTTTTGATGATGCTATAATTATTAGCAAAAATCTCCAATTAGCTTTGACTGGAAAAGAATGTGGTCATGACAAAAGAGCACCTATGTGTGGAGTTCCTCATCATGTTATTGATACATATATAAATAAATTAGTTCAAAATGGATTTAAAATAGCCTTGTGTGATCAAGTAGAAGATCCAAAAATGGCAAAAGGCCTTGTAAAAAGAGCTATAACAAGAGTTATAAGTCCAGGTACAATAATAGATTTGGAATCGCTTGATAAAAAAGAAAATAATTTTTTACTTTCAATATATGAAAATAAATACGGAATTGGCGCTTGTTTTTCAGATATTTCAACTGGTAAATTAATGGCTTTTGAAATAAGAAATAATCAAAGCATTAGTGCAAACAAGCTAATAGATGAAATAGAAAAAATTTCTCCATCAGAAATAATAATAAATTCAAATTTTTCTAATAAAAAAGTTTTAAAATATCTAAACTTAAATAAAGAAATCCTTATAAATAAAATTGACGATAGCAAGGACTATGAAAGTTTAAGTGAAAATGTATATAAAAATTTGGGAGTAGAAAATTTCAAAAAAATAGAAAATATGAGAATTGCTTTAATAGCTATTTCAAATTTATTGGATTATATTTATAGTTATCACAAGGAAAAATTAGCTCATATAAATGATATTGAAATTTTAGATATTGCATCTTATATGCAGTTAGATGCAAATACACGAAGAAATCTTGAACTACATTCAAATATTGATAAAAAAGGTAAGGATAATTCTTTATTTAAATTAATAGATAAAGCTGATACTGTTATGGGTTCAAGGCTTTTAAATATGTGGCTTGAAAGACCACTAATCGAAAAAGAAAAAATTGATAAACGTCTAGATTTAGTCGAATTTTTCTTTTTAAACCCTGATTTATCAAATAAAGTTTCATATTTTTTGGATGATATATTTGATTTAGAAAGAATTATTGGAAAAATTTCTTATCAAAGAGCTAATGCAAGAGATTTTATTTCTTTGAAAACATCAATAAGAAATATTCCAGAATTTAAGAAATTTTTGGCAGGACTTGATAATAAAGATATTATTTCTTTTTCAAAAAATCTTCCAGATGTTTCAAATATTTATGATATTTTAGATAAATCTATAGTTGAAGATCCACCTGTTTTAATTACTGAAGGGGAAATTATCAAAGAAGGTTTCAATGATGATTTGGATAAGTTAAAAAAAGATTCTTTGTCAGCAGAAAATGATTTGATTGCTTATGAAAATGAACAAAAAGAAAAGACAGGCATAAATAAATTAAAAATAAATTACAATAAAAATAACGGGTATTCAATAGAGATAACTAAATCAAATTTAGATTTAGTTCCTGATACTTATATAAGAAAACAAACTTTAATTAATCGAGAAAGATATACTACAGAAAGACTTGAGGAGCTTTCAAATTTGATTTTGGGCTCTAGCGATAGGATAAATAACCTTGAGTATGAAATTTTTTGTCAAATAAGAGAATTTATATTGGATAATACCAAAAAACTCCAATACTTATCAAAATTAATTTCAATTATTGATTCTATTAATGCATTGTCAAAACTTGCTAGGGAAAATAATTATTGTAAACCTAAAATTACTACAGATAATATTATAAAAATTAAAAATGGCAGACATCCTGTTATTGAAAAAAAACTTAAAGAAAATGAGTTTATTTCAAATGATACGGACATCGGAGAAAGTAATAATCTAATTCAAATAATTACAGGGCCTAATATGGCAGGAAAATCTACTTATATGCGACAAATGGCTATAATTATAATTCTTGCTCAAATGGGTTCTTTTGTTCCTTGCGAAAAGGCAAGTATTTGTATTTGTGATAAGGTATTTACAAGAATTGGAGCTAGCGATAATATTTCAAAAGGCGAGTCAACCTTTATGCTTGAGATGAATGAAGTAAGTAATATATTAAAAAATTCAACTGACAAGTCCTTCATTATTTTAGATGAAGTAGGGAGGGGGACAAGCTCTGATGATGGTTTATCAATAGCTATGAGCTTGGTTGATTATTTAAGCAAAAAGAAGAAGGCTAAAACAGTTTTTGCTACGCATTTTCATGAATTGACAGTTCTTGAAAATAAATTGGATAATGTCATCAATTTAAAAATAGATATATTAGAAGAAAATGATAGCTTAGTTTTTTTGAGAAAAATTTCTAGAGGAAAATCTGATAGGTCTTATGGGATTGAAGTTGCTAGAATGTCCGGCTTACCATTAGATTTAATAGAAAATGCAAAAGTATTTATGAATAAACTTGATGAAAGTGATGAGATATTCAAAGACAATAACAAAATAATAAAATCTTCTATAGATGATTTGAATAAAATTAAAATTGATGAATTGAAAAATAAAGTAAATTTGATAAATATAAATGAATTAACCCCATTAGAAGCAATAAATATTCTTAATAAGCTTATTGATAATATAAAGGAGATATGATGAAAATCATAGAACTTGACAAAAAAACAATAGAAAAAATAGCGGCAGGAGAAGTTATAGAATCTCCTGTTTCTATAGTAAAAGAATTAGTAGAAAATTCAATAGATGCAAATGCCAAAAATATAGTTGTAGAAATAAAAAATGGCGGAAAATCTTATATAAGAGTTACAGATGATGGCATAGGAATTGATGAGGATGATTTTAAAAGAGCCTTTAAAAGACATGCAACTTCAAAAATTAAAGACTTCTCAGATTTATATGATTTATTTACTCTTGGATTTAGGGGCGAAGCCTTATCATCAATTGTTGCTTGTGCAAATATAAAAGCAATTTCAAAAACAAAAAATCAAAATCTAGGAAAAGAATTGATTTTTGAAAATGGAAATATAAAGTCATACAATTCTATAGCTACAAATATGGGGACAAGTATAGAAGTTTATGATTTATTTTTAAATCTTCCTGTAAGACGTAAATTTTTATCATCTGATATAAATGAATCAAATAAAATAGCAAAAATAATGCAAGCATTAGCTCTTGGATATAATGATGTTTCATTTAAATTTATAAAAGATAATAGGCTGATTTTTCATACATTAAAAGACCAAGCTATGGATAATAAAATTATTGAATTGTTGGATGAGAATCTAAAAGACAATCTTATCAAAATAGAAATTCAAAATTCTCTTTATAAAATTAATGGATTTATTTCAAAAGTTAATTATTATAGGGGAAATAGGTCTTTTCAATATATTTTTGTAAATAATAGGCTTATTGAAAATGAGAATATAAGCAAGGCTATAGAAAATGAATATAGAACACTTATTCCAAGTCAAAGATTTCCAGCTTTTTTTATCTTTATAGAAACAAATTCTAACAATATTGATGTAAATATTCATCCTAACAAAAAAGAAATTAAATTCACATATCAAAATGAGTTGATTGATTTATTAGAAGATGAAGTATCTAAAATCTTATATGAAAATATTAATATTAGGGAAGTTAAAGTATCAGAAAAAAATAAAGAAGAATTGAATTTTTATGATGATTATAGCGAGATTTTAAATTCATACAATAGGGTAAAAGAGGAAGATAATTCCTATAATTTTGAAAAAAATCCAGATACAAAAGACCAAGCAAAAAAGGAAGAAGATTTCTTTAGAGGTGCAGAATTAAATTTTATAGAAAAAAATGAAAAAATAGAAGATATAGACTACGATAAGAAAAGCCTTGGAACAGTAAAAAAATTAGAAATTGATAAGCTTTCTTATAAGTGTTCAATTTTTAATAAGTATGCTTTATTTTCTTATAATGATAAAATTTTAATCCTTGATAATAGAAGAGCTGATCAAAGAATTAAATTTGATAAATATATAGAAAATTTTAATAATGGAAAAATTTCCTCTCAACAATTAATTGAATCAAAAACTATTAAAGTAAATCTTCAAGAATATAATAAATATCTTGAAAAAAAAGAAATTTTCAAAAAAATGGGTTTTGATATTGAGGAATTTTCTTATGACAAATTGATAATTAGAGCTGTTCCTTTAATATTTGAAGAACCTGAAAATAAAAATTTTTTCTATGATTTATTAGATATTGATGAGAAAAATGAAAACTTATTTTTAAATAAAATTTCAAAGCTAATAAACAAAAATGTCTTTAGAAAAGGAGACATTCTTAATAAAGCAGAAGTTATGGCTACAATAGATAAATTAAATAAGTGTGATAATCCATATAAAACTTACGATGGAAAATCGACTATTATTATGATTGAAGAAGATGAATTGGAGAAATATTTTGATAGATAAAGTTTTGATTGTAACAGGACCTACAGCTTGTGGGAAAAGTGAGTTTGCTATAAAACTTGCCAAAAAATTTGATGGAGAAATTATTTCTGCTGACAGCCAACAAATTTATAAAGATATGTATATAGGAACAAACAAAATAAAAAAAATCGAAACGGATGGCATAAAACATTATGGGCTTGATATAAAATATCCTAATGAAGAATATTCTGTTCAAGAATTTAAGGATATGGCAAGAAATCTAATTAGTGAAATCAATTCAAAAAATAAAATTCCTATTGTGGCTGGTGGTACGGGTTTTTATATTGATTCAATTTTATTTGATATGAATTATGGAACAAATAAAAAAGATAAAAATTTAAGGGATAAGCTTACAAAAGATTTTCAAATGTATGGAAATGAATATATGTATGAAAAATTTTGTGAAATTGATCCTATAGAAGCTAAAAAATATCATCCAAATGAAACTCAAAGAATTATAAGAGCCTTTGAAACTTACAAATTAACTGGAAAAAAACCAAGTGAATTAAGAAAAGGTCTAAAAAATTTAAATAAAAATATAAATCCTATATTATTTTTTATAAACTATAAGGATAGGTCAAAACTTTATGAAAAAATCAATCTTAGAGTTGACCAAATGATTAATGACGGATTAGAAAATGAATTTGATAAGCTAGTTAAAAACTATAAACTAAGTTCATTATCTAAGTCATTACAGGCTATAGGTTATAAAGAATTTTTTACTTATAAAGAAAATGAAATTTCTTATGATGAGCTAAGAAGTGAAATTAAAAAAAATACAAGACGATATGCCAAAAGGCAAATCACATGGATGAAAAAATATTTAAAATATGATTTTTCTAATTTAATTTATAGGGATGAGGATATGGATGAAAAAATCTTGGAAAATATGGAAAAAATTGTAAAGGAGACTTATGATTTACAATAAATTATATGGAATTGATACAAAGATTGAAAATTATATTGAAAAAATAGATCTAGATTTAGAAGATAAATTTAAAAAATTAGATAAGATAAGTGAATACAATCAAATAAAGGTCTTAAAATCTTTTAGCGATAATAATCTTTCCGCTATTCATTTTAACTCTGCAACAGGATATGGATATGCAGATATTGGTAGAGAGGTGGTTGAAAATATTTTTTCTTCAATTTTTAAATCTGAAGATTCTCTTGTAAGACCAAATATAGTATCCGGCACTCATGCTATTTCTTTGGTTTTATTTTCTCTTTTAAATTATGGAGATAAGATTTTATCAATAAATGGAGATCCTTATGATACTTTACAACAAGTTATTGGAATTGAAGGAAATAAAAAAGGAAATTTGCTTTCAAAAGGAATTAAATACGATAAATTAGAATTAAAAAATGAACAAGAAATCCAATATGAAAAAATAAAAGAGAAATTAGATGATAAAACAAAGCTTGTAATGATTCAAAGATCAACAGGATATACAAATAGGAGAGCTTTTAGTATTAGTGAAATAGAAAAAGCTATTATTGAAATTCGAAAAATAAATAAAGACGTAATTATTTTTGTAGATAATTGTTATGGGGAATTCACAGAAATCAAAGAACCTATAGAAATAGGTGCAGATATAATTGCTGGCTCTTTAATTAAAAATCTTGGTGGTGGAATTGCAATAACTGGCGGATATATTTCTGGAAAAAAAGATTTAATTGAATACTGTGCAAATACCCTTACAGCACCTGGAATTGGAAAAGATGAAGGATTAAGTTTTGGAATGAATCGAAATGTCTTGCAAGGTTTATATTTTTCAAGCAAAACTACAATTGAGTCTATAAAAGTTGCTCTTCTTTTCGCGAAAGTTTTTGATGATTTAGGGTATGAAATAATCCCAAAATTAGATGATCCAAGAAGCGATATAGTCCAAGCTATAAAATTACATTCTAGCGAAAAATTAGAATTATTTGCAAAAGCAATCCAAGAATCTTGTAGTGTAGATTCCAATTTAACACCAATAGCTGACCAAATGCCTGGATATGAAGACCCTGTTATAATGTCATCAGGAGGCTTTGTAGAAGGAGCTACTTCTGAACTATCCTGCGATGGTCCTTTGAGAAAACCATACACAGTTTATTTGCAAGGAGGATTAAATAAATACCACGGAAAACTTGCCTTGATGAAGGTATTAGAAAAATTTGTGGATAATAAAATTTTAGATATAAATTCCATAAAATAAGTGATGAAACTAAAAAATACTCAACCAATAAGAATTAGTTATTGATTGAGTATTTTTTTATAAATTCTAACTTTGAAAAATTAATATTAATAGATAAGAATTTTTTTATATTTTTAAATTTGATAAAGGATTTTTGTTTACTGCTTTTTTCAAATCTTCATCATCCAAGTGGGTGTAAATTTGAGTGGTTGATACACTTTCGTGTCCTAATACGTCTTTTAAAGCTCTTATATCCACATTTCCATACTTATACATCAAAGTTGCTGCTGTATGTCTTAGTTTGTGAGTTGAATAGATTTTTGTATCAAAACCTGCTTTTTCTAAATATTTTTCAACAGTTGATTGAACAGCCCTGTTTGATATTCTTTGTTTTCTAGTAGATATAAACAAAGCGTCGATTTTTTTATCTTTTAAATATTTTTTCCTAATCTTTATATAATTTTCAATTAAATCTATGCAATTTTTAGTTAAATATATAGTTCTTTCTTTATTGCCCTTGCCAATAATTGAAAAATGATCATCTTTAATATCTTTTAAATCTACACTAACAAGTTCGGAAAGACGCATGCCTGTTGTTAAAAAAGTGAAAACTATAGCCATATCTCTATTTTTTAGAAATTCATTTTTTTCTTGACTAACAATTTCAAGTAAGTGTTCTGTTTCGCTCAAAGTGAGGTAGACAGGTTGTCTTTTTTGAATTTTTGGATTTCTTAATTTTTCTGTTATATTATTATCGATAATTTCAATTTCTTGATGTAAATATTTATAAAAAGAACGTAAAGCAGAAATTTTTCTTGACCTAGTAGAAGTGTTATCGTTTAATTCGTTATCCAAATAAGATATATAAGAATACATATCCTGAATATTAATATCATTAATAAAAGATTGATTGAAAATTTTATTAGAATCAAAATTTGATTTTTTTAAATCATAATCAAATTTTTCCTTATCATCAAAATAAACCTTTCTTAATATTTGAAAAGAAATAAAATTAATAAGGTCATAATGATATTCACTAATAGTTTTTTCGGATAAGGCTCTAATAGATTTTAAGTAGGAAAGATAATCTTTTAAAATTAAGGGGGACTTTATTTTAGTCATAAAAAAACTCCTAAATATTTTGTGCTAAGATCATTATAGCAGAAAAAAATAAAAATATCAATTATTGCACAAAATAATAATTTTGTGCAATAATTTTAGAATCAAAAAACCTCTCCACTAATAATATTTTTGTTTAAAATATTTAGCAAAAAAACTTTTTGGAAATAAAATTATAAATAAAAACAGCAGCTTTATAGTTGACTCATAAATCATTACAACAAATTTTAAAAATATATTAAATTTCTAAAAAATCAGACGTCGTATTTTGCGTTTTAAGCGATTTTATATTTTTTGTCAATTAATCCCTATATGGTAATTTTTAAATTGTATAAGTAATTATATATATTAATAAAAAAAGCGTATGCAAAATTTAAATTGCATACACTTATGATATTTTTATTAGAAGTTATATAGCTCCAACCAATCTATAATATTTAACTGGATATCTTCTATCGCCCATCTTACCTTTTCTTTCAGTGATTGATATTCCTCTATCTGGATAGTTGCAGTGTATTATTGTATTTTTATCTAAAATAAAACCTGTATGACCACCAGATCCTGATGACTTGCCTGGTATACCAGCAACAAAAATATCACCGTATCTAATTTCATTTTCTGATATTTCTTTTAGAATTTGACCTCTCCTGCCAAGTTCAAACAATGTTTCTGTATTTCCGTTAGCTACATTTTTAGAAATAAAACCACCGTGTTTCAAAGCTCTATAAACAGCTGATGAACAATCGGCATATCCTTTCTGATTTCTTTTTTTCCAATCCATACTATATTCATAGTTAAAATCTTTTGCCTGATACATCCATCCGATAGCTAAATCAAGATCCCTTACGGGAGTATAATTAGTAGAAATTAAATAACCTTTACCTGTATTATCAAAAGAATATAAATTATTATTGACTAGAACTTTATAACCTTTTGATATTCCGCTATAAGTATGATTGTAAAAATAATTTCCGATTTTTTGAATACCTTGAATTATTAACCCATTAGAATCAGGATGGAAAGTAGCAATTTTCATATAGGTAAATTGTGAAGTTTTAACAAGACCATCATTACCAACAAAATACATTACTTTAGGTCCAAAAGTAATAAATTGATTAGTATATAAGTAACCATTACCATAGGCAAAGTGTTTACCTTGATTATTTGTCTTCCAACCTTTACTATCTATAAGGTTGCCATCGTCATTAGTATATCTCCATCTATTACTATTATCTTGAAATTTACCAATAATCATTCTTCCATCATTACCCATAAAATACATTACTTTAGGTCCAAAAGTTATGAATTGATTAGTATATAAGTAACCATTATCGTAAGCAAAGTGTTTACCTTGATTATTTATCTTCCAACCCTTGCTGTTAATGAGGTTACCATCGTCATTAGTATATCTCCATTTTTTACTATTATCTTGGAATTTACCAACAATCATTCTTCCATCATTACCCATAAAATACATGATTTCAGGTCCAAAGGTAATAAATTGATTAGTATACAAGTAACCATTATCATGAGCAAAGTGTTTACCTTGATTATTTGTCTTCCAACCTTTACTATCTATGAGATTACCATCGTCATTAGTGTATCTCCATTTACTGTAGTTATCTTGGAATTTACCAATCATCATTCTTCCATCATTACCCATAAAATACATTATTCTAGGTCCGAAAGTTATAATTTGATTGGTGTAAATATATCCGTCTCCATAAGTAAAATATTTGTTATTATTTTTTTCTATAAAACCAACATTTGGAAGGCTACCATCTTTATAAATATATCTACATCTTCCATCTTCAGTCCAAATAAAATCGCCATCTTTTTTTGCAGGAGATTTCATTATTGTTTTTTTAACAGAACTTTCTTTGTTAGTAGATTCTATATTTTCTGTTAAATTAGAAGAATTATCCTTATTTTCATTAGTTGATGAATTTACATTATTTTCTAAGTTATTATTAGAAGAAGGATTATCAAGATTATCATTAGATTTTTCTATATTAGAAGAATCATTGTTTGATATATTTACATTATCTTCAATTTTTTTCTCAGAATTATCATCACTATTGTAGAAATTAGAATTAATTTCATTGTCATTAGATTTTGAATCTATAATTTCTGTGTTATTTTCTGTTGATATAAAATTTTCACTTTCTGATTTTAAATCAATATCAGAGTCTGCATAAGATGGTTTTACACAAATAAATCCTGAAATAAATAATAGTGAAAAAATATTAATCAACAAAAATTTTTTATACTTATGATTCATTTTTTTTGTATTCCTCCTTAGCAAGTACGCTCATAGTTCCATTATATATATATATATAAATGTCAATTTTCCTACAAAAAAATGTATCTTTAGTAAAAATTGATAATCAATACTAATGATCTATATGTTATTTCAAAATAGTTAACATTGAAAAAGCACAAAAAAAGAGAGGATGATTTTTCCTCTCCTTAAATTTTATTTAGCATATTCTATTGCTTTTGATTCTCTAATTACATTAACTTTTATTTGACCAGGATATTCTAATTCATTTTCGATTTTTTGTGCAATCTCTCTAGCAATTACAACCATTTGATCGTCCGATATTTTTTCAGGTTTTATCATTACCCTAAGTTCTCTTCCTGCTTGAACAGCGAAAGTTTTTTCTATACCATCAAATGAATTAGCAATTTCTTCTAAGTTTTCTAGTCTTTTAATATAATTTTCTAAGCTTTCTCTCCTTGCTCCAGGTCTTGCTGCTGAAATTGTATCTGATGCTTGTACTAGGATTGCAGCTATGCAATTAGCTTCTACATCTCCGTGATGGGATTCAATACAATTAATTACATTTTTGTTTTCGCCATATTTTTTTGCAGCTTCGACTCCTATTGATATATGAGTTCCTTCTACTTCATGATCTATAGCTTTTCCTAAATCATGTAATAGTCCTCCTCTTTTAGCATCCTTGTCGTCGAGTCCTAGTTCTTGAGCTAACATTCCAGCAATTTTTGCAACTTCTATGGAATGTTTTAAAACATTTTGTCCATAAGAAGTTCTAAATTTAAGTTTTCCTACAAGTCTTACAAGTTGAGGATGAAGATTGTGTATTCCCACTTCTTCAATTGCTTTTTGTCCGTCTTCAATTATTCTTTGTTCAACTTCATCTTCTGCTTTCATTAGCATTTCTTCGATTCTTGAAGGATTTATTCTTCCATCAAGTATTAATCTTTCTAATGCTACTTTAGCTATTTCTCTTCTGATTGGTTCGAATGCAGATATTACTACAGCTTCTGGTGTGTCATCAATTATCATATCTGTTCCTGATAATTGTTCAAAAGCTCTGATATTTCTACCTTCTCTTCCAATTATGCGACCTTTCATTTCATCGTTTGGCAATGATACTACTGTAACTGTGCTTTCTGCTACTTCATCAGCCGCATATCTTTGAATTGTTGTTGCTAGAATTTCTGAAGCTAATTTTTTACTTTCATTTTTTGTTTTTTCTTCAAACTCTTTAATGATTTTAGCTTGTTCATGAACAACATCATTCTTTAAGCTTTGAAGTAAAATATCTTTGGCCTCACTTGTTGTAAGCCCAGCAATATCTTGTAACTTCAACTCTTGTTCTTCGATAAGTTTCTCAATTCTGTCTTCTTTTTGTTTTAACTTTTTTTGGTCACTAGAGATTTCATCAGATTTCTTATCTAATAATAAGGATCTTTTGTCTAGACTCTCTTCCTTTTTTAAAAGATGACCTTCTTTTGTAGCAAGTTCATTATTTTTTTTGCTAATTTCTTGCTCGCTTTCTTTTTTGCGTTTAGAAATCTCATCTTTAGCACTTATTAGCGCATCTTTCTTTAGAGATTCGGCATCTCTATTTGCTTCATCAATAATTCTTGCAGATAATTCTTCTGCAGAAGAAATTTTTGATTCACCTATTTTTTTCTACAAAGATAGCCTATAAAAAAAGCTAATATTATGAAGGCGACAGATAGAATAATTTGATTAAAATTCATTTTATCACCTCCTGTAATTAGGATTTTCATCCTATAAATAATTATATCATAAATCTATATTTATACGAAAAAGTTTTTCTAAATTTATTTTTCTTTCATTTGCTTTAGATACATTTTTTTGTATTCTCCATTATTTTGGATTAATTGTTCGTGATTACCGCTTTCTAAAAATTTGCCGTGGGATAGGACAATAATTTTATCTACATTTTTTATTGTTGATAATCTATGAGCAACTATAAAAGTTGTTCTGTCTTTTTTTAATTCATTTATACCTTCTTGAATTATTTTTTCGGTTTCTGTATCTATATTTGATGTTGCTTCATCTAAAATTAGAATTTTTGGATCTCTTATATAAGCTCTTGCAAAAGATATGAGTTGTTTTTCTCCTTGGCTCAAATTAGATCCATTTTCTAAAACTTTGCTGTCAATACCTCGTTTTAATAATTTTTGTCCACCAACCTTTTTTAGTGATTCTATAACTTCTTTGTCTGTAAAATTTTCTCCCAAGCTAATATTTTCTTTTATGCTAGCCTTGAATAAAAAAGCATCTTGCAAAACAACTGCCATATCTTTTCTCAATAAATCTCTATTTATTTTATTAATGTTGGTATTTCCTATATATATTTTTCCCTTTCTTGGGGAATAAAAATTTAAAAGCAGATTTATCAAAGTTGATTTGCCCGAACCTGTTTGCCCAACAAAAGCTAGGGATGTTCCATTTTTAACTTCAAATGAAATTCCTTTTATTACATCTTCATTATCATAAGAAAAATAAATATCATCAAAATAAATGTCATTTTCTAAATTTATTTTTTTATTTTCTAATTTTTCCATAGATTTCATTTCTAAAAGTTCAAATATGTGATTTGCTGAGCTTAGAGCATCTTCAACATCTCCAAATCTCATAATTATTGTATTGATATTATTGAAAATTTTAGTTGTATAGTCTATTGCCATATATAAAGAACCTATTGTTACAAAATATATATTTGTAATTGAGCCAATTCCAAAATAAATAAGTACGATTATTATAGCTAAAAATTGAATAATATCCATAGCTCTATAACCTGAATAAGATCTTAATTTGGATAATTTAATATTCAAATCATATATTTTTCTATTTATTTTATCAAATTTTTTGAAAATATAATTTTCTCTATTAAAAACTTGAATGATTTCCATATTTTGAATATATTCATTAATTTTTGCATTAACATCTGCAGTATAGATTTTTATATCTTTAGTATATGCATAAGTTTTATTTAAATAAGTTTTAAATATCAAATACACAATAGGCATGAGTATCAAAAGCATTAAAGCTGCTATTGTATCAGTAAATAAAAGTGTTATATATAGACCAATAATTAATATTAAGGAATTTATAATATCAGAAAACAATAGTTGAAACATTGTTTTTAATTTATTTGTGTCATTGGTTATTCTTGATGCGATTTTTCCTGAAGGAAGATTATCAAAATAGGAAATTGGAAAAGTTGATACTTTATCATAGACATCTTTTTGTACTTTTGATGCAATTTTATTGGCTGCAATTTGAAAATTAACTCTAGACCTGTTTAATAAAATTCCTGACAATACAAAAACGATAAAATATATAAATAATAGTATTGCAATTTTTTTGTAGCTTTGTGGTGTAAGCTTAGATTTTAATACATCATTTATTATAAAAGCAATAATCATAGGTCCGATTATTTCAAGTATAGTTCGAAAAAAAGAAAAAATAAATCCAATAAGCAAAGACTTTTTTTCATCTAATGCGTAAGTTTTTAATTTATTATAATTTTTCTTTTCATTTGCCTTAATCATACATATCACCTAAAATTTGATTTTCATATTGTTTTTTATACCATTTGTCATTTTTCATTAGCTCATAATGGTTTCCTTTTTCAACAATTTTTCCATCTTCTAAAACAATAATTTCATCACAATTTTGCACTTGGCTTATCCTATGAGCTACTATAATTGTTGTTTTATTACTCCTATATTTATTTAAATTCGTAATAATATTTTTTTCGGTATTAGCATCAACAGCGCTCATAGCATCATCTAGAATTAAAATTTCTGGATTTTTTAATACAGCCCTAGCAATAGACAATCTTTGTTTTTGTCCACCTGATAATGAAACTCCTTTTTCGCCAGTAATAGTTTCAAGACCTTCAGGAAAATCAGCTATATCTTTTTTAAAATCTGCTATTTCTATTGCCAAATTCAACTCTTCTTCACTTGCATCTTCTTTTGCAAATAATATATTATTTCTTAATGTATCTGAAAAAATCATATTTTCTTGTGGAACATACCCAAGATTTTCCTTAAAACTTTTAAAATAAATATCTGATGAAATATCATCATTAAAATATATATCAGATTTATCAACCTTATATAAGTCTAAAATTTGTTTAATCAGGGTAGTTTTGCCTGATGAAGTTTTTCCTAAAATTCCCAAAGATTTAGAATTTTTTATAGATAAGTTTATTTCGTTTAATATATTTTCTTTTGAACTTGGATATTTAAAATTATGATTATCAAATTTTATATCCAATGGGAAATTGACGCTTTTTTTATTATCTGTATTTTTTATTTCCTCTTTATAATTTAAAGTTTCATCTATCCTATCCATAGCAGCGCTTGCTTGCTCTTTTAAATTTATAAAATCTCCTAGAGCATACATTGGCCAAACTAGCATATTTAAATAATAGGTAAAAGAAACAATTTGACCTATAGAAATTTTTCCTAAACTCATTAAATATGAGCCAAATCCTATTGCTATAATAAAAGTAAGTGACGTTATAATTCTTTCTACAGGAGCTAAAAGAGCCTGATATTTTGCAAGAATTATATTGTTTGTAGCTAATTCATCAGCGTTTTTATAAAATATTTTTCTCCTATTTTCAACTATGTTGAAAACCCTAATAAGCCTTATACCTTCAGCGTCTTCTAAAACACTATCATTTAACCTATCGAAGGATTGATTTACTTTTTTTGACTTATCATAAATCTTATCCCCTATTTTAAAATAGATAATAGCAATAAAAGGTAGTGGTAAAATAGAAAGTAAAGTTAGTTTTAAATCAATAGTAAAAACCATAACCAAAATTATACTAAAAGGAAGAATTGTAGCATCTATTAGTGCTAGAGTTCCATAACCTGCCATTATTGATATTTGAGAAATATCATTGGTAGATTTTCCCATAAGAGATCCTGTAGAATTTTTTTCGAAAAATTCTTGAGATTGGTTTAAAAATTTTCTCATTAACTTATTTCTTGCTAAATATTCTATGCTTCCACTAGCCTTAAAAACATTATAAGACCAACCCATAGCCAAAAAATATTTTAAAATAACCACAAATATAGTAAAGGATATAATTTTAATAAAATTATTTAAATCAATTGAATTGTTGTATATTAAATCAATTAATTTTCCAATAATATATGGCAAAAATAGTGAAACAATATCACTTAATAATAAAAATATAACTCCAATGATATAATATTTCTTATAATACTTGATAAACCATTTAAATTTTTTGTACATACTACCTCTTAAAATTAAAGAGCTGTTAATTTTAAAATATTTGTTAATAATTTAAAATTAAATAACAGCCCTTTTCTTATTTATTATGTTTATGTTTTATAATTTTAGCTGGAGCTCCTACTGCAGTACAATCATCTGGCACATCATCTAAAACTACAGAATTTGCACCAATTTTACAAAAATTACCTATGGTGATATTTCCCAATAAAATTGCACCTGCTCCAATTAAAACATTATTACCAACAGTTGGATGTCTTTTTACTCTTGCATTTTTTAAACCACCTAAGGTAACGCCATGATACATTAACACATCATCGCCAACTTCAGCAGTTTCTCCGATTACAACACCCATTCCATGATCTATATAGCATCTTCTTCCAATCTTAGCACCAGGATGGATTTCAATTCCAGTTTCTCTTCTAGCTTTTTGACTAATCTCATTTGCCTTAGAAAATTCTCCTTCTAAATATAATTTGTGTGCCTCAAAATGAGCTAATAAAGCTCTAATTCCCGGAGAAAATCTCAAAGCATCTTCTGCCTTAGTTAAGGCAGGATCTTTTTCCAAAGCTGCCTTAACTAATTCATCTTTATATTCTTCAAAAGTCATATTGATCTATATTATATAATTCTGTTGATAAATATCTTTCGCCTGTATCTGGCAAAACAGTAACAACCTTTTTACCCTCACCAAGCTTATCAGCAATTTCTATTGCACCACATACATTAGCTCCTGAAGAAATTCCAACAGCTAAGGCTTCGTTTTTAGCTAAATATCTAGACATTTTTATAGCATCATCGCCTTTAACATCAACAATTCCATCTATTAAATCAAAATCTAAATTTTCAGGAATAAAGTTTCCACCTATTCCTTGAATTTTATGACCTGATGCCTTACCACCTGATAATAAAGGACTTTCTGCTGGCTCAATTGCAAAAATCTTTACATTTTTATTATTTTCTTTTAGTCTTTTGCCAACTCCTGTTACAGTTCCACCAGTTCCAACTCCTGCAATAAAAGCATCTGGAGATATTTCATTTAAAATTTCAACACCAGTTGTTTCGTAATGAGCTTTTATATTAGCGGGGTTTGAGAATTGGTCTGGCATAAAATATCCGTCTTTTTTTGATAATTCTATAGCCTTATCAACTGATCCTTGAAGACCATTTTCTGTTGTCCTTATTACTTCAGCTCCGTAGGCTTGAGCAAGTTTCGATCTTTCTATACTCATTGAGCTTGGCATAGTTAATATACATTTATATCCTTTTGCAGCAGCAAGGGCAGCAAGAGCTAGGCCAGTATTTCCACTTGTTGGCTCTACAATTGTATCGCCTTTTTTTAGTTTTCCATTTTTTTCTGCTTCTTCTATCATATACAAAGCTATTCTATCTTTAATAGAGCCTGCTATATTATTTTTTTCAACTTTTACATAAATATCTGCTCTACCTTCTTTTTTCAAGGAATTTAATTTTAATAATGGAGTATTTCCAATTATTTCTTTTGCGTTATTATAAATTTTCATTAATTCTCCTTTCAAAATTATATATAAAAATTTAAAATTTAAAATTTAAAAATCATTTAATTTTTTCAATTGTTAATATTATATAGTAAAAAAATTATCTTTCAAACGATTAAGAAAAAAATCATAGTAAATTACTATGGATTCTTTGTAAAAAAAGAAAGCCAAACGGCTTTCTTTATAATTTAATTATTAAGCATTCATTTGGCTTTGAACTTCTTTAGCGAAATCTTCTTCTTTTTTCTCTAAACCTTCGCCAACTTCAAATCTAGCAAATCTTCTGATTTTGATGTTTTCTCCTACATTATTTGCAGTATCTCTTAGATATTGTTCAATTGTAAGATCAGGATTTTTGATATATTGTTGATCCATTAAGCATACATCTTTGAAATATTTTTTAAGTCTACCTTCAACTTTTTTGTGAGCTATCATTTCTTTTTTGTCTTCAGGCATATTTGGATTAGCTTCATTCATAGCTTGTTTAATTAATATTTCTTTTTGTTCTGCTACATCTTTTTCATCAGCGTCTTCTTCTGAAATATATAGTGGATTTAAAGCAGCTATATGCATAGCTATATTTTTTGCAAATTCTTTAACTGTGTCAGTATTTGCTGAAAAATCTGTTTCAGTATTGATTTCAACAATTACACCAATTTTATCGTTGTGAATGTATGAACCAATAATTCCTTCAGCAGCAATTCTATCAGCTTTTTTATCCAAAGTAGCTTGTCCTTTTTCTTTTAATAGTTTTATAGCATCATCTATATTACCATCAGTTTCAGTTAAAGCTTTTTTACAATCCATCATTCCTGCGCCAGTTTTTTCTCTTAATTCTTTTACTAATTTTGCACTTACTGCCATGATTTCCTCCTAATTATTCCTCAATAGATTCTTCTTCATCGTTTTCTTCTAACTCTTCTGATTCTGTTTCTTCTTCTTCATCATTTTCTTCAAAGTCTTCTTCGCTTACTGCGAATTCACTACCTTGATTTCCTTCTATTACAGCATCAGCCATTAATGAAGTAATAAGTTTTACAGCTCTTATAGCATCGTCATTTCCAGGAATAGCAATATCTACTACATCTGGATCACAGTTTGTATCTACAATTGAAATAACTGGAATACCTAAGATTCTAGCTTCGTGAACTGCTATTTGTTCATTTGATGGATCTACAACAAATAATACATCTGGTAAATCTTCCATATCTTTGATTCCACCAAGATTTTTTTCTAATTTATCCATTTCTTTGTTGTATTGTAGAACTTCTTTTTTTGGTAAAAGATCAAATGTTCCATCTTCTTCCATTGTTTCATATTTTTTAAGTTTGTTTACACTATTTCTAATTGTGTTAAAGTTTGTCAACATACCACCTAACCATCTGTTAGATACATAGTATTGACCACATCTTTTAGCTTCTTGTTCAATTGAATCTTGAGCTTGTTTTTTGTTCCTACAAATAAAACTGTTCCGCCTTCGCTAGCAATATCTCTAATTGTTTCGTAAGCTTTTTCAATTTGATTTGCAGTTTTTGCTAAATCTATAATATAGATTCCATTTCTTTCTGTGAAGATGAATTTTTTCATTTTTGGGTTCCATCTTCTTGTTTGGTGTCCAAAATGTACACCAGCTTCTAATAATTTTTTCATTGATACTATTGACATATATCTTACCTCCGTTTATTTTCTTCCATCTTTTTCTTCTAGATTTTAAACTAATTAAATTAGCAACGTAAATCTATCCAAAGATGTGCATAGTACTTATGTAATATACCATAAATTATAATATATTACAAGTTTATTCGAACATTGCTTCAACAAATGATTTAGAATCAAATTTTTCTAAATTATTTATTCCTTCTCCTACACCAATATACTTAACAGGTACTTCAAGTTCAACTTGTAATGGGAAAATCACACCGCCTTTTGCAGTTCCATCTAGTTTGGTTAAAATCAATCCTGTAATATCGCAAACATTTTTAAACTCCCTAAGCTGACTTATCGCATTTTGTCCTGTAGTTGCATCCAAAACTAATAAATTTTCTCTATTAGCATTATTAGCATGAGTTGAAATTGTTCTATTTATTTTTTCTAATTCATTCATAAGATTTTTTTTGTTGTGAAGTCTTCCTGCTGTGTCACAAATCAAGACATCAGACTTATTTGCTTTTGCTGCTTGAATTGCATCAAAAATTACTGCTGATGGATCTGAACCTTCTTTGTGAGCAATCATTTGTGTATTTGATTGTTTTGCCCATGAATCGAGTTGCTCAATTGCTGCTGCCCTAAATGTATCGGCAGCTGCTAAAGTCACTTTGTATCCATCTTTTTTCAAGTTATTTGCAAGTTTTCCTATAGTAGTTGTTTTACCAACTCCATTAACCCCTATAACTAAAATTACTGTTAGCTTATCTTTTGAAATATTTAATTTATTTTCAAGATTTTTTTCATCTAATTTTTTTTCCATAATTTCTTTTAGCAAAGGAAAAATTTCATCAGCATTTTTAACTGATTTTTCTTTAATTTCATCTTTTAATTGGTCAACTATTTCAATGGTAGATTTCATACCAATATCTGCTGATATTAAAATTTCTTCTAATTCATCATATAAGTCATCATCAATTTTTACATTTGCTGTAAATAAGTTTTTAAGTTTTGAGGAAAATTGCTCTCTTGTTTTTGATAAACCCTTTGATAATTTAGTAAAAAATCCTAATTCTTCTTCGGTATCGTCATCTTGTAATTGTTTTGAATTTTCATTTTCAAAATTTTCTTCTATAGTTTCTTCAAATCCACTTTCTTGTATTTTTTCATTTTCTTCGCTTTTTTCTAAATTATTTTCATCTGATAGATTTTTTTTGCTATTTTCTTCTTCATCATTCTTTTTTTTCTTAAAAAAATCAAACATTTTTTCTCCTTAATTTATATCACTTGGATTTAGTGCAATCAGTATGCTTGTGTCTTTGCTTTTACTTATAAAGTAATTTTTAAGTCTTGTAAGAAAATCAGATATTTTTTCTAATTTTTCCTCATTCGTTTTAATAATTATATTATATCTATATTTATTATTTATACGAGAAATTTTGCATGGATTTGGCCCTATTATTTTAACATCCAAATCTTTTTCATATTCTAAATCAAGATAATACTTTATTTTTTTTGATATGTCTATGCATTTTATTCTCGACTTGTTTAATACTTTAATAGTAATCAAATTTACAAATGGTGGATAATCGAAAGCTTTTCTTGCTTCTATCTCATATTTATAAAATCTTTCGTAATCATTTTTACTTGCTGCATTTATTACAAAATTATCCGGTCTATAGGTTTGTATTATTACTTCGCCTTTTTTATCTGCCCTTCCTGCTCTTCCTGAAACTTGGGTTAAAAGTTCAAAACTTGTTTCGTATGCTGTGTAATCATTAAGATTTAAAGATAAATCAGCACTAATAATTCCAACTAAGGTTACATTTTCAAAATCAAGACCTTTTGCTATCATTTGTGTCCCAATAAGAATATCAACTTTATTTTCTTTCATATTCTTATACATTTTTTCATAAGTTTTTTTATTTTTTGCTGTCATTGAATCCATTCTTATGATATTTGCTTTTGGAAACAATGCTTTAATTTCTTCTTCCAGTTTTTCAGTTCCAGCACCAAATTCTTTAATTTTATTTGAGCCACAAGAAGGACAAATATGAGGTTGGTTTTTTGTTCTTCCACAATAATGACATACTAATTTGGATACATTTTTGTGGTAGGTCATAGAAACATCACATGCTTCACACTTTATTACGTATCCACACTGCCTGCAAAAAGTAAAAGAATTATGTCCTATTTTATTCAAAAATAAAATTGTTTGCTCTTTATTTTTTAGTTTTTCTTTAATTTTTTCATATAGTAAAGAGCTTATCATTGAATAATTTGAACTTTTCAATTCTTCTCTCATATCAACAATATTCACTTTTGGGAGTCTTCCATTTACTCTATTTTTTAGTTCAAGTAATTTATAGTCTCCATCTATAGCTTTAGTCATAGTTTTAATAGATGGAGTAGCCGATGCAAATATTAAAGTTGCCTTGTTGTATTTTTTTCTAAATAAGGCCAACTCATCAGTATGAAATTTTGGATCTTGGGAAGATATATAACTTTTGTCGTGTTCTTCATCAATTATAATTAGACCAAGATTTTTAAATGGAGCAAAAATTGCGCTTCTTGCGCCTACAACGATTTTAACTTCTCCATTTTTAATCATTCTCCACTGTTGAAATCTTTCTTTTTGACTTAGTCTTGAGTGCATTATAGCAATTTTTTGTTTAAATCTTCCTTGAAATCTCTCTATAGTTTGGGGAGTTAATGATATTTCTGGAACAAGAATTATTGAATCTTTTCCCTTTTTTAGATTCTCTTCTACAATTTGTAAAAAAACTTCAGTTTTTCCACTGCCAGTAACTCCCTTTAATAAATAAGATTCATTAGGATTTTTTATAATTTTATTAAAGGCTTGACCTTGCTCGTTATTTAATGAAAATTTGCCATAATTTTTTATTTCTTTAACCAAAGATTCATTTACTTCTATTTTTTCAATTTTTACAATATTTTTTTTAACAAGAGAATCTAAAGAACTTTTACTTGAGCTTGTCTTACTTAATACATCTTTATAATCTGAATTTTTATTATTTTTGAGATAATTAATAATTTCTATTTGTTTTTTGGCATTTTTTGGAATTTTGATTTCCTTATAATTTTCAGATAGACTAAGTAAGTATTTATAATTAATATTTTGATTTGAATTAATGTCAAAATAAGAATCTATTAGTTTATTTTTTTTATATTTTCTTAAAGTATCTATATCTAAGCCATAATTATTAATTAAATCTTCCAAAGACTTTTTATCTTCTAAAATTTTATATAGCTTATCTTTTTTATCCAAATTTTTTGTTTTATAAAAATATTCTTTGATTTCTTTAATATTTCCAGGTGGTAAGACTTGTTTTATACAAGCTCTTAAAGGCGAAAGGTACCTTTTATTCATAAAAAAAGCTAAATTAATTAATTCATCATCTACGAGATTTTTTGAATCAATAATATCTACAACATCTTTTATTTCAAAGTTTTCATTCAAATTTTCCACTATATCGTAAACAAAGGCAATAGTATTCTTATTGCCTTTGCCAAATGGGACAATAATCCTCATCCCTTTTTTTATTTTATTTTTAAATTTATCAGGTATGTGATAAGTAAAAGATTTATCCAAAAATCTACTTTTACTATCAAGTATTACATAACAAAACAAATTATCACCTAAACCAAAAGATCCAAAATTTTATTAGCTAGTTCTTTTTTTGTCATTATATCAAGTTTTTCAACCTTATCTTTTGAAAGAATTGATGCAATATTTGTATCTACATCAAAACCTGCGCCCTTCTTTTTCAAATCATTGGCTATAATATAATCTGCCTTTTTTGATTCTAATTTTATTTTTGCATTTTTTATAAGGTCATCTGTTTCTGCAGCAAAACCAATCAAAACTTGTTTATCTTTTTTATTTCCAAAATATTTTAAAATATCAACATTTTCAATCAATTCTAGATTTAAATTGTCGCCATTTTTTTTGATTTTTTTTATCGCTTACTTCTCTAACTTTATAATCTGTAGGAGCAGCTGACATAATTAAGGCATCGCAATCATCAAATTCTTTATCAATTGCTTCTTTTAATTCTAAATTAGTTCTAATATTGATTTTATCAATTCCATTTGTCTTAATAGGATTTACAGGACCAGATACTAATTTAACATCAGCACCTCTTTTAAAAGCTTCTATCGCTATATTATATCCCATTTTGCCACTGGATTTATTTGTTATAAATCTTACATAATCAATTGGCTCTACAGTTGGTCCAGCAGAAACAATAATTTTTTTTCCCTTTAAATCTTTTTTTGTAAAATAATAATCAAGGTATCTTACAATATTTTCAGGTTCTTCCATTCTGCCATCTCCTCTTGTATCGCAAGCAAGAATCCCTGAATTTGGATTAATTATATGTACTCCTCTTTCTTTAATTGTTTTAAGATTACTTTGAGTTGCCTTATTATTTAACATATTTGTATTCATAGTAGGAGCTACAATTATGTCTTTATCACAAGCTAAAAGTGAGGCTGTAAGCATATTATCTGCAATGCCATAAGTCATTTTAGCAAGCGTATTTGCACTTAATGGTGCAACCAAAAAAACATCTGCCCATTTTGGAAGCTCAATGTGATGAACCTTTTCATGACTTCCTTCAAACATATCAGAATAGACAAGACATTTTCCCATAGTTTCAAAAGACAAAGGACTAACAAATTCACAAGCAGCCTTTGTCATAATAATTTTTAAGTTTGCTCCTTCTTTTTTTAATCTTGAGCAAAGATCTAAAACTTTATAAGCGGCTATTCCCCCACTAACACCTAGGAGAATATTTTTACCCTTAATCATTTTTTTCTACTTTTCCTTCCATTATTTCATGTAAAGCTTGAGTTACAGGTTTGTCTTCAACTTCTTTAGTTAATAAATCTGATCCATTTACAATTCTTCTTGCTCTTTTTGCAGCCATCATGCAAATTTCGTACCTACTTGAACTTATTTCTGATAATTCTTTAAAAGATGGATTATTCATATTTACTCCTTTTCAAAATCTATTTCTTCTCTAAAAACTTTATGTTTTTCTGCATTAATAATTTCATTTACTAAATTTATAGCAGAATTCAAATGATCATTTACAACCAAGTAATCATAATCTTTTATATAAGATAATTCTTTTCTTGCATTATGCATTCTTAGATTGATGTCACTTTCTGTTTCAGTTCCCCTATTAACAATTCTATTTTTTAGTTCGCTAAGGCTAGGAGGCGCCAGAAAAATATAAACTCCATTATCAATATTTTTCTTAACATTTAATGCTCCTTGAACATCTATTTCTAAAATTACTATCTTACCTTCATTGATTTTTTCTTCGACGAAGTCTTTAGGTGTACCGTAATAATTATCGTGAACTTTAGCATATTCCAAAAATTTATCTTCTTCAATCATTTTTTCAAATTCTTCATGACTCTTAAAAAAATAGCTTACTCCTTCTATTTCCCCAGGCCTTTGTTTCCTAGTAGTCACAGAAACTGAATAAACTAAGTTTTTTTGTGTATTCATAAGGTCATGCAATACTGTTCCTTTACCTACACCTGAAGGTCCAGATATTACTAATAAAAATCCTTTTTTCATCGTGCCTCCTTATTACTACTATTTTACATTATGCAAAAATTTAGTTCAAGTATATTATTCTGATATAATATAAATATAAAAATTAAAGAGGTGATTTAATGAGTTACGATGGTTTAGTAACAAAAGCCATAACTTTTGAAATAAAAAAATTATTGCTTGGAGGAAAAATCCAAAAAATTAGCCAACCTTCCAAAAATGATATTGTTTTAAATATCTATTCGATTGGAAAAAGCTACAAATTATTATTAAGTGCAAATAATAATGAAGCCAGAGTTCATATTACAGAAAGAAAATATGAAAATCCTATAAGCCCTCCTAATTTTTGCATGGTTTTAAGAAAATATTTAAATCAAAGTAAAATTGTTGAAATTGAACAATATAAAATGGATAGGGTTATTATTTTTCATATATCTTCAGTTGATGAAATGGGTTTTGATATTTCAAATAAATTAATAGTAGAAATAATGGGAAAATATTCCAATATAATACTAACAGATGAAAATTATAAAATAATAGATTCCATTAAAAGAGTAAATTTTAAAATGTCATCAGTTAGAGAAATCTTGCCAGGTCTAGAATATAAATTTATAGAAAGCAATAAAATTAATATTTTAGAATCAGATTTTTCACTTGATATTTTAAAATTAGATAAAAACATAGCAGATAATCAAAATCCAGAAAAACTTTTATATGAAAATTATTTAGGATTCTCCCCTACAATTTCTAAAGAGTTAATATACAAATCAAATATTGATCCTAGAATAAATTGGGGACTTGTAAGTGAAGATGAAAAACAATTGCTTAATGATAATCTATATGAACTTAGAAATTCATTAATTAATAATACCTACAGCCCAGTTTTATATAAAAATAGTAGAAAATATAAGGAATTTTATTCCTTTGATTTATCTGGTCTTGGGTTTGAAAAAATATTATGCAATTCTATGAGTAATGCTATTGAAAATTTTTATGAATCAAACAAATCCAATGATAGACTTAGACAAATTAAAAATAATTTATTAAGAAAAATAAATAGCCAAATTAAATTAGTTAATAAAAAAATAGATATTTTAAATAAAAATCTAAGCAAAGAAAAAAATATGGATTCTATAAGAATGAAAGGCGATTTACTAGCAGCAAATGTAAATAAATTAAACAAAGGCTATAAAGAAATAATTTTAAAAGATTTTTATAATAACAATAAAGATATAAAAATAAGCCTAGACTCTAGAAAAAATCCATGGGAGAATGTTGATAGTTACTATAAAAGATACAAAAAAATTAAAAATTCCATAGATTTTGCAAAAGATGATCTTCCAAAGCAAAATGACTTATTAGAGTATTTAAATCAAGTATCTGATTTTGTTGAAAGAAGCGAGAGCATAAGTGATTTAGATGAGATAAAAGAAGAACTAATTGAAAATAAAATAATTAAAAATACGAGTAGAAATAAGAAAAAAACTAAATCCAAATCAAAACCTATGCAGTTTAAAACTGTGGATAATAGTAATATATATGTTGGAAAAAATTCAAGACAAAATGACTATATTACTTTAAAACTTGCAAATAAAAATGATTATTTTTTCCACGTAAGAAATGCTCCAGGAAGTCACGTTATTTTAAAAACCAATTTATTAAATGAAAATGATATAAAAATAGCCTCCTATCTTGCTGCATCAAACTCATCACAAGCTAAATCAAATAAAGTTGACGTTGACTACACAGAAAAAAAGAATGTGAACAAGGCAAAGGGAGCTAAACCTGGTATGGTTTATTATGAAAATTTCAAAACAGTAACCGTAAATATGGATGAGAATCCAAAAAACTTATATGAAAAAATAAAATAAATTAAAAAGCCCAGAAAAAAATCTGGGCTTTTAACATATAAAATTGAATTATTATTTATTGTTAACTGCTTCTTTAAGAGTTTTACCAGCTTTAAATACTGGAGCTTTTGAAGCTGGAATTTTGATAACTTCATCAGGTTTTCTAGGATTTCTTCCTTCTCTAGCTTTTCTGTCTCTAGTTTCAAAAGTACCAAATCCTACAAGTTGAACTTTTTCTTCTTTTTTAAGAGATTCTGTTACAGTTTCGATGAAAGCATTTAATGCTCTTTCAGCTTCTACTTTTTTAAGTCCACTTTTTTCTGAGATATTAACTAATAATTCTGATTTATTCATATATCCTCCTTATAAATCAATCTTAATCTATTCTGCTTAACTCTAAGTAAGATTATACATATATATTTTATTTATTTCAAGCGTTTTTCAAATAAAAAGCTTGATATTTGAATTTTTTATAAGATTTTTCAAATAATTATTATATTCGTTTCTTAAATATAATTCTTTTGCATCAAGCAAAAGACTTTTTTTGTTATTATTTATTGAATTAACCATTAAAATTATGTATGAATCTTTGTATTTGAATACATTACTTATTTCGTTTGCCTTGGTTAGTGATGATTCTTTAAGCAAATTATCATCGTTATAAACGAACTCAGACCTATAAATATCATAATTTCTAACTTTATTTTTAAGATTATTTTTAAAATCATCAGAATTTTTAATATTAGACCTTATTTTTATAGCTTCTTTTTTATCATCAAAAATCAAGCAATCATACTTATATTTTTTATGGAGATTTTTATTATCTTCATAATATTTTAAAATTTTAGAATCTTTAACCTTATTATTGTTTAAAAAATAATCATAGTGTTTTTTCTAATTGAATCTTGATATGAAATTTCTTCAAATTCATCTTCTGTAACACCAAATGACTTTACATTTTCAATTAGTGAATCCTTTGATGAAATTTCTTGGCTTATTTTATCGATTATTTCTTGAGAATCATTTTTTGTTACTTTGATTCCATTTTTTTTCAAATCATCAAGCATAGCTTGATCCATAATTAAAGAATCTAAAAGTTCAGATTCTAATTTTTTGTAATTAGAATCTCCCTTTTTAGATTTAGAATCTAAGAATTTATCCCCATATTTTTTTAAATAAAATTTTTGATAATAACTTAATTCTTTTTCAAATAATTCTTTGCTTATTCCTTCATCATTAACAACAGCTACATACTTATCCTTATCAAATTTTTTTGAACAAGAACTTAGTAAAATTAAAGAAATACTAATTATTACTATTGGAATTTTCTTTATTATTTTCATCTTTTTTATTATCAGATGTTTTTGATTCTTTTTTTGTTTCCTTCTTTTGAGGACCATCTTCTGTTACTACTTTTGCTTTGTTAAATAGGTCTGTTAGGTAATCAGAATATTTTTTATCATTTAAGGTTTTAGAAATTTCATCTTTTAATGCTTCTGGAGAATCTTTTTTATCTGTAACTTTTATTATATGGTATCCATAAGAAGTTTTAACAGGATCAGAAACTTCATCTTTTTTCATAGAAAAAGCTTTATCTGCAAATTCTTTAACCATTTTATCTTTAGTAAAGTATCCTAAATCTCCACCTTTTTCTGCATTAGCAGTATCTTTTGAATATTCTTTTGCAAGTTTTGCAAAATCTTCTCCATTATCTAGTTTTTCTTTTACTTGTTTTGCTGTTGCTTCGTCAGCTACTAAAATATGGCTTGCTTTAACTTGAGATAGAGTATCTTTATTTTCTTCATAATATTTTTTAATTTGTTTTTCATCTACTGGATTTTTTTCTTCAAACCAAGCTCTGTGTTTTTGATAAATTTCATCTTTTTTAATTGTTTCTTTAAATTTATCACTGCTCATATTATAATCTTCAAGCATTTTATCAAATTTTTCTTGTCCACCAAATTGTTGAACATATTGTAAAAATTTGTCATCAAGAGCTTTATCATCAACTTTTACATTATTTTTTTTCATATCATCTGCTATAAGTTTATCTTGAACTAGCATTTGAACAATTGAAGGTTTTAATTGTTGTCTGCTTGCAAGCATTGCAGAATAAAAACTCATTTCATCTTTATAAGAATCTTTTGTGATTTTTTCGCCACCAACTAATGCTACTGCATCATCTGGTAATTTTTCTCCTTTTGCACTTTCTGAAGTTTGAGTTTCATTTGATCCGTTGTCTTTTTTGTCTTTTGCTCCATCATTAGCACAAGCACTTAATGCAAAACTTGTTGCTAAAACTAAGGCTATAAGTCTTTTGTTCATTTTTTCTCCTTAACATTTTTAATAACTTTTAATAATTCGTAACAGTCTAACAGTTTTGTATTTTTATTTGGTAATTTAAAAGCTGGATTTTGTGAAAGGTCAAATGAAAGTTCTCCGTGATAATTTTCATTAATTTGAGATAATTGCTCAAAAGTAAATTTATTTCTATCGTCATAAGATATTATTATTTCATTTTTTACTTCTCTAATTTCATCAAAACCTAATTTATCAGCAAGGGATTTTACCAATGATACGTACATTATATTGTCAACCATTAATGGAATATCTCCATACCTATCAATCAAATCTTCAACAAGAAAACTATAGTCTTCCAAAGTTTCAATTCTTGATATTCTGGTGTACATTTCTATTTTTTGTCCTTGATCTTCTATATAAGATTCTGGAATATAAGCATCCACTTTCAAGTCAATATATACGTCATTTAAATCGCTAGATTTAAATTCTTTTCCGCTTGCTTTATTAACAGCTTGTTGCAAGAATTTAACATATAAGTCATATCCAATAGCTTCTACTTGCCCACTTTGGCTTTCACCTAAAATATTTCCTGCGCCCCTAAGTTCTAAATCTCTCATAGCAATTTTATAACCACTACCAAAGTCAGAAAAATCTTTAATTGATTTTAATCTTTTTTCACCTATTTCAGTTAAAACTTTTCCTTTGGCATAAGTAAAATAAGCATAAGAAGACCTAGATGATCGACCTATTCGTCCTTTCAATTGATAAAGTTGACTAAGTCCCATCATGTCAGAATCATAAACTATAATTGTGTTTACATTTTGTATATCCATACCAGTTTCAATGATTGTTGTGGCAAGAAGTATATCAATATCCCCATTCACAAAATCTTCCATTATTTTTTCAAGATTTTTTGCAGACATTTGCCCATGAGCGATAGCAATATTTGCATCTGGTATTAATTCAACAAGTTCATTGTAAATTTTTTCGATATTATAAACTCTATTATAGACAAAATATACTTGCCCATCCCTATCAAGCTCTTTTTCGATAGCTCTTTTTATAATTGATGAATCATATTCTAATACGTAAGTATTTACAGGAAGTCTTCTTTCTGGAGGTTCATCCAAAGTTGACATATCCCTTATCCCAGTTAATGATAATTGTAAGGTTCTTGGAATTGGCGTAGCAGACAAAGTTAAAACATCAATATTTTCTTTTAATTTTTTTAGTTTGTCTTTATGTCTTACACCAAATCTTTGCTCTTCATCTATAATTAACAAGCCAAGATTTTTAAATTTTATATCATTTGATAGTAACCTATGAGTTCCTACAATAATATCAATTTTACCTGATTTTAAATTTTTTATATTTTTATCTTGTTCTTTTTTACTTACAAATCTAGATAATAAAGCACACTCGACAGGATAATCTTTAAACCTTTCTTTCATTGTAGAATAATGTTGACTTGCAAGAATTGTAGTTGGTACTAAAAAACAAACTTGATAGCCGTCCATTATTGCTTTAAATGCAGCTCTTAAAGCTACTTCAGTTTTTCCATAACCAACATCTCCACAAAGAAGTCTATCCATTGGTTTGATATTTTCCATATCATCTTTAATTTCATTAATAGATCTTACTTGGCTATCCGTTTCTTCATAAATAAAAGAATCTTCAAATTCTTTTTGCCAAGTTGTATCTTCACTAAAAGCACGTCCCTTGGCTTTTGATCTTTTTGCGTAAAGTTCTACCAAATCATCTGCTATTTCATCTACAGCTTTTTTTGCTCTTTGTTTAGCTTTTTTCCATTGATTACTTCCAAGTGATGAAATTTTTGGCTTGTCCCCTTTGTTACCAATATATTTACTAACTAAACCCATTTGGTCAACAGGAACAAATACTTTATCATTTCCCTTGTATTCAATTACAAAATAATCTTTTTTGGTATTATTTACTTCAATTTTAGATATTCCTTTATATATACCAATACCATTATTTTCATGAACTACATAATCGCCAATTTCTATATCAGAATAATTAATTATATCTTTAGCGCTTACTTGTTTCTTTCTTGTTTTTTTATTCTTAAATTTATCTTTACCAAAAATATCCCTATGAGAATATACATTTATTTTTTTGTCAGTGAAAATATAACCTCTTGATAAAGAATTTTCAGTTAAGATTATATTAGTATTATTTAAATCAGAATCTAGACCAATAGAAAAATTTCCAATATTATTTTCATTAAAAATTTCTTTTATACTTTCTAGAGATTTTTTATCAGATGCAAAAATAATAGCTTTTTCATTATTTTTAATTAAAGAATTAATATTAAAAATGAAATTTTCAATATTTTTATTAAAATTTTCTTGCTCAATAGATTTTAATTCAATAATTTTTTTTGCTTTTATTATATTATTGTTTTTTAATAAACTTGAAGAATTTATTATAGGATAAGATTTGATATTAGTAAAAATTTTATTTATATCTATTTTAATATTTTTAAATGATGGAAATATTTCCTCATTTTCTAACTGATTTGTAAAATCTAGATCTGATTTTTCCTTATCTTGTGAAAAATTGTCAATTGACCTATTTAAATCTTGAAAAAGAAATATTGAATCTTTATCTAAATAATCAAAAAAGTCATCAAAATTTTCATTTCTATAGGGAGTAATTAAATCTTCATTTGCGATATATAAACTATCACTGAGATAAGAAATTATTTGGTTATATTTATCTTTTAATTTTGTAGAATTACTTGAATCTGATATATTTTTTATATCTTTTTTTATTAATTCAATTATTTTCTGATAATCATTTTTATCATAAATTAACTCTTTTGTTGGTCTAATTATTATTTCATCAATATTTTCAAGAGATCTTTGAGTGTCTTTATCAAAAAATCTCATTGAATCTATTTCTGTATCAAATAATTCTATTCTTATAGGATTATCATATTCTATAGGCCAAAAATCTATTATTGAGCCCCTAATAGAAAATTCTCCTTTTGACTCAACTAATTTTGTAAAATCATAATTTAATTCTATAAATGATTTTTTTACCTCTCTTAAATCTAATTCACTATCAATATAAATTTTAAATGACTTATCTTTAAAAATTTTTCTTGGAGTTAATTTATTTCTTAAGGCATCTAAAGTAGTAGTAATTATAAACTTATCCTCATTAATAAGCTTTGTTAAAACTTCAATTCGATTTATTTCATTATTATTTTCTAAATTTTTAATATTGTAATAGTTAATTTCAGTTGATGGAAAATACATACAAGAATCATCTTGCAAAGAATTAATGTCATCACACATTAACTTTGCTTTTTTTTCATTCTCGCAAATAATAATTAATGTTTTTCCGGTGTAAGTAAATAGAGTTTGAAAAATATGAGCCTTGCTCTCATCAGTTAGGCCATGTAAAAATATTGGAGATAATTTTTTATAATTTTCAATTATTTCCTTAACTTGACTAATATTATAAATTTCATTAATAAGGCTATTCATTATCTTCAACTAGCCTTTTTGAATTAAACATACTCATAGTTTTTTCTATTCCTTCTTCTAAAATCATCTCTATAGCATCACTTGCAAGCTTTACTTCTTCTTCAATGATTTTAACTTCTTGTTTTGAAAATCCACTTAATACAAAATTCGCCAAATCCATATATGAAGGTTTTTTTCCAACTGCAACTTTTATTCTTGGAAAATCATCAAATTCTAGATTGTAAATAATTGACTTCATTCCATTATGAGTTCCAGCTGAACCTTTTTTTCTTATTCTAATACTTCCAAAATCAATATCTATATCATCATAAATAACTATTAGTTTATCATGGTCAAAATCAAAATATTTATATATTTCTCTAATAGCTTCTCCTGAATTATTCATATAAGTTTGAGGTTTTACAAGCATAACTTTATGGCCAGAAATTACTCCCTGGCCAATTAAAGATTTAAATTTAATTTTTCTTACATCAATACTATATTTTCTAGCTAAATAATCAATAGTTATAAAGCCAGCGTTATGTCTTGTGTTCTCATACTGTATACCAGGATTACCCAAGCCTACAATATAATACATTTTTATTTACCGTCCTCAAAAAGACCACTTATTGATTCGTAAGTGTTAATTCTATTTATAGCTTCAGCTAATAAAGGAGCTATTGAGATTTGTTTGATTTTTTGAATTTTCTTTTCTTCAGGTAATTTTATTGTATCTGTAATAACTACTTCTTTTACACAAGAATTTTCTAAATTTTCGCAAGCATTTCCACTTAAAACACCGTGAGTTGCAGCAATTGAAACTTCTTTTGCACCATGTTCTTTTAGATAATTTGCTGCATTGCAAATAGTTCCAGCAGTATCAATAATATCATCAACTAAAATACAATGTTTACCTTCAAAATCTCCAATTACATTCATAACTTCTGAAACATTTGGTCTTGGACGTCTTTTTTCAATTATTGCTATTGTTAATTTTAAATAATCAGCAAAGCTTCTAGCTCTAGTTACTCCTCCTAAATCAGGACTTACTACTACATATTCATCTGGATTGTCAAATGCTTTTTCTTTAAAATATGATGACAATAATCTAATAGCAGTAAAGTGATCAAGAGGTATATCAAAATATCCTTGAATTTGACCAGCATGAAGATCCATTGTTATAACCCTATCAGCTCCAGAAACAGTCATAAGATTTGCTACAAGTTTAGCACTAATTGGTTCTCTTCCTCTAGTTTTTCTATCTTGTCTTGCATAGCCATAATACGGAACTACTAGGTTAACATAACCTGCAGATGCTCTTTTACATGCATCTGTCATAATTAATAATTCCATTAGATTGTCGTTTGTTGGATAAGAAGTAGGTTGAATGATATATACATCCTTGCCTCTTACAGCTTCGTTAATTTTTACATTAATTTCACTATCTGCAAATTTTTTAACTTCAACTTCTCCTAATTTAATGCCCAATGATTTTGCAACAGCTTCTGCTAAATCAGGATTAGAGTTTCCTGCCAATACAACTAAATCGCCTCTTTTGATATGTGATGAACTTGAACATTCACTCATTTTTAATTTTGCTCCTTTAACTTTTCCAAATCTCTTTTTTTCTTTTTTCAACGTAACCAGATATATTTTTTTGTTCAGCTCTTTCTATTGAAAGCTCTCCTTGGTCAACATCTTTTGTTATTGTTGAGCCTGCAGCAATATATCCCTCTTTTTTCACATGAACAGGTGCTACAATATTAGAATTTGATCCTATAAATGCTCCATCTTCAATAATTGACCTATGCTTAAATTTACCATCATAATTTACAAAAATTACTCCACAACCAATATTTATATCTTTACCTAAATCACAATCTCCGATATAAGCTAGGTGTCCTGCTTTTGTATTATCATCAACATTAGAATTTTTAACTTCCACAAAATTTCCAATATGGACATTTTTGCCAAGTTTAGCCTTAGGTCTTAAATGTGAAAACGGACCAATATCTGTACCTTGATCAACAAAAGATTTTTCTATTACAGAATTGTCAATTTTAACCTTATCTTTTATTATTGAATCTTCAATTCTAGATGAGCCTTCAATAATACAATCTTCGCCAATTTCTGTATTTCCTATAATTTTACATGGACCAGATATTACAGTATCTTTTCCAATTTTTACGCCCATTTCAATATCTACTATACTAGGATTATCAATAATTACACCATTTAACATGTGATAATCATTAATTCTTTGTCTTAAAAGTTTTGTAGCATTTGCTAGCTCTTTTTTATTATTTATTCCATAAAATTGATCAGGATTGTCAGACATATAAGCTTCTACTTTTTTTCCTTCATTATTTAAAATTTCGATACAGTCTGTTAAATAATATTCATTGGACTTGTTGTCAGTGTTAATCTTTTTTAAAGAATTTTTTAGATCAATCCCTTTTAAAGCATAGATACCAACGTTGATTTCATTTACTTCTTTTTCTTTTTCGCTTGCATCTTTTTCTTCTACAATTTTTTGGAATTTATTATTTTCTCGTATTATTCTTCCATATCCTTTTGGATTATCAACTTTTGTTGACATAACAGTTAGACTATTGTTATTTTCTTTATGAAAATCAATAAAATCTTCAAGAGATTTTTTTGTAATTAGTGGAATATCTCCATTTAAAATAAGACAATCATCATCGTCATTTATTAAATCAATAGCCATACTTACAGCATAAGCTGTTCCGTAAGGGAATTCTTTTCCAATCTTTTGTTCTTTTATTTCAATATTTGGAAATTTTTCTTTTAATAAATCCTTATTTTTTCCACCAATTATTATAGTATTTGAATTTTCAAATGAGCAAGCATCAACTATATAAGTTATAAGCTCTCTATTTAAAATTTTAGTCATAACTTTTGAGGTATTAGATTTCATTCTAGTACCTTCTCCAGCAGCAAGTATTACATTTTTTAACATCTAATCTCCTTATTCTGGTGCAACTTCTAAAGCAAGTGTCATCATTTGTGTATAAGCACTTTGTCTATTTTCTGCACTATCAGATTCGTTAGATACTAAGGAATCACTAATTGTAAAAACTCCTAAGGCTCTTTTTCCATATTTTCTTGCTACAGTAAAAAGACCATAAGATTCCATCTCTACACATAAAACTCCATATTTTTGTAAATTTTCAAAAACTTTTGGATCCATTTCACTATAAAATTGGTCTGATGAATGAACTTGACCACAGTGAGTTGTGTATCCTAATTCTTGACTTTTTTTGTATGCATCAAGTAATAAATCAAAATCAGGTGTTGGAGAATAATGAATATTTCCAAATAAATTATCGTTAATTGATGATTCACTACAAGCACTTGTTGCAAGAACAATATCGTGTAATTTTATATTTTCTTGCATACTTCCAGCACTTCCAATTCTGACTATTGTATCGACATCATAAAAATTAAATAATTCATTAAAATAAATCATTGATGAAGGAATTCCCATTCCACTTCCCATTACTGAAACTCTTTTTCCTTTATAATAACCAGTATATCCGTACATTCCTCTTGTATTTGTAAATTCTTTTGCATCTTCAAGAAAATTTTCTGCTATATATTTAGCTCTTAAAGGATCTCCTGGCATCAAAACTGTATTTGCTATTTCATCTTTACTTTTTGCTGAAATATGTGGTGTTGGTATTGTCATAATTACTCCTTATTTTTATATTTCTAGTAATATAATATCACTTTTTAAAATATTTTTAAAATAAAAAGGGCTATTGCAAAATTATAAATAAATAATTCTGCAACAGTCCCCTACAAATTAATTATATTTTTCTATATATTTTTTAGCTATCTCTTCTTTAGTAAATCCTAATTCTTTTTGCACATCTTTAAAATTACCTGATATTCCAAATCTATCAATAGAAATATTTATTCCCTTATCTCCTGTAAATTCGCTCCATCCAAATGAACTTGCCATTTCAATTGAAACTCTATTTTTAACATTAGCTGGAAGAATTTTTTCCTTATAAGCTTGGTCTTGTTTTCTAAATAATTCCATTGATGGCATTGATACAACTCTTACATCAATATCAGATTTTTTCAATTCATCTCTTGTTTGTAAAGCTAATTCTACTTCACTACCTGTTGCAATTAAAATTCCATCTGGAACTTCTTTATCAGAATCTTTAATTATATAGGCTCCATTTGAAATATCATCAATATTTTGTGTAGCTTCAAGATTACTTACGTTTTGACGTGTTAAAGCTATAACTACTGGGCAATTTTTGCTTTCAAGAGCAATTTTCCAAGAAAGTCTAACTTCATTTGCATCTGCTGGTCTTAGCATTATTACATTTGGTATTGTTCTAATCATTGCTAATTGTTCTATTGGTTGGTGTGTTGGTCCATCTTCTCCAACAGCAACAGAATCATGAGTGAAAACATAAGTTACAGGAATTTGTGAAAGAGCTGAAATTCTTAAACCTGCTTTTAAATAATCTGAAAATACAAAAAATGTAGAAACGTGATGGAAAGTTCCGCCGTGTGCTACAATGGCATTTGCTATTACACTCATAGCAAATTCTCTAACTCCATACCAAACATTTCTTCCACAAGGATTTGTGTCTGAAAATCTTTCAGCATTTTTTATATTTGTTTTGTTAGATGAAAATAAATCTGCGCTTCCGCCCCAGAAATTTTTTGTGACTTTTGCTAAATCTTGGATTATTTCTCCACTAGAAGCTCTTGTTGCAAGACTATCATCAGATGGAGAATATTTTTTGATTTCTTCCATCCAATTTTCTGGTAATTTTCTTTCAAATCCATTAATATATTCTTTATAGTCTTTTGGATATTTTTCCTTATATTCTGCTAAAAGTTTTTCCCATTTTTCGTATGATTTTTTACCATTTTCTATAATATTTTCTTTGAATGTATCATAAACATCTTCTGAAATTTCAAAATCTTCATATTCCCAATTGTAGAATTTTTTTGCTTCTATAAAATCGTCATTTCCAATTGGTGCACCATGAACTTTATTTGTTCCTTGATTTTTTGAACCATAACCAATAACTGTTTTAACTTCTATAAAAGTTGGACCATTTTTATTTTCTTTTGCTTTATTAATTGCATCATAAATTTCTTCAAGATTATTCCCATCCAAAACTTTAATATAATTCCAATTTTGAGCTTTAACTCTTTGTTCAATATTTTCTGAAAAAGATGTATTTAAATTTCCATCCAAACAAATATCATTTGAATCATGAAGAATTATTAATTTATTTAAATTTAAATGACCTGCTAAAGACATTGATTCGTATGAAATTCCTTCCATCAAATCTCCATCTCCGCATATTGCATAAGTATAATGATCAACTATGTTAAATCCATCTTTGTTATACAATGCAGCAAGATGTTTTTCAGCTATTGCAAATCCAACTGCATTTGCAATTCCTTGGCCCAAAGGACCAGTTGTTACTTCAACACCATCTGTATGTTTTCTTTCTGGATGGCCTGGAGTTTTTGAGCCAATTTGTCTGAAATCTTTTAAATCATCAATACTCAAATCATAGCCTGATAAATGTAATAGAGAGTAAAGCATAGCTGAACCATGGCCAGCTGACAAAACAAATCTATCTCTGTTGTGCCAATTGCTTTTTTTAGGATTAACATTCATTATTTTATTCCACAAAACATAAGCCATAGGACTTGCTCCCATTGGAAGACCTGGATGGCCACTATTTGCTTTTTCAATTTGTGCTATTGATAAACATCTTATTGCATTTACAGCTTTTAAATCTTTTTTATCAAACATTAATTATTCTCCTCAATTTCTTTGATTTTATTTACTCTTTTAAGATGACGTCCGCCTTCAAATTCTGTTGTAGCAAAAATCTCTACAATCATTTTTGCAACTTCTGAGCCAATTACTCTTGAACCTATGCACAAAACATTACTATTATTGTGCGCTCTAGACATTTTTGCAGAATATGTCTCAGACACGCAAGCTGCTCTTATACCTTTAAATTTATTGGCAGCAAGACTCATTCCTATTCCTGTCCCACAAATTAAAACAGCAAAATCAGCTTCTTTGTTTAAAACTTTTTCGCATGCAATTTTTGCAAAATCTGAATAATCACAAGATTCTTTTGTAAATGTTCCAACTTTTTCAACTTCATATCCAAGTTCTAAAAGTTTTTCTTCTACGCTATCAACTAGATCAATACCACCATGATCATTTCCTATTATATATTTCATTAAAAACCTCTCTAACTATTTGCTTATAAATAAAGATTATCATTTTATGACTTTACTGTCAATTTGGTAAAAGTTGTTAGAAATATCAAATTAATGGTCTTTGTATAAATTTTATGGTATAATAGTTAGGCAAAAAATATAAAAATAAAGGAGCATCAATGTTCGAATTTAACATAAATGATTATAAATATAAAAATATACATATGATAGGAATTGGTGGAATTTCCATGAGTGGTATTGCTATTTTATTAAATAATAATGGTTATAAGGTTACAGGATCTGACATTTCAATTTCTGAAACAAGCAAACATTTAGATAAAAATGGAATTAAATATACAATTGGACAAAAAAAAGAAAATATTAAAAATCCAGATTTAGTTATATATACAGATGCAATCGCCGAAAATAATGAAGAATTAGTTGCAGCTAGAAAACTTGATATTCCTGTAGTAAGCCGTGGGGTTTTCTTGGGTGGTTTGATGAAAAACTACAAAAATTCTATTGCAGTTTCTGGTTCTCATGGAAAAAGTACAACAACAAGTATGATTTCAAAAATTCTTATGAATTCTACAAAAAATCCTACTATTTTATTGGGTGGAGATCTTGATGAAATCGAAGGAAATGTTCATGTTGGCGATAAGGATATATTAGTAACAGAAGCTTGTGAATATAAAGGAAATATAAGATATTATTACCCTTCAATTGGAATAATTTTAAATATTGACGAAGATCATCTTGATTATTATAAAGACATAAATGACATAGTTGAAACTTTTAAATTTTACTTGAGAAATCAAAGTAAAGATTCAAAAACAATTTTGAATTTAAATGAAGAAAATAATAAATTAGTTATAGATGCAGTTCAAGGAGAATTGATTACCTATGGACAAGATAATCCTGATGCTGATTATAATGCTACAAATATAAGTTTTGATGAAAGTGGTAAGCCTAGATTTGATTTGATAATGAAAAATGGAGATGTTGAACATTTTGAGCTAGCAATTCTTGGAAGACATAATATAAATAATGCTTGCGCATCAATCATTGCTACTTTAGAAAGTGGTGTTGACATAAAAACGATCAAAAAAAATATCGAAGCCTACACTGGTCTTGAAAGAAGAATGCAATTAATAGGAAATGTTAATGATTGCAATATTATTTTAGATTATGGTCACCATCCTTCAGAAATTCAAGTTAATTTAAATGCCTTGGCTGAACACACAAAAGGAAGACTTATTTGTGTATGGCAACCTCATACTTACACAAGAACTAAGAGATTGTTTAATGAATTTGTTAAATGTTTTGATGAAGCTGATGAAGTTATAATTACTGATATTTTTGCAGCACGTGAACCATTTGATCCAAGTATTTCTAGTAAAGATGTAGTTGATGCTCTAATTAAAACTGGAAAAAGCGCAAAATATATTCCTACATTTGAAAAGGTAAAAGAATACTTATTGTCTGATATTAAAAAAGATGATCAAGTTATAGTTACAGGTAGCGGAGATTCAGATCGTTTAGCTAGAATGATAGCAGGTGTTAGTGAATAAAAGAAATTAAAAAGCAAGTTTTAGAAATTCTTAATTAAAAGATTTTCTTTAACTTGCTTTTTTTTAAGGTTTTTATTTTTAATATAAGTATAATAATATCTACTATTAGACCTATTTCCCCCATCTATTAATAGACTTTTGTCCTTTGTTTTTACTAAAACTGCATTTCCTTGACCTACGTCTATATAAGTAATTTCTAATTCATCTAAATTTGTATATGTATTTTCTTTTTTATTAACAAGCAAAAAAATAAAAAAAGCCGACAGGAATACTATTAATAAGTTTTTAAAATTTATTTTCACTAATCTATTCCTACAGATATGGCAATTGCCGCATCAATTTTTAACATTACCGACTTATCAAAAGAACCTAATTTATCTCTTAGCCTTCTCTTATCGATTGTTCTCAATTGTTCAAGAAGAGCCACGCTATTTTTTGGCAAACCAAATTGATTTGCACTTAAAGAAACATGGGTAGGCAATTTTGATTTTTTTAATTGACTTGTAACAGGAACTACTATAATTGTTGGAGAATATTTATTTCCCATATCATTTTGCACAACAATTACAGGTCTTACTCCTCCCTGTTCGCTCCCTACAACAGGAGAAAGATCTGCATAAAATAAATCTCCTCTTTTAACTTTCATTATTTTCTCCTATAAATTTAGAATTGCATTTATAAATCCTAGGAACTCTTTTTGAAATTGAAGTCATTAATTCATAAGGGATTGTATTAATTTTTTTTGCCTCTTTGTAAATATCTGGATAAATTGTAATATAATCTCCTATTTTACAATCAATATCACTTACATCAATCATCATTTGATCCATACAAACTCTTCCAACAACTCTTGCTAGTTTCCCATTTACTAAAACTTCTCCTATATTTGAAAATGCTCTTTTAAATCCATCTGCATAACCTATTGCAACTGTAGCAACTTTCATATCTTTATCAGCAGTAAAGGTTCTGCCATAAGAAATGCTTGTTCCTTTTTCTACATTTTTTACAAAAGAAATTTGTGCTTTAAATTCAAAAGCTTGTTCTAATTTAATTTTTGAAATTTCTTTTATATAATCAGATGGATAAACGCCATACAAAGAAATCCCTACCCTCAACAAGTCTGATTTAAAATCATATTCCATTGATGCTGCAGAATTTGCAATATGAACTAATTTTAAATCAAAATCATCTTTGATTTGGTCTATTATGTATGTGAATTTTTTATATTGTTCATTTGTATATGTTAAATCTTTCTCATCAGCTGTTGCAAAATGAGAAAAAGCTCCTATGAAATTTAAATTTTCAAGCTCTTTTAATTTTTTATTTTTTCTATTTCAAAATCTCTAAATCCAATTCTTGTATGTCCTGTATCAAGCCCAATATGACAATTTATTTTTGAATTTAATTTACTATTTATTTCTTTAGCATAATCTAAATCATAAATTACTACATCAATATTTAATTTGCCACATTCATTATATTTATCTATAGGCAAATATCCTAATATTAAAATAGGAGTATTAATTCCATTGTCTCTTAAATATTTTGCCTCTTTAAATTGAGCTACAGCTATGTAATCTATGTAATTTTTTATGTAATTTGCAACTTCTAAAGAACCTAGCCCGTAAGCGTCAGCCTTTAAAACTGCACAAAATTTTGAATTTTGAGATTTTTCTTTTATTGATTTGATATTATTTAATATTTTGTCTAAATCAACTAATAAATAATTTTCTTCCATCATTAACACCTCATTAATTTATAGGTCTTTGGTAAATTTTTTATAATATCACTAGCAATTAGTGAATCTTGAGAGTTTTCTAAAGAATAAATATCTCCAGCAAGCCCATGAATGTAAACAGACAAAACCGCCGCATCATACGGTTTCATAATAGCTAAATTTGAAAGTAAAATTCCTGTCAAAACATCTCCGCTACCAGCTGTCGCCATTCCATTATTTCCAGATTCATTTATGTAAATATTTACACCATCTGTAACAATTGTATTTTTTCCTTTCAAAACTAAAACAATATTATGTTTTTTTGCAAATTCAAAAGAAACTTTTGCCCTATTGTTTTTTATATAATCTAAAGGCAAATTTGAAATTCTAGAAAATTCCATTTCATGCGGAGTTAAAACAATATTTTCTTTCTTATCTATTATTTCAATATTTTCTTTCAAAGCATTTAGTCCATCTGCATCAATTAATAGATTTTTTTCATAATTTTGGATTATTTTTTCTATTAATTTATAAAGATTATTTCCCTTGCCCATACCAGGACCAATTCCTATTGCATCTTTATTTTTTATTAGTGATAAAATTTTATTGCTTATTTTTTCTGAGTAATAAAAATAATCACAATCTACCTCATTTATTATACTTTCTGTAGATTTTATTTGTAAAATGTCAGAAATAGATGAAGGACAAATAATATAAGAAAGACCACATCCCGAACGTAAAGATGCACAAGATGACAAATAAACAGAACCAGCCATTCCTTTTTGCCCACCAATTATTGCAACTTTTCCAAAATCTCCCTTGTGTCCATCTTTTGGTCTATCTTTTAATAATTTTTTTACAGATTTATTTATTTCAATATAATTTTCTTTTTTTAAGCAAATAGCAAGAGCATAATTTCCGTCATGGCTTATACTCAAATTTAATTGTGTTTTATTATTATCAATAAAAACAATCGGTTTATTACCTATATGTTTGATTTCTATTTTTTTTCTCAATATGTAGGCTAAATTAAAACCACAAGCCTTAATAATAGCTTCTTTTGCTGCAAAAATTCCAGCAAAAGTTTGTAATGAATTTTTCTTTTTTTTAGAATAATGAATTTCATTATCAGTAAATATTTTACTCTCAAAATCTTTTTTTTCTAATTTTTCTTTAAATTTTTCAATATTTACTATGTCAATTCCTATCATTTTCTATTCCTCAATTTTTGAAATGATTCTTCTGCATTTTTAATTATTTCTTTCTCATTTAAATAAACAAATTTTTTATCATCATACACAAGATCACCATTAATTATTACATAAGAAACATCTTTATCAAAAGTTGAATAAGGCAAGGATGAAATCAAATTATTTTGTGGTGTATGGTTAGGATTATTTAAATCAATTAAAATAATATCTGCAAGTTTTCCTTCTTCCAAAGTTCCAATTTTATCATCAAGTCCCAATGCCTTCGCCCCATTTATTGTAGCCATTTTTAAAACATCATAAGCTTTTAAATTTTGAGGATTTTTATATTTTGACACAAGTGATGCTAAAGAAATTTCTTTTATCATTGATAAATTATTATTGCTTGCAGATGAATCTGTACCCATAGCTAAATTTATTTTCTTATTAATCACTCTTGTACAATCTAAAAATCCCGATGAAAGTTTCAAATTACTTGAAGGATTGTGAACTACACTAACATCATATTTTGATAAAATACCTAAATCTTTATCTGATAAATAAACTCCATGAGCTGCTATTGTTTTATTTTCAAAAATTCCACATTCTTCAAAGACTTCAGTTGGACTTTGATTAAATCTTTTCATACAATCTGTGTTTTCTGTTTTTGTTTCAGATAAATGAATATGAACTGGCATCTTATATTTTTTTGCGTATTTATTTATTTCTTTTAGATAATTTTTATCTGTTGTGTAAACCGCGTGAGGTCCAAAAGCTATATTTATTCTTCCATCTTGAGAATTTTCATATTTTTTAAAAAGATCAATATTTTCTTTTATTTTTGTACAGTCTTTATCTTCAAGAGTAAGTCCTCTTGAAATTTGCGCTCGCATTTTTGATTTTTCTAGGGCTTTTATAGTTTGATCTTCAAAATAATACATGTCTGCAAAACTTGTTGTTCCTGTCATAATCATTTCAGCTTGAGATAAGAGTGAGGCCCAATAAACATCTTCTGCAATTAATTTATCTTCCAAAGGCCAAATTTTTTCATTTAGCCAAGTCATTAATTCAACATCATCGCTAAAATTTCTAAATAAACTCATCCCAACATGGGTGTGAGCATTTACAAAACCAGGCATTGCAAGATAATTTTTGCCATCTATTTTTTTATCATAAGAAAAATCAATTTTATCACTTGTAATCTTTTTTATTTTTTCATTTTCTATATAAATATTTCCATTTTTTATTACTTCCCCATCAACCATTGTGAGGATTTTTACATTTTCTATAAGTATATTCATAATAAATAAGAGTAGCTAAAAAGCTTACTCTTATAACTCTCCTATTCTTTCTTTTAATAAGATATTTATTTGTTGTGGATTAGCCTTTCCTTTAGTTTTTTTCATACATTGACCAACTAAAAATCCAAAAGCTCTATCTTTACCATTTTTTATGTCTTCAATTGATTGAGAATTTTCGCTTAAGACTTCTTTAACTACATCTTCTAAGAAATTTTCATCATTAATTTGAAGAAGATTTCTATCTTTAGCAAGTTTTTCTGGATCTTCATTTGATTCAAAAATTTCTCTTAATAATTTTTTTCCAACATTATTGTTAATTTTATTAGACAAAACTAAATTTATTAATTTAGAGAAATTTTCTACAGATAAATTCATTTGATCTGCTTCAATTTCACTTTCATTTAGCCTTCTTGAAAGCTCACTTAGTATCCAATTTGAAACTTCCTTAGGATTTTTTACCAAATCATTTGTTTTTTCAAATAAATTTGCAAGATTTCTATCGTTTGACAAAAGTTTTGCATCATATTCTGAAAGCTTATATTCTTTCATATATCTTTTTGCTTTTGCTTCAGGCAATTCTGGTAAATTTTCTTTTATTTCATTAATAAATTCTTTGCTAAGCTCAATTCTTGGTATATCTGCTTCTATAGAAAATCTATAATCATTAGCAGTTTCTTTAGTTCTCATAGAAATTGTAGTTTGAGAATCGTCATCCCATCTTCTGGTTTCTTTTACTGATTTTTTTCCTTCTTCAAGCATTTTTTTATGTCTATCAGTTTCAAATAAAAGAGCATCTTCGATTGCTTTTATTGAATTTAGATTTTTAATCTCAGATATTGTTGTTTTTTCTCCATTATCAAGATTTTCTAGATTTATATTTACGTCGCAACGCATTTGCCCTTCTGCCATAATACAATCGGAAACTTCCAAAAATCTTAAAGTTTGAGCTAATTTTTCAACAAATTCTCTTGCTTGTTTTGCAGATTTTAAATCTGGTTCTGTAACAATTTCGATTAGAGGAAGTCCTGCTCTGTTATAATCCATTAGGGTGTTATTACTTTCATCGTGATTAGATTTTGCTGTATCTTCTTCCATGTGTATAGAATTTAGTCTAATTTCATCTCCATCACTTAAAATAATATGTCCACCAACAGCATAAGGCTCGTCTTGTTGGGTTATTTGGTATCCCTTTACAAGGTCTGGATAAAAATATTTTTTTCTATCCATTTTCATTGATTCTCTTATTTCACAATCTAAGGCAAGACCTGCTTTTATAGCATATCTTACAGCTTCTTTATTAATTAAAGGTAATGTTCCTGGGTGTCCTAAGCAAATTGGACAAGTGTTTGTGTTTGGAACAGCTCCAAATTCATTTTTACAGGAACAAAACATTTTGGTTTTTGTAGATAATTCAACGTGAATTTCTAATCCTATAATAGTTCTAGTTTTCATTTATTTTCCTTTCGAAAGTTTCGCAAGCATTTATTATATCTTTATCCTTAAATCTATCTCCAATAATTTGAATACTTCCAGATATTCCATCTCTTACTGGAATAGAAATTCCGCAAGAACCTGTTAGATTTACACAAACATTAAATATATCTGAAGAAAAATCTTTTAATGGATCATCAGTATATATTCCTAATTTTGATGGAAGATCCACTGTTGTTGGAGTAATTAATAAATCATAGTTTTTAAATATTTCTTTAAATTCTTCCACTATCAAAGTTCTTAATTTTAGTCCTTGCTTGTAAATTCTTTGGTCATCTTCACTTGATAAATACATAGTTCCAAGTGCAATTCTTCTTTGAACATTTTCTCCAAAACCTTCAGACCTATTTTTTATAAATAATTCTTCAACATTTTTATACTCATCAGTTTGGTGACCATATCTAATTCCATCAAATCTTGATAAATTGCTTGAAACTTCAGAGCTCATTACAACATTATAAACTTCATTTGCATATTTAGAATATTTTAAATCTATTGGACAAATCTCTGCTCCCAATTCTTTTAAAATATTTATTGCATAATTGTAATCATCTTCTACTTCTTTATCTAAATTATAAAAATTAGCTTCATTTTTTATGACTGCAATTTTTTTATCAGAAAAATCAAAATTTTCTTTTTCAAAATTATAAAAATCTAGGCAAGAAGTCATATCTAACTTATCAGGAGATTGGCTTGCACTAGCAATTATTCTCAAATCTTCTACATTTTTTGCAAATAATGAAACTTGATCTAAACTATTTGCCATAGAAACAACACCATACCTACTCATAAGTGAATATGTAGGTTTATAACCAATAATACTACAATAACTTGCAGGTTGTCTTACTGACCCACCTGTATCAGTTCCAAGAGAAACTAAAACATCTCCTTTTGCAACACTAACAGCAGAGCCTGATGAAGAACCACCTGGAATTAAACTTTCATCTAAAGGATTTTTTATTGGGCCAAAATATGAAGTTTCTCCAGAGCCTCCCATTGCAAACTCATCCATATTTGTTTTTGCAATAATAATAGCATCTTCTTTTAATAGATTTTCTACAACAGTTGCATTATAAACTGGCTCGAAATCTTCTAACATTTTTGATGCACAAGTTAGTTTCATATTTTTATATGAAATATTATCTTTTACACTCACAGGAATTCCAAATAAAGCTCCAATTTTTTCGCCTTTATTTAATTTTTCATCTAAATATTTTGCCCTATCCAAACTATCTTGTTCATTAAAAGAAATATAAGCATTTAAATTATCGTTTTTAATTTTTTCTAATACATTTTTTGTATTATCATAGACTGAAATTTCTTTATTTATAAATTTATCTATAGTATTTTTAATATCCATAATAGCTCCTTATAATTTCCAATTCAATCTAAAATAACCATATTCTTTATCTTTTGCATTTTTTAGAGCATCTTGTCTATCTAAAGATTTTCCTTCTATATCTTCTCTTAATACAGCCTTATGATTATCTAACATTTCAGTCATTTTTACATCTTTACAATCCACATCAAAAATATGGTCAATAAAATCTAAAATTTTATTATATTTATCAGAAATTATATCAATATCTTGATTTGATAAATCAAGATTTGCTAATTTATAAATTCTTATAACTTCATTTTTGTCCATTTATTCCTCCTCTAATTTTTTTAAAAATTCAAATAATTCTTGATTTTCTAAAATTTTTACACCCAAATTTTCTGCTTTTTCTTTTTTACTTCCAGGTTTTTCTCCACACAAAACCAAATCAGTATTTTTTGATACCGAAGAAGTAACATCTCCATTATTTTTTATAATTAAATTTTTAATATCATTTCTTTTGTAATTTTCTATTGTACCAGTTATAACAATTTTCATTCCATCAAGTGAATTAGATTTTTCGCTAGTGTCAATAGCTTTTATTTTAATTCCCTTAGACAATAAAATATCCAGTGATTTTTTGATATTAGGGTCGTTGAAAAAATCAACTATGTCCTCTGCTGTTTTTTCCCCTATATCTTCAATCTCGATTAAGTCCTCTTGCTTACTTTCTCTAAGTTTATCAAAACTTTTATATTTTTCTGCCAAATCTCTTGCAGTTTTTATACCTACATTTGGAATTCCAATTGCATGGATAAAATGATTTAATTCACAAGATTTGCTATTTTCAATGGCATTTAATAAATTATTGGTCTTTTTTTCTTTAAAAGATTCCAAATTAATCAAATCTTCATAAGTAATATCATAAAGGTCGTAGATTTCCTTAATGCCTAATTTATTTATAAATAATTCAATGGTTTTTTCAGACAAACCTTCTATATCCATTGCATCTCTTGATGCAAAATGTACCATTCTAGCTTTTAATTGAGGAGTACATGAAATTGAATTTGGACAATATATATGAACATTTCCTTCAATTAATTCACTGTGACAATAAGGACATTTATCCGGTTTTTCTATTTCTTTTGTGTTTTCTTGATTTTCATCAACAACTCCCAAAATTTCAGGAATTACATCATTTGATCTTCTAATAAAAACTTTTGAACCAATTTTTAATTTTTTTCTTAAAATATCATCGTAATTATTAAGGGTGGCTCTTTGAACAGTCACTCCAGAAAAGTCAACTGGTTCAAGGATTGCTGACGGTGTAACTTTTCCTGATCGACCTACATTCCACACAACATCTAATAAAGTTGTTGTGTATTCCTCTGGATCATATTTATAAGCAATAGACCATCTTGGAAATTTATTTGTATAGCCTAAAACTTCTTGAGTTTTTACATCATTAACCTTAATTACAACACCATCTGTCAAAACATCAATATGATGTCTTTCTTCTTTTATAAAATCAATTTCTTTTACTATATCATCAAATTTATTTATTACTTTTTTATAAGGATAAACTGGAAGTTTTTGTTCTTTTAAAAAATTTAATTTTTCTTCTTCAGTATTAAAATCAAGACTATTTGTTGAAATTTGATAAAAATAAGCTTTTAAATTTCTTTTTTTTGTTTGACTTGTATCAAGATTTCTTATTGCGCCCGCCGCAGCATTTCTTGCATTTTTTAAAGGTATTTCATTTTCTTCATTGTATTTTTTAAGACTAGACAAGGGCATTACAGCTTCCCCTTGAATTTCTAATAATGATTTTTCTTTTATTTTTGTTGGAATGGTTGGAATAGTTAAAACTTGTTTGGTTACATCTTCTCCTTCTATACCATTTCCTCTTGTAGCTGCAGTTTTTAATAAACCATTTTCATAAGTTAAATTAATAGTTAAACCGTCAAATTTATATTCTGTAATAAATTCTAATTCTTCTAATTTATCTTCATGAGTTTTATTATATTGGTCTCGTAATTTTTTAGTTCTTATAAGCCAATCTTTTAATTGAGTTATATTTTGCGATTTATCTTGGGAATATAATCTTGTAATATGAAAGTGCTTTTCGAACTTATCTAATATTGCTCCACCAACTCTTTGGGTTGGAGAAAATTCATTTACATAGCCTGTCTTTTTTTCTAGATTTAAAAGCTCATCATACAACTTATCATATTCTCCATCTGAAACTATGGGATTATCTAAGGTATAGTAATGATAATTTAATTCATTTATTTTATCAATTAACTCATCTATTTTTATTTTATCTATATTATCCATTTTAAAGCCTCTTAATTGGAGCATAGTCTTGGTTTAGCTTTTTTAATCCTTTTTTATCAAAAGCTACAACAAGCTCATTGCCATCGTCTGATTTTTTCACTTGAACTATCATTCCCTCTCCCCATTTGGTGTGAATAATTTTATCTCCAATTTGAAAATCTTCTTTTGATGATTCTTTTACAGTATTTTTCTTTAGAACACTCTCTCTTGCCTTATCTCTCATATAAGCTTCATTGCTTTTCATTTTTACATAAGGGGAGTAGGCAGGAGTTTTATCTTGATCAATTTTTTTGATTAGAGATTTCACTTCATTTAAAAATCTTGAAGGCTTATAATATACAGCCTGACCAAATTGTCTTCTAATTTCTGCACTTGAAAGATATAATTTTTCCATTGCCCTTGTTATTGCAACGTAGCAAAGTCTTCTTTCTTCTTCAATATTTCCCTCATCAATACTTCTTTTTGATGGAAATAAACCTTCATCCATTCCAACGACAAAACAAACTTTAAATTCAAGTCCTTTGGCTGAATGAATCGTCATAAGAGAAATAGCATCATCACTATTTTCAGTTTTATCTAGATCTGATAAAAGAGATAAATTTTCTAAATAATCATAGATATTATCTTCTGGATTATTTGACTGATATTCTGCTGCTGAGGAAATAAATTCATTTAAATTATCAATCCTCGACCTATTTTCTACAGAATAAGATTCTTCCAAAGCTTTTATGTATCCACTTTTATCAAGTATTTCTTCTATCAATTCCACAATGTCATAATCTTTATAATTGTCAAAAATTTTTGCCAATGGATTATAAAATTTTTCACAAGAACTTTTTAATTTTGTAGGAAGATTTGAAAACAAAGACGGATCACAAACAAGCTCTGTTAAAGAAAATCCTAATTTATTGGCTTCTTTTTCTAATTTTTCTACAGTTTTATCGCCTATTCCTTTTTTTGGTTCATTTATTATTCTTTTTAAACTAATATCATCTTTTGGATTCACTAAAATTTTTAGGTAAGAGATAAGATCTTTTATTTCTTTTCTATCATAGAATTTAAGCCCACCAATAACCTTATAATCAAGTAGATTTTTCATAAGATATTCTTCAAAAATCCTTGATTGAGCATTCATCCTATATAAAATCGCCATATCTTTAAGTCTATAGCCATCATTTAGTAAAGAATTAATCTCATCTATAACAAATTTTCCCTCTTCTGATTCTACAGAAGATTTTTTATATAAAACTTCTGATCCATCATTTTTTGATGTCCAAAGATTTTTTTCTTTTCTTTCGTTATTATTTTTGATTAGTTTATTTGCAACATTAATAATATTAGAAGTTGACCTATAATTTTCTTCAAGTTTTATAGTTTTTGCATCCTTAAAGTCTTTTTCAAAGTCCAAAATATTATTAATATCAGCTCCCCTAAAACTATAAATTGATTGGTCAGCATCTCCAACAACTCTAACGTTATTGTGACCTTTTCCAATAAATTTAATAAGTTCATATTGGCTTTTGTTAGTATCTTGGTATTCATCTACAAAAAGATATTCAAATTTATCTTGATAGAATTTCAAAGTATTTGAATCTTCAGCAAATAATTCCAAAGTTTTTAAAATCAAATCATCAAAATCTAAAGAATTGTATTCAAATTTTTTCTTTTCATAATTTTTATAAATATCATAATATTCTTCTTGCTTTGCATAAAAAGTATTAATATTTAAAAATTCTTTTGGACTAATTGATTTATTTTTACAATAGCTTATAAGGTTTAAAGCCTCTTTTGGGCTAATATCATCTTTATAATTTAAATCATTAATAATTTCTTTGACCAAGGTTTTTTGATCATTTGTATCGTATATAGTGAAATTATTATCATATCCTATTTTATTTATATTCATCCTAAGTATTCTTGCACAAATAGAATGAAAAGTACCAATCCATAAGTGAGAAACATCTTCATCTAACAGATCTGATATTCTTTCTTTCATTTCATTGGCAGCTTTATTTGTAAAAGTTATAGCTAAAATATTAACTGGATTTACATTTTTTTCTTTTATTAGATAAGCAATGCTTGTGGTTAATACTCTAGTTTTTCCACTCCCAGCTCCTGCAACAACAAGAAGGGGTCCTTTGTCGTGCAAAACTGCCTCTTTTTGTTTATCATTTAAATTAGATAAGTCCATTTTTCACATCCTTTCATCCTAATAATTATACCACAAGAAACAAAGTAATCTAAAGCATAAAAATTTTATAAAAAAATAAATTAATCAGAGCAAAGACAATTTTAAAATAAAAAAACGAATCTATCAAATTGATAAATTCGTCTTAATTTTTAAATTTTTTTAATTTATTTTTTATTTTTTTCTTCTTTTAAATTATTTTCAATTAATTTTTCCAAAACTAAATCATATCCATCAGTTCCATAATGAAGTGATCTATTTACTCTAGAAATTGTTGCTGTTGATGCTCCAGTTTGTTCTTCTATTTCACTATAAGTTTTTCTGATTTTTAATAATTTTGCAACTTGTAGTCTTTGAGAAATTGATTGAAGTTCCCTTGCTGTGCAAGCATCTTCAAAAAAATCGTAGCACTCATCTCTATTTTTTAACATTAAAATAGCATCAAAAAATTCATCTAATTCTTTACTTTGTAATTTTGAATCTGTCATATTTATCTCCTAAAATAATCCCATGATATTACCATCATCATCAATATCTATATCGTATGCTGCTGGTCTTTTTGAAAGACCTGGCATTGTTAAAATATTTTGAGTTAAGGCTACTATAAAGCCTGCACCTTGATTTAATCTAATATCATTTATAGTAATCTCATATTCGCTATCTGGATTTAAATTTGTTGGATCATCTGATAAGGAATATTGAGTTTTAGCAATACATATTGGTAATTTATCAGAATTTAAATTGTTAATTCTTTTAATTTCATTTAAAGCTTTTTTAGAATATTTTACTCCACTAGCCCTATAAATTTCTTTTGCTATGATTTCAATTTTTTCTTCAATCGGTAATTTTTCATCATATAAAACTTTAAAATCATTTTCGTCTTTACTTTTTTCAATAATATAATTACAAATTTCAAGACATCCTTCAGAGCCTTTGTGGTAAACATCACATTCAAACGCTTTAAGCGATAAGTTTTCTACGAGATTTTTTAGAGTTTCTAATTCTTTATTTGTATCTTGATCAAATTTATTTATAGCGACAACGATATTTTTTGAAAATTTCTTTAGATTTTCAAGATGAATTCTTAAATTATCAAATCCTTTTTTTAGACTTTCAATATTTTCTTCATCAATTTTTTTCAAATCTTGTCCACCATGATATTTTAGAGCTCTTATTGTAGCTACAACAACTGTCATATTTGGTTTTAGTCCAGCTTGTCTACATTTAATATCATAGAATTTTTCAGCTCCAAGGTCTGCACCAAATCCTGCCTCTGTTACAGCGAAATCCGCCAAAGATAATGCAGTTTTTGTAGCAATAATTGAATTACAACCATGAGCTATATTTGCAAATGGTCCACCATGAATGATTGCTGGTGTGTTTTCTAAAGTTTGACATAAATTTGGTTTTAATGCATCTTTCATTAACACGCAAACAGGACCTGTTGCTTTTATATCGTCAACAGTTACAGCATTGCCATCTGTGTCATAAGCTACTATCATTTTTGCAACTTTTTTCTTAAAATCGTAAAGATCATTGCTTAGACAAAATACTGCCATCATTTCTGTTGCAACAGTAATATCAAATCCATCTTGTCTTGTAACTCCATCAGTTTTTTTGCCTAAACCTACAACAACTTCTCTAAGAGCTCTGTCGTTTAAGTCAACGCATCTTTTCCATAAAATATTATTTAGATCAATATTTTTTTCATTTCCTTGGTAGATATGATTGTCAATCATAGCAGCTACTAAATTAACTGCACTTGTTATTGCATGAAAATCTCCTGTAAAATGAAGATTTATATCTTCCATAGGAATTACTTGAGAATATCCTGCTCCACAAGCTCCTCCTTTAATTCCAAAAGAAGGTCCCAAAGATGGCTCTCTAAGAACTGAAATAGATTTTTTGCCCAATTTATTTAGTCCCATAGATAAGGCAACATTCATAGTAGTTTTTCCCTCACCAAAAGGTGTTGGAGAAATTGCTGTTACTAAAACAAGTTTTGAATCTTTTTTTTCATCAAAGCATGGATTAATTTTGGCTTTGTATTTGCCATATTTTTCATAATCACTAATTTCAAGATAATTTGCTATTTCTTCAATATCTTTTATCTTTGCTTCTCTAGCAATCTCAATATCTTTTTTCATTTAAACTCCTATAATTATAATTACAATACGTTTTGCTTTTCATGTATATTATATCAACTTATTACATTCAGTGCAATAGTCGATTAAAGCGAATTAAAATTTATTTATTTATCTTTTGTTACTCTCTATAATCTTAATGAATGTATTTGCCAAATTTTCATTTCTAGCAAGAAGTGGTCCGTGTAAATAAGATGCAAAAGTATTTTTATATCTAAATCCTTCTGTTAAATCCTCACCATTGTTTCCATTGCCTGACACAACACTTGCAAAAGCTTTGTTTTTATCATTTAAAATAGTTATTCCACCGTGGTTTTCAAAACCATGATAAATTTGTCCATTTTGCAAATCTTTAATTTCAATATTTCCAACAAATCTATTTCCATTTTCTTGGTTTTTTGTATAATAATCAAATATTTTTAAGCCTTCAATTTTTTTGTTGTAAGCATCATAATAATATTGTCCCATTAATTGATAGCCACCACAAATTGCCAAAAATAAGCCATTATTTTCAATATATTTTATTAAATTTTCTTTTTTACTTTCCAAATCTTTTTCTACAATTGATTGTTCATAATCTTGTCCACCACCAAAAAAAACAAAATCATATTTTCTATAATCAAATTCATCTTTTAAACTTACTACTTCAATATTTACTTCGTGACCTTTTTTTTGAGCGAAATATTTTAAAGCCATAATATTTCCTACATCACCATAAGTATTTAATAAATTTCCATATAGATGACAAATATTTATAATCATTTAAGTTTTAGTACCTCCCTAAGTCTTAGCATAGCTGTGTAAGTAGAAAGTATATAAATTTTTTCTGTTGGTTCATTTTTTATATTATCAAAAATTTCATTCTCATAGTCTATTTCTACGATTTCTCCACCATAAATGTCAGCTATTTCAAGTCTTCTTTTCATATCAGTTTTTCTAGTTCCTGAAACTTTTATGCTTTTAATATTTAATTTTTTAAGTTTTTCATAATAAGAATCATATATCCAAGAAACGTCAGTTCCATCAGCGTAGTTATCATTTAACAAACAATATAAACTAATTGGCTCTTTTTCTAATAACATTAAATTAATAATTTGATTTAAGCCTGTAGGATTTTTGACAAGATTTATTATCACTTCTTTATTTTCAATCTTAATTATTTCTTGTCTTCCAAATACGTGTTCTTGAAATTTTAAGCCTTCATAGATTTTTTCATAAGGTATTTTCAATTCTTTAGCAAGAGCTATAGCACTTAAAGCATTATAAATATTATAAAATCCTCCAATTTGAGTTTCATAAATTTCTCCATTTACTTTAAATTTTGAAAAATTTGCATCCATAGAAATAATCTCTCCAATATTATAAGATAATTTAGGAGAATGAAAATCACATTCTGGACAAGAAAAATCTCCCAAAGAAGAATAATTAACTAATTTATATTTTAAAATTGAATTACACTTTGGACATAAAATTCCATCACTATTAAATTCTGCCTCAAGATTATAAGAATTGGATTTTTTATCATCTTCTCTTATTCCATAATAAATAGGATTATATTTTTTTAGCTCATCGTATGAAAAAATAGGCAAATCTCCATTGGCAATTATTTTTACATCACTACATTCGCCAAGTCCATCCATGATTTTTTTATAAACATTATAAATTTCTCCAAACCTATCCATTTGGTCTCTAAAAATATTGGTTAAAATAACATAATCTGGTTTTAAAAATTTACTTATCCTAACAAGATTAGCTTCATCTACCTCCAAGATCGCAAGTGCATTTTCATTTTTAGGAATATCCAACAAAACTGTTATTATACCTTGAATCATATTAGAACCAGAATCATTTGTAAAAACATTTTTATAGTGCTTTCTCAAAATATTTGTAACAAAATGAGTTGTCATAGTTTTCCCATTAGTACCAGTTACAAAAATAAATTTGGTATTTTCGCTTAAAGCATCCAAAATATCATTATCTAAATTATAAGCGATTTTCCCTGGCAAGCTTGTAGCTTTATGATTTGTAAGTTTTAGTAAAAATTTACTAAATTTTGCAATTTTAATAATTAATTTATCTTTTATATTCATAAAAAAATTATAACAGATTAAAGGCTAATAAGTCTATAAAATTTTTATTCAAATTATTTTAAATAATAAAAGAATTAAATTTATTTTAAAATTAAACAAAAAAATAGACTAAAACTTTTAGTTTAGTCTATTTTTCCTGAAGAATATTTCTACAAACTTCTCTCATCATATAATCTACCTTATTTGACCATTCTGGATCGCTAGCATATAACTTTCCTATAGATTTTGTAGATATCCCATTATAATATTTTCCATCTTCACTTAAATAATTTTCTTTTAGAAATTTAGCAACGTGATCTATTGATTCGCCCTTATCTTTAAAAGTATTTGCACTGTTAATAGGATCTTGGTCGATAGCATTAAAGCCAAATAAATTATTTTTTGTTTTAGCAAGGTATGAATGACCATTTCCAGTTTCATGTTTTGCCATTCCCATCAATAAAATCGCATTTACTTCATATTTTTCTTCTGCTTTTTTGAAATCTTTTCCAAGACCTTGTAAATTTGTATTTTTAAGACCATATTCAAGTTCCTCAGCAGTTAAATTAGTTTTGTTTGTCAAATACAACATTGATGTTTTGCTTAATTCATCAGATCCTTTATCGTTCAATTCTTTATAATCTTTTTCTAATTTTTCAAATCTTTCAATTCTAGATTGTCTTAAAGTTAAGGTTTCATTGCTAATTTCATTTACTCCATTAATCAAGCTATCTCTTTTACCTTTGTTTTTTGCAGCTAGAGATGATTTTTCCAATCCTGTTGAAATAACTAGCACAAGAACAATAGCTAAAAAAGATAAAAATGAAATTTTAATTCTATTTTTTTTCATCCTTTATCTTCCTTCTTTCATAAATAAATAGTAACAAAACAATTACAACTACTATATCATTTCTTATGCTAGATTGCAAATTTTATTTTCTAGAACCTGGTTTTATAGCTGGTGTATTTTTTAAATCTTCTGGTAAATTATCAGGATCATAAGTTTCAATGTTAAGCTCAGTTGCAGATAATAATTTTAAACCATTAATTTCTTTTTTTCCAGATCTATTTACAATTGATGTTAAAGCATTTACTTTTGCTCCATAGCTTTCAATTACATCAACAGTTTCAAAAGAAGATTTGCCTGTTGTAACTACATCTTCAACTATAATTACATTCATACCTTCTTTTATTTCAAATCCCCTTCTTAGAGTCATAATATTATCAACTCTTTCAGTAAAAATTGCATTAACTCCCAAAGCTCTTGCAACTTCATAAGCTATAATTATTCCGCCCATTGCAGGTCCTACACACAAATCTACTTTTATACCAGATTCTTTTATTTTTTCAGCAATTATTTTTGAAACTTCTTCGCAATAAACAGGATTTTCTATTAATTTTGCACATTGAATATATTTTTTTGAGTGTTTACCACTTGATAATAAAAAATGTCCTTCTAATAGTGCATCAGATTTTTTTAATAATTCAATTGTTCTATCCATAATCTCTCCTATATAATTTTTCTTATTTCTTCTAATGAATTTAAATTTTCTCTTTGCATGTATTTTTCTAAATCATCAACTATATTTATCATTGTGTTAAAATCTACAAAATTGCTTGTTCCAACTTGCACTGCACTTGCTCCTGCCATAATAAATTCCAAACAGTCCCTGTAATTTGAAATTCCACCCATACCAATTATTGGTAAATTTGTAGCATTACTTGCTTCATAAACCATTCTTAAAGCAATTGGTTTTATACAAGGTCCAGAAAGACCTGCCGTTTTATTTTCAAAAACAGCTTTTTTATTATCAACATCAATTGCAAGGGCATTAAAAGTATTTACTAGAGAAATACAATCAGCTCCTGAATTTTCTGCAATTTTTACAAATTCTTTTATATCTCCAACATTTGGAGAAAGTTTTACCATCAAAACTTTTTTTGTAGCTTTTCTTACTTTTTCTATAACTTCGCAAGCTTTTTTAGGATTTGTTCCAAAAGCCATTCCACCTTCTTTTACATTTGGGCAAGAAATATTTAATTCAATTATTGGGACAGATGTTTTATCAAGCAAGATTGCTCCCTTAACATATTCATCTACGCTGTGTCCGCCAAGATTTGCAATTGTTACAGCATCTTTTGTTTCCAAAAATGGCAATTCTTCTTTTATAAAATATTCTATTCCAGGATTTTGAAGTCCAATTGAATTCATAATTCCAGCAGCAGTTTCATAGATTCTTATCCCCTTGTTTCCCAAATTTTTATGTAGGGTTAGTCCTTTTGAAGAAATTCCTCCAAGTTTATTTATATCAATATAGTCTGCAAATTCTTTACCAAAACCAAAAGTTCCACTTGCAGCTATGACCGGATTATTAAATTCAATTCCGCAAATATTCACTTTTAAACTCATTAGAAAATCTCCTTTGAATCAAAAACCGGACCATCTTTGCAAACTCTTATAAAATCGCCTTTTACATTTTCTACTGTGCAACCAAGACAAGCTCCGATTCCACATGCCATGTGTGCTTCCATTGAAATTTGAATTTCAGCATTTTTATTTTTATTCGCCAAAGTTTTTAGCATTTGATTTGGGCCACAAGCATAAATTACATCATATTTTTCTGTATCAATTTTTTCAGTTATAAAAATTTTATCTTTTTTATCAATAGTTACAGTTGTAGAATTTACATAATCTTTAAAATAATCAGTAAAGTATTCTTCATCGCTAAATCCTGCGTAAAAATCTGCCTTTAAATCTAATGATTTTGCCAAATATAAAAGTGGAGCTATTCCAATTCCACCAGCAACTATTGCAGCTTTTTTTCCTTTTTTATTTCAAATCCATTTCCCAAAGGGCCTAATATTTTTACTTTTGAACCCTCTTTTAAATCACTTAAAATTTTTGTTCCAACGCCTTTTACTTGGTATAAAAAAGACATAGACTCATCATCTTTATCACAAACACCAAAGGGTCTTGAAAGAAGGGGCGAATTTCTAAAGCTATCGCATCTTAACATAAAAAATTGACCTGCTTTTGCATTTAATTTGGTTTTTATTTTACAAAAATAAATATCATCCTTTATTTTTTTATTAAAAATTACAGAAGCTTCTCTATAAGATTCCATTAGCTTGGATTTCCTTTCTAGTTTCTATACATTTTTCTCTTGCATAATATCCTATTTTATCTTCCCCATCATCATAGTTTAAATAATTTTTAAGTATTGCCCTTGATGAATTTACAACTCCTCCATTTAATGAATTTAATAAATTATAAACATTTAATGAATCGGCTTTTTGTGCTCCAAAACCTGGAATCAAGAAAAACATATTATTATATCTTTTTCTAATTTTTTCAACTTCCTCTTTGTGAGTTGCACCAACTACAAGTCCAATTGGTCCGTATCCTGAATCATCAATCAATTTATCATTTAATTCTTTTAATTTATCTCCAATTGTATAAAATAATTCGCTGTCATCTTTTAATCTTAAACATTCAAAATCATTTGCTCCTGGATTTGAAGTTCTTAAAAGAACAAATACTCCTTTATCTTTATTTTTTATAAATTCAAGATATGGAGAAATTGAATCCATTCCCATATAAGGGTTTAAAGTCATAAAATCAGCCTCAAAATCTCCAGAAAAATGTGCTTTTGCATATTGACTTGCACTTTGAGCAATATCTGATCTTTTTACATCAGCAATTGATAACAAATCATTTTCTCTTAAATATTTTAAAGTATTTTTGTAAGCAAGCATTCCTTCAATACCATAAGATTCGTAGTAGGCAATTTGAACTTTATAAATAGCACAAACATCTTTTGTATTGTCAATAATTTCCTTATTGAAATCAAATAATTGTTCGCTTACACTTTTATTTTTCTTCATTTTTTCTGGAATATAATCTAGTGATGTATCAAGACCAACGCAAACAAATCCATTTTCTTCGATTTTTTTATAAAGTCTTTCCATTAAGGTCATATTTCAAAATTCCTTTCTTGTAAACTCTTACTATTTGTCCTTGGAGTTTTTGATTTATAAATAATGAATTTTTTGATTTTGATAAAATATCTTCTTCTTTATATTCGTATATTTTATCCAAATCTATAAGAGTAAAATCAGCCATATATCCTTCTTCTATTTTTCCTTTTTTTATTTCAAGAAGTTTTGATGGATTTGTTGACATTAACCTGATTAAATCATTTAATGAAATAATTCCACTTTTCACTAAAGTCATATAAGAAGTTGAAAAAGCTGTTTCAAGTCCAATGAAACCTGGCTTACCGTTTTCTTTTTCCTCCTTTGAATGAGGAGCATGGTCTGTGGCTATACAATCAACATATCCTTTTTTTATCATATTTAATAAAGCCAATCTATCTTTTTCTTTTCTAATTGGTGGATTTACTTTTAACTCTTTTCTATCAGAAAAATATATATGATGAGGTGTTACTTCGCACGTGATTTTCGCTCCCAAATCTTTAAAATATCTTATTGCCTCAATTGCTCCTTTTGTAGAAACGTGAGAAAAATGAATTGGCATATCCATCTTATAAGATAAATAACAATCTCTCAAAGTCATAACATCTTCTGCTATTTCATAATCATATTTTGAAATTTCCTTACATTCTTCATGCAAGGTAAATTTTAAATTATTTTTCTTTGCGATTTTTATGGCTTGATACATGGAAAAATCATCATCAACTCCCTTACCATCATTTGACAAGAACAATAATCCTTCTGGTAAATCTTTTAAATGAGATAGGTCATCGCTTTTGAAATCTTTTGTTATTGAGTAAACTTGTTTTATATCTATTAAATCTAAATCTTTTGCTCTTTTAACAATATCCTCATATACTTTTTTGCTTGATACAATTGGATTTGTATTTGGCATTAAATTTACAGTTGTATATCCACCTTTTAGAGCTGACATTGATCCTGTTTTTAAATCTTCTTTGTAGGTAAATCCAGGATCTCTAAAATGAGTATGCATGTCCACAAAAGAAGGAACCAAGACAAGACCATTACAGTCTATAATCTCAGTTTCCTCATCAGATTTAAATTCAGTTGTTATAAATCCATCTTCTACAAAGATGTCCCTTTTTGATATATTTATATCATCAATGGCAACAAGATTTGTAAAAATTTGTTTCATTATTCCTCCACATCATATATGTGATCGCAATAAGCACATTTGTACATTTTTTCTTTTTTATCTATCAATATAAATTTGCTTTCAATATTTCTTTCTGTGGTTGATACGCAAGTTGGATTTTGACATTTTAAAATTCCCTTGCTAACTTCTGGTAATTCTAATTGTTTCTTTTCTACAACTTTTTCTTCTTCAATGAAGTTTACTGTTGCACTTGGGTCTATTATTGATACAGCATCTAAATTAATATCTAAGTTATTTGCAATTTTTACTATATCTTTTTTTCCTTGAGAGGAAGAATTTGCGTTTAATATTAGTGCAACTTCATCATCAAGTTGGTCTAGATTTAAAAGATTAAAAATTTTTATTCCTAATCCTGGTTTAATATGGTCTATTACAATTCCATTTTTTAATGAAGTAATCTCAATCATTATTAGCCTCCAATAATTTTATAATTAGTGCCATTCTAGCATACATTCCGCATTTAACTTGTTGGAAATATAAAGCTCTAGGATCATCATCCACATCTTTGTCAATTTCATTTACTCTTGGAAGTGGATGTAGGATTGCAAGATCTTTTTTTGCATTAGCTAATTTTTCTCTATTTAATACGTAAGAATCTTTTAATCTTGTATATTGGTTGTCAGAGAAAAATCTTTCTTTTTGGATTCTTGTCATATATAAAATATCTAGATCATCTATAGAATTATCCAAAGATCTTTTTTCAACATATTCTATATTATTTTTTTCAAAAACACTTTTTTTAATGTAGTTAGGAAGTTTTAATTCTTCTGGAGAAATTAGAACATATTCGTTATTATCAAATAAGGTCATAACTTTAAGTAAAGAGTGAACAGTTCTTCCATATTTTAAATCTCCACAAATTCCTATTTTTAATCCTTCAAGTCTTTTCTTATAAGTTGAAATTGTCAAAATATCTGTAAGAGTTTGAGTTGGATGTTGATGTCCACCATCTCCTGCATTTATTATTGGACAATCAGATGTTTCTGATGATAATTTTGCAGCTCCTTCTTGTGGATGGCGCATTGCAATTACATCAACGTATTGGCTTACAGTTCTAATTGTATCTTGTAAGCTTTCTCCCTTAGCTTGGCTTGATGCTTTTGGATTTGAAAATCCTTCAACACTTCCTCCAAGTCTTAACATTGCTGATTCAAAAGAAAGTCTTGTTCTAGTAGAAGGCTCAAAAAAAAGAGTCCCTAATAACTTTCCATTACAATAATTGGAAAATTTTTCAGGACTCTTCATTATGTCTTCTGCTAAATCAATTATTTCAAGTAAATCATCTTTAAACAAATCTTCTGCACTTAACAAATTTTTAATCTTTAGCATTTGACACTCCTTTTTTTGTTTTTACTATTATACCAAAAGCATATAGACTCGTCAATAATTATTTACGCTTTTCGATTAACTCGTTAATTGATTCATTTGTCACATTTTTTCTATCAATTTCAAATTCATCTAGAATTTCTTCCATTAAATTTACATTAGTAAATTCAATTTCCATATAAGGATCAGGATAAACATCTTTGGACCAAATATCTATATCAAATCTTTGTCCCCTATAATTATAAGAAATTCTTTTTTTATCGCCAACATATCTTTCAACTAAGCCAATTTCTTCTAAAATTTTTATCATATTTGAAGTTGAATTTATTGTAGTAGTGTATTCATTATTTACTCTTATATTATCTTTGTTATCAACAACTTCTTTGAAAGTTAGCTCTGTAGCTTCTCTTTTATCATCTACAGTTTTTTCTCTAATTCTCAAATAACCATTAGAAAATTCTTTTGCGTTTTTTGGAGCAAAGGTATAATTTTTTTGAATTTCTACTCCCAAAAATTCTGCACCTTTTGCTTTTAATTTTTCTTCAATTTCTTCGATATTAATATTTAATACCTTGATTTCTAATTCTCTATCCATTAACTTATCCTTTCTGGCAAAAAATTTATATAATCTCCTGCCACACATTTTATTTCTATACCATCTACTATACCTTCAAAAATTTGTTTATGCCCTGGTCCATGTAGATGTCCATACAATACACATTCTACTTGATACTCTTTACAAATTCCAAAAAATTCATTCAAAGATTTATCGCTGTTAAGAGGTGGATAATGTAATATAACAATTTTTTTATTATTTGTCTTACTAGAGTCCAATGAATTTTTAAGTCTTTGTAGCTCTCTTTTAAAAATTTTCTCATCGTGTTCTGTAAATTCACTATTATCTCTGCTAATCCATCCTCTTGTTCCGCAAATTTCATAGCCTTGTTCAAAAAAAGAATTATTTTGCAAAAATTTAATAGATTTTAAATCTAATTCATTGAGTTTTTTTAAGGATGACCACCAATAATCATGATTGCCTTTTAGCATTATTTTATTTCCGTTAAGATCATCGATTTTTTTAAGATCAATGTAGGCGTCTTCTATATTCATAGCCCAAGAAATATCCCCCACAATCAAAACTGTATCATCAGAATTTACAATCTTATTCCAATTGTTAAATATTTTTTCTTGATAATTAAGCCATGATTTTCCAAATACTTCCATGGATTTTTCTTCTGTATAATCAAGATGTAAATCTCCTATTGCATATATCATACTTGCTCCATATTTTTTATATCTATATTAATAGCCTCTGCATCAAAAATATCTTTTTCTCTTTTGTGACATGTAAAATAAATAATTTGAAATTTTTTTGATAAATCCAACAAATTTAACAAAGCCATCCTCAACCTATCATTGTCATAATTTATAAAAGCATCATCAAAAATCAAAAATAAATTATCTAATAATTTTTCACAAAGAGCAAATCTTAAAGAAAAATTAACTTGGTCAAAAAAACCTATTGAAACTTTATCAATATCAATTATTTCATTATCAGAACTTATTATGATAGGCTCTAGGTTTTTGTCAAAATCAATTTTTTTATATTTCCCCTTTGAAATTTCTCTAATTATTTGACTAATAAATTGAGATAGAATTTTTTTATTATAAATAAATTTATCCTTGTTTGAACTTATAATATCTATAGCTTTATTGCACGCAGAAATTTCTATTTCTAAATTATTTAATTTTTCCTTTAATTGATTAATTTCATCAATCAAATCAACTTCTTTTGATATTTTTTCCTCAACACTTACAAGCTTTTTTTCAAGTTTTAAATTATCATCTAAAAGTTTATAATATGAATTTTCGTAAAATTTAATTTTATTTTCTAATTTCAAAATATCAATTTCATCACAAGAAAAATCAACAGGCACATCATATTTTTCCTGTTTTTGAAGAATATTTAAAATTTCTAAAGTCTTATCTCTTTCTATAATTAATTTTTCATAGTCTTTGTATTTGTTTTTTGCATTTTTATAAGAAGATTTAGAATTTACAGAAATTTTAGCAAATTCATTTTTTATTTTTATATTTAAATTGCTAATCTCTTCTCTGCTATTTATATTTAAAATTTTACCTTTAAAAAAATAAAATAAAAAAAGTGGAAGCAGGAATAATAAAATAAAATATTTTTTTGTAAAAATTGATACAAATAAAATCATAAATCCTATTAAAAAATAAAGTAAATTTATCTTATTATCTTTTTTATTCTTATAAAAATCATCCTGCTTTTCCAAAAGCCTATCAAGATTATCAAAAAATACTTTGTCAATTCCTGAAAATTCCTTATATTCTTCTAATTTTTTATCAATTATTTTAAGCTGGTCTTGCCTAGATTTTTCTTCAATATAATTAGAATTTGCTTTAAATTTTCTGTAATTATCCCTATCAATTTTTAATTTTTTGAGATTTTCTTCTAAGAGTTTTATTTCTTCTCTTTGTCTTTTCAAATTTATTATGTCGTTATTATAGGATTTTCTAAGATTTCTAATATTATCCAATTTTTCATTTTTATTTTCCAATTCTTTTAAAGTTTTTGCATAAGGCTTTGTATATGCCCTTGAACTTCCAATTTTATTTAGCCAATCTTTTATATTATCAATAGCTTTTAATTGAGAAAAAATTATATCATTTGATGGATTTTTTAAAAAATCTATTACAACCTTTTTAGAATCCTTATCAAAACTTTGAAGTTGGTAATTGTTTGCTATACTCTTATACAAAGAATAATTTAATTTTAAAAAATATTCTCCAGGAAAATTCAAATTTGATTTTTTTCCCAAAATTTCTTTTTTCAAAGACAAGTTATATATTTTATATGAACCATCATCAAAATTTCTTTCTATCCTAAAATCCTCATTATTAGATGATAAGATCAAATTCCCAAAATATTTATAAGAGCCTAAAGGTTTGTATTTTTCTTTTTTATAGGAGAAATGCCTTTTATTATTTCCATCATCAAAGCCATAAAATACTCCTTCAATAAAATCAGAAATTGTAGATTTACCACTTTCATTATCCCCATAAATTAAATTGAAATTTTGATTTAATTTTATGGATTTATTTTGAAATTTACCAAAAGAAATTAAATTCAATTCTTTAATAAAAACCTTACTCATCCTTGCTCCTCAATATGGCATCAAAGCCAATTTCTAAACATCTTTTATTAATAGGATCTTCCATATCCAAATCTTTAACATTTTTATAAAAATCTCCAAGCAAAGAAGATTCGTAAATTTTTCCTAAATTTTCATAATAATCTATGCTTTTTTCCCTATTAATTTTAAGATAAGTAATATCTAATTTTTCCTTTAAACTTTTCTCATCAAAAGCAAATTTATCATAATTTAATAAATTTATAGATAAAAAATTATATTTTTTCTCCAAAAAATTTGCCAAATATTTTTTTAATTCATCAAAATTTTCAAAATTGTTTAAGTCAATTTTTAAACTTTTAAAACTCATTTGTGAAGAATCTATAAAATTTATGCCATAATCATCTACTAAATTATAGCCAAAATCGCCCTTATCTTTGAAACTAACTGGTTCTATACTTCCTACATAAAAAATATTTTTAAAAAACTCTTCTCTTTTGTGAATATGTCCCAAACCAACATAATCAAATTTAAGATTTTTTATTTTTTCCAAATTTAAATTCATATAAGTTGAATTATTTTGATTAAATTCCCCATGACCTAAAAAGATATTATAAAAATTGTAATCAAGCCTTATATTATAGTTAAAATTTTTATCAAATATCCTATCATTATAAGAAATCCCATAAATTCTTACATTTTCATATTCAAAAAAATCAAATTTTTCACTAGAAAATATGTGAAGATTTTTAGGTTTATCTGAGAAAAATATTTCATTTTTTGAATCTATATAATCGTGGTTTCCGCAAAGATAATATATATTTTTAGAAAATTCTTCAAATATTTCAAATAATTTTTGATAATCCTTTAAACTAAAATAATCTCTTTCAAAAAGGTCTCCCGAAATTAACAAGAAATCTACATCCTTACTTTCTTTCAAAATTTTTTCAAAGCTATCCCATTTTATTTTTCTTATAAGCTTGCTATATGAACTATCAAAATCCAATTTATCAGCCAAATGTATATCAGAAATATGGAGAAATTTCATATCAAATTCACACACTCAATCATTGTTTTATTTTCACTTATATCAAAAACTGTAATAGAGCCGTTATCTATCCAAAAATTTTTGAAATTGTCCAAATCTTTTAAGACTGTAAATAAAGTTGCTCTAATTGCAATTCCATGACTTACACACAAAATATTTCCATCATAAGTAGATTTTTCTTTTATAAAATCATTAACTCTTTTTATTAAATCTTCAACGCTTTCTCCATTAGGATATTTAGTTGAGTAAGGATTATTTTTTAAATTTTCATAGAAATCTTTATATTTTTCTTTTGTATCTAAAACTTTTTGTCCCTTAAAATCCCCAAAATCTAATTCATTTAATCTTTCATCTTCAATAAATTCATCAAAGCCCAAATATTTTGCTGTTTCTTGACTTCTTATTAATTTTGATGTGAAGACCTTATCTATTTTGTAATTTTTTAAATTTTTTTTGCTTTTATCCAAATCAATATAAGCTTTTTTTGAAAGTTTTGTTTTAGGAGTTGAAAATTTTAATTCTTTATTTGATTCTGTTAATCCATGTCTTAAAAATATTATTTTCATATTATCACCTTTATTATTATAACATATAAAAAAAGCAGGCTCGAATGCTTTTTATTCGCCTGCTTTCATTGCTTCTGCCATATTTATTTTTTTAATTTAAAATGAACAATCAACATTATCAAAAATGATGTAAATAATGTTATAAAGGCAGAAAATATATATGATGATAAATGAGTTTTGTAAGAAATAAAAATTCCATCTGGTGCTGCTACAATTAAAACATATCTTAGCATAATATATCCCAAAATATATCCAAGAATAATGCCAAAAAATGTTAAAATATATGTTTCCCTATAAATATAGGAAGTTGTTTCTCTAGGATAAAATCCTAAAACTTTTGTAGTTGCAAGTTCTTTTTTTCTCTCGCTCACATTAATATTAGTCAAATTATACAAAACTACAACGGCAAGTAGCATAGAAACCACGGTAATAATTCCAATTACTAGATTTAAATTTGCCATTAAAGTGTCCATCGTTTCGTAAAATTTACTTGGCTCTATAATACTTTGACTTATTTTATTTTCCAATATTTTATTTTTAATTTGACCGCCTGCTTTTACTAGATTAGCATTTGCAATAAAATCTTTGCCAAATTTATTTTTATATGCATTTTTTGTCATATAAATATAATCATCAATATAATTTTCGGCAATATCTTTAATGTCCGTTTCTACAATTTTATAATCTAATTCAAATTTTAATTTTTTGTTTGATTTTAAATTATTTGATAAATTTTTACTAATTACAACTTTATTATTATCAAGTGAAATTTTTTTCTTATTTTTATCCCTTATTTTTATAAAATCATCAATTCTTTCTCTATCATCAAAAACAATTAAATTAACTTTTTTATTTTTATCTTTCAAGCTTACATCTACATTCTCATAGATAATTTTCATAGATTCTGTATCTTTTAAAATACTTTCATAAGATTTTTTATCTTCTTTTTTGGCATTTTTATCAAAAATTGATATAAAATCATATTTTGTAATTTCTTGTTTTTGCAATTTAGATGTATCTTTAACAGAATCAATCATGGCAAAACCAAAAAATAAAAGTGCAGTACAACCACCCACTCCAAAAATTGTCATAAACATTCTAGATTTATACCTAAATAAATTTCTAAATGTAATTTTTGTCATAAAAGATAGGCTATTCCAAATAAATTTAATTTTTTCAAGAAATATCCTAGATCCATTTTTTGGAGCTTTAGCTCTTAATAAATCTGCTGTTTGCTCTTTTACTTCGCTTATGCTTGTAAAATAAACAGTTAGTGAAATTAAAAAAGTAGATAAAAATATAGTAAATAAAATTATCCAAAACGAATTTATAAATTCCAAATCTAAAACTCTAAATCCAGTTGAATATGCTTTAAAAATAACTTTACAAACTATATATTTTCCAATTAATGAACCGATTAAAGAACCAAAAATCGTAGGAATTAATCCGTAAATAAAAAATTTTCTACCTATATCAAAATTAGAATAACCCAAAGCTTTCAAAGTTCCGTTTTGTATTCTTTGTTCTTCAATATATCTTTTTATTGTTGTAAGAGAAACAAGAAGGGCGATAAAATAAAAAAATGTTGGAAAAACTTTTGATAATTCGTCCATATTTAAACTATTTTTGTAATAGCTATCAATAGATTTATTTAAAAATATGCTTTCAAATTCATAAGTAGGATCAATTAAATTTACCAAATTTTCTCGAGCTTCATTAATTTTTTCATATCCCTTTTTGATTTTATTTTTAGCCTTTTTTTCTTCGTCTTCAAACTTTTTATTCGCCTTATCAAGCTCACTTTCTTTTTCTAAAAGTTCATTAAAAGAAGACTTTAACTTTTCTTCTCCCTTAATTTTTTCATCATCTAATTTTCTTTTTCCATTCTTATAAGAAATCAAAGCTGAGTTTAATTTTTTTTCATTATTATCAAGTTCTATCTTGCCTTGTTTTAATTTATTTGATGCATCAATTTTTTCTTTTTCAAATTTCTCTTTTGATAGCTTATATAAAGAGTTTTTTTCATCCAACTCTCTTTTTGCTTTATCTAATTTTTTCAAATTTTCATTTATTGGACTCATAGCATTTTGGTAAGCTTCATCAAATTTATTTTTATTTGCTAAATACTCCTTATTTAACTTATCCAATATAATTTCACTTTGAGAAATTTTAATATTTAAATCTTCTTTTTTTTCATTTAAAGAAAGTAATTCTTTTTTTATATTTTCAATTTCTTTTTTATTTTCTTCATTATCACTCAAGTTTGATAATACTTCTAATTTTTTCTCTAAATTTTCTATTTTTGAATTTATTTCATTTAATTCAGATTTGTAATTTGTTAGATTTGTATTTTCCTCATTTTTTTTATCTTCCAAATTTTTAAGCATAGCTTTTTTTTCTAAAAAAGAATTTTCGATTAAAGACTTGCTCGAATTTATCTTATTATAATTTTTATCAATTTCTTCATAAGCCTTATCTATTTTCTCTTTTGAATCGTTTAATTTTTCTTCATTTTTTTTCATTTGTTCATTAAAAGAAAGAAAATTTTTATTGTAGCTTTTTTTACCACTATTTAATTTAGAAAATCCTTGGTCAATTTGTTTTTTTGATGCACCTAACTTTTCATAGGCATCGTTAATTTTAACCTTAAATTCATCTTCTGCTTTGTTGTATGAATTTATACCATCTAACAACTTTTCGTTTGCATCTATAAGTTTATCTTTTTGTTCTTGTAATTTTTTCTCACTAGAAGATAGTTCATTTTCTTTTTCATTAAGTTTTTTATTAGCATCAGCTTTTACTCTTTTTAAAACTTGACTAGGTCTGTTTTTTAAATCTTTTTTTAGATTTTCTCTTTTTTCTTTTACATAAGATTTATATTCATCAGAAAATCTATCCATATTTTTTGTTTTTTTATAACTAATATCAACTTCACTAATCTCATCAGTTTTAAAATTATCTTTGTTTATATAGGCAAAAGAAAAAACCATTTCTTTTCCCTTATAAGAAACATCCCTTACTTCATCCATCAAATATTCAGAAGAATTTGCAAAACCTACGACCTTATATTTTTTATATTTTAGTAAATCATCTAATTTTTCATCATCTATTGACTTAAAATATATATAGTCGCCTAGTTTATAATTTTTTTTCAATAATTCATCTAAAATTATTTCTTCATCATTTTTGATTTTTCTTCCCTTTATTATATTTAATTTTTCAATATCTTTATCATAAGATTTTACAGAAATAAGCTTATCTTTAGCATATAAATCCAAATTTTTTTTATAAGCAAGCTTATCAATATCCTCATCCTTTTCGATAATTAACTTATCTTCGTTTTTAATTCCATAAGTTGCTTTAATAATTATATCTGGATGTTTATTTTTATTTAAAGTCTTATTTAGAGTTTTTCGCATTGAAGGCCCAGTCATAAAAAGGGCAACAACAACCATAGAAGCAAGCATTATCATAACAAAAATCGAAAAAATCTTGCCTTTGGTTTGTTTTATATCCCTAAAAATTGACCTATAATAATTATTTTTTTTCATTTTACCACTCTATATTTTCAACATTTTCCGGATTTTCATTGACATAAGAATTTACAATTGTGCCATCTTTTAGTTCAAAAACCTTATCTGCTATATCTTTTATTGCACCATTATGAGTTATAATAATTACAGTAGTGTTTAAATTTTTTGCAGTATCTTGCAATAATTTCAAAATTGATTTTCCAGTTTTATAATCCAAAGCTCCTGTTGGCTCATCGCACAATAAAAGTTTTGGGTTTTTGGCAATTGCTCTTGCAATTGCTACTCTTTGTTGTTCCCCACCTGAAAGTTGAGAAGGAAAAGAATTCTTTCTATGAGAAAGTCCTACCTCATCCAAGGCTTTTTCAGCATCCATATTATCTTTTGCGATTTCACTAGCAAGCTCAACATTTTCGATGCTTGTAAGATTTGGTATTAAATTATAAAATTGAAAAACAAAACCTACGTCATCTCTTCTATATTTAGTCAATTCTTTTTCATTCATTTTTGATAGGTTTTTCTTATCAACAATTATTTCTCCATCACTTAAAGTATCCATTCCACCAATTAAATTTAAAAGTGTAGTCTTTCCTGCTCCACTTGCTCCTACAATTATAACAAGCTCGCCTTCATCTATACTTAAATTAATATTATCATTTGCAACAATCTTATTTCTACCAACTTCAAAATACTTGTATACATTTTTTAATTCTATATATGCCATATCATTAATAATTTTTGAGTGCTCTTTCTATTTTTCTTTTAGCATCATTTTTCTTTATAGTTTCTCTTTTATCATAGATTTTTTTACCCTTTGCAAGAGCAATTTCCGCTTTGATCAAGCCATCTTTTAGGTAAATTTTATTTACAATCATAGTATAACCTGCTTGAGAAACTTTTCCAATTAATTTATCAATTTCTTTTTTATGAAGCAAAAGCTTTCTAGTTCTAATTGGATCAATATTTTTTTCGTAGGATTGTTCATAAGGTGTAACATTCATATTATAAATAAATAATTCTCCCTTATAATCCCCAACGTGAGATTCCTTTATCGAAACTTTTCCTTCTCTTATACTTTTTACTTCATTTCCCTTTAATTCAATTCCAGCCTCATATTTTTCTTCCAAAAAATAATCATGTTTTGCTTTTTTATTATTAGCTAAAATTTTCAAATTCTTCCTCCAACAAATCGAAATCTATATTTCTTTTTTCAAGATCTACATTTTTAACTTCAATCAAAACTTTTTGTCCAATTTTATATCTTTTATTATTATCTCTATTTACACAAGATAGCTTTTGTTCAATATATTCAAAATGATCGTCAGAAAATTTATACATAAAACATCCTTCAACCGTATTTTCAAGTTCAATAAAAATCCCAAAATCTGTAATCGTTGAAATAATTCCTTGAAATTTCTCTCCAATATATTTTTTCATATATTTACACTTATATAAATCTTCTACATCTCTTTCACATTCTTCACTATTTCTTTCTGTAATTGATAAGTGTTCTGCATTTTTTGCTAATTGTTTTTCTAATGATGATTGGCTTATATTTTCAAATTTATTATCAACAAAATCTTTTACAAGCCTATGAACAATTAAATCAGGATACCTTCTTATAGGAGCTGTAAAATGTGTATAATATTTTGTTGCTAAACCAAAATGAATATCCCTATAATTTGCATATTTTGCTTTTCTCATTGTCCTAAGCATTAACATATTTACAAGACTTTCATCATCTTTTCCTGAAACTTCTTTTAAAATTTCTTGGAAATCTTTTGGATGAAGTTCTTTTCCCTTAATATTATAGCCTAATGTGTTTAAAATATTTTTGAAAGATTCTACCTTTTCATCTTTTGGCTTTTCATGAATTCTATATAATGATGGAAAATCCATGTAAGCAAATAAACTAGCTATAGTTTCATTTGAAACTAACATAAATTCCTCTATCATTTTATTTGCAGATCCTCTTTCAAAAATAGAAATATTTAAAACATCTCCTTTTTCATTTACATCAATTTGACTTTCCGTAAAATTAAAATCTATAGCTCCTCTTTTTTCTCTTTTATTTTTTAAAATTTTGTATAATTTGTCAAATAATTCTAATTTTTCTATCAAAATTTCATCATCATAAACTTTGTCTTTATTATCCAAATAATCATTTACATCATCGTAGACTAACCTATAGTTAGATTTGATCATAGACTTATATATTTTATAATCAACAACTTTACCTGATTTGTTAATTCTCATTTTTAAACTTAAAGCAAGTCTATTTTCATTTGGATTTAAAGAACATATTCCATTAGATAATTCCTCTGGTAGCATAGGCAAAACTATATTGTATAAATAAGTTGAATTTCCTCTTTGATAAGCTTCCTTATCAATTTCACTATTTTCTTTTACATAATGGCTTACATCTGCAATATGAACATATAAAATAAAATCTTCTTCATCTTTTTCTATAGATATTGCATCATCAAAATCTTTAGAATCCCTACCATCAATCGTAACTGTAAATAAATCCCTTAAATCTTTTCTATCTTTTTGTTTTGAAATATCTATTTCTTTTTCAATAAAAACAGCTTCTTTTTTTGTTTTTTTTGAAAAATTATCTTTTAATCCGTAAGATCTTATTATTGATAAAACATCAACATTAAAATCATTTTTATTTCCTAAAACTTCTACAATTTTTCCTTCTGGAGAGCCATTTTTTGGATATTTTATAATTTCACAAACTACCTTGTCATTATTTTTTGCTTTTTTTGAAAATTTTTCATCAATATAAATATCTGAAGATAAGTTATCTCTATCGCTTATTACAAATCCAAATCCCTTATTTTTTTTATAAAGTCCAACAATTTGATTTGTATTTCTTTGAAGAATTTCTACTACTTTTCCTTCAGCATTTTTCCCATATTCTTTTTCTTTTATAATTTCAATTTTAACCCTATCTTTGTCATTTGCTGAATTTAAATTATTTTGAGAAATAAAAACATCCATATATTCATTATTATCAGAAATAAAAAATCCATATCCACCTTGAGCGAGTGAAATTTCTCCCATAAGTGATTTATCATCATTACTTAATGGATGAATTTTATTTTTTGAGCTTATTTTGATTTCATTTTCTTTAGCAAGTTTTTTAATAATTTTTTTTACATCTTTTTTTATATACTTATCACAATCCAAATATCTTAACATCTCATCAATAGTCATTGGCTTGTAATTTTTATCGTTTACTATATTTATAATTAAATCTTTAAAATTCATATTTTCTCCTATTAAAAAAGAGGCTAGTGAAAGCCTTCTTAACTTGCCTTACAAATTAAAAATCTTTACTAAACCCCTTAGTTTATTGCAAGAAGTATTGTACTTAATAAAAATAAGACAACACCTGCAAAAATTACAACCTTATCTAACATTTCGTTTTTTGATTTATGAGCGCTTCTACCAAATACATTTGTTTCTTGACCAGCTAAGGTTCCAAGCCCATCAGTTTTTGGTTCTTGTAAGGTTACTGCTATAACCAAAATTACAGAAGCTATCATCAATAATACTGATAATACTGTTGTCATCTGACACCTCCGTTTTCATACTATTTTATAATATCACAATTATATAAATTTTACAATAAAAAGAGGGGCTTTCTATTATTTTACCCCTCTATTTATTAAATAATAATATTATTTATTAATATTATAGAATGCTTTAAGTCCTTTAAACTTAGCTGTATCAAATAATTCATCTTCAATTCTTAGAAGTTGATTATATTTTGCAACTCTATCAGTTCTTGATGGAGCTCCAGTTTTAATTTGTCCAGCATTAACAGCTACAACTAAGTCTGAAATTGTTGTATCTTCAGTTTCTCCTGATCTGTGAGAAACAACTGCAGTATATCCTGCTTCTTTTGCCATTTCAATAGCATTTAATGTTTCAGTTAAAGAACCTATTTGGTTTACTTTGATAAGGATAGAGTTAGCAACGCCTTCTTTAATTCCTTTTTCAAGTTTTTTAGTATTTGTTACGAATAGGTCATCCCCTACTAATTGAACTTTATTTCCAAGTCTTTTTGTAAGTTTTGCCCATCCTTCCCAGTCATTTTCATCAAGTCCATCTTCGATTGAAATAATTGGATATTTTCCTACTAATTCTTCTAACCAATCAATCATTTCATCTTCTGTTTTAACTGTGCCTTCTCCATCTAAATGATATTTTCCATCTTCTTTGTTGTAAAATTCACTTGATGCACAGTCCATAGCTATATAAACATCTTTTCCTGGTTCATAGCCTGCTTCTTTTATAGCTTCACAGATAATTTCTAGAGCTTCTTCATTTGATTTTAAGTTTGGAGCAAATCCACCTTCATCACCTACAGCTGTATTGTAGCCTTTGTTTGAAAGAACTTTTTTAAGGCTGTGGAATACTTCTGCGCCCATTTGTAAAGCATGTGAAAAACTTTCAGCTCCTAGTGGGAAAATCATAAATTCTTGAATATCTACAGAGTTATCAGCGTGTTCTCCACCATTTAAAATATTCATCATTGGTGTAGGAAGAAGCTTTGCATTAGCTCCTCCAATATAATTATATAGAGAAACACCTTGTTCATCTGCTGCAGCTTTTGCTACTGCAAGAGAAACTCCAAGAATTGCATTTGCACCTAATTTTCCTTTATTTTCTGTTCCATCAAGTTCAATCATTGCTTTATCTATTCCGATTTGATCAGAAACATCATAAGTAAATTCTAATTCTTCAGCTATGATTTCATTTACATTATTAACAGCTTTAAGAACAGATTTTCCTAAATAATAATCTTTATCGCCATCTCTTAGTTCAACTGCTTCCCATTCACCTGTTGATGCGCCTGATGGTACGCTTGCTCTACCGAAACCACCTTCTTCTGTTACTACTTCAACTTCTACAGTTGGATTTCCTCTTGAATCTAATATTTGTCTAGCATATACGCTTGAAATTAAGCTCATCTTATTCTCCTTATATTTTTATTTTTTGTGATTAATTAATTGTTCAAAGTCATTTGCTTTAAGGCTTGCTCCACCTATTAGTCCACCGTCAATATTTTCTTTTGCTAATAATTCTTTAACATTAGCTGGTTTCATTGAACCACCATATTGAATTCTAATTTTTCCAGCACAATCTTCACAGAATGCTTCTTTTATATAATTTCTAATAAAAGCACACATGTCATCAGCATCTTCTGCAGATGCAGTCTTGCCAGTTCCTATAGCCCAGATTGGTTCGTAAGCAATAATAACTTTTGTTATATCTTTACCTTCAATTCCTTTAAGATCTTTTTCAAGTTGTTCTTTAACTTTTTCTTCTTGTTTATTAGCTTCTCTTTCTTCTAAAGTTTCGCCAACACAAAGAATTGGAACTATATCATGATCAAGTGCTGAAAGGACTTTTTTGTTGATTAGTTCATCGTCTTCATTAAAATATTCACGTCTTTCAGAGTGTCCCAAAATTACGTAATCAGCTTTTATGTCATTTAACATTTTTGGAGAAATTTCTCCAGTATAAGCTCCACTTTCTTCAAAGTACATGTTTTGAGCACCAAATTTTATATCTGAATCTTTTAAAATCTCACTTGCAAGTAAAAGGTCAATCGCTGGTACACAAACACCTTTTTCTACGCTTTCATCAAGGTCAAGTTCTACTAATTCTTCTAGCAAAGATTTAGCTTCGCTAGGAGTCATATTCATTTTCCAATTTCCTACTATTACAGGTGTACGCATATCTACTCCTTATTTTTCATCTATACAATCAATTCCTGGTAGAGTTTTTCCTTCTAAAAATTCTAGACTTGCTCCACCACCTGTTGATACGTGAGTAATTTTATCCTTATATCCTGCTTCTTCTATAGCAAGTGCACTATCTCCACCACCTACTATTGTTGTTGCAGAAGAATCTGCCAAGGCTTTTGCTACTTCATTAGTTCCATTAGCAAATACTTTTACTTCAAATACTCCCATAGGTCCATTCCATACAACTGTTTTTGCTTTCTTTATAATATCAGCATATTCTTTTGCAGTTTTTGGTCCAATATCTAAAGCTTCTTTATCTTGTGGGATATTATCAATATCAACTATTTCAGTTTCAGCATCTTCTTTTATTTCATCAGCAATAACTACATCTTTTGGTAAAAGTATTTTTACATTATTTGCTTCAGCTTTTTTAATTAATTCTAAAGACAAATCCATCTTGTCTTCTTCAAGAAGTGATTTTCCTATTTCTTTTCCTTGCGCTTTTAAGAAAGTATAAGCCATTCCTCCGCCGATTAAAATATAATCAACTTTTGAAATTAAATTTTCTATTACGCCAATTTTATCTGAAACTTTTGCTCCACCTAGGATTGAAACGAATGGTTTTTCTGGATTTTCCAAAGCTTTGCCCATTATTTCAATTTCTTTTTGAATTAAAAATCCTACAGCACTTTCAAGATTACTTGCTACACCAACATTAGAAGCGTGAGCTCTGTGGCTTGTTCCAAAAGCATCATTTACAAACAAATCAGCAAGTGATGATAATTCTTTTGCAAATTCTGGGTCATTTTTTGTTTCGCCTTTTACATATCTTGTATTTTCAAGCAAAGCAAGATTTCCATTTTCAAGCTTTTCTACTTCCTCTTTTACTTTTTCATCAACTACTACATCTGATGGTAAAAAGTGGAATTTTTCTCCATAGTGATTTTCTAACCACTCTGCTACTGGTTTTAATGAAAATTCTGGATTTGCTTCTCCTTTTGGTCTTCCCAAATGGCTCATCAAAATAACTTTTGCATTATTTTCTAATAGGTAGTCAATTGTTGGAAGGGCAGCTTTTATTCTTGTATCATCAGAAATTGTATGATTTCCGTCTTTTGATAAAGGAACGTTAAAGTCTACTCTTACCAAAACTTTTTTACCTTCAACATTTAAGTCTTTTACAGTTTTTTTATTCATAATTCTCCTCTAAAAAAGGCGAGAATAATATCTCGCCTGTCTAACTCTTAAAGATTTGCTAAGTAATCAAGTGTTCTAACTAGGTTAGATACGTATCCCATTTCATTGTCATACCATGCAACAGTTTTAACAACTTGAGTTCCATCTGTTCCTTCAACTATTTTTGTAAGTTGAGAATCAAATATTGAACCTGCTGGATAACCTATTATATCGCTTGATACAATATCATCTTCTGTGTAAGCAAATGCATCTGATGAGTATTTTTTCATTGCTGCATTAACTTCTTCTACTGTAACTTTCTTTTCTAATACTGAGTATAGTTCTGTAATAGATCCTGTAATTGTTGGAACTCTCAATGCAGAACCGTCAATTTTTCCTTCTACTTCTGGAAGTACTTTTCCTACAGCTTTTGCAGCTCCTGTTGATGCAGGAATTGTATTTTGTGCTGCAGCTCTACCACCTCTTAAGTCTTTTTTAGAAGCTGGTGTATCTTGAATAGCTTGTGTAGCTGTATAAGCATGGATTGTTGACATTTGTCCTGAAACAAATCCAAATTCATTTTTTAGAACGTTAACCATTGGTGCTAAGCAGTTTGTTGTACAACTTGCTCCAGAAACTACAGTTTCAGATCCATCAAGTATTTCATGATTTACTCCAAATACTATTGTTTTTAAATCTCCTTTTCCTGGTGCAGAAATAAGAACTTTTTTAGCTCCAGCTTTTATGTGTGCTTCTGCTTTTTCTTTTTCTGTAAAGAATCCTGTACATTCAAGCACTATATCAACACCTAATTCTTTCCAAGGTAAATCTTCTGGATTTCTTTCAGCAAAAACTTTGATATCTTTGCCATTGATTTTAAATCCATCATCTGTTAGTTCAGCATCTCCGTTAAATCTTCCTTGAGCAGTATCATATTTAAATGCATATAATAAACCTTTTTTATCAATAAGGTCATTGATTGCTACTACTTCAATATTTTCTTCTACTTCAGAAATTCTTCTTAGTGTAAGACGTCCTATTCTTCCAAATCCATTAATAGCTACTTTTGTTGTCATTATTTCCTCCTAAGTGCTTTTTCAATGTGTTTTACAATAATTATTTTACTAATTGACGTTTTTTTGTCAAGTTAGTTCTACCAATTACCATTTTCAATATACTTATTTGCCATTTCGCTAGCAATACATCCATCACTTGCAGCTGTTACCATTTGCCTAATTTTTTTGACTCTAGTGTCTCCTACAGCAAATACTCCTTTAACATTTGTTTTCATATCCTCATCTGTTGGAATATATCCATTTTCTAATTCAACTTGGTCTTTAAACAAATCTGTTTGTGGAACATTTCCTATATATACAAAAACTCCAATTGGACTATCGTCGTCATTTTTTATTGTTTTTAATTCATTAGTTTGTGTATTTTTCAAAACTAATTCTTTTACTTCGCTATCTCCTTTTATTTCTTCAACTGTATAATTTAATAAGAAAGAAATTTTTTCATTATCTTTGCATCTATCAATAACAGTTTGACTTGCTCTAAGTCCTTCTCTTCTGTGAATTATTGTTACACTTTTTCCAAATTTTGTAAGGTACAAAGCTTCTTCAAGGGCAGCTTCTCCACCACCTACTACATAAATATCTAGTCCTTGATAAAATGGACCATCACAAGTTGAACAATATGAAACTCCAAGATTTGCAAATTCTTTTTCGCCTTTTACATTTAATTTTCTATGGCTTGCTCCTGTTGAAAGGATTACAACTTTCGTTTCATAAACTTCATCTTTTGTATAAACTTTTTTAACATCGCCCAAAAGTTCTACTTTTGTTACTTCTTGATATTTTATATCGCAAAACTGTTTGGCTTGTTCTTCCATTCTATCAGATAGGGCAAGTCCACCAGCATCTTTCATTGATCCTGGATAATTTTCTACATGTTCTGTTGTAGCAATTTGTCCACCTGCTATATCTTTTTCTAAAATTAATGTTTTTAATTTTGCTCTTCCTGCATAAAGACCTGCTGTAAGTCCCGCAGGGCCTGCTCCTATAATAATTACATCAAACATTTAATCACCTCTATTAATTAAAAAATTATTTTGCCTAAGACCTTCATATAAAACTATTGCAACTGAATTGGCTAAATTAAGTGACCTATCCATATTTTTTGTCATTGGAATTGTATAAACCCTATCTTTAAATTTTTCTATTATTTTTTTATCAATTCCTTCTTTTTCCCTGCCAAAAATCAAATAATCTCCATCTTTGTAAGAAATATCTGCATAATTTTTATCACTACCAGTTTCAATAAGATAAATATTTTTCCCTTTTATATATTCCAAAAATTCTTCCATTGAGTCGTGAACTACTAAATCAAGTTTATCCCAATAATCAATGCCTGCTTTTTTTAAACTTTTATCTGAAAAATCAAATTTAAATGGTCTTATTAAATGGAGTCTTGATTCGGTTAATACACAGGTTCTTGAAATATTTCCTACATTTCCAGGATGTTCTGGTGAAATTAAAACTATATTAAACATGGGAATTTTTCTCCAATACTATATTTATTGCCTCAACTAAGCCAAAATTTTCATTTGTTGAAACAGTATAGTCGCAAACTTCCTTTACCTTTTCAATAGAATTTCCCATAGCAAATGATAGTATTGAATTTTCTAACATAGGAATGTCATTATCTTGATCTCCAATTGCTGCAATCTCATTTTTATTTATACCCAGAAAACTTCCTATCTCACTTATTCCATTAAACTTGTTTACATCTTTTTCCATAATCTCAATAACTTTATCATTTGAGCTTGTAGCATAAAGGTCTAACTCTTTAACTTTTTCTAAAACCATAATCTTTTCTTCTTTTTTTTCTACATCTGGAAAAATTTGAAATTTTAAGGCGGTATTTTTTCTATTATTTAATTCTTTTAATGGATTTGTTGAAAATGAAAAATTCACTTGATAATTCATTCCGTACTGACTATCTTTTTTCAAATGATTAAATCTTTCTGGTCTAATTCTGTTTGAATAGTATGTATCTACGTCATAAAATTGATAGGAAAGCTCATAGTTTTCGCTAAAATTTATAAGCTCTTTGATTTTTTTATCTTCAATTCCTTTTGTGTATATTGGTTTTTCTTTATTTATCATAGCAAGTGCTCCATTGTTTGTAACAAATGGATTATCAATGCCTGTTAAAGACATTAAATATCTAACTGAAGGCATAGCTCTGCCTGATGTAAATACAAATTTAATTCCATTTTCATCTAATTTTTTTAGGGCATCTATTGTTTCTTTTCTTAAAATTGAATTATTGTCAAGACTTGTTCCATCCAAGTCCATTGCAAATAATTTTATCATCTTCTCTCCTTATAATCTTCGCATAAATCTCTTAAATCACATTCTTCACATAAGGGATTTCTTGCCTTACAAATTTTTCTTCCATGAGCAATTATTTGGTGATGAAGTTTTGACCATTTTTCTTTTGGCAAATTTTTTCTTAAATCTTTTTCTGTATTCAAAACATCTTTGCTAGCTGCAAGTCCAATTCTATTTGAAACTCTTTGAACATGAGTATCTACTGCTATTGCATCAATGCCAAAAGCATTGCTCATTACAACATTGGCAGTTTTTCTTCCAACGCCTGGAAGTTTTGTTAAATCTTTCATATTATTTGGAACTTTTCCATCAAATTCTCTAATAAGCATTATTGAGGCATTTTTTATATTTTTTGCCTTATTTTTATATAAACCACAAGTTTTTATATAAGATTCAATTTCTTTTATATCCATATTAGAAAAATCTTCTGGAGTATTTGCGAATTTAAACATATTGCTTGTAACTTTATTTACCCTAACATCTGTACATTGGGCAGACAAAATTGTTGCAATTAAAAGCTCAAATGGCGTTGTAAAATCTAAAAAACTTTTATCTAAATTTGGATACATTTGATCTAATCTATCAACAACTTCATTAATTTCACTTTTGTTTAAAATAATTATCACCTCTTTATCGTTTTATCATTATACCCTTAAATATAAAAATATTAATTGAAGAAATTTTCTGTCTATTATATAATTATTTTTGAATTGGAGTGATTAAATGTTTAATATAAAGAAAAAAGAATTCAAAAAATTTGATTGGCTTTTGTTTTTGAGCACAACTTTTTTGAGTATATATGGACTATTTGTCCTTTATTCTGCTTTTTCTGGAAATTTTTCAGAAATTAAAAGCCAAATTATTGCTAGTATTTTAGGATTTTCTTTTATAATACTTATTTGCACAATGGATCTAGATGTTTTAAAAAAAGCAGCTTACCCAGTTTATGGAGTTTCTCTATTGCTTTTGATTTTAACTATTTTTTTAGGACAAGGTGCTGAAAGATGGGGTTCAAATTCTTGGCTAATTATTGGACCTGTTCAAATCCAACCATCAGAAATTACAAAAATAGGAATTATTTTTGCCTTAGCAGCATATTTAGAAAAATATAAGGACGAAATTAACAATCCATCAAGATTGATAAAAACTTTAATTTTTGCATTTTTGCCAATAGTTTTTATTTTGTTGCAACCAGATTTTGGTACAGCTATGGTTTATATTTTCTTTATAGCTGTAATGCTTTTTTTGGCAGGTCTTTCTTGGAAATGGATTGTTGGACTTTTAGCTGTGGCAGTTTTGGGAGCTTTGTTTTTATTATTAAATCTAGAAGGCTATAAGGCTGATAGAATTCACGATTTTTTAGACCCATCAAGGGATACATCAGGAAGTGGATGGCAACAACAACAAGGTTTAATAGCTATTGCTTCAGGAATGTTATCTGGTAGAGGATTTATGCAAGGAACTCAAGCACAATATGGTTATATTCCAGAAAAAGAAAGTGATTTTATATTCTCAGTTCTTGCAGAAGAATTAGGATTTATTGGAGCTATACTAATGTTAATTGCTTTTGTAATTATGATTTATAGACTTTTAACAATAAGCAAAAATTCAAAAAACTACTTTATTTCTTTAATGGTTGCTGGTATCTGTGCAATGTTTTTTGTCCATATTTTTGAAAATGTGGCAATGACTATAGGACTTATGCCTGTAACAGGAATTCCCCTCCCATTTTTTTCATCAGGTGGAACATTCTTACTAATTTGTTTTATAAATATAGGACTTGCCCTATCAGCATCAATGCAAAAATCATCCTATGATATTGAAGATACAAGTTATTACGAAACTATAAAATTTAAAAATACACCTAATAAAAATATAAATTTATCTGAGAATAAATAAAAAAATCCTTGCAAAAATTAAT
>NZ_HE978531.1:237757-294415 GCF_000311745.1 Anaerococcus obesiensis ph10 | reverse complement strand
TTGCAAAAATTAATTTGCAAGGATTTTTTTATTCGTATCTTGCCCTAATTCCACCAATTAATTTTGGTCTAGATTTTAAAGCAGTCAAATGAGCATTTCCAATATTTTTAATTTCTAATCTAAGAGGAACTTGGACAAATTTTATATGCATCCCTATATTTGCATCTCCAATATCCATACCAATATCTCCACTTATATGTTCAATTACAACAGGATCTTTAAAATATTTATAAGCAGCAGTTGCAAAAGAACCTCCTGCGTGTATTTGAGGAATGACAGATACAATTTCATATCTATCCCTAAAAGCAAGCTCTCTTTCAACAACAATCGCCCTATTTATATGTTCACATCCACCAACACCAAGATAAATTTTTTTCTCATTTAAAATTTCAAGTAAAGTTTTAATAACTTCCTCTCCAACTTCTACACTCGAATGTGAACCAATTTTATATCCCAAAATTTCAGAAGATGATCCACCTAGAATAAAAACATCTCCCGCTTTTGCCTTAGATTTTTCAAGAATTTCCAAACAAGCTTTTTTAACTTCATTTTTTATATCTTCCATAACCCCTCCTAATCACTCTATTAGAAATATACCCAATAAAAAAAGATAGATGACATAAGCACCTATCTTTTACTTATTAATTTTTTTGTCTTTAATCATTTTTGTTTTAGAAAATTCTTCTCTTTCTCTCTCTTCAATTTGGCTAGAAATTGATTTAATTATAGCCTTATAATTTGGAATTTGAACTTTTTCTAATGAATTTACTTTTTTGGATGTTTTTTTATTTCTGTATCCAAATTTTTAATAGTTGTATCAAGCTCTGCAAGTTTATATACTTTCTCTTTTAAATCATTCAATGACAAAAGAGCCTCATCAAATAAAGAATTAGTCAAATTTAATGAATACGATAAGTCCAATTTTTTCGAATCAAAATCAATTTCAAAAATTTTTGTTTGCATAAACTTTTTTTCTTTCAAAGTAATGGATTCATCTAGGGGAACTGATAAGGCTATCGATTTTAACCTATCTTCCCCAGTTGTTACAATTGCTTTTTTTATATTTTTTTTAACATCTTTAATGCAAGAATTAACAATTTTATTCAATTCATTTCTTTGATTTATTTTTGCATTATATTGACCTATCAAAGCTTTTCTTTTTTTATCAAGAATATCATAACCTTCATTGATTAGGCTTAATTGATTTTTTGCCTTCATCAAATTTGCCTTAGTTGGGGCAAATTTTGTTTCAGTCATATTTAGCTCCCAAATATTTTTCCTTATTTTCCTTGCTTACCCTGTGAATTTCTTCAATTGGTAAAATTTTTAAAATATCCCATCCCAAATCCAAAGAATCTTCCAAACTCCTATTTTCATAAGAATCTTGGCTTAAAAATCTATTTTCAAAATTTTTACCAAAATCCAAATATTTTTTATCCAAATCTGATAAGTCATCTTCTCCAACTATTTGAGAAATATTTCTAATTTCTTGAACTTTTGAATAAGATTCGTAAAGCTGATTCATCAAATCATCATGATCACTTCTTGTAAAGCCTTCTCCAATTCCATCTTTCATAAGTCTTGATAAAGAAGGAAGAATATTTATTGGAGGATAAATTCCTTTTTGATCTAAGCTTCTATCAATTACAATTTGTCCTTCTGTAATATATCCCGTTAAATCTGGGATTGGATGAGTAATATCATCATTTGGCATTGTTAAAATTGGAATTAAAGTTACAGAACCATTAACTCCATCAATCATACCAGCTCTTTCATATAAACTTGCAAGATCTGAATATAAATATCCAGGATAGCCTTTACGAGAAGGGACTTCTTGTCTAATTGAAGAAACTTCACGAAGAGCTTCTGCATAAGATGTAATGTCTGTAATTATTACCAAAACGTGTTTATTTTTTTCAAAAGCCAAATATTCAGCAGCTGTAAGGGCACATTTTGGTGTAATTAATCTTTCCATAATTGGATCATCTGCCAAATTTTCATACATTACTACCTTATCTTTAACTCCTGCTTTGGTAAAAGCATCTTCAAAAAACATAGCTTCATCTTTTTTAATTCCCATAGCTGCAAAAACAAAACAAAAATCCTCTTCAGTTTTTAATTTTGCTTGCCTTACAATTTGGGCTGCGATTTCGTTGTGTGGCATTCCTGATCCAGAAAAAATTGGAAGTTTTTGTCCACGAATTAATGTCGTAAGAATATCTATTGATGAAATTCCTGTTTGGATAAAATTTCTTGGATATTCTCTAGAAACAGGATTTAGAGGATTTCCTTCAACCGAATAAAATTTATCAGAATAAATTTCTCCACCATCATCAATTGGTCTTGCAATCCCATTAAAAATTCTTCCCAAAATAGATTCGTTTAAAGGAATTTCTAAAGGTTTTTCCTCAAATTCTACAACAATATCATTTAAGGAAAAATCTTGTGTATTTCCAAAAACTTCTACTGTAACTGTATCATCATCAATTTTTACAACTTGACCAATAAAATTTTCTCCCAAAGTGTTTACTTTTACCACAGCATTGTAAGCAATATCTTCTACCTTATCAAGTTCAATAATTGAGGCCTCAATTTTTTTGATTTTTGTATATTGCTTTTTCATTTATTACCTTCTTTCACACTTTGAAAATATGATTGAATATTGTTATTTAGTGATGCAAATTTTTCAATTTCATCATTTTTAATATCATATTTCATTGAATTAATTTTGGCTATTAATGTTTTATCGTAAATATTTTTATAAGATATTCCTTCTTCGATTAAATTTTTTGAAATATTATAATAATTTTCTATAACTTTTAGCATTTGAATTTGCTTATTTAATGGAACATATTTATCGGTATCATTAAAGGCATTTTGTTGAAGAAAAGCAATTTTAATCATACTTGCTACATCCAAAAGATTTTTTTGCTTATCTGATAGGGAATCTTTTCCTACCAGCATTACTATTGATTGCAATTTGTCTTCCTCAGTTAAAATTTCCATCATTTTATTTCTTAAAGAAACTATATCTTCCCCACTAATATTTTCATAATAATTTGCCATTTGATTTAGGTAATTTGAATATGAATTTAACCAATTTATAGCAGGATAATGTCTTGAATAAGCAAGATTTTTATCAAGTCCCAAAAATACATTTACACTTCTTCTAGTGTTTTCTGTTACGGGCTCAGAAAAATCTCCACCTGTTGGAGAAACTGCTCCAATAAGAGTAACAGAACCATGACTTCCATTTAAATTTATAAAATCGCCTGCTCTTTCATAAAATTGTGAAAGTCGTGAGCCAAGATAAGCTGGGTATCCTTCCTCCGCTGGAATTTCTTCAAGTCTTGCAGAAATTTCTCTTAAAGCTTCTGCCCATCTTGATGTAGAATCTGCCATCAAAGCAACATCATAGCCCATATCTCTAAAATATTCAGCCATAGTTATTCCTGTGTAAATACTCGCCTCTCTTGCAGCTACAGGCATATTTGAAGTATTTGCAATAAGAATTGTTCGCTCCATTAATCCTCTGCCTGTATTAGGATCAATAAGATTAGGAAAATCTTCGAGAACTTGAGTCATTTCGTTACCACGTTCTCCACAACCAATATAAATAATTATATCTGCATTAGAATATTGAGCTAATTGGTGTTGAAGCATAGTCTTTCCTGTTCCAAATCCTCCAGGAATTGCAACTGTTCCTCCCTTTGCAACAGGAAAAAATATATCCAAAACTCTTTGACCAGTAAGTAAAAGTTCACTTAAAGGTTTATTTCTTTTAATCGGTCTTTGAACTCTTACAGGCCAATATTGATACAATTTTAAATCTTCAATTTTTTCTTTAGTTTTAACTTTTACAATTGTATCTTCAATACAATATTTTCCATCATCTAAAACTTCTAGGACTTCTCCATCAAAATTTGACATTAGCCTATGTTCAATTATTGGACTTTCATCAATAGTTGCATATATTTGACCTTTTTTTATTTTATCGCCAACTTTTACTTTGATTTTTACATCCCATTTTTTCTTTTCATCAAGATTTGAAAGTCCAAGTCCTGATGGAATAAAAGAGCCATGATTTAAAGCAATTTTATCTAGCGGTCTTTGGATTCCATCAAACATATTTCCAATCATCCCAGGGCCAAGTCTTACTGATAAGGGTCTATTTGTTTTTATTATTTCGTCATTTATTTTTAAACCTGAAGTATCTTCATAAACTTGAATTATTGCATAATCCCCATCTATCGAAACAACTTCTCCAATAAGTTTAAGTTTACCTACAGTTACCATCTCTCTTATTTTTAAATCTGACGCATTTCTTGCCTTTATTACAGGACCATTTATAGATTTAATTGTTGGAGTCATCCTTATCCTCCATTTCTTTTTCAAATTCATCAGAAATTATTTTATAAAATTTGCTTCCTATTTCATATTTATAATTATCTAATTTCTTTTCTAAGGAATAATCATATTGATAAGTTAAATCTTTATTTTTTATAATAAAGCCTCCTATTTTCGAATCATCCATTTCTTCTGTTTTAAAATCAAATAATTCTTGGTCAGATTTTTTTACACATAAAATCAAATCTTTATCATTTTCTGATAAATTCTTATATATTTCATTTGCCTTTATTGCAAGTTTTTTCTTATATTCATTACTATTTGAATAATTTTTTAATTCATCTTTAATTTCTTCAATTAATTCATCAAGCAAAGATTCTTTGAATTTGTTATATGAAGTTTTTTTATTTTGAGAAATATTTGCAATTTTTTCATTTTTTCTTGCATTGGCAAATTCTTTTCTTTTTTCTATATAAAGCTTATAATTTTTATCTAAATTATCCTTAATTTCATTTAAAGTTTTTGAAGAAAAGTCTGTTGAATCATATAATTCTTTTTCGCTTTTTCTTTTTTCATTTGACCAAACCATCTTCCTAAAGCTTGAAATTTTTGCACTTAAATCTAGCATTTAAGTCTCCTTTACTAATCTAAAACTACTACTAAAGGAGTAGCATTTTCTACCCTATAATTTTCTACCTCATCTTTTATTTTCTCATAGCAATATTTTGAAAATATAATTAAAGCTAAGTCTTTTTCTTTTGTAAAATCTTTAAAATTATAAGATATTTCTTCTTCATTTTCTAAAATCAAACCATCAATTCCTCCAAGCCTAAAGCCAAGAAGAAAAGATAAGTCATTTGTAATTACTTTTGCTTTCATTTTAAGCAAATAAAATCATTATAGAAATAATTACACCAAAGATTGCAATACCTTCAGCAAGTCCTACGAAAATTATTGTTCTTCCAAGAATTGATGCATCTTCTGAAATTGCTCCAAGAGCTGCTGAGCCTACTTGACCAACTGCATATCCTGTTCCTATTGTTGCAAGACCTGTTGATAAGGCTGCCCCAATATATTTCAAGCCGCTTGCTGTTTCACTAGCACTTCCAGCTGTAGCTGCTTTAACACCGTTTGGTAAAACTAAAACCAAAATCATAACCATTATTGGAATAAATGTAGATAAATTTATTTTTAAAGCTTTTCTTATTTTTTCTTTAGAGCTATCTTCATTATTTTTTAATAAGTACAAACCTGAATAAATTGTTATAACAACGCATGCTAATGCTAATATTGAAATTAAAATCATTATTTTCTCCTTATAATTTACTTATTGGACTAAATTTTTGTCCATCTCCCTTGTAATATTTACTAAACATTTCATAAAATTCTAATCTTAAACCTTGAATAAATACAATCATTCCTTCAAGTCCTATTATTAAAATATTTCCAAATATTAAAATAATAATTCCTATAATTCCTCCGCCTACAAGCTTACTCATAACTTCAAAAGCCATATATAAACCTACGTGGTTTATAGCAAACGCACCTACTCTTGTAAAAGAAACAAGATTTGAAAATACAGAAAGCAAAGCTTCAATTATAGAAAATGAACTTTCTATATAATAATCAGCAGAAGATTGATCATATATTGGATTAATTCCTAATATTTTTCTAGAAATTGGTTGTTTAAATATCATCAATATAATTGATAATACAAGTAAAGTTATTGAAAATTTCATTGGCAATGGATTAATTTTTACAATATTTAAAATGATTAAAATAAATGAAATCATCATAATTAATCCTGCTATACCTTCTTTTCCAAAAACTCCTTCTTCTAAATCTTTTTGCTTGTGAAGTTTATTATAAATTCCTAAGATATAGGATATAAGAATTAGAATAACTCCAAAGGCGACTGAAGCAACTAATACTTTTAAAATATTATCAAATGGTTTAATTAATAATGTTGGTATTAAATCTTCAATTCCAAAAAATGATCCATACATTATGCCAAAAAAGCAAGCAGAAAATCCTATTCTTCTTACTAATTGACCAAATATTTTATTTTTCTTTTCTACTAGAAAACTAGCTAAGATGAAAATTAATCCTTGTCCTAGATCCCCAAACATCATTCCATACAAAAGCATATAAGTTATTGCGAAAAATCCTGTCGGATCTATTTCATTGTAGTTTGGTGCTCCATACATATTAACCAAAAACTCAAAGGGCCTAGTTAGTTTATTATTTTTTAATTTAGTTGGTGGGTTTGCTATTGTCTGGCTATTTTTTTTTGATCTACCAAACTATCTTCATATTTTTCTACAGAATCTTTTACAACTTGTAATTTTGATTCTGGTACCCAACCTGAAAGATAAAAATACTTTCTACCTTTTAACATTTTATCTTTTATTTTAGAAGACTTCTTATAAAAATCTATAGTTTTTGGAAGGTTTTTCAATTCATCTATATTATCAATTTTGATTTTTTCTAGATTTTCATTTATTTTTTTAAGCTTAATTTTATTTTCTTGGTATTCTTTTTTTATTTCTTCTAAACTTTTATTTTCTGGAATATCCTTATCAATAAAACCCAAAGATGAAATTGTTCTATTTACTTCATCTTCAACACTTTTTGGATAAACTAAAAGATAATCTTCATTCCCACTTTCAATAGATTGGTTTATATTATTTTCATTCTTATCTTTAAATCCTAATTTTTCCAATAATTTCATAAAACCTGCCTTCTAGTCAATAATCTTTTCAAAGAATTCTTTTACTAACTTATCTTTCTTTTCATTAAAAACTTTTTTACTTTCTAATTTTTGCTCTTCGTAAAATTCTTCTATTTCTTTTTTCTTATAATCCGCTTCTTTTAAAATATCATCATAAATTTTATTGGAATCATCCTTAGTTTTTGAATCATAATTTTTGTTTAGTTCAAGACTAACTTTATTAACATTATCTTTTTCATTTTTTAGTATTACATCAGTATCATTTCTTAATTTTGTCGTTTCATCATCAATACTATAAATACTTTTCAAAGCTTCCTTATTAGTTTTTATATTTGGATCATTTTTTTGTAAATGAATAATTAATGATGGTATAGATTCGTAATTATTTTTTAATATAAACCTACCGTCTTTACTAACTTCTCCCAATCTATAATTAAAATAATTTAAATTTGTAATTTTATTTATATTAATTTCCTCGTTTTCAAGTGCTTGTAAGTTATTTATATATTCTTCAAGTTTTTTGTTTCTTTCTTCTAAATTCTTTTTCTTTTCTATATTATCTTCAAGCATTTTTAGCAAATTTTTAAGTTTTTCATCATTAATTCTTTTCCCATTATCGGAATCTTCTAAATTCAAAAATTCTTTAATATCTTCAAGATTTTTTATAAAAGTAGAATCTATTTTTTCAAAGCTATCTAGCTCATTAAAGTCCTCTGTTTTATCGATATTTTCTTCGCTAGCTTTTATAGAAAACTCTCTGTTTTGTACTTGCCTAAAGGCATCAACTTGATCAAATTCATCAATGTTAATTAAATCTTCTAGAAAATCATCTAAATTTTCAAGTTTAGCCATTATATTAACTAAGTGCATTTTTTCAACAGCCATTTTATCACCTCTTTATTATATAATGCTTCTTTTCATCCTTATCAAAAGTTTCATCAAATTCAAGCATACTTATGATATTTTTATTAGAAACTTCCATCATATCAACTATATAAATTAATTTGAGCAAATCATATTTTGAATTATTTAATCTTTTTGAATTATCACTCAATAAATCTTTCTTTGCTTTATAGAAATTAGAGGAATTATTAAATAATGAATTATAAGGACTTCCTAATATTCTTTCCTTAACTTTATCTAGACTTAATTTTGATAATTTTTTTAAATCTTCTGTTTTTAGGTATTTGCCTCCTTCAATTAAATAATTAAATATTTCATAATCATTTAAAATAAAGTAGTTTTTTAATCTAAATAACATTTCAATATTAAAAATATCAATTTCTCTACCTATAAATTCTCTAAGCTCCTTAGCAAGATTTTTTGGAAGTTTTTTAGTTTCTTCTAAAAGGTCTCTATAGTAAAATTTATTTAATGAATTAGATATTAGAAAAATTATAGAATTTTTTTGCATATTTTCATTTAAAAATGGATAAAGAGTTCTATAGTACCTAGTTGACTTAGATTTTTCTACAAAAGTTTGAAAATCATCGTCTTTCGATACATTTATGTTTTGAGAAAATTTTTCTCTTTTTATAATATCTAAACTGTCTTTCAAATGCTCATTTAAAATTGCCTGAACAATTAATTGAATTAATTGTAGTTCGAATTTTGAAATATATTTTATAAAGAAATTTTTCTCTTCTCCTTTAAGAAATTTCAAAAATGAATTTAAATCGTCATATAAGCTATTGGAAAGAAAAATTTCCACATCTTTTTTAGAGTAAATATTAGGTATTTCACTTTTATTTGCTCTAATAATATCTAATTTTCTTTCCAAACTGTCTTCGTACAATAAATCTCTACAAATTTCTTTACTAGGCAATTTCCCAAGTTTAGCTTTTGCTTTTACTACATAAGCTTTCATAGTGCCTTCTTTCTTAATATTTAATCTTGGACTAGTTCTCCTGATATTGTAAATGAAGTGTTATCTGTTATTTTTACCTTGACAATTTGCCCTATTAATTTCTTATCTGCTTTTACATGAACAAGTTTAAAAGTATCTGTTCTACCAGTCAAAACATCTTTATTATTTTTACTTTCAGATTCTAACAAGACTTCAACAACTTTACCTACATATTCTTTATTTTTTTCATTAAATATTGGATAAAGAGTATCCAGTAATCTATCAAACCTATCTTGAACAATTTTATCGTCAATTGGATCCAATTTAGCAGCTTTTGTTTTTGGTCTTGGAGAATATTTAAAAGTAAAAGCAGTATCAAATCCTACTTTTCTACAAACATCTAAAGTTTCTTGAAAATCTTCTTCTGTTTCAGTAGGATAACCTACAATAATATCCGTAGAAATTGCAATACCAGGAATCTCTTCTTTTAATTTTCTAGCTTTTTCTAAATATTGTTCTTTATTATATTTTCTATTCATATCTTTTAGAACTTTGTCAGAACCTGATTGCATAGGAAGGTGGAAATAATTACATATATTATCATTTTCTTTAATAACTCTAATTAAATCATCAGATAAGTCTTTTGGATGACTTGTTGTAAATCTTAATCTTTCAACCCCTTCAATTTTTGCGCATTTTTCTAAAAGCTCTGGAAAAGTTACATTAAAGTCTGATTTGTTTCCATAAGAATTTACATTTTGTCCTAAAAGTGTGATTTCTTTATAGCCATTTTTAACTAAATTTTCAATTTCTTCAATAATGTGAGATGGTCTTCTACTTTCTTCTCTTCCCCTTGATTGAGGAACTATACAATATGAACAGAAATTATCGCAGCCTCTCATTATATTTACATAAGCTTGAAAATTATTTTTGCTATTATAATTTACGTAATCATCTTTTACATTATCTTCTGAAACATCAATTACTCTTTCGCCTGTTTCTAAATATTTAAATAAAAGATCTGGCAAAGAATTTATATTTTTAGTTCCAAAAATTATATCAACTTCTTTGTGTTTTTTCTCTATAACTTCTCTAGCAACGCTAGTTTGCATCATACAACCTGATACTGCTATAATTTTTTCAGGATTTTTTTCTTTTAATTTTTTTAAACTTGATACTTGACCATAAAGTTTTAATTCAGCATTCTCTCTTACAAGACAAGTGTTAAATAAAATAAAATCAGCATTATTTCTATCATCAGTTTTTGTATAACCTAAATCTTCTAATATATAAGAAATTCTTTCAGAATCATGTTCATTCATCTGACAACCAAAGGTTGTTATATTATATTTTTTATTTTCAAAATAATTCTTATATTTTTCATTATTTTTTAATTGCATATATCTCCTTACAGCTAAAAAAGAGATGATCTAGACCATCTCTTTTTTGTATAATTGTAATTTATCAGATATTATTCTTCAGTAGAATCTTCGTCTTCTATTTCTATACCTGATAGTACTTCTTCTATAGCAAATCCAATGTTATTATTTAAATCATTATCGCCAAATTCGTTATTTGATTCTTTCTTTTCAGCTTTTCTTTTAGCTTTAGCATTAGATCTGTTTTTATTTTCTTCGTTATTTCTTCTTGGTTTTCTTTCAATTCTTTCTGGGGCTTCTTTTAAAGCTTTAATTGAAAGACCAATTTTTTCTTCTTCTGGGTCAATGCTTAAAATTTTAACTTCTACTTCATCACCAACATTTAATTCATCTGATGGTTTTTCAACATGATCCCATGAAATTTCAGAAACGTGAATTAATCCTTCAACTCCTTCGCTAACTTCAACGAAAGCACCAAAGTCTAAAAGATTTACAACTTTTCCTGTTATAACATCTCCAACTTCATGTTCATTTGTAAATTCTGCAAATGGTTTTTCAAGAAGTTGTTTTCTTCCAAGCGAAATTCTATTTTTTTCTTTGTTTAATTTTAAAATTTTAACTTCAATATCATCGCCGATATTTAAAACATCCTTTGGATGTTCTACTCTTGTCCAAGCTATATCAGATACGTGAAGTAATCCATCAAGACTTCCTATTTCAATGAAAGCACCAAAATCTGTAAGTCTTGCAACTTTTCCTGTTATAACTTGTCCTTCTTCTAATTCATCCCATTGTTCATCAAGTTTTTCTTCAACAATGTCTTTTCTTGATAAAACTAGACGATTTTTTCTCTCATCTATTGAAATGATTTTAAGATCCCAATGTTCTCCAACAAATTTTTTGAAGTTTTTAACAAAATATGGAGCTATTTGGCTTGCAGGAACAAATCCATTGATTCCCATAACTCTAGCTGTAAGACCACCTTTGTTTGCTCCTGTTACATCACCTTCAACAGTTTGGTCATTTTCGTAAGCTTCTCTAAGGTTTTTCCAATTTTTCATTCCTTCTACTCTTCTAGTAGATAATGAAACATTGCCTTCTCCATCATCAAGTTTTATAACATAAACTTCTACTTCTTGACCGATTTCAAAATTATCTTTTGGATTTTCTCTTTGTTCTTCAGTCATTTCATCCAATTTTACAATACCATCTGCACGATATTGAATGTCTACGAAAACTTCATCATCTTTCACATCAATAATTGTTCCGTTTACAACATCTCTAGGATATATTTTCTTCATACTATCTTCAATGCTGTTCATTAATTCTTCATTTGTTAAATCATCCATCCTATTAACTACCTCCTCGATAACCTGATCTGGTGTGGACGCACCAGCGATTACCCCTATTATATTAAAATTTGAGAGCTTTTGCAAAGGTAGATCTTTAACAGTTTCTATTCTTTGAACATTTTCACAATACTTTTGTGCTATTTGATAAAGCTTGTTTGTATTCGAACTATTAAAACCACCAACAACAATCATACAATCAACTTCTTTTGATAGGCTCTTACATGCTTCTTGCCTTAATCTTGTAGCATTGCAGATTGTATTTTCTATTACTACATCATCATTCGTCTTCTCTAACTCATGAGCAATATTCTCAAAAAAATCAATTCTGTTTGTTGTTTGACTAACAACATAAAGTTTTGACATATTTGTAATATTTTTTGCTTCAGTCTCATCTTTTATTATTATACCATTATTTACGTAAGATGCCATAGCTTTTATTTCCGGATGTTCTTTATCTCCAATAATTACTACGGTGTATCCTTCATTTTCTTTTTCAATTATTTTTTTGTAAATATTTAAAAGAACTGGGCAAGTTGCATCAACAACTTCATTAGAATTTTTTTTAAGATTTTCTTTTAAATTTTCACTTACTCCATGACTTCTTATTACTATTTGTGAATTTTTTATTTTTAAAACTTCATTTTCATCTACAACACTTACGCCTTTTTTTTCAAGCATTTTAACTTGCGTTGGATTGTGAACCAAAGGCCCTAGTGTATATGTTTTTATATTTTTTTCGCTTGCTTTATTTGCAAGGTCAACACTTCTTCTAACTCCATTACAAAAGCCAGAATTTTTCGCAACTATTACTTTCATCTCAAACCTTTCTTAAAAATTTGTGATTTTCATACATTTTCTCATAAGTTTTATCCATAATTTTTTCCATTGCATCTTTTGATTTATATTTTTCAAAATCTTCAATTTGTATAAGATTTTTTATGTATAAATCTGTTTTACAAAATGGCTTATAAGAAGATAAAATTTCTATTGTTAATATATCAGTTTTTGATTTAAGTGCAATATATCCTGCACCATCTTTTATATTTTCTCTTTTTATTTCCTTAACTCTTGTTCCTTCAGGAAATATTCCTAAAATTTTTCCTGTTTTTATTAATTTTATTGAATCTCTTAAAACCGATAAATCTTTTCCATCTCTTTGAGCTGGTATTGCATTTAAAGATTTTAATATATTTTTTAAAATTGGTATTTCAAATAATTCTTTTTTTGCTATAAAATGAATCTGCCTATCTAAAGCCATTGCTACAAAAACCGGATCAAGAAAAGATTTGTGATTTGCACAAACAATAAATTTTCTATCTTGTGGAATATTTTCATAACCGTGTACTTTTATCCTAAACAAAGGTGTTGCTATTAATCTTAATATTAAATATATAAATCTATAAAACATCTTCTTTGTCCATTTTATTTATAATTTCTTCAATAGTTTCATCAATTGTTAAATTTGAAGAATCTATTTCTATGGCATCTTCTGCTTTTTTTAATGGAGAAATTTCCCTGTGTGAATCTAAGTAATCTCTTTTTTCTATATCTTTTTGAATTTCTTCTAAAGGTTTATCAATTTCATTTTGCTCATATCGTCTTTTTGCCCTAACTTCACTTGATGCTACTAGAAAAAATTTGTACTTTGCATTAGGAAAAACAACTGTGCCAATATCTCTTCCATCAAGAATAATTGATTTATTTTGAGAAATTTTTCTTTGCATATCTACTAAATATTTTCTAACTAAGAAAATAGAAGATACCCATGATACATTTTCAGTTACTTCCTTATTTCTAATTTTATCGCTTACATCTTTTTCATTTAAAAATACCCTGTCACCTTTTATGTCGATATTAATTTTTCTAAGCAAATCTATATCAATCTTATCAGATTTTTCTATATTATTTTCTAAAAAAAATAAGGTTACAGCCCTATACATTGAACCTGTATTTAAATATGAAATTTTTAATTTTTTAGCCAAAATATTTGCTATTGTGCTTTTTCCTGAGCCGCTAGGTCCATCTAAAGCTATAATAAAATTACTCATTTTCCCTCCTTAAATCCTTAGCACAAGCATAGGCTTGTGAAAATGCAATTTGTAAATTATATCCTCCTGTAAGAGCATCAACATCTGTAACTTCCCCAACAAAATACAGACCAGAAACTATTTTTGATTGCATATTTTTAGGATCAAGTTCTTTACAATCAACTCCACCTGAGGTTATAATAGCATTTTTTATTTCACTTAATCCATTAAATTTTAAATGAAAATATTTAATTTCTTTTATTAATCTAAATCTCTCATCTTTTGTAATTTGGTTTGCTTTTGTATGAAAATCTATATTTGATCTTTTTAAAACTACATCTACAAAAGCATTTAGCAATAGTTTTTTTAAAATATTTCCTACATCTTTATTGGAATTATTTTCAAAATCTCTTAGAAGCCTATTATCTAATTTTTCAAAATCTAGACCTGCTTTAAGGTCAATATACATATTTTTGACTTTTTTTCTATTAATTAGTGATGACATAGTTAAAACAATAGGTCCAGTTATGAAATTTTTTCCTATTAGCATTTCTCCAAATTCACTAATTTTTTTATCTTCGCACTCCACATTCAAGCTTACATTTTTTAAGGAAATTCCATTTAAGCTATCTAAGTCATCATCTAAAAATTTAATTGGACAAAGAGCCGGTTTTGTACTAATAATTTTATGGGAAAAATATTTTGCAAATTTATAACCATCGCCAGTTGAACCTGTCAACGGATATGAAAGACCTCCTGTTGCAATTACAACTTTATCAAATTCATAAGAATTTTTTTGGGTAAGAACAATAAATTTATTTAAATCTTTGTCTTTATAGATTTTATTTACATTTTCATTTAATTTCAAATCTATATTTTTTTCTTTAATAAGCTTTTCAAATAATTTAATCACGTCATTTGATTTTTCACTTTTTGGAAAAACCCTATCTCCTCTTTGGGTTGTAAGTTTTAATCCCTTATTTTCCAAATAATCCATAAGAGCATAATTATCAAAATTTGTAAATGACGAATACATAAATTTTTTGTTTACAAGAATATTATCCAAAAATTCATCAAAAAATTTGGCATTAGTAATATTACACCTGCCTTTTCCGGTAATAAATATTTTCTTGCCAATTTTGTCATTTTTTTCTATTAAAGTTATTTTATTTTTTTCGTTTTTAGCATTTATTGCAGTAAAAATACCGCCTGCTCCTGCTCCAATTATTCCAATATCCATTTTTATAAACTTTCTAAATATTCCACTTCTTTTTTACTTAATTTTTTATAATCTCCATCTTTTAAATCATCAAGACAAATTTGTCCTATTTTTATTCTTTTTAAATCTAAAACTTTTATTTTGAAATATTCAAACATTCTTCTAATTTGCCTATTGTAGCCTTGATGAATTGTAACTTTGTAAGTAATTTTTTCTTTATCTATTAAAGAAATTTTTGCATCCGATGTTATTTCTTTTTGCGATAATTTTACCCCATCCATAAAAATTTTTTCTTGGTAAGCTGTAAGTTTTTTATCTACCTTAACTATATAAATTTTATCAATTTTTTTACTTGGATGAATTATTTTATTTGTTATTTTGCCATCATTAGTAATTATCATAAGACCATGACTATCTTTGTCAAGCCTTCCCGCACAAAAAAATCTCTCATCAATATTAAGCAACTTATTTAAATCTTTTTCGTTGTGAGGATCATAATTTGATGAGATATATCCAATAGATTTATTTAATTTATAGTAGAAATTTTTTTGAATTTTTAAAATTTTTCCATCAATTTTAACTTCATCTGTTTCTTTTACTTGATATGATAAGTCTTCTAATTTATTTCCATTTACATAAACTTTACCATTTTTTATATATTCTTCGCTTTTTCTTCTTGATGCAAATCCTGTTTTTGCTATATATTTATTAATCCTCATCAATTTCTCCATCTATTTTTTCATCAATTTTTGGCAATTGGTCAAGATTTGAAATATTAAAATACTTTAAAAAAAGATCAGTTGTAACATATATAATAGGCTTTCCGATTTTATCAAGTCTGCCATTTTCTTTTATAAGTTTTTTATCTAAAAGAGAATCTATTGTTGATTGGGATTTGACTCCTCTTATTTTATCAATTTCTGCTCTTGTTATTGGTTGCTTGTATGCAATAATTGATAGGGTTTCTAAAGAAGAATTAGATAAATTTTTCTCCGATTTTTTTACTATATTTGAAATATATTTTTCGTGATCTGGTCTGGTTGCAAATTGGTATTTATCTTCATATTTTTTTATAATAAGTCCCGAAGATTTTAAATTCCTGTCATCAACCATCTCATTAATTGCCTTTCTTATTTCAGATTTTTCGGCGTCAAATATAATTTTTCCAAGATCATTGATGTCAATCGGTTCGCCCCAAATATATAAAATTTCTTCAATAATTCCTTTTAAGTAATCACTATTCATTCTTATCCCTTTTTACTATCAAAAATTCATTTATTTTTTCTTCTTCCAAGTATATTTCCTTTAATCTTACAAGCTCAAGAAGTGCTAAAAATGTTCCTATACAAGCATCTTTTGATTTTATTTCATCTGTAATTTTATTTAGCCTTATTGATTTTGTAAATTTTAATGTATTTCTTATTTTTTTTATATAATCATTTACATCAAGTCTTTTAATTGATTTAATAAGATCTGGTTTTTCTATTTTTTCATTCTTGTAAGCTCTTATTAATTTTATAAATTCATTTTTTAAAATATTTACATCTTTACTAATTATTTCATCGTTTGACTTATATTTTGATAAATCTTCTTGGTATTTTGTATAATAAGATTTCGCTTCATTTTCAAGAATTTTTAAATCATCTTCTACACTTTTTATTTTTTTATATTCTATAAGATATGAAATAAAATCTTCTTCTACTGTATCATTTTTATCTTTTGGCATCAATTTACTAGATTTTATGTATAACAAAATAGAAGATATATAAATAAACTCACTTAATTGACCAAGAGGAATATCCATTTCATTGATAGCCTCCATGTAAGGGCTTGTTATATCTTCTATTTTTATGTCATAAATATCTACTTTTTGTTTTTCTATAAGTCTTAACAAGACATCAAATGGTCCTGTGTAAACTTCTAAATCAATATTTAAACTATTACTTTTCATCAATCAATCTTTTTGCATACATTACAGCTATTATTGTTTTAGCATCTGTGATTTCGCCGTTAATTACCATATTATAAACATCTTCAATTTTATATGATTTTTTTTCTAAAAATTCATCTTCATCTAATTCTAATTTTGATTCTTCCAAATTTTTAGCCAAAAAGAATGATAATTTATCGTTTGTAAAACCAGGAGATGCGTGCATATCAAACAAATATTCAATATCTAATGGTTTATAACCAATTTCTTCTTGCAATTCTCTTTTTGCAGTTTCAATTGGTTTTTCATTTACTTCAACCAAACCAGCAGGAATTTCTAAAGTGAATTCATCGATTGCCTTTCTATATTGACGTACCAAATAAATAGAATCTTCCCCATCAAAAGCAATTATTCCTACGCCTTTAACGTGATCTACTATTTCTCTTTTTGAATACTTTTTATCAGGCATTTCCACAGTTTCAACTCTCAAAGAAAGAATTTTTCCTTCATAAATGTTGTCAACTTTTATCGTTTTTTCATAATTATCCATACTAATTTCCTTTTCTTAACTCTTCTGCCATTTCTATCATTTCTTTTGCAGATTCCATTGTTTTATCAGTAATATCAACGCCAGCCAAAAGCCTAGCTATTTCTTTTACCCTATCATTTTCTTTAATATTTGTAGATTTTGATATAGTTAAATCTTTTTGGTCAAATTTTTCTATAAGAATATGATTAGTTGATAAAGATGCTATTTGTGGAAGATGGCTTATAGCTAAAATTTGTCTTTCTTTTGATAAGTCTAAAATTTTTTCTCCAACAATTTGAGCTGTTCTACCGCTAATTCCTTGATCAATTTCATCAAATATCATGGTATCAATTTTATCATAATCTGCAAAAATTTTTTTAAATGACAATACAATCCTTGAAACTTCTCCGCCAGATGCGGTTTTTGATAAGGATTTTAAATCTTCTCCCTTGTTAGTTTTAATGAGAAAATCTATATCATCAATTCCATTAGAATCAATTTTGTTTTTATTTTTAAATAAAACCTTAAAATCCCCATTAATAATATTTAAAGATTGTATTTCACTTTTTATTTCCTTTTCCAAATTTTTAGATTTTTCTTTTCTAATTTTTGAAAGTTCTAGGGACTTTTCTTCTAAATTTTTATTTATATTTTTTATATCTTTGTCAATATTTTTCTTTAAATCACTTATTTTTTTTAATTCTTTTAATCTCAAAGAAATTTTATCATAGTATTCTATAATATCTTCAATTTCATTTCCATATTTTCTTTTCAAATCGAAAAGTTTTTGATTAATCATTTCAAGCTCGTATAATCTTTCAGGATTTTGATCAAGCTTATCCTTATAATTATCAAGCTCAGAATAAATTTCATTTACTAAGTCTATAACAGTATATATTTTATCGTTAACTTCTTCAATGCTCTTGTCTATTTCTGAAAAATCTGATAAATTTGAAGATAAATTAGCTAGAAGTGAGCTAATAGATGCTTTGTCATAATCAAAGGAAGAAATCAATTCTTCACTACTTTCAATACTTTCTCTAAGCTCAGTTATAGAATTTAATTTTTTATATTCTTGGTCAATTTTTTCTTCATCAATATTTAAAAGATCAATTTGTTCAATATCATCAAGTTGATAATTAATTAATTCTTTTTCTCTTGAAACTTCTTCTTGGGATAAATTAAATTCATCAAACTTTTTAAGCAAATTATTTTTTTCATTGAATAATTTATTAATTTCATTTTTTAGTTTGATAGTTTCCTTATCTTTTTTGTAGGCATCAATAATATCAAGATAATTTCCCTTATCCATAAAAATATTTGAATCGCCTTGTTTGTAAATATCAATTAATAATGAAGAAATTTCTTTTATTAACGAAAGATTTGCTACTCTTCCATTTATTCTAATTGATGAAGATTGTTGGTTTATTGTTCTTGTAATAATAAGTTTATTATCATCAAATGTAATATCTTTATCTTCTAATTTTTTTATTGTATCTTCGTCCAAATTAAAAACTGCTTCTATAATTGTTTTATCATCAAATTTTCCAATTATATCTTTATTTGTCCTTTTCCCCAAGACAATATTGATAGCTTCTAAAATTAAACTTTTTCCAGAACCAGTTTCTCCAGATAAAACATTAAATCCGCTATCAAAAAATAAGTGATCTCTTTTAATAATCACTAGGTTATTAATAAATAACTCAGCTAACACTTATTTCACCATACTTCTTATTGTTTCAATCAAATCGTCAATTTCATCTATATTTTTTGGTGTTATAAATATAGTATCAAGTCCTGTTACAATTCCACCAATATTTTCGAGTTTTGCATTTGTTATATACAAACCACAAACTGTTGCAGTATAAGAAATAGTTTTTATAACAACTAATTGGTAAGATCTTTCTACAGATAAGACAGATTCTTTAAATATTTTTTCCATTCTTTCATTTAATGAATCATAAACAGTATCTATTACTGTATATTTGTATTCATAATCATCTGTTTGTACTTTTGATATTCTAAGCTCTTTTATATCTCTTGAAATTGTAGCTTGAGTAGCATCTACTCCTTGATCTCTTAATAATTTAGAAAGTTGACTTTGTGTTTTTACTTCATTATTTTGAATAATATCTAATATAAGTCTTTGTCTAGTGTATTTTTTCATTTGATCCTCTCTGTTAAATAATCAATTAAATAAATGTGAAAATCATTGTTTTTAAAGTCATTGATATTTTCTTTAGCTTTTCTATTAAAGTCTAGTAGTAATTTTTTTGCATCATCAATAGAAATACATGATAAAATATTTAATTCAAACTCATCATATTTGTCTAAAATATCGTCTTGAAGTTGGAAAGCAAGTCCTAGATAATATGCGTAATTTTCTAATTTTTCTAGCTCATCTTTTTCAACATTTGCATACAAAGCTGCCATCATAATTGCAGCCATAAAAAGTCTTGCAGTTTTATTTTTATAAACATCAAGAATATATTCCAAATTTTCATCCTTTTTTGCCTTTATATCAAAAACTTGTCCTTTTATCATTCCATCTTTACCACAAGCATTTGCCAAATATTTTCCAGCTTCAAGAAAACGTTGGTCATATATACTCAAATCAAGAATGATTTCAAAAGCATAGGATAACAAACTATCTCCAACCAAAATCGCAAGATCTTCTCCATATTTTTTGTGGACTGTAAGTTTTCCTCTCCTATAATCATCATTATCCATACAAGGCATATCATCATGTACCAAAGAATAGGCATGAACCATCTCAAGTGCCAATGATAAATCAATTATTTTTTCATTAATTGCATTTTCTCCCAAAAGCATTTTTATAGTTTCCAAAAAAACTACAGGTCTTATTCTTTTTCCAGAATCACTTGCATAAATCAAGGCCTTACTTAAAGGATTATCTTCATCAAATTTTTTTATCATTGCCCTATCAATTATATTTTTGTCAGCAATTAAAATTTTATCAAATTTTTCCTTATTCATTTTTGTCATTATTTATTATTTCAACCTTTGCCTTATAATCATTGATTTTTTTATTAAGTTTATCATAAATTTCTTTAGCCTCTTTATAAATTTCAAGGCTTTTATCTATATTATCTTTATTTTCTTCTAAATCTTTTAACAAAGATTCCATTTTTTTATAATTTGCTTCAAATGTGTTATCCATCATAAATCTCAGCTTTCACTTCTCCATCACTAAAAACTATATTTACCTTATCCTTATTTTTTAAAGAATATTTAGAATAAATAAAATTGCCATCAAAATCCTTAATAAAAATACTATTTTTCTTAATATCCAAAATTGATTTTAAAGAATTAAGTCTATATTTTAAAATTTCTAAATCTTTTTCTTTCTTTTCAATGTTTAAATTTAAATTATTCTTGATTTTCTCAAATATTTCATTTACATTTTTAGTTTTTTCATCAAGTAATTTATCTAAACTATAAGAATCTAAGCTGTATTTTAAATTATTAAGTTTTAATTCTTTTAATTCAATATTTCTATTTAAAGTTTTTTGGATGTCTATAAATATTTTATTTATATCTTGTCTAATTTTTTTATAATTTCTTACCAAATATGAGCCTGCTTCTGTTGGCGTTTGCAAGGACAAATCACTAACTAAATCTGTTAAAGACAAGTCTATTTTGTGTCCTATAGCTGAAATTATTGGACTTTTCGCCTTATATATTTCTTCTACTATATCTTTTTCATTAAAAACCTTTAAATCTTCTTTGCTACCACCACCACGGGTAATAACAATTGCATCTAAGTTTTTTTTATCAAGAACATTTATTGCATTAATTATTTCATCTTTTGCACTAAGTCCTTGAACCTTTACTGGATAAAGATAAATATTTATGTCTGAAATTTCTTTATTTATTACAGATAAAAAATCTACTATAGCTGCTGATTTATCCGAAGTTATAAGGCCTATTTCTTTGGGATAATCGCAAATAGTTTTTTTGGTATCTTTATCAAAATAACCTTTTTTTAAAAATTCTTCTTTGATCTTTAGAAAATTTAAATATTCTTCTGACAAGCCCTTTTTTTCCATATCATTTACTGATATAGATATTTTGGAAAAAAAGCTATTGTAAATCAAATTTCCATCTACAATAACCTCATCTCCATTATTAAAGTCTTCTATATCCTTTTGTTCATAATAATAAATCACACAATCAATAATTTCATTTTCCTCCTTTAAGGAAAAATATATATGATTGTGAGATATTTTGTAGTTGGCTATTTCACCTTTTACACTTACATTTTGAAATAAAGGATCGTGCTTAAAAGAAGTTTTTATATATTGGTTAAATTGTTTTACGCTTAAAGATTTCAATTATTTTCTCTTTTCTGCAATTTTACCTAACACGCTGTTTATAAATTTGTATCCATCACTTGTTGAATATTCTTTTGCAATATTTACAGCCTCATTTATAGAAACACTTATAGGAATATCTAAATTTTCCATTTCATTAACGCTCAAAAATAAAATTGACCTATCAACTTTTGCCATTCTTTGTAAAGATTTTAATCCTATTTGTTCTGCAATTATATTTTCTAGATTATCATAATTTTCTATATATGATTTTAATGACTTATATAAAAAAGAATCTTTATTTAAATCTATCTCATGATTAATAAAGGCTTGGTCTATATCGTCAATATTTTTTATTTGATTTTCAAATATTAACTTAAATACCCAGTCTCTTTGTTTTGCCCTATTCATTATATTACTAAACTATTTACTTCGACATTTACTCTCTTTACAGATAAGCCAGTCATAGTTTCAACTTGTCTTTTTACATTTTCTTGGACATTTTTTATTGTTTTTCTCACATTTACATCTGCACTAAGTACAAGATTTAAATCTATAATTACAAAGCCATCCATTACAGAAATTCTTGTATCTTTTTTTGCTTCCTTATTGGATTTTGTGTTTGATTCAATTACACCATTTACTTCACTACAAGCTTTTTTAGCTATTTCTTCAATAGTTTCATTTGCAATTTTAACACTTCCAAATTTAAATGCTCTTGTCATTTTATCTCCTTTATACTCTGGATAAATATTCCCCTTTTCTAGTATCAATTTTTATAACATCTCCCTCATTTACAAAAACTGGAACATTTATAATTGCACCTGTTTCAACTTCTGCAGGTTTTGTTACATTTGTTGCTGTATCTCCCTTAACTGCAGGTTCAGTTTTTACAACTTCAAGTTCTACAAAATTAGGTGCCTCAATTGAAAATGGATTGTTTTTATAAAATCTCATTGTAGCTGTATCATTTTCTTTTATATAAGGAATTGCTTCAGAAACTGCATCCTTATCAACAGGAATTTGTTCAAAAGTTTCTGGATCCATAAAATAATATAAATGTCCGTCGTTGTATAAGTATTGCATTTCTTTTGTAGAAATAATAGCTTGTTCAAACTTTTCATTTGGGTTAAAAGTTACATCTTTATTTCCGCCTTGCATAACAGATTTTATTTTTGCTCTTACAAAAGCTGCACCCTTACCTGGTTTTACGTGTTGGAAATCTATTACTTGATAAACATCTCCATCATATTCAAAAGTTATTCCTTTTCTTAAATCATTTGCTGATATCATATATCCTCCTAATAGGTTGTTTTCTAATATTATACCACTTATATTTTATTTTTTAAATAAAAATGTAAAATTATGTAATAATCTAAAATAAATTTTCACTTTATTTTTTACAATTTGATATAATAATAAAAGGAGTTGACATGAAAAAATTAGCAATTATTTCAGAATATAATCCATTTCATAATGGACACAATTATATACAAAAAAAAGCAAGAGAAATAACTAATGCAGATATAGTTATAGCAATAATGAGTGGAGATTTTGTTCAAAGAGGAGAAATAAGCCTAATAGACAAATATAAAAGAGCAAATTCTGCAATGCTTTCTGCAGATTTAGTTATTGAAATGCCTTCATTTATCTCTTTACAAGCAGCAAATCTTTTTGCTAGAAAAAATATAGAAATTTTAAACAAATTAGAAATTGATTATCTTGCATTTGGAATTGAAAATATTAGTGAAAAAAATTTTTTAAAGACTTGTGAGAAGATATTTGAAAATGAAAATAGAATAAATATTGATACAAAGAATTTTCTAGATGAGGGAATGTCTTTTGCAAAAGCATCATATCTTGCCTCAATCAAATATATAGAAAATAAAGAATTTTTTTCCGCAAATAATATACTTGCTTTAGAATATCTCAGAGCTATAAAAAAACTAAAAGCAAATATAGAAATTGTACCAATCAAGAGAAAAAATTCTATGAATAAAGATGTTGAATTAAGAAAAGATTCATTTTCTTCTTCAAGTTCTATTAGAAATAACATTGAAAATATAAAAATTAAAGATTATCTTCCAAGTCTTTCTTATAATTATATAAAAAAATTTAAAAATGAATACAATATTTTTCCACAAAATGATTTATTGTATGAGATTTTTAGGTATAAAATTTTAATAGAAGAAAAAAATATGAAAGATACTTTATGTTACGAAGACGGCATGGATAATTATCTAAAAAAAATAGCAAAAGATGAAATATTTTATAAAGATTTTATTAAAAATTCTACAAGCCAAAGATTTACAAAATCTAGGATAAAAAGGCTTATGATAAATTACCTATTAGAAAATAAAACTTATCTTAATGAAGTTGACATAAATTTTATAAAAGTTTTATCTTTTAATGAAAATGCCACAAAATTATTCAAAGAATGTAAGCTTAATGTAATTATGCAAAAAAAGGATATAGATAAATTAAATAAAGAAAATAAAATAATCTTTGAGCAAATGATTAAGGCATCAAATTTATATTCAATGATTATAGGAAGAAAATTTGATAGTGATTATAGAGAAAAAATTTCAATTAAAAAATCCTCTTATTAGAGGATTCAGACTGTAAACAAGTATACAAATCCTCATGCTAAGAATATCATACGTAAAAAATTGATTTGATTTCAAATTTTAAAATTCGTCAAAAATCGCACTGTTTGAGCGTTAGTGAGTTTGCGATTTTAGAATTTTTAAATTTAGAAATCAACAATTTTTGGAGTCAGATATTCGTGCTTGAGGATTTGTCTACGCCATAGAACCTCATATTAGAGGATTTTTATTTTGCAAATTTTATTTTTGATTTAATATATGTTGTTTATTTTTTTCCAATGATTGAGCCAATTGGCTGAAATTTTCACATGATTTTGTAAATAATTGGTCAATGTATTGGTATGATTGTTGTTTAATTTTATTTGCTTCTTGGTTTGCTTGTTCAAGAATTCTTTGCGCTTCTTGTCTAGCCTCTGCTGTTATTTGATGTTCTGAAATCATTCTTTGATATTGGCTTTTAGCTTGTTCTTTGAAATTTTTGATTTCATTATTTGCATTTTGTACTTTAGATCTTGCTTCGTTTTCTGCTTCTTGCAAAATTCTTTCTTTTTCATCGTTAATCCATTGAGCGTTTTTGATTTCTGTTGGAAGAGAATCTCTCATATCTCTAACAATTTCAAAAATTTCATCTGGATCAACTGAAACCTTTCTTGAAAATGGAACAGAACTAGCATTATCCATTATATCTTCAATTTCATCAATTAGTTCGTTAATATTTGCCATTAGTTTTTTCCTCCTAGTTTATTTTTTTCATATATAGCTTTTTTTACATTTTTTGATACAAATTTAGATACATCTCCACCAAAACTAGCTAGCTCTCTTACTCCACTTGAGCTTATAAATGAGAATTTCGGGTCAGAAAGTAGAAATATAGTTTCAAGATCTTCATATAGGCTTGAATTAAATTGAGCAATATTCATTTCATACTCATAGTCTGTAACTGCCCTTAAACCTCTAACTATAATTTTTGAATTTTCTTTTTTTGCAAAATCAACTAACAAACCTTCGAAAGTTTTGACTTTGACATTATCTAGTTGAAATTCTTTAATTTCATTTTCTATTAATTGTTTTCTCTCTTTAATTGAGAAAAGAGAGTGCTTGGCTTCATTTATCAATATAGCAATGACTACCTCATCAAACATCTTATTTAATCTTTTTATTATGTCTAAGTGTCCGATTGTAATAGGATCGAAGCTACCTGGATATATCACTTTCATAGCAATAAATTTTTATGATTTTCCTTCCATATTTTTTTCTTTAATCAAATTTAAATTAGTCATATCAGAAAAATCAATATTCCTATCTGATTCGCTTATTATTATACCATTTTTATTTAATAAATGATAGGTCAATATATATTCTAGACTAATTTTCAAATAATCTTCTTTATAAGGAGGATCTAGGTATATGTAATCAAAAGTTTTATTATTTTCTTTTAAAATTTCCAAAACTTTTCTAAAATCCCCTCTTATAGTTAGAGCATTTTGACTTTGAATTTTTTCTATATTTTCCTTGAGTATTTTATAATTTGAATTATTTAATTCTCCAAAAACAACTTCTTTTGCACCATGAGATAAAAATTCTATTCCCATTTGCCCTGTGCATGAAAATAAATCTAAGGCTGTAAAGTCTTTTTTGTAAGGATAAAGCATAGCCATAACTGCTTCTTTTACCTTGTTATCTGTAGGTCTTGAATTGTTAGCTTTTGGAGATTTTATATTAAATCCTTTATACTTTCCAGCTACTACTCTCATTAATTTAACACAATCCTTTTGTCTATATTAAAATATTTTTCTAAATAAGAAAAATTAACTCCTTCGAAATTTTTATCTTTAAGATATGTAAATATTTTAAAGCAAAGATTTATTTCATCTTCTTTTAAATTGAAATAATTTACATCATCAAGATTTTTTCCATGTTGAATTGTTGATAGAATCTTGCCAGCACCTCTTAGTTTCAAATCTTTTTTTGCAATTTCAAAACCGTCGTTTGAATTTTTTATTATATTTAGCTTACTTCTCTCATCAACTTTTTCGCTAATCAAATAGCAAAATGATTTATAAGATCCCCTACCTATTCTTCCTCTAAGTTGGTGTAGTGATGATAAACCAAAATTATTGGCATTATAAATTATCATACAATTTGCATTAGATACATCAATTCCAACTTCTATAACTGTAGTAGATATTAAAATATCAATTTTACCATCAGAAAAATCTCTAAGAATTTCTTCTTTTTCACTTGCCTTTAACTTTCCGTGAAGTTTTACAATTCTAATATTTTTAAATCTTTTTTTATAGCGTTTATATAAATTCTCTAAAGAATTTTCATCATCACTATCTATAGAATCACTTACAACATAAACTTGCCTACCACTTTTTATAAAATCATCTATTTTAGAAAACAGACTATTTTCCATTGACAAAAGAACAAGTTCAGTTATAATTTCTCCTCTTCCTTTTGGAAGTTCAGTAATTTGAGATAAATCTAATAATTTTTTCATCTTCAAAAAAAGTGTCCTTGGAATAGGAGTTGCTGTCATTGTTAGGTAATTTGCATCATTACCTTTTTCGTATAAGGCTTGTCTTTGCCTAACTCCAAACCTATGCTGTTCATCCGCAACAATTAATTTCAAATTTTTAAATTCCACATCATCTACAATAAGTGCATGCGTCCCAATAACAATGTCTATTTCGCCATTTTTGATTTTATTCTTAAGGTCTTCCTTATTTTTTGTTGATGATGTAAGTAAAGAAATTTTTAAGCCAAAGCTTTCAACAAATTCTTTATTTTTTTCATATTGTTGAATAGCTAAAACTTCAGTAGGAACCATCATACAAGTTTGGTATGAATTTATCGAAAAAATAATCATCACTATTAAAGCAATAATAGTCTTACCACTTCCAACATCCCCACACAAAAGCCTATTCATAATTGATTTACTTGTAGAATCTTTTAAAATTTCAATCAAAGACTTATATTGACTTGGTGTCAATTTAAAATCAAGCTTATTTAAAATATCATTTAGATTATATTTTAAATTTAAATCTTGGTAGGAATTTTCTTTTTGCATTACATATATAAAAATCAATTCCTTTAATAAATCTATAATCTTAATTTGACTTTTAGCACTTTTTAAATTTTCAAGGCTAGTTGGGAAATGAATTTCCTTCAAATTTGAAAGTTTATCCGAAAAATCAAAGTCATTAAGAACTTTTTTATCTAATAAAACTTCATTTTCATCAAAAAATTCCAAGGCTTGACCTATAAAATCAGATAAATTTTTATTAGTCAAAGATTTTGTAAGCGGATATATAGGTACAATATTTCCAATTCTATCGTCATCTATATCTGTAAATTCTGGATTATGGCATTCAATTTCATAACCATTTTTTACGATTTTTGTATAAAATTTATATGTTTGTCCGATTTTTAAGGATCTTGGCAAAAATTTGTCGTTAAAAAATACTATTTTTACTCTTTTATCATTTTCACTCGCATAAAGATAAGAGATAGAAAATTTTTTACTATAATTTGTATAAAGCTTTGATTCTATTTTCCATTCAAAATAATGTTTATTTCCATCAAGACCATGGGATAAGTCGTATTTTTTTGACCTATCCTCATATTCCCTAGGATAATAATTATATAAATCTTCTAGCTTATAAATTGATAATTTTTCTAAATATTCTTTTTTCTTTTTGCCTAAACCTTTTAGGTCCAAAAGATCCATCTATACTACTCCAAGGTAATAGTGTAATAATATAAAGGTTGTCCACCATAAATCAATTCTACATCGCAATCTTTGAATTTTTTTTGAGCAAATTTTTGGAGTTTTCTGGCTTCCTTATCTTCTATATCTTCTCCATAATATATAGTTATAAGAGATGTGTCATCATCGACCGCCTTCTCCAAGGTTTCTCTAGCAGTTTTTTCTATTGTTTTTTTGCTTGTAACAATATTATTGTCAACTATTCCAATGTATTCATCTTTTCTAATTTCTACATTGTTCACATTTGTATCTCTAACTGCTATAGTAACTTCCAAAACTCTTACATCTTCAATCGCATCGTTGAAATTTTCCATATTTTCATCTAGTGATTCATCTTCATCAAATGATAGTAGGGCAGAAAAAGATTCTGGAATTGACCTAGTTTCAACTACTCTACAAGTTTTATCAGACAATTGACAAGCTTGTTTAGCACTCATAATTATATTTTTATTATTAGGGAAGATAATAATATTTTCGCTATCTACTTTTTCAATTGCCTTAAAAATATCTTCAGTTGAAGGGTTCATAGTTTGCCCACCAGCAATAATCCTATCAACATTTAAACTTTCAAACACTTTATCATAGCCTTCTCCCCTTGAAACAGCTATGAATCCATATTTTTTAGATGGTTTTTTGTTTACTTTTATATCATTCAATACATCTGGATTAGTATTTTCAACATTCATCGTCAAAACTTGTCCATATTTTGAAACCACTTCTAAAAGTTCCTTTATACCATCGCAATCAAATGAAAGTCTCAAAATTCCATTATCAAAATCTTCTGTCAACGATGTAGAAAGCTCATTTAATTTTTCAAGTAAATCATCTTTTTCATCTTCACTTATGCTTACTGATAGGTCGATATTATAGTCTTTTGATGGCAAATCTTCAATTTCAATTTCTGATAAATCAGTTTCAATATCAATTTCTCCATTTAAGGCTTTTAAAGCGCCTTCAAGCAAAAACATCAATCCTTGTCCACCAGAATCTACAACCTTAGCCTCTTTTAAAACTGGCAATAAATTTGGAGTATCAAGCAAAGCCTTATGACCTGCTGCAATAATTTTATATAAATACTTATCAATATCAATGTTATTTTCAAAAGCGTTATTAGCTTCTTCTGCCATCAATCTTGACACAGTTAAAATTGTTCCCTCAGTAGGTTTCATTACAGCCTTATAAGCAGTTTTATTTGCAACTGTAAAAATATCTCTTATACTTTCTGCATCAATAATATCCTTGCCTTTGATAGCTTTAGACATTCCCCTACAAAGTTGTGATAAAATTACACCAGAATTTCCTCTCGCTCCCATCAAAGTGCCTTGGCTTAAAGCCTTAGCAACATCATAACAAGATGAAGTTTCAGTATCCTTTACTCTTTCTACACCAGATTTCATTGTCATAGTCATATTTGTTCCCGTATCCCCATCTGGAACAGGAAAAACATTTAAGCTATCGACAACATCCCTTTTCTCATTAAGTAGTTCAAAAGCTTTAATAATAATGCTTTTGAACTTATTACTATCGATTTTTTTCATATTTCACCTAACTTCTAATTCCTTGAACTAAAATATTTACACTAGATACACCAACATTAAGAGAATGTTCAACATTATATTTCACATTTTCAATTATATTTTGGCATACAACTGCAATTCTTACACCATAATTTAAAAACAATGATATATCTATAGTCACAGTTCCATCTATATTTCTTAAAACTTTTACACCTCTATTCATATTATCAATACCTAAAAGTTTATAAAATCCATCTTTTGTACTTCTGCTAGCAAGACCTACAACACCATAGGATTCCATAACAGAAGCTGCAGCAATATTTGCAATTACTGTTTCTGAAATACTAACTTTACCGTAATTGTTTTTATACTTAATTGCCATAAACTCCTCCATTTTATTTTTTTATATATAATTTATTATACCATAAATAGTAAATATTTATAATTGTACACTTTTAGCAAAATTAAATTTAAAATTTTCAAAAAGTTTTCAACATAAATTTTTTTGTAAAATTTTAAAAATAAAATCTTCAAAATTAATTTTACGCACAAAAAAAGGATGAGCAAGCTCATCCTTTAAAATTTTTATTTAATTTATCTTATTTTCCAGCTAATCTCTTATATGTTTGATATCTATCTTTTGCAGCTTTTTCTGCTTCTTGATATAATTGGTCAGCTGTTTCAGGGAATGATCTCTTGAGTGAAGAGTATCTAACTTCTCCTTGGATAAATTCTTGGAATGATTCCTTAGGTTCTCTTGAATCTAATTGGAATGGATTCTTTCCTTCATCAGCAAGTCTTGGATCGAATCTCCACAAGTGCCAGTAACCAGCATCAACTGCTTGTTTTTCTCTAAATTGAGATTTACCCATACCGATTCTTATACCGTGGTTGATACATGGTGCATAGCAGATGATTAGAGATGGTCCATCATAGCTTTCAGCTTCTTTCATAGCTTTGATTGTTTGATTTTGGTTTGCGCCCATAGCAACTTGTGCTACGTAAACATAACCGTATGAAGTCATCATTAAACCAAGGTCTTTCTTTCTTACCTTTTTACCAGATGCAGCAAATTGAGCTACTGCTGATAATGGTGTAGCTTTAGATGATTGTCCACCTGTATTTGAGTAAACTTCTGTATCAAATACTAAGATATTGATGTTTTCTCCACTAGCTAGTACGTGGTCTACTCCACCAAATCCAATATCATAGCTCCATCCGTCTCCACCAAATATCCAAACTGATTTTTTAATCATATAGTCTTTTAGTGAATATATTTTGTGTAGTAAATCTTTTTGTTCTTCATCACTTACACTGTTAGCTTTTTCTTCAAGGTTAAGAATTTTAGCTGTTGCTTCTTTTGAAGCTTTAACGTCTTCTTTTCCTTCAATCCATGCTTTGAATGCTTCGCTTAATTCACTATCAGCTTCTAATTCATTGAATTGATTCATATATGTTTCAAGAAGGTGTTTGTTTGAATCAGCTGCAAGTTTCATACCATAACCATATTCTGCTGCATCTTCGAATAATGAATTACCCCAAGCTGGACCTTGTCCGCAAGCATTTGTTGTATATGGTGTAGCTGGTGATGATGCTCCCCAGATTGATGAACAACCTGTAGCATTAGCTATATACATTCTATCTCCAAATAATTGGGTAACAAGTTTTGCGTATGGTGTTTCTCCACATCCTGCACAAGCACCTGAGAACTCAAGTAATGGTTGTTTAAATTGAGAACCTTTAATTGTCATTGGATCCATAACATCTTCTTTGTATCCAACTTCTTCATGAGCATATTCCCAATTATCTTTTTCTTTTTCTAATTCTTCCTCAAAAGGTTTCATTAAAAGAGCCTTCTTTGGAGCTGGACATACATCAGCACAGTTTCCACAACCTGTACAATCAAGTGGTGAAACTTGGATTCTGAAATCATATCCGTCCATTCCCTTACCAATTGCTTTCTTTGTTTCAAATCCTTCTGGTGCATTAGCTTTTTCTTCTTCTGTTAATAAGAATGGTCTAATTACAGCGTGAGGACAAACGTATGAACATTGGTTACATTGGATACAATTATCAATTTGCCATTCTGGCACGTTAAGAGCAATTCCTCTCTTTTCATATTGAGTTGTACCTGGTTCAAAGTCTCCATTTGTTCTATCTTTGAAAACTGAAACTGGAAGATCATCCTCTTTTTGTTCAATCATTGGTTTAACGATGTTTTTGATGAACTCTGGAAGTTCTTTTTCTTCTTTAACTTCATCTTTTGCATCTTTCCATGAATCTGGAACATTAACTTTAACTACTGCATCAATTCCTTGATCTACTGCTTTGTAGTTCATATTTACTATATCATCACCCTTGTGTCCATAAGCTTTTACTATAGAATCTTTAAGGTATTTGATAGCTTCATCTATTGGAATTACATTTGCAAGGTTAAAGAATGCAGATTGCATTATCATATTTGTTCTTGAACCTAATCCAATATTAGCAGCGATGTGAGAAGCATCTATTATATTAAAGTTAATATTGTGTTCAGCAATGTATTTTTTCATTGAAGCTGGTAGATGTTGTTCAAGTTCATCTTCTGACCATGGGCAGTTTAATAAGAATGTACCACCATCTTTAAGTCCAGCTAATAAATCATATTGATTAACGTAAGCTGGTTTTGAACATGAAATAAAGTCAGCTTCATCTAATAGATATGTTGATCTAATTGGATTTTTACCAAATCTCAAGTGTGATACTGTAAGTCCACCAGATTTTTTAGAATCATAGTCAAAGTAACCTTGAGCATACATATCTGTATTATCACCGATGATTTTGATAGCTTGTTTATTAGCTCCAACTGTTCCATCAGATCCGAATCCCCAGAATTTACATCTGCTTGTACCTTCTTGTCTGATTCTTAAATCTGTTCTTTCAAGTGATTTATTTGTAACATCATCTGTAATTGATAATGTGAAATCATCTTTCATTTCGCCAGCTAAATTGTTAAATGCTGCTTCAATGTCTGCAGGGATTGTATCTTTTGAAGATAATCCATATCTACCACCTATAATTTGTGGTTTATCTTCTACATCATAGTAAGCTGATTTAACATCAAGTAATAATGGTTCTCCAACTGAACCTTTTTCTTTTGTTCTATCAAGTACTGCGATTTTCTTTACTGTTTTTGGTATAGCTTTTAATAGATGGTCTTTTGAGAATGGTCTGAATAAGTGAACTTCAACCATACCAACTTTTTTACCATCTTCTACTAATTTATCAATTGCTTCTTCAGCTGCTTGGCAAACAGAACCCATAGCAATGATGATTTCTTCTGCATCATCTGCACCATAATAATTAAATAATCCGTAATTTGTACCGATTAATTCATTGATTTTGTTCATGTAGTTTTCTGTTATGCCTACTATATCAGTATATGCAGGGTTTGAAGCTTCCATTCTTTGGAAGAAAATATTCTTTTCAGCTGTACCGATTGTTTTTGGTCTTTCTGGATTTAAAGACTCATTTTTAAATTTATCTACAGCTTCGTAGTTTACTAATGGAGCTAATGTATCATAGTCCCAAACTTGTATTTTTTGAATTTCGTGACTTGTTCTAAATCCATCAAAGAAATGGCAGAATGGAATTCTTCCTTCAATTGCTGCTAAGTGAGCAACTGGTCCTAAGTCCATTACTTGTTGAACTGATCCTGAACATAGCATAGCAAATCCTGTTTGTCTTGCTGCCATAACGTCAGAATGGTCACCGTAAATTGAAAGTGCGTGAGTTGCTAGTGTTCTTGCTGCAACATGGAATACACCTGGCAATCTTTCTCCAGCAATCTTATACATATTAGGGATCATTAATAATAATCCTTGACTTGCTGTGTATGTAGTAGTAAGTGCTCCTGCTGCAAGTGCTCCATGTACTGCTCCTGCTGCACCAGCTTCTGATTGCATTTCCTTTACTTCAACTGGTCTTCCAAATACGTTTTTTCTACCGTTTGCTGCCCAAACATCTACTGCTTCAGGCATTGGTGATGAAGGTGTTATTGGATAGATTGTTGCTACATCTGTAAACGCATAAGATACGTGAGCAGCTGCAGTATTACCATCCATAGTCTTCATAGCTCTTTTAATTGTCATTTAAGACCTCCTAAAAATTATATGAATCAATTATCGTCAACACTATTTTTAGTATAATAAATATCACATCATTAGTCAAGCAAATATCAAATAATTTCACAAGCTAATTATCATTGTCAGAATTTTTAAATAGATTGTCTGTCATTACTTTTGCTGCGTTATATCCCATAGATTTTTCTCTTTGGTTCATAGCTGCAACCTCAATAATCATTGCTAAATTTCTTCCTGCTCTTACTGGAATTAAAATTTTTGGAATTTGAACATTTAAAATTTCTGTATAATGCTCATCAAGTCCCAACCTATCATATTCATAATCTTCTCTCCAATGTTCAAGCTCTATTACCAAATCTATGTCAGTTGAAACTTTTACAGAGCCTGTCCCATATAGTCTTCTTACATCTACAATTCCAAGCCCTCTTATTTCTGTATAATGCCTTATATTTTCTGGAGCTTGTCCTACAAGTTTATTATCGTAAGCAGCCATTTCTACGACATCATCTGCGACAAGTCTGTGACCACGATTTACTAAATCTAAAGCCGTTTCACTTTTTCCTACTGAGCTTTCTCCTCTAATTAAAACTCCAACACCAAAAACTTCTAGAAGTTCTCCGTGAATTTGAGTTCTATCAGCAAAAATATATTCTAGTTCTTGCGAAATTATTGATGTTAATTTTGTCGTAGGAAGTTTTGACCTTAAAATTGTAATATCATAATAATCAGCAAGGTCTAATATATCTTTTGGCAATCCTGCATTATATGAAAAAAGTATGGCTGGCATTTTGTATGATAATATTCCCCTAAATCTTTCATATTGCATTCTATTGTCAAGACTTGTTAGGTAAGTATATTCTACGCTTCCTATTATTTGTAATCTTTTGTAAGGAAATTCTTCCAAATATCCTGTAAGTTGAAGACCTGGTCTATTAATATCTGGACTTTGCAAAATAATTTCATCATAATCTGTGGATTTGTGAACTATTTCAAGATCTAAATTTTCAACCACGTCTTTTAATTTTACGCTTGTTTGTTTTCCCATTTTATCCTCTTTAATTGTTTAGTTTAAAATATTTAATTATTTCAAGTGCTTGGCTTTCCCCAATCAAATCTACTTCCATAAGCTCTTCTAAGCTTGCTTTTTTTATATTTTTTACGCTTTTAAAATGTTTTAGAAGATTTTCTTTTTTTCTTTTTCCTATGCCATTAATATTATCAAGTTCAGATTTTTTCATAGTTTGAGTCATTAATTTTCTGTGATAATTTATGGCAAATCTGTGGGCTTCTTCTTGGATTTCGTAAATTAATTTATATACTGGATCTCGTTTTTTTATTTGTATTTCTTCATTTTCATATATAATCGCTCTTGTTGTATGCTTGTCATCTTTAACAAGTCCTGCAACTTCTATTGAAAAATTTAAATCTTTCAAAACTTTTTTTGCTGACTTTACTTGACCTTTTCCCCCATCCATTAATATTAAATCTGGGAGTTTTCCAAAACCAGTATAAGTATTATTATTTTTAATTTCTTTTTTTGCTCTTTCAAATCTTCTTGTAAGAACTTCTTCCAAGGAATGATAATCATCTGGCCCTTCTATAGTTTTTATTTTGAATTTTCTATATTCTTTTCTTTCTGCTATCCCATTTTGAAATACAATCATTGATCCAACTGATTGTACCCCCGATGTATTTGAAATATCGTAAGCTTCTATCCTACTTAAAGATTTTAAATTCAAAATTTCTTTTAATCCATTTAAGCCAGAATGTTTTTTTCTTTCTTTTTCCTCAAGCCTTTTTTCGTATTTTTTCATCATATCGCTTGCATTTCTAAAAGCCATATCTACTAATTCTTTTTTCTTACCAAGTTTTGGGCAAGTAATTTTTACCTTAATGCCTTTTTTCTTTTCAATAAATAAATTAAGGGCATCAAGATCTGATGGCAATTTGTGAACTAAAATTTCTTTTGGTATATACATAAGGTTTAAGTAAAATTGCTTCATAAAAGATGAAATTATATCTTCATCTTTTTCTCTGTAATCATCTTTAATAATAAAATGTTCTCTATCAACAATCTTTCCATCTCTCATAAAAAATACCTGCATGGTGACATAAAATATTCCTTTGGACATTGCAATTATATCTATGTCATCACCATTTGTTGTAGTAACTTTTTGTTTTTGAGAAATGGTTGATAAGGCCCTATGGTAATCTCTGTATTTTGCAGCATTTTCAAAATCCAAAATTTCACTTGCCTTATTCATCTTATTTATAACTAAATTTGGTATATAATCAGATTTATTTTCTAAAAAATTTTTGATTTTATTTATATTATCCATATATTCTTTTTCATCTCCCTTACCAACGCATGGAGCTTTACACCTATTTATATAATAATTTAGACAAGGTCTATCTAATTGCTGTCCCTTATCAAAATTTAGATTGCAAGTTCTTATTGGGTAAAGTATATGAAATAATTCTATTACATCATTTACTGCATAAGCATCAGGATAAGGGCCATAGTAATAGCCCTTATCTTTTTTTACATTTCTTACTTTTTGAATTCTAGGAAATTTTTCATTTGTAATTTTTATATATGGATATTGCTTATCATCTCTTAGAACAATATTATATTTTGGTCTGTTTTTCTTTATTAGATTTGATTCTAACACAAGAGCTTCGACTTCATTTTCTACAATTATATATTCAAAATGATTTATATGACTTACCATAGCAAGAACTTTTCTGCCCTTATTTTTGTTGTTGTCAAAATATTGGCTTACACGTTTTTTTAAATTTATAGCCTTGCCAACATAGATTATTTCATCTTGGCTATTTCTCATTATATAAACGCCTGGTAGGTCTGGTAATTCTTTTAGCTTTTCCTTTATTTGATTGTTCATCAAATCTCTTTACATCTTTCTATCAAATATTCTAAATCTGATCCTTCAAGATATGGAGATAAAACTTCTTGGCATTTTTTGTTATATACATTTATCCATTCTATTTCCCACTTATCCATCATATCCATATTTATTGGTCTAGTATCAATTGGCACGTAAGTTAGACATTCGAATTTCATAAATTTACCAAATTCATTTTCCAAATCTTTTTTCACATAAACTTCGCTTTCAATTCTTACTCCGTGTTTATCTGCTATATATAGACCCGGCTCAATTGATGTTGTCATGTTTTCTAATAATTCTACATCATTAAATTGAGAAATATTATTTGGGCCTTCGTGAACTGTTAAGCTAAATCCGACTCCGTGGCCTGTTCCATGGAAATAATCTTTTCCAGCTTTCCACAATGGATATTTAGCAATTGCATCTAATCTTTGTCCTTTGGTTTTTTCTTTAAATCTTGCACTCATCAAGCCTATATGAGATTTTAAAACTAGGGTATAGTCTTCTTTTTCTTCATCAGTCAATTCTCCAAGGGCAATTGTTCTTGTTATATCTGTAGTTCCTTCTTTGTAATGAGCTCCTGAATCTACCAATAAAAGTGATTTTTCTTCGAGAGTTTTTGATGAAAGTGAAGTTGGTTCATAATGGACAATAGCTCCATTTTCTTTGTAGCCTGCAATTGTTTCAAAAGAATCTTCAATATATGATTCATTTTCTTTTCTTAAATCTTGCAATTTTTTGCTAGCTATAAGCTCTGTCAAAGAACCTGTACTTGTTCCAACTTCAACCCAATTAAAGAACTTAATTAAACTTACACCATCAATAATATAAGCTTTTCTTTCATTTTCTAATTCAGTTTCATTTTTAATCGCTTTCATTTGAGTTGAAATATTTACACCGCTAGTAATTCTTACATTTGAATTTATAGAATCAAAAATTGCAACGTTAGTTCTTTCTGGGTCTATATAAATTCTATTTTTCCCCTTAATATTTTTTAATAAAGAATAAATATAATCATAAGAATGAACTTTTACCTTATTTTCTTTTAAATAATCCAAAACTTCATCGTCAAGTTTATCTTGGTCTATGCAAAGATGAATTTCATCCATTGAAACCAACAAATATGACAAAACTACTGGAGTATATCCAATATCATTTCCTCTAATATTTAAAAGGTAACAAATATCTTCTGGAGATCCAATAAAATTATAATCGCAATCTTTTTTCTTTAATTCTTCTCTTAATCTATTTATTTTTGATTCTAAACTTTCGCCAACATATTTTTGATCATAAATCCAAACTTTTTCTTTTGGAAGGCTTGGTCTATCTTCCCAAATTTGAGAAATATAATCTATGTCATAAACCAAAGCACGTGATGCCATATTTTCACTTAAAGATTTATAATCTTTTACTGAATAACAAGTACCATCAAAACCAATTTTTCCAAATTCTCCAACTTCTTCCAACAAAAATTCTTCCATAGTTGGATCTTCATCAAAACCTTGTTTATAAAATTCAAATTCTGAATATTTTAATTCATTTGCAGCTTGCAAAAAATATCTTGAATCTGTCCAAAGTCTTGCCTTATCTTTTGTAACAACGCAAACTCCCGCAGAGCCAGTAAAACCTGAAATAAATTCGCGAGTTTTATAATAATCACTAATATATTCTGATTGATGAGGATCAGATGTATTAATAATATAAGCATCTATTTTTCTGCTAGCCATTAGCTCTCTAAGCTTTTCTAGTTTTTGATCAATATTCATAATTTCTCCTTTTTTTTTATAATCTTATTCATATTATACCATTGTTGCATAATATAAAAATTGATTTTTTTAGGCGCTTTCTATATAATTAATAATGCTAAATAAAGAATAAAAAAGAGAGAGTGATTAAATGAAATTAGGAATAGTTGGCCTACCAAATGTAGGCAAATCAACTTTATTTAATGCAATTACAAAAGCTGGAGCAGAAATTGCAAATTATCCTTTCTGCACAATAGATCCAAACGTAGGACTTGTAAATGTTCCAGATTATAGAGTTGATTATCTTGCAAAAATGCACAATTCAAAAAAAATTGTACCAGCAGCTATAGAATTTTATGATATAGCAGGACTTGTAAAAGGTGCAAGCAAGGGCGAAGGATTAGGAAATAAATTTTTATCAAATATAAGAGAAACTGATGCAATAGTAGAAGTTTTGCGTTGTTTTAATGATCCAAATGTAACCCACGTAGATGGTAACATTGACCCATTAAGAGATATTGAAACAATAAATTTTGAGCTTATACTTTCAGACCTTGAGCTTGTTGAAAAAGTTTTGGTAAAAAGAGAAAAAGTCGCAAAATCTGATAAATCAGCAAGAAGCGAAGTTGAATTATTAAAAAGAATAAAAGAAGTTTTGGAAGAGGGAAAATCTGCCAGAGTTTTAAATTTACACGATGAAGAAAAAGCTCTTCTTAAAACCTACCAACTTCTTTCAACAAAACCAATAATTTATGTTTGCAATGTCGATGAAAGTGATGTTGCAAATAACGGAGATGATAATGAATTTGTTCAAAAAGTTAGGGAATTTGCCAAAGAAGAAAACGCTCAAGTTTCTGTTGTAAGTGCAAAAATTGAACAAGAAATATCAGAGCTTGAAAGCGAAGAAGAAAAGAAAGAATTTTTGGAAATGATTGGTTTAAGTGAATCAGGTTGCGATCAAGTTATAAAAGATTCTTACAAAACTTTAAATTTAATCTCATTTTTGACAACAGGAGAAGATGAAACAAGAGCTTGGACAATTACAAATGGAACAAAAGCTGTAGATGCTGCTGGGAAAATCCACACAGATATACAAAGAGGTTTTATAAAAGCAGAAATCGTAAGTTTTGATACTCTAAAAGAATATGGTAATATGGCAAAAGTAAAAGAACATGGTCAACTTCGTATGGAAGGAAAAGATTATGTTATGAAAGATGGAGATATTACCAATTTTAAATTCAATGTTTAGGTGAAATATGAAAAAACAAGCTAAACTTATTGTTCATACAGGTTCTATGTTTTCTGGAAAAACAACTTCCCTATGGCGTGAGCTTTATAGGATGAAAGTTGCAGGATACAAAACAATTGCATTCAAACCATCAGTTGATTCAAGACATGAAGATGAAAAAATAATAAGCCATGATAATTTGGAGCTTGATGCGATTAAAATAGAATCCATAAAAGAAATTTTGGATTATGCAAAAAATAATGAAATTGATGCTATAGGAATTGATGAAGTTCAATTTTTCCCAGACAAGCCATCAAAAATTGTAGATTATTTTGTAGAACTTATGCAAAATCATATTACAATTGTTGTGTCAGGACTTGATATGGATTATAAAACAAAACCATTTGAAGTTGTAAAAGAGCTGATGCCAATAGCTGACGAATTAATAAAACACCACGCAATTTGTGCATCATGCGGAGAAGATGCTTGGGTTTCTTTTAGAAAATCTTACAATGAAGAAAGAATAGAAATCGGAGCTCAAGATTCATACGAACCTTTGTGTAGGTCATGCTACAATAGAAAAATGAAAGATAGAGAAAAAAATAAAAATCAAATATCATTAGATGAAATTTAAACTGCTCTTTATTGGGTAGTTTTTATTTTTAAAAAATTTTATATTTACAAACGAAAAAAGGCTGCTATTTATAGCAACCTTATTTTTGTTTATAAAATTATTATCTTTCAACTACTAGAGCTGTTCCCATTCCTCCACCTATACAAAGTGTAGCAAGACCTTTTTTAGAATCTCTTTTTTCCATTTCGTATAAAAGTGTTGTAAGAATTCTTGCTCCTGATCCTCCGATTGGGTGACCTATTGCAATTGCTCCACCGTTTACATTTGTTTTTTCTGGGTCAAATCCCATTTCATTTCTTACAGCGTATGATTGAGCTGCGAAAGCTTCGTTTGATTCAACTAAGTCAAGATCTTCAACTTTCCATCCTACTTTTTCAAGAGCTTTTTTACTTGAAGGGATTGGACCTGTTCCCATAACTTTTGGATCAACACCTGCTGATGCATAACTTACGATTGTAGCAAGTGGTTTAACGCCTAATTCTTTAGCTTTTTCTTCGCTCATAACTACAAGACAAGCTGCTCCATCATTAATTCCTGATGCGTTAGCTGCTGTAACTGTACCATCTTTTATAAATGCTGGTCTTAATTTAGAAATTCCTTCTTGTGTTACACCGTCTCTGATATATTCATCATCTTCAACAACTGTAACATTTCCTTTTCTATCTTTAATTTCTACTGGAGCGATTTCATCTTTAAATCTTCCTTCAGCACGAGCCTTGCTTGCTCTTTGTTGACTTACTGCTGCAAGATCGTCTTGCATTTCTCTTGTGATTCCATATTTTTCAGCTACATTTTCAGCTGTAACTCCCATGTGATAATCATTGTAAACGTCCCAAAGACCATCAGTAATCATTTCGTCAACAAATTTTTTATTTCCCATTCTAGCTCCCCATCTAGATTCATTAGATAAGAATGGGGCGTTTGACATACTTTCAGCACCACCTGCTAAAACAACGTCAACATCTCCTGCTAAAATCATTTGAGCTGCAAGTGAAACAGTTCTAAGTCCTGATCCACAAACTTTATTAATTGTCATTGCAGGTGTTGTTATTGGGATTCCTGCTCCTAATGAAATTTGTCTTGCAACGTTTTGTCCAAGTCCTGCTTGTAAAACGCATCCTAAAACAGTTTCTTCAACATCTTCTGGTTTAATTCCAGCTCTTTCGATAGCTGCTTTAGCTGCAACAACACCCAAATCAACTGCGCTTTGTGATTTTAAAGCTCCACCAAAACTTCCTACTGGAGTTCTAGCTGCACTTGCAATTACTACTTTTCTTGTCATAATTTCCCCTTTCGATTTTATATCTGATAAATTGTTATCTTAACTTACAATACGATTATAACATGTAGTTAAAAATTTATCAAACATTTTCTAATAATTTTTATTTGGATTTTGAAATCCTTTTTCTAATATTTTTACTTACAATAAAAATATACAGGATAAAAAAATAATTGCAAAAAATTTCTAATAAAAAACATCCAAAAACAAATTTGGATGCAAAAATTTATTTATTTTTATTTAATTTTAAATATAGGCTAGTTAGGATAATTATAAGAATTAGAGGAATTATCCATGGAAAATCTACAATATTTAAGGAGATAACTTGTATAATTTTTTTCAACACAGATTCTAAACTTACTAAAAATGAAAGATTTACATTAAACATTTCTTTTAAAATATCTATCAAACTAATTAGAGCATCCATAAATGAAACAATTGTTACAACAATAAAAGAATTTCTAATTACTAATTTATCGAGAGAATTTTTCCCGATCAAATTAAATACTACTAAAACAATTGCTAAAGGATAGACAAATTGTAAAAATGGTCCTGTAATCTTTACTATTGATTCCACTCCAAGAACAGATAATAATAAAGACACTAAAGCTATTGCTATTGCAAGAAAACTATAATTGAATTTATTTTTAGAAAATTCTGCGAAAATATTAGAGATTGATGAAATCAAGCCTACAGATGTTGTAAAACATGCCATAATAATTGCGACTAATAAAACAAATTTGCCCTTATCTCCAAGAATTTTTTCTGAAATATAATTTAATAAAATAACTCTTGAATCTGTATCAATACTTGTTGAGGCACTTGCTCCCAAAAAAGTTAATGAGATATACACAAAAGCAAGTCCAAAAACTGCAATTAGTGATGCCTCTATCGTCTTTTTTAATAATTGATTTTTATAGCCTTTTTTTATTACGCTTTCTACAATTATTGGTGTAAATGCGAGAGCTGCCAAAGCATCCATTGTATTATATCCTTCAAGCATTGAATCAGAAAATATTTTACTTAAATCTATATTAATTTCTTTTATTTGTCCAATTGGATTTAACATTCCAACAATTATCATTATAAATAAAGAAATTAATAAAAGTGGCGTCAAAAATTTTCCAATTAAATCTACAACAGAATTTTTTGCCAAAGACAAAAACAATGATAATCCAAAAAATATTAAAGTAAAGACCCAAATATTTACATTAAAGCCTGCTGATTGTACCATCTCAAAACTTGTAGCTGCAGTTCTTGGAATTGCTCCTAAAGGTCCAATACAAAGAGCAATAATTAAAACTATTGCTTTTGAAAGCCTATCTCCTGCAAGTGAAGTAAAAGTAAAAATATTTCCTTGCCTTTTTGCCATACTAACTACAGCAAGCAAAGTTAATCCGACTCCTACAATTGTAAAGGCAATAGATGCCAATAACCACTTATCTCCATAAGTATATCCCAACATTGGTGGAAAAATTAAATTCCCCGCTCCAAAAAACATTGCAAATAATGCAAATCCTATTACTAAAATATCCATAACTCCTCCTTAAAGCTGTACTTTTATATTTTACCATTTTTTTGATTACTTATTAAGTCTTTTTTAAAGTTTTTTACAAATTTTTAATTATTTTCTTTAAATTTTAATATTTTTCTTTGAGAAATATATTTATTTATAAATTTGAAAACATTTTATTATGAATTTTTATAAGATTTGACATATATTTCCAATGAAATAAGTAAAATTATCCATTTTTTAAAAAGCTATTTTTAACGAAAAAAATAGGAGATTTCTCTCCTATTTATATGATTCTATAAATTTTTTGTCATCTTCTGTCAAAGAAAAATTATTTTGGTCAGTTATTATTTCTGCTCCTTCTTTTCTTATGACAAGTTGGTGTTCAAATTGTGAACAAACGGAACCATCTTTTGTTCTTGCTGTCCATCCATTTGAGTCCATTTTTGATTTCCAATCGCCAACTGCTATCATTGGCTCAATTGTAAATACCATATTTTCTTCTATTCTAGGACCAAATCCTTTTTTTCCATAATGTGGAACTTGTGGATCTTCGTGCATTTCTTTTCCAATTCCATGACCTATAAAGTCCCTTATAACTGAAAATCCATTTTCGCCCTCAACGTATTGTTGAATTGCATAACCTATATCTCCAATTCTGTTTCCTGGTTTTGCAGCTTCAATTCCTTTGTAAAGAGCTTTTAAATTCACATCAACTAACTTTTCATTTTCTTCGCTCAATTTTCCAATTTTATAAGTCCAACAAGAATCTGCAAGTCCTCCCTTGTAATCAATTACATTATCAATTGAAACTACATCGCCTTCTTTTAGTACATAATCTGAAGGAAATCCGTGACAAATTTCATCATTTACAGATATGCAAAGTGTATATGGAAATCCTTGATAGCCTAATTGGGCAGGTCTTGCATTTTTGTGTTTTATAAATTTATTTGCAAAATCGTCAAGAAATTTTGTTGTTATTCCAGCTCTTATTACTTCTTTTATGGCAAGGTGTGTTTGGCAAAGAATTTCTGAAGCCCCATACATTTTTTCTATATCATTTTCTGTATAAAGTCTTATCATTAAAATTCCTTAAAATTTTATAATTCTTTTTGAGCAATAAATTGGAATTTTGAGCCGTCTAATTTTGGTTCAACTTCCCAAATTGAATTTATTGATATTTCTTTTGTTAATTGATCAAAATAATACATTACAATTCCTGCATCAACTAAATTTGCTTCGTCTTTGTAATCTTCTAAATATAAATTTACAAAATTATCTTTTAAAACAAATCTCCATGGTTGTGAATTGTATGATGATGGAGCAAATCTTAGGTATGAGAATAAATCATCAAGTCCTCTTTGGGAAAGTTCTTCTACGCTTGCCTTATGATCTAAATCATCAATAAATACAAATTCATTTATTCCTTTTCTATCATCGTATCTGTGTTCTCTAACTTCTTGTTTTGTAGCTTCGCCAATTGCAAGAATTGACATAATTTTTCCTTCAGCATTTACAAAAGCTGATTTTAAAATATCATCGCTTACTCCGCTTACTGTAATGTAACAAGAAGCTAGTCCTTGTTCATCTAATTTTGTAATTAATTCTTCAAGACCATAAGATCCTTTAACAAGAGCAGATTTGCTATCATTTGTAATATCAAGGGCAACATACAAAGGTGCTTTTATCATAACTCCCTTGTAGCCAGCGTTTCCTTTTAATTTAAAATAAACTTCTTCTCCCTTATTATTTACTTGGTAATGAAGATCCTTTTCACCAAATTTATTTTCTAATTCTCTTGTAATTTGGTAAATCTTTTTAATTTTTTCATCATCTACTTTTTCATCTTTAAAATCTCTAGTAGAAGTTCTTGTTTTTAAAAAATTTGTAGTTAACATAATTCCTCCCGTTTTAAATATTATACCTTAAATCGTCAGTTAATAAATAAATTTATTAAATCCTCTATAATTAAATTCTTATACTTATATGATAAAATATAAATATGAAATTTACAAGCAAACAATTACAAGCTGCAAAACATTTGGATGGTCCTCTTTTAGTTTTGGCAATTCCAGGTTCTGGAAAAACTACCATGCTTTTAGAAAGAATAAAATTTTTGTCAGAACATATTGATTCTTCAAAAATTTTGAATTTAACTTTTTCTAGAATCCAAGCTAATGATATGAAAAAAAGATTTGATAGCAAGGATTCAAATTTTATGACTATTCACGCTTTTTGCTATCTTATAATTAGAAATTATTTAAAAAAATATAATAGACAAGTAAATCTAATAGAAGATGAGAAAATTTACAATAAGTATAATCTTGTTGGAGAAATTTATAAAAGCATTAATAATAAAAAAATGTCCAAAGAAGATTTAAATTTATTTTTCCAAAAAGTATCATTTATGAAAAATTCTCTCCTTGATATTTCTTATCTGAAAAAAGTTGAAATTTCTAATATAAAAGAAATTTATCTGGAATATGAAAAAATAAAAAACAAAAACACCTTCTAGATTTTGATGATATGCAAGTTTATGCCTTAGAATTATTAAATGATGAGTCTTTATTAAGATCAATAAAAAATAAATATAAATATTTTCAACTTGATGAAGGTCAAGACACTTCCCTCTTACAATTTAAAATTTTAGAAAAAATTGTATATCCAGAAAATAATATTCTAGTAGTAGCTGATGATGACCAATCAATTTATTCATTTAGGGCATCAAATCCTACTTACCTGTTAAATTTTACAAAAATTTACAAAGATGCAAAAATAATTACTCTTGATACAAACTACAGGTCTGGTAAAGAAATTATAAAATTGGCTAGCACTTTTATAAAACAAAATAAAAATAGGTACAAAAAAGATTTTAAAGTAAATAGAAAAAATCCAAGCCAAATAAAAATAAAATCTTTCAAAAATTCTTCAAAAGAATATGCTTATATACTTGAAAATATAGATAAAAACGAAAATACTGGAATTTTATTTAGAAATAATATTTCAGCAATTTCTCTAATTTCTTACCTATTAGAAAATAATATTGATTTTTCAATAAATTCTAAAATAATGGATTTTTTTGAATCAAAAATTTTCCTAGATATGATTAATATAATAAATTTTTCAAATGATTTTAATGATGTAGAAAGATTTTCTGAAATTTACTATAAGATTTCATCCTACCTATCAAAAGATGACATAGAAAAACTTATATATAAGCCAGTAAATGAGAATATTTTCGATTTTTTTGAAAATTCTGATATAGAAGATTTCAAGAAAGACGCCTTATTTAACATAGAAAAAAAGCTAAATCACCTTAGAAAATTAGACATTGATAAAAAAATTTCTTTTATATACCAAAGCCTTTCTTATAAAGATTATATTGACATGTTAAGTAGAAAATACAAGGAAGAAACTGTAAATAAAGATATTTATATAGAAAGCCTAAAATATTTTACAAAATCATGCGAAAATCTTGACCAAGTATATGAAAAAATTAAAATTATAGAAAAAAAATCTAAGTCTTTAAGCGAAAATAATTTAAAACTTTCAACTATCCACTCTTCCAAAGGACTTGAATATGACACAGTCTTTGTAATAGATTTAATTAAAAATGAATTTCCTATAATATTAGATGAAGAAAATTATTTTGAAAGATTGGAAGAAGAAAGAAGAATTTTTTATGTTGCAATTACTAGAGCAAAAAATAGCCTACATCTTTTATCACTAAAAAACAGAAATAACAAAAAAGTTGAACCATCAATTTTTTATAAAAATAGTCAAGAAATAATAAAAAATAGCCTTGGTTCAAAGTAATAAATCTTTGAGCCAAGGCTATCATCATATTTATATATAAATTTTTTCTAAAATTCCATTTAAATAAGCAATTACTATTCCATAATTTGTCATTGGAATATTTTTCTCTTTTGCAAGTTTAATTCTTTCTTTTACATATTTTTCATTAAACATACAAGCTCCGCATTGAATTATCAAATCATACTTTTCAATATTTTCAAAATCATCGCCCCTTGCAAATTCAATTTCTATATCATCATAATTTTTTTTCAATAATTTTGGAATTTTAACCCTTCCTATATCTTCACTAATTGGAGGATGAGAACAAGCTTCAGCAATTAAAATTTTTCTTGCTCCCTCATCTAATTTTTTTACAGATTCTATATAATAATCTATATCTGCCTTAAAAGCAGAAAACAAAACAGAAAAAGAAGTTAATTTTATTTCCTTATCCAAAATATTATAAACTTCTTTAAAATATTGAGAATCCGTTATTACAAGATCAGGTTTTTTATTAAAAGAATTTAAGGTATTTTCTAGATTTTTTAAATTTGTAGAAACTGCCGTTGCATTTTTATCTATAATTTCTCTTATAGTCATAACTTGCGGCTTGATAAGCCTAAATTTTGGAGCTTCAGCATCTTGAGGAATCACAAGCAAAACCAAATCATTTTCTTTAACAAGATTTTTTGTAATAGTCTTATCCTCAAATTTAAAATCCGACCTAATCTTATCAAAAAATTTGTCCCTATCATTTTTATTTTTTAAATTAATTTTTAAGGGATTTATGCTTTCAAATTTTTCAAATATTTTTTCTCCAATATCCAAATCTTGTTTGCTTGCAATAAAAATTATATTTGTATATTCCTTTTTTAATTTAAAAATATCATCAAGCTCATCTTCCATAGACAAAAAATACAAAATAAGATTAGCTTTTTCTATTGTTTTTTTTGTTTTTTCTATTCTTTTTTCGTACAAATTCGTATCATCATCAAATCCTGCTGTATCAAAAAATAATACCGGACCAAAATCATGAATTTCCATTGATTTTTTTATAGGATCTGTAGTAGTTCCTTTTTGACTTGAAACAATAGAAACATCTTGGTCACTTATATAATTTAAAAATGAAGATTTGCCAGAATTTGTTTTGCCCAAAAGAATAATACTAAATCTTTCCGAATTATAAGCTTTCATTTTCATACCTTAAAAATATTATTTCTAACTTAAATTAAATCTCTCTTCTATCTTCCAAAGCTCTTTCCAATGTCAATTGGTCAAAATATTCTAAATTTGATCCAACAGGAATTCCTGATGCTATTTTTGATACCTTTACATTTTTTCCTTCTAATAAATGTGCCAAAAATAAGCTAGTTGTTTCTCCTTCTATCGTTGACGAAATAGCTAGAATAACTTCTTTTATATCTTCCTTATCAATCCTATCCAATAATTTATCGATTGATAAATCTTCAGCTTTTACATTATCAGAAGGAGAAATAAGACCGCCCAAAATATGATATTTTCCATGATATACTGAGGATTTTTCAATTGCATAAAGATTTCTAACATCTTCTATTACACAAATTGTATTTTCTTCTCTCGAAATATCTTTGCAAATTCCACAAATTTCATCTTCAGTTAAATTTCCACAAATTTTACAAGGATGAATTTTGGATTTTACTTCTAGTAAAGATTTTGAAAATTCTTCTACGCTTTCTAAATCTCTTCCAACAATACTCATAGCAAGTCTTTCTGCGCTTTTTTTGCCGATAGTTGGTAACTTTTGAAATTGTTCTATTAATTTATTTAAACTTTCAGGATATAAACTCATTACATTAGTCCAGGAATATTAATATTTCCTGTTAATTTTCCCATTTCTTTTTGACTATATTCATCTGCTTTTTTCAAAGCATCATTTATTGCTGCAACAACAAGATCTTCTAACATTTCTGTATCTTCAGGATCTACAACATCTTCATCAATTTTAATTTTGACAACTTCTTTTTTTCCATTAACAACAGCTTCTATTACTCCACCACCAGCTGTTGAAGAAAATTCTTTTTCTTCAATTTCTTGTTGGGTTCTTGCCATTTCTTGTTGCATTTTTTGTACTTTTTTCATCATACTATTCATATTTCCGCCGCCTGGGAATCCGCCTCTTGCCATTTTTTACTCCTTTATTCTTCAATTATTAAATTATTTCCAAAAACTTTTTCTAGTTTTTTCATCACATCATCATTCGAATCTTTTTTTGATTCTCTTATACTATTATTCTTGTTAGATTTTTTTTTGTCAATACTTGATACCTTTATGGTAAAATCTCTTCCACTTACATTTTTTAAAATTTCTTTAATTTTTGCTTTTGCGCCTTCTAAAAATTGATAATATAAATTATTAGTAAAATAAATTGTAAAAATGTCACCATTTATGTCATAATTAAATCCTTCGTCTCTTATCCAAACTTTTAAAATTGGCGAACAAGATGAGGTAAATTCATTTAAAAATATATTTTCTTCTTCTTTTTCTAAACTTACATTTTCAAATGTTTTTTCACTTTCTATGTCTTCATTATCACTATGCTTATTTTTAAAATTTTCTTCTATTTTATTATCAATTTCTTTATTTTCTATTTCCTTATTTTTTTCTTCAAATATTTTTTCATTTTCATCAAGCTTTTCAATATTATTTTCTTCTTTTTTTTCATAATCTAGGCTAGGTTTAGAATTTTTTATAAAATTATCCAGATTAATATTTTCAAATTTTTTATCCACTAATTTGTTTATAATGTCTATTGAATTTGAAGAATTATTTTCTTCTAATTTTTTTAATCTTGATAAAATATTTTCATCATCTTTTAAATTAATTAGCCTTAAAATCGCCATTTCCATAAGCAAGGCTGAATTATCAGATATTTTCATCCTATTTGAATAATCATTTAAAATTTCCAAGTAAGATACTAGCCTATCAGATGAAATTTTTTCTATTTTTTCCTTTATCAAATCCAAATAATCTAAATTTTCAATATATTTTTGATTTTGACTTGTCTTATAGACCATAATATCTCTAAAATATCCTACAAGCCCATCTAAAATATCTTTGTCATCTTTGTTATTATTTCTTAAATCAAAAAGCAAGTCCAAGGAATCTTTTTGATTATATGAAATTATATTAGCTATTAATTTATCCAAAGATTCAAAATCAACAAGTCCTAAGATATTTTCTACATCATTCAAAGTGAAATTATTTTTGTCAATAGACAAAACTTGATCTAAAATCGAAAGAGCATCTCTCATAGCGCCCTTTGCTTTTTTTACAATAAGCTCTTTTGCCTCTTGTTCGATTGTAATATTTCTATCGGATAAAATTATATCAATTTGTTTGATTATATCTTCTCTACCAATCTTATTAAATTCAAATTTTTGAACTCTAGACAAAATAGTCTTTGGAATTTTTTCAATTTCTGTTGTTGCTAATATAAAAACCAAATGACTTGGTGGCTCTTCCACAATTTTTAATAAGGCATTAAAAGCCTCTCTTGTAATCATGTGAGCTTCGTCAATAATATAAACCTTATATTTTAAATTATTTGGTGGATAAACAACTGTTTCTTTTAAATTTCTAATATCGTCAATTCTTCTATTGCTTGCTGCATCCATTTCAACAACGTCCATTGTTGATTCTTCTTCTATTGATTTACAATTTTCACATTCTCCACAAGGAGATGAATCGATTGGATTAAGGCAATTAATTGCCTTAGCAAAAATTTTTGCACAAGTTGTCTTTCCGCATCCTCTCTCTCCTGCAAATAAATATGCGTGAGATATTTGCCCAGACTTAACTTGATTTTTTAAAACATTTACAACCCTATCTTGTCCCAAAACATCAGAAAATTTTTGGGGTCTATATTCTCTATATAAAGCTTTTGCCATAATAATTCCTTTCCCTAAAGATTATACCATAGTGAAAATATTTTTTTAATTTTTAAATTTATTTGAAATTTTTCATTTTTAAAGTATAGTTTTAATCTGTAAGCATGGAGAGCTGTCCGAGTGGCTTAAGGAGCACGATTGGAAATCGTGTATACATTGATAGTGTATCAAGGGTTCAAATCCCTTGCTCTCCGCCATGCACTAGATGGGGAGTTAGCGGTGCCTTGTAACCTGCAATCCGCTATAGCAGGATTGAATTCCCAAGTTAGGATTTTAAAATATATAGTCTGCCTTAAATAAGCGGTGTTGATTGATGGGTCTTACGCAATAGGAAACTATGAACCATGTCAGGACGGGAACGTAGCAGCATTAAGTGGATCTTCTTATGTGCCGTAAGGTCACCTATCATGAGCTGGCTGTTTGAGTAACGTATAGATTTTAATTTACGAGCTTGGGTGTGCTTACATAATATACTCTATAATGCCTTTTGTTTTGACAAAAGGCTATTTTTTAAAGAAGGAGTAAAAATGATTGGAGAAAATCTAAAAAAATTATTTAATCAACCTACGGCAAACATTATAACTCCAGCTAGCGAAGTTGCAGTTGTTAGAGAAAATGATACACTTTTACATGCGATTATTGTTTTATCAAATAGATCTTATCAAACAATTCCTGTTCTTGATGAAAATGACAGAGTTAGAGGGCTTATTTCTATTTCAAAAATTGTAATTTCATCAGAAGATGTAACATTTTTTAATGAAGATATACTAACACAAACAAAAGTTAGCGAAGTTATGGACCAAATTGTTCCAATATTATTTGATGATTCTGATCTTGAAGATGTTTTAAGACTTATAATAAATAATAATTTTATATGTATAACTCATAGAAATGGATATTTTGTTGGAATAATTACAAGAAAAACTATTTTGGAAAGATTTACAAATATAGCTCATAATTTAGAAAATGAGTACAAATTAATTAAGAAATTATAAGAAAGGGAGAAATATTCTCCCTTAGACTGTTGCAAAAGTACACAAATCCTCATGCTAAGAATATCATACGGAAAAAATTGATTTGATTTCAAATTTAAAAATTCGTCAAAAATCGCACTGTTTGAGCTTTAGCGAGTTTGCGATTTTAGAATTTTAAAATTTAGAAATCAACAATTTTTGGAGTCAGATATTCGTGCTTGAGGATTTGTTTACGCTTATAGGGAAAAATATTCTCCCTTTTTTATTTTATTTTAAAAATTCCTGAGCCAAAAGCTGGTATATATAATTTATTTTTACTGTGATAATTTTCATTATAACTTGTTAAAATTTTTTCTATTTTTTCTGGCAAATCTATTTTATATTCCAAATCTGTCAAATTAACTATTATCAGATATTCTTCGTTTTTATATATTCTTTTAAATGCATACAAAGAGTATCCTTCTATTTCAAGAATTTTTGTCTTTGATTCATTTTCGTATAAATTTTTGTTTCTTATATAAAAATCGCTCAATTTTTTATAAAATTCATTAAAATCTTTTTCACTTTCATTTTGTTTGAAAATATTTATTTTCTTATCAAAATTAAAAGTTTCTAAGGAGCCAAATTCATCTGATGAAAAAATCATTTTATTGGAATTCAAAGTATAAACTAATAAAAACAAAGTTTTTAATTGATCATACTTTTTATCATTTGAATTCATTTTCATTGCAAGAGATGCCCCTTCACTAAGGCTATCAAAATAATTAAATCCAAGTAGATAATTCTTATAATCATTTTCTATAATATTTTTGACTATATAAGAATAATTAGCTCTTTCAAAAGGATTTTTTTGGTTGATTTTTATAATTTTTGCAAAAGTTCTATCATAAATCAAATCAAATCCCAAATCTTCCTTTATGTCGTTTTTCCAAATTGAATTATAAAAACCAATAGATATTTTATTTAAATCATTTATATATTCATTAATATTTCTTATAAAACCTAGCCAATTTTCATTGTATCCTCTTGACTTATCCCCTTGCCAAAATATAAGATTTTCTAAATTTGCAATTGCAATTGCGTCAATATTAAATTCTTTAATCAAATAAGTTACAAATGATAAAATAAAAGATTTTGCTAGATTTTTTGTTGGATCTATGTTTATTAATCCACTATAATTATACAAAATATCATCGTAATCATAATTGTACATATTTGAGCCATCAAATTTATTTAAATATTTTCCAAAGGGAGCAAAACTGCTTATATCAATTTCAAAAATAATTCCAAGCTTATTTTTATGGCACAAATCTATAAATAATTTTATTTTTTCAATTTCAATACAGTTTTCATTTATAGAAAAATAAAAACTTGAGCCGTAAGAAAAATCTTCTTTAAATCTATTTGCAAAAATAGGCATAAAATCAACATGGAAAAAATTATTTTCTTTTAAATATCGGATAAATTTATCCATATATTTTTCATCTTCAAAAATTTTCCTATCAAAATTTTTTGCACTCATTTGGTATATATTTAGATTATTTTTATTTTTGTACTTGTAAGAAAATTTGTAAGATTTATCATAGACGATTGAATTTTCATTTTCCTTATCAATTAATTTTGCGTATGGATCTAATTTATAAAATTTTTTCCCATTTTCATTTTCTATTACGTACAAATATTTATCAAATTCTTTAACATTTTTAATAGTTTTTGAAAAAACACCCGTAGAATATTTTCTAAGTTTTTCTTCTGTCCAGGAGTTAAAATCTCCTATTATATAAACATTTTTTGCATTTGGGGCAAGGATTCTAAATATATATGAGTTATTCGCCTTTTTATGATTTCCAAAAAATTTGTAACCATCGTATCCCTTACCTTCCAAATATTTTCTAGTATCCATTATTCTTCCTTTCTATATATTATTGCACACATTATTAATTATATTTTTAATAATGATTTATTTAATATATTATATCACAAAGTTAAATTCTTAGCTTATAGCAAAATTTATCTTGTAGTAAAAGGCTTTTTTTCTGTATAATGTATATATAAATAAATTAAAAAGGACAAGATTTATGGAAATTTTAGATAAAAATGAAAACGAAAGTGTAACAGTGCAAAGTATTTACCTAAAAGTACTCTATGCAAAACAATTTTCTTCTTCTGATAAAATAAACTCTAGGATTCATTTTCATCCCTTTACTGAGTTTTATTATATTTTAGATGGGAAGGGAAAATTTTCAATTGAAGATAAGATTATCGATACCAGCAAAGACGACTTTTTTATAATTAATTCAAATGTTGGTCATAGCATTTATTCAAATGAAAATGAAAATTTAACTTTTATTTCTTTTGGTGTTGATAGTATTTTTGTAAAAAATATCAAAAATGATGAAAGCTTAGAAGAAGACAAATACATATTTAAAAATATAGAAGAAAATAAGGATTATTTTATAGATTCTTTTAATACAATTCACGATGAATTTAATTCTGGAGATATGTTTGCCCAATCAATGGCAAACGCCAAGGCTAGCGAATTTGTTATCTCCTTACTTAGAAAATATAAAAATGATTTTGAAATAACAAATGATATAAAAATAAATAAACAAATTGATTATATTAAAAATTTCATCGACAATAATTATTCTGAAGATATAAAACTAGAAAGCCTATCAAAAATGGCCTTTATGAATAAGTTCCATTTGATTGCAGAATTTAAGCAATCATACAGGGTTACACCTATTGATTATTTAATTTTAAAAAGAATAGAAGTAACTAAAAATTTACTAACAAGCACGAACCATTCAATGGAAGAAATTTCATCAATAGTTGGTTTCAATTCACAATCTTATTTTAACCAAGTTTTTAGAAAAAAAGTTGGTATAACTCCATCACAATTTAGAAAAAATCACAGAATTTAAAAAATCATTAGCCACATTCAGGCTAATGATTTTTTATTTCAATTCTTCAATTCTAATTCTTTCAATTACTCCATCTTTCATGCTTATAATTTTAAATTTATAAGAGCCATAAATTAATCTTGTGTTTTCTTTTACCTCGTCAATTCCTTCGATTTTTGCAATTTCATAAACTAAACCGCCCAAAGTATTTGACATATCTTGAGGTAAATCTAATTTGTATTCTTTTTTAATTTGCCTTACAGTCATTGCTGCAGAATAAGTATTGTCGATTTTCGCCATCAATTTATCATCTTTTACAACAAATTTAATAATAGCAAAAATAAGACCAATTGATATAGATCCAATTAAAATATCAATTAAATCAACAGAATACAAAAGCATTTTTCTTGCAATTACAAACAAAATCAAAGTTAAAATAGCTTCATGAGATCTAGTAATTATCATCTCTATTAGCTCAATACCTACTACCAAAAGAAGGGCATACTTCAAAAATTCATTTAATAGCTCATAATTTTGCCTTAATTGTAAAGTTTGTACAATATCAATCGAATATCTAATTAAATTTGGTACAGACAATAATAAAGTAAGCAAAATAGTCAAACAAATTAAAACTTCAATTATTTTTATGCCCTTGTCTATTATATCTTTTATTTTTTTTCCCATAAAATCCTACTTTTTAGTAACTTACACCTTCAGTATATTTAGACGCTGAATTCCAAATTAAAAATTCATCTTGACCACTATCGTAAATTGCTTTTATTTGAGCCTCAACAGCTTTAGCATCATAAACCATATAATTTCCTTTACCAATCCAAGATGCAGTAAAATCTTGAATCCACGGTCTTGATTTTGGTTTGTGTTCAATCTTAGATAATTCTTCTTGTTCTTCTTTTAAATATCTTTTAACTAATTCATAAGGTTCAAGATCAGGTTTTTCTATATCAAAAGAATAAAGTCCCCAATGAGAAGGGTATATCATAGAACTCATAACATCAGCTTGATTAGATATTTCTTTAAAATCTTGTCCAATACCACCAGCTTTTCCAACTTGCATTGAATAACCAAAAACATCAATTCCACAAGGAGTATCATAAGCTTGGAGCATCTCCCTTGCTTCTTTTACAAAGCTAGTAATGGCATCAACCCTCTTATCCTCATCTTTTTTTTGAATTTTTTCCCATTTTCCTTTTGAATAATCCAATTTATCATTAAAAGTTTCAAAACCTTCTGCAAATCTAACATAATCAAATTGAATTTCATCAAAACCTACATTTGCTGCAAGCTCAGCAATTTTCAAATTATAATTTCTTACCTCATCCAAATAAGGATTCATAAAAGCTTCATCAAGTCCATTTGTCCACAAAGAACCATCACCCAAACTAAATCCCCAATTAGGATGTTTTTCGGTAATAACAGAATCCTTAAAAGTGGTAATCCTACCAATAACATATATGCCTTTTTTATGCATTTTATTTATAAAATCTTCAGCATCAATAACTTTATCAGTAGCATATTTTATATCTTTATTATCAGATTTAAAATCACAAGTAATATTTCCCCAATCATCCTTTATGTCAATAACAACAGTATTTAACTTAGTGCTATCAATCAAATCAAGATTTTTCTTAAAGGACTTTGGATTATTTATTGAATAAGCATTAATATAAATTCCCTTAACACCATCTTTAGGATAATATTTAGATTTCTTTTCATTTAAAGATTTAAGTCTAGATGTATCATAATCCATATTATAATCATCAGGTGTAACTCCAACAAGATAAGCCTCTCCTGTTGGTTTCTTATCTTTCTTATTATTTTCACTTAAATTAGAAGTTATATTTGAAGATGAACTATTATCACTCATTTTTTTATTATTTTTACTTGATGAACAAGAAGAAAAATTAATAGATAATATGAGCAAAAGCAATAAAAATATTTTTTTATTTTTCATATAAACTCCTAGCTAAAATAGATAAAAAAAGAGCAAGTCTAAAAGACCCGCCCTAAATTTATATTATTGAATT
>NZ_HE978531.1:193427-236550 GCF_000311745.1 Anaerococcus obesiensis ph10 | reverse complement strand
ATTAATATGTGGTTTGCTTCTTTCAAATTGTGCTTTACTCATTATTTCCTCCTAAATATTATAAGCTTACTATACCATAAATTTCATAAATTTACTACAATTACTCATATTATACCGTTTTTTTTGAATAATTTAAAATTATTTGCAAAAATATTTTTTCTGTGGTATATTACATTATGTGCCACTTTAGCTCAGTCGGTAGAGCGCATCCATGGTAAGGATGAGGTCCTCAGTTCGATCCTGGGAAGTGGCTCCATTTTTTTGCCCATTTTTTGGATTTTCATTATTTAATTTGATTATAATTATATATTTTTTTATATCTTGATAACCACAAACATTGTTTTTCCCTGTTACATAAATTTAACTTTCCTAGCATTTTTCTATTTAATCCGAACTAATATTTCTAAATCTTGTTTGTATTTCATTTATAAACTTATTTTTTATACTTTTTATATTATGATAAGCTTTTTTAATATTCTTACAATAACTTACGTATTTACAATTTCTTTAACTTATTTTTTTCTACTACCAGAATTTCCTCCATAATTTAAAGTTCTAATGCTTAACTGTCCCTTAAAGTTTAACGTCATTAAAGCTTGGACAATAAAAAATCGCACGATTAATTTTAAATATTTACTTGTAAATTTTATGCTATAATTAAATTGCCCTCATTGAAAGGGGGTGATGCCCATGAGGGAATTTTTGTTGACGATTTTGTCATCACTAATATTACCTTTGTTAAAAGATATAATTTTAGAATTTCTAAAAAAATATCATAACAAAGATAAAAGTAAAAAAGAGTAGTTACCGCTACTCTTTTTTTTGATACCCTTTTAGGGAATTTTTGTATTCACTAATATCACAAAGTTTGAAAGCTTTGTGGCTTTTTTGATGGATAAGAGGTCGCTTCTCTTAATAAGATTATATACCAGCTTAAACATTTATTCAAGCTTATTAATATTTAATCCAATTCTAATCTTTAAATTTTTCTCTAAACCATCTTTCGTTTCTTATACTTACTACAATAACAGATATAAATCATATTATAATTAATAATCCTGATATTAAATAAGGAGCAAATACAGCCACCAAAACCAAGATATATAACCTAAAGCCTTTAATATTATTAATGTTATTTATAATAAAGTTATCATTTATTCTACTTTTTATCAATTAAAAAAGCACATCCAAACTCGAATGTGCTTTAAACATAGGTGGGACTGCCTCCTCTCCCACATTTCTATAAAATAGCGTTATCGGCAGATTTCTTAACCTCTATGATTAACTTCATTATACTAATTCTTTTGCAATTTCCAAAAAGTTTTTCTTGTTTTCATCATAAATAAAATCTACATCAAAAATACTTTCTAAATATTTTGCTAAGTTATCAATATCTTTTTCCTTTTTTATAAAACTCTTAATTTGATTTATCTCGGCGTTATACTCATCCTTTGGAGCAAAGGGGAATAGAGAATACGGATCCCATTCCTTTATAATATTATCTATCTTCATCACTTATCATCTCCAAATAACTTTTTTACAATATTTTTCATATTATCATCAAAATCTTTTTCACTGCGTGTTGTTATAAATTTACCATCTTTTCGCAATATTACAACACCTTTTGGAGATACATAAGCATATTTTTCATTTGTAATTTGCTCCACACTTTTTCCATTATTAATAATATCTTCAACTAATGTTTTACTAATATTTCTAGATTCATTTTTTCAAATGCATGAATTGATGATAATTCCCAATCAACATCTAAATCATCAATATCAAATACATTTCCAAATTTACCCAAGTCAATTTCATCATCAAAATAAGCAACAGTTGTACACCTACACCTAGGATTCCATAAAGGTATATTATCTCCCTCAATTGTTTCTGATATTTTCACAATATCCCCATTATAAAGACTACAATGCCTGCAAGCTGTAGGCACGGTCATTATTTCTAAATACTCATAACCACCGTCTTTGTATGCTTCAATTTGCGTTTGAATCCATATCCTACCGCTTTCTGTATAAGCTAATCTTTCAGTAGCATTGGTAATATTTTTAATATCCTTACTTACTAACTTACTAAATCCCTAAGTTTTTTTGCAAACTCTCTCGGATTTTTGCCCTGTATTACAACGGATTCAATATTTCTTTCAATTCTTCTTGATAATTCTTTCGTATCTCGCCAAACTCTATCGGAAAAGTGGGCGTTGTGATAATCTTGACTTACAATAAATCTCGCCCTTCTTTCTATTCCTGTTTTATTTATATTAAGTCCCAAGATACTCGCTTGGCGTTTGTACTCATTAATAGAGCCTTTTATCAAACAGCTATATTTTTTTATTTTTTTATAATAATTTCTAAAAAATTATAGCTGTTTACTTTTAATACCACATTATTTTGCAATCTTTTATTTCTTTTTTTCCTTTAATCATATCTCTCAATGCATTTAAAGCTTCCGTAGCATATGGATAACCGCCGTATTCTTTTTCATCTGTAGGGCTTAATTTTATTTTATAATCAGCTAAATCCGCACAATTTACTGATACCTTACCAAACTCATTCCAATCTTCTGGATAATAATCAGCACATATCCAATTATTTATTTTTTTAATATTTTTTAACATTAACATTCTTATTCCTCTTTCTCCTAACTATCCTTTAGAATCTCTTAATAAGTTTTAAAATTCTTAAAACTTATTTATAATATGTTTTTAATTAATATTAGAATTTTATTTATAAATAAACTCAATTTATTATTTTTTTCTTCTTAGTTTATTTTATAAATTATTTAAATCCAAATATATAAAAAATCAAGCCATAAATTTACAGCTTGATTTTTATTTTTATTGATTTATTAAATTTAATTTTCTAAGCAAGGTCATAAAAGCTGATAAGAGGACTGCTACTACTGATGCTAGTACCATGCCTTGTAATTGGATTGAGCCAAATTTTATTGATAATCCTGAAAGTCCTGCTATAAATATTGTTGATGTTAGGATTAAATTTATTGATTTTGAATAATCTACTTTTTGGTCTACTAATAATCTTATTCCGCTTGTTCCTATCATTCCGTATAACAAGAAGGTTACTCCTCCTATTACATCTCCTGGTATTGTTTGGATTAATGCTGCTAATGGTCCTACAAATGCCATTAATATTGAAATAATTGCTGCTGCTCCTATTACTTGGACTGAATATACTCCTGTTATTGCCATAACTCCTATATTTTCTCCATAAGTTGTTGTTGGAACTCCTCCAACTAATCCTGAAAGGGCTGATGAGAAGTTATCTGCAAATATTGACCTGTGTAGTCCTGGATCTTCTAATAAATTTCTTCCTATAATATTACTTGTTACAACTTGGTGGGAGATGTGTTCGCTTGTTATTACTAATATTACTGGTAGCATTGATAAAATTGCTTCTATCGAAAATTTTGGTGCTGAAAAGTTTGGTAGGGTAAATAATTTTGCTTCTAATACTGGTGTAAAATCTACCATTCCAAAGAAAACTGAACAAATATATCCTACTACTATTGCTATTAGGATTGGAATTGTTGATAAAAATCCTTTGAATGATACTGAACCGATTATGGCTGTAAAAAGTGTAATTCCAAATATTATAAAATCTTTATAATTTGCAGTATCTGTCATCAAGTTTGCTCCGATTGAACCGCCTGTTACTGTATTTCCTGCAAGCTCAAAGCCTATTAGGGCAACGACTGAACCCATGGCTGCTGGTGGCAATACTACATCTATCCATCCTATTCCAAATTTATAAATTATATATGCCAAAAAACATCCTAGAGTTCCAACCACAATAAAAGCACCTTGCGCATATTGAAATCCTTGACTTGCAATAATAGCTGTTCCTGGTGCTAAAAATGCAAATGATGATCCCAAATAAGCAGGTGCTTTCTTTTTGGTAATTAATATAAATAATAATGTTCCGATACCATTCATAAAAAGTACTATTCCTGGATTTATTTTAAATAAAATAGGGACTAAGACACTAGCTCCAAACATTGCGAATGTGTGTTGGATTGAAAGTGGTAACAATAATTTAAATGGTAACTTATCTTCTACGTGGTAAATTTTTTTAGAATTTTTCATAATGCCTCCTTGTTTACATCAAAAAATATATTAGCAAAAAATGTAAAAATTGTCAATTTTTTTTGTAATTATTAATTTTGTAATTTTTAAAGATTTTAAGCAATATAAAAGACTCAGCAAAAACTGAGTCTTATTTTATGTATATATCTTATTCTGCTGGTGAGATTGCTTCTACTGGACATACAGCTGCACATGATCCACAATCGATGCAAGCATCTTCGTCGATTTCGTAAGCTGCGTCTCCTTGTTCAATTGCTTGAACTGGACATTCACCTTCGCATGATCCACATGATATACATGTATTTTCATCTATTCTATAAGCCATAATTTTACCTCCTAATTTGTTATATTAATATTATATTAGTTAAATTAACTAATGTCAAATGATAGTAAATCTCAAGATTTTCTTATTTTTATCAATTATTTGTCAACTATTCTTCTTATATCCTTTGGGCAATAAGATTTTTCGATTTCTGTATCATCTTCTTCTATTCTTACTCTGATTTTGCATTTTTCTTTTACATAGTTGTTTTCTACAACAACGCCAATTCCATCTTCTGTTTGAATTTTTTCGCCTACTTTTGGCATAGATTTTTTTGCTATTTTGTAGCTTTCATTTTCGTAAGATAAACAGCACATTAGCCTTCCACACAAACCAGAAATTTTATTTGGATCTAGGGTTATATCTTGTTCTTTTGCCATTTTTATTGATAAGGGTTGAAAATCGCTCAAAAATCTTGCACAACAACATTTTTGTCCACAAATTCCTACACTTGAAACCAATTTTGCATGGTCTCTTACTCCGATTTGTCTAAGTTCAATTCTATTTCTATAAATTGATGCAAGTTCTTTTACAAGTTTTCTAAAATCCACTCTATTATTTGATGAAAAATAAATGAGTAATTTTTTTCTATCGAAAGTAAATTCTGCTTCAATGGCATGAAGATTAAGTCCAAGATTGTCTGCCTTTTCTTGGCATATTTCTACAGCCTCAAGGGCATCTTTTCTATTTATTTCTTCTTCAACTAGATCCTCTTTGCTGGCTTTTCTAATAATTTCATTTAGTTCACGGTCAAAATCGCTTTTATTTATTTCTTTAATTGGCGTTTTAACTATTCCCATTTCAAGACATGAATTAGAATCAACTATGACCTTATCTCCAATGTGTAAATCAAAATCTAGTGGATTAAAATAATATATTTTTCCTGCTTTTTTAAAGCTTATCCCTACTACTTTCAATATTTCTCCCCTCTCTATATATAAAAATAAGGAAATTTTCAACTGCCATGTCGAAATTTGCATTATTTTTAAATCCTTTTGTTATTTGTTCGGCTTTTCTTATTATCCTATCAATAGAATCAAAAGGTAAATTTTCTATTTTTCTAAAGTAAAATAAAACTTTCTTGTTCTCTTTTGCATTATTCTTGTAATATTTTAATTTTATCAAATTATTGAAAAAATTTAAAATTTCTACAAATAATTCTTCCTTATAATCTTTTGCCTTTGAAAAGAAATCTTTATTTTTGTAATAAAAAGAAAAATTTCCAGAAATTATTTCACTTAATATATAGGATAGTTTTTCCCTATCTACAAATTCATTTTCTATTTGACTTTTAAAACTTATGATTTGACATCTTGATCTTATGGTTTTTAAAAGACTATAAGCATTATTAGTTGTAAAAATTAAAATTATATAATCTTTTGACTCTTCTATGCTTTTTAAAAGAGCATTTGAACTTTCAATGCTCAAATTTTCGCTATCTTTAATTATATATATTTTAATTTTTCCATTTGTAGGCCTAAGATACATATCTTTTATCAAAAGTCTAATGGTTTTTATGCTTATATTTTTTTCATTGTCATCTTTTTTTATTATTTCAAAATCAGGATTTTCTTCAAGCTTGGTACTTATACCAAAATTATTAAAAACGCTCTTAGAAAATTCCAATGCCTTATCTAGATTATAAGAAGAATTTTTTGATTCAAAGATATAGGCATTGGAAAGTTTATCATTTTTTATTTGATTTTCTAAAATTTCTATCATTTCAGATTCTTATATATTGGTCAACATCCAAAATAAATACAGTAGCTCCACCAACATTCACATCAACTGGTGCGCTTGTTGCCAAAAGTGGAGAATCTGCTGTCGGATTAATTACTGATGATTGAGTTGTTCTTTTTTTACAATTATCTTCAATAATTTGTTTTACTTCATCAAGATTTTCCTCTTCAATACCAATAAGAAGAGTAGTATTTCCTTCTCTCAAAAACCCACCAGTTGTTGCAAGCTTTGTTACCCTATATCTTTTGTCTGTCAAAGAATCCATCAAAAAATTTGCATCCGCATCTTGAACTATAGCTATTAAAAGTTTCATTTTTTCTCCTTTAAATATGTTTTTATAGTAGCCAAACAATTATCTACAACCGTATCTATACTTTTGTTAGCATCAATTGAAATAATTTCATCCTTAAATCTTTTGGATAATTCTATATAGCCATCATAAGTTTTTTTGTGAAAAGAATCATCTTCATTTTCCAAACGATCAGAAATGAAATTTTTCCTTTTTCTATCAATGGCAGTTTTATAATCAATATTCAAAAACAAAGTTAAATCCGCCCTAATTTCTCCAATGGCAAAATCATTAATATTTTTAACTTCGTCTACACCAAGACCTCTTCCAATTCCTTGATAAAGCATAGAGCTAAGAACAAATCTATCACAAAGAATTATAGAACCCTTCTCCAACAAAGGTCTAAGCTTCTCCCCTACCAATTGAGCCCTACTTGCTGCATACAACAAGGCCTCACACCTTGGATTCATTTCTATATTTTCATTATCCAAAATAATTTCTCTAATTTTTTCTGAAATATCAGTTCCACCAGGTTCCCTAAACTTATATATATCATACCCATCTTCCAAAAGCTTATTATAAACTTTTTCCAAGACAGTAGTTTTTCCAGAACCATCAGGACCTTCAAATACAATTAATAATCCATTCATAATATTATTATATCAAATACTTCAAACATTTAATAGTTTTATAAAACATTCCTTGATTAAAAAAATTTTATAAATTTAAAAACAAAATTCGTAAAAAAATTTTAAATTTTTTAAAAAATTCTAATAGAAAAATTTAAAATCAAAAATAATTTTTTGCAAAAAAAAGACCAGTAAAGGTCTTTGTTTCTTAGACTTATTCTTCGTCTTCTTTTTCTTCAGTTTCATTAACAGTTGGTACGTCAGCTGCTGATTCGCCTTCGCTATCTTCATCAACAACAACTTCTTCTTGAGGTTCTTGAAGTGAACAAACAACTTCATCAGCTTCAAGTAAAATATTGATATTTTCATCTTTTGCAATATCAAAATCAGCTACTGTGAATGAATCCCCAATTTGCATATCAGTAACTTCCAATTCTGCATATTGTGGAATATACATTGGTAAACATTCAACTTCAACTGTATCAATATTTTGAACCAATACAGAAGGTTCAACCCTAATGTCATCTCTTCCATTTAAGTAAACTGGAACAGAAACTCTGATAGCTTCCTTAGCATTGATTGCTTGGAAATCTACATGGAAAAATTGAGATTTAAATGGGTGCATTTGATAATCTTTAATAAGTACCGGTACCTTTTCTCCGTCAATATCTAAGTCAATAATTGTAGTTGTACCTGCTTGAGACAATACTTTTTCAAAATCTCTAGAAGTAAATTGTACATTTATATTTTCTTTATCTTTAGCATATACAACACCTGGTACAATAGCTTGTTGTCTAAGTTTATTAACTTTATTTTTTCCGACAGCTTCTCTTTTTTCTGAATTTAAAACTATATCTGCCATTGCTTCCTCCTTATTTTCTAACTTTCATACTGATTAATTATACCTTATTTAAAAGCATTTGACAATAATAATCTAATTATTTAAAATTTCTCCTACAAAATAAAAAAAATGGGTATATTAATATAGAAACAATTATACATTTTAGGAGGTATAAATGACAGAAAGAAAGAAAAAATTCGGTGAAGAAGAAATCACAGTAATAGGCGAAGAACTAAAAGTAGGAGATAGCGCTCCAAACTTTAAGGCAATAAATAACGACTTGTCAGAATATGATTTTTATAAAGAAGAAGAAGGAAAAATAAAAATTATATCAGTAGTACCATCACTTGATACATCAGTTTGCGAAATACAAACAACAAAATTCAACAAGGCTGCAGCTGATATAAGCCCAGATGTTTCAATCGTAACAATATCAAACGACCTTCCATTTGCCCAAGCAAGATTTTGCTCAGCAAAAGGAATAGATCAAGTAAAAACAGTATCAGATTACAATTTCTTAGATTTTGCAGACAAATACGCAACACTAATCAAAGAATTAAAACTACAAAACAGAGCAGTTTTCGTTGTAGATAAAGAAAACAAATTAGTTCACGTAGAATACCTAGAACAAAACACAGAATTGCCTGATTATAAAGCTGCCCTAGAAGCCGCAAAAAAATTAGTATAAAAATAAAATCTTTAAAATCACAAAAATAGCTAGAGAAATCTAGCTATTTTTTATCTAAAATAAAAAAGCAAACTCAAAATTGAATTTGCCTTTAAAAATAAATTTACAATTATCTAATTACAAAAAATTATTTTATACTCTTAATCTAAAAATTTAAAATAAAATTATGCATACCTACATTAAAATCCTATGCAATTTATTTAATTAGAAAATTTTTTATAGTATTTAATAGTTGAAAATCTTCTTCTCATATAATTAAGGAATCTCTTAAAATTTTTGTCATTCTCATACCAAGTTGTAAAAACATAGCCTTTTTTTAACATTTTTAAAGCCAAGTCTTTATCTTTTCTATTAACATATTTTTTCAAAACTGATGGATCAACATACAACCATAATCCATTTTCATATTCATAATAGCATGGTTCATCTTTATTAAAAATTAAATCATCTACAAGATATTTAATAAAATTATTATTGGCTGCATTCATATAAAAACTTGACCTGCCTTGTCTTATATTTATTTCAAATACCTTATACTTTCCATCTCTCTTATCATATTTTAAATCAAAATTTGCATAACCAATATAAGAAATTTCTTCCAAAAATTTCTTATATTGCTTATATATATTGTCATCTCCCATTGTTACCAAAGCATTATAATTACCAATATTTAAAGGTAAGACTTCATCTAACAAACATTTACCAAGGCTCATCATTTTTACTTGTGAACTTGTATTTACATAAGCATTTAAAACATACATATCTGAACTATCTCCTGGAATAAAATCTTGTGCTATCATTTTTCCAGTATATCCAGCATTATAAATTTGATTTAAAATTTTCACTAATTCTTCATTATTGTAAATTTTATAAGCTTTTTTCTTACCCTCAAAATGAGTATTATAAAATTCAATTGAATCATTTGCCTTTAATGCTATAGGATAAGACAATTCTAATTCAATTTTTTTAATTGATTCATCTGTGTTATCATTTGTAATAACTGTATCAGGATAATCTAGACCATATTTTTCGCAAATTTCATAAAAATCAATTTTATTTTCCAATTTCTCTTGCATATATTTATCAACGTAATTAAATAGATAATAATCTTTTAATTTTTCTTTATTATTAACAAGCAAAGATGAATAACCATCGGAACAAGAAATCAGAATCAATTCATAATCTTTATATTTTTTCTTTAATTTTATCAGCTCTTCTACAAAAACATTATCGTCTTCAAAATTTTCATTTGTATGTACTTCACATATGTTAGAATCTCTTGTGTCTCTTAAATTTTTTATTCCCATACAAATAGATTTTATTCCATAAAGCTCATGGGCACTTCTTGCAACACCATAAGCATTTAAATCTGTACCCAAAATTACTAATTTAAATTTTTTCATATACTTCGCCTTTTATTAAATTTTTGCCATTTTAAATCACTTTATAATTATACCATAAAGAAAAATAAATGCTTTTCAACTATATAAAAGACTCTCTAATAACGATAAGGTTGTAATAGAACCTACTCCATTTTTGCAAGTAACAATTTTTATATCTAAATCTTTTATATATTCATAATCAACATCGCCATACATATTTCCATCTACAAAACTTACTCCTGCATCAATTATTATTTGTCCATTTCTAAAATAATCTTTATTATAAAAATTTGCTTTTCCAATTGCAGATATAAATATATCACAATTCTTAATTTTTTCTTTTTGATTTTTTGTTTTTGAATTAAAGAGTGTTACTGAAGCTTTTTTATAATTTAAATACATAGCTAATGGTTTTCCAATAATATTAGTTGAATTAGCTATTATTATATCCTTTCCCTCCAAGTCCAAATTCATATAATTAATAAATTTTATAATAGATTTTACTGTTTGTGGTAAATTCTCAAATTTTTTATTCATTATTTTTCCTAAAGAATCATACTTAAAGCCATCTAAATCATTAAAAGGAATATTTTCTCTTAAATAATCTAAATCTGTCGACTCTAAGAGAGGTTGGAGAACTATAAAACCATCAATATTTTTTAAATTATTACAATAATTTATTATATCTAAATGATTATCTTCTTTACTAAATTCTTTATCAATATAATCAATATTAAATTCATTACATCTTCTTATAATTGCATTTTTATATTGATTTACAGCTAAATCATTATTTTGAGATATTATTAATAAGCTTTTCTTTTTATTGCAATATTTTATATTTTTTAATATATCATTTTTTATTTCATTTGACTTAATAATCTTCATAATTTAATCCTAAAAAAACACCCCTAAGGGTGTTTTTAATTTATTTAATTAAAATATTCTTCTTGCTCCTGCAAATACTCTTTGACTCCATGAATTATAGATATTTCCAATTTGAACTCCAACTCCTGGACTTACTGCATGAACATAATTACCATTATAATCAACAATCATTCCTACATGGTCAATAGATCCACTTTGATTAAAGAATACAAGATCTCCTGGTTGCAAATTATTGATACCTACTGAATATCCATTAGAAAATTGTGCAGCAGAATTTCTATTTAAATTAACTCCAATTTGTTTATAAGCATAATAAACTAAACCTGAACAATCAAATCCACTTGGAGATGCTCCTCCCCACACGTAAGGATAACCAACAAATTGTCTAGCAATATTTGCAGCAGCTTGTCCACTTGCTGAAGCTTGAGGTGTTTGTGTTGCAGTTTGTTGTCCTATTGAATTATTGTTTGTTTTATTATTTTCTACAACTTGTTGTGGTTTAGCAACTTCTTTGCTTGAAAGTAGATTTGCACTTATATATCCAGTTCTTCCATTATAGTTTACTTTCAACCATCCATTAGCTAATTGTCCACTAACTTTATCTCCCATAGTATAAGAGCCTATTATACTGTATGATGTTGATGCACCTGATCTAACATTTAATGCAGCTGTATTTACCCAACCTGTATAAGCTTGAGATTGAACTGTATTTTCTTGTTTTGCTGGTGTATTGTTTTCTTGTTTTTTCTCAACAACTGGTTTTTTAACTTCTGTATTTGATAAACAGTTTGCAGATACATAAGCAACTTGTCCATTATAACTGATTTTTAACCAACCATTTTGAAGTGTTCCTGAAACTTTATCTCCAGTTGACAATGATCCAATAATACTAGAACCTGTTCCTGCTCCACTTCTTACATTTAATGCACTAACATTTACCCATCCAGTATAACTTGTTGCTTGGCTAGCTTGTGCTTTTTTAGCTTCTTCAGCTTTTCTTGCTTCTTCGGCCTTTTTAGCTTCCTCAGCTTTTCTTGCTTCTTCGGCCTTTTTAGCTTCCTCAGCTTTTCTTGCTTCTTCAGCTTTTTTAGCTTCCTCAGCTTTTCTTGCCTCTTCTTGGGCTATTAAATCTTCTTGGTTAGTATCTTCTACAGCTTGATCAGATAAAAAGTCTAATTTTATGTATCCTTTATCAGTTTTTAACCAACCATCTTCAACTTGTCCACTTACTTTAGTATTTTTATTTAATATGTCTATTACGTTATTTTCTTGATCATTTTTTGAAGACCTAACATTTAATGATTCTACAGCTACAAACTTTTCAACTACAGGGCTTTGTTCTAAAGCTTGTTCAACTGTATTTTGATTTTTATTTTGATCTTCTTCTTTATTTTCTTGAATTTTTTCATCTACAGCTTTAACTATAGCATCTTCACTTGATGATTCAAAAAGTGTAGGATCAGCCAAATTTCTTGTTTTAGATATTTTTGCATCTTTTTTTGTCTCTGTTTTTTCTGCAAATTTAGTATTTTTAACTTCGTTAGAATAATCTTTTTTTACAGAATTAACTTTGGATGCATATTCTTTTTCAATATAAGATACATTATTTTCTAATACCTTTTTTGATTGATCTTCTTTATCTAAATTATTAATCGTAGAAGCATAAGCAGAAGCACCTATTGTAACTGCGGCTAACACTCCTATTGTCGATCCTATATTTTTCTTACTCATTGTTTCCTCCGTTTAAAATTTGTTTTTTTTATCTGTTATGAAATCTAGAATAATAATATAACTTTTTAACAAAATAGTCAATAATAAGTTACAAAAAAATTACACTTTTTGACATATTTTTTATATTTATTTGTGAAAACACTTGTATAAACCCAATTTATTTAAAATATTTGAAAAATAATTTTTATTTCGTAACTTTTTTTATATTTTTTTCTTATTTGTTACAATTTATTTTTAAATTTTTCAATAAAAAAACTACCCTTTTAAATTAGGATAGTTAAATTTAATAAAAATAGAGTAAATCTATAAGCCGTGTTCTGTTAAAAATAATCATCTATCTAGGCTAATTGTTGCCAATTAGCTCAAGCGAACTACCATACTGGACCGTTTCGAGTAGAAATCCTATTGTCCCTTTTGTTCTTGCACCGGATGGGGTTTACACAGCATAATTATCACTAATTATCTGGTGAGCTCTTACCTCACCGTTCCACCCTTACCAAAAATTTTGGCGGTATACTTTCTTTTGCACTTGCCTGAAGGTCACCCTTACTAGACGTTATCTAGCATCCTTACTCTGTGGTGCACGGACTTTCCTCGTCATTGACGCGATTATTCAATTTACTCCGTTATTTATTTTATCATAATTTTTGTATTTGTAAAGATTATATAAATTCTCTATATGAATCTTTTTTTGCACAAGTGTATATTCCCGTTGCAAAATTTTTTTCTAATAAATCTTTTATCATATAAATAATATGATTTTCGCTTGCGAAATGTCCTGGATCGACTATATTTATTTTTTTACAATTATCTATGGCCTCATGATATTTTACATCACTTGTTACAATAAGATCACAGTCTTTTTTAATTGCATCACTTATAAAATCACTGCCGGCTCCTCCACAAAGAGCAACTTTTTTTATTTTTTTATTTTTATCTCCATAAAGTATAAGTCCTTTGCAATTTAATTTTTCTTTTACAAATTTAGAAAAATCATAAGCTGTTATTTCATCTGTATATCCAAATCTTGCCATAGGATTTTCATTATTTGTATCTAAATTTGAAATATCTTTAAGCTCTAAAAGTTTTGCCAAATTATCATTCACTCCGCCTTTACCTATATCAAGATTGGTATGCATGGCAAAAACTGTAATATCATTTTTAATTAAATCTTTAATAATCTTTCCCTTTTCTTCGTTTAAGTCTATTGATTTAATTGAAGAAAATAAAAATGGATGATGATTTATAATCAAATTACAAGATTTCTCTTTTGCTTTTTGTATTGTTTGTTCGTCAAGATCCAAAGAAATCATTATATTTGTTAAGTCATTTTCAATATTTCCAATTTGAAGTCCAGAATTATCCCACTCTTCTTGTAGTGAAAGCGGAAATCTTTCTTCCAAAAATTTAATTATATCTTTTATCTTCATAATTTTTAACCTCTTCTATTGCTTGTAATCTTTCTTCAATAAGGTCTAATCCTTGTTTATTGTCTGAAAATTTTTCTATATTTTCTTTAAATTTTATATTTTTCTTATAAATTTGCTCAAGTCTTTTCATTAATAATGGATTGAAATCTTTGTAGATAAATTTACCAAAATAAATTTCTCCCAAAGAAAGTTTTCTATCTTTTCCATTTTTAAATCTAATAATATCGTAGTGTTTTCTTCCATCTTTAATAAGAAAATCCTTGTCAATAAAAAAACTATTTTCATTTAAAAATTTTCTTAACTTTTCATTGCCAATATTTCCCTCACAAATTACATAATCAAGTTTTCTTATCTTTTCTATATTATTAGAAATAATTTCAATTATAGTAACTGCACCCATTCCTGCAATTATGGCTATTTGATTGTCTTTTATTTCTATATCATTTAGTCCGTCACAAACTTTTGTTTCTATTATTTTTTTTAAATTATCATCTAGCTTTTCTTCTAGTTTTTGAAGGCTTTTTTTTGAAATATCTGTTGCAAGAATTTCTTTTGATATTTCATTTTTTGCTAAATATAAAGGGACTAATCCGTGATCAGTCCCAATATCAATTACTTTTTTACCTTCATCAACTAGCTTTGCTATTTTTTCTAGTCGTTTAGTAATTTTCATTCTATAAAAAGTCTTTCAATAATTCACTCTTATTAGGCGATTTTAATTTTCTTAACGCCTTTGCTTCTATTTGTCTAATTCTCTCGCGAGTTACATCAAATTCTTTTCCAACTTCTTCTAATGTTCTTGGAGTTCCATCTATAAGTCCAAATCTTAATTGTAAAACTCTTTTTTCTCTTGCTCCAAGACAAGATAAAACATCATTTAGTTGATCTCTTAGCATTGAATAGTTTGCTGCATCATCAGGATTTATGGCTGTATCATCTTCTATAAAATCTCCCAAATGGCTGTCTTCTTCTTCGCCGATTGGTGTTTCCAAACTAACAGGTTCTTGAGCAATTTTTCTTATCTCTTGAACTTTTTCAACTTCAATTCCCATTTGCTCAGCAATCTCTTCGTTTGATGGATCACGTCCTAAATCTTGAACTAATTGTCTTTGAATTCTAACTAATTTATTTATTGTTTCAACCATGTGAACAGGAATTCTAATTGTCCTAGCTTGGTCGGCAATAGCACGAGTTATAGCTTGTCTTATCCACCAAGTTGCATAAGTGGAAAATTTAAATCCTCTGTTGTAATCATACTTATCAACTGCTTTCATAAGTCCCATATTTCCTTCTTGAATCAAATCCAAAAAGCTCATTCCACGACCTACATATTTTTTTGCAATTGATACAACAAGCCTTAAATTTGTCTCTGCTAATTTTTGTTTTGCCCTATTTGCATCAAATATTGCCCTATTCAATCTTTTTACATCGTCTGCATCAAATCCTTGATCTTCAAAAATTTTCTTGCACAGATTTTTGGTTTTTGTAAATCTTTCCAAATCTTTTATACTTGATTCTGAAAGCGGCTTATATTCATAAACTTGCCTGGCTTTGTTTGAAAAATTTATTAAATCGTTAATTATCAGCCTATCATTGGTTTTTAAAATTTCATTTTCAGCTCCCTTTTTGTAAAGGTCTGAAAAAGCTAAATAAATTAGTGAAACTATATCGTCAGATTCTTTTGTTGCAACTAATTTTCCAAAATTATCAAATAAATCACACAAAATATTTGCTTCTTTTTCACTTAATTCTTTGTCAGCTATAGATTTTTGTGCAATATTGCAAATTAATATTTTAGATTTTATTGCTTCCAATTGTTCATCTGTTAATTCTTGATTTAACATATTTTCAAATTGATTTCCAATTTCAATCAATGACTCAAGATTTGTTTTTGTTTCATCATCAAATTCTTTATTTTCTAAAATCGATTGATTTGCACCAAGTATAGTTAATGAAAGGTCTCCATAAAATATGTCTAAAGCAAGTTTTACTTTATTTTGTTTGGTAAGTTTTTTTGCCACTTTTACTCCTGAACGCAATATCTCCCAGCTCCATTTTTTTTGCCAAAAATATTTCTTCGTGAGCATCTAATAGCTTAACTTTTCCAATTTCTTTTAAATACATTTTTACAGGGTCATCCAACTTTATACCAGTGATAGCTTCATCTTGTATAAACTTTTTTTCTAACTTTTGCTTGTTAGAAGCTTTTTTCATGTGATCTTCAAGTTTTTCATCTGAAAAATCTTCATCGTCATCATTATCAAGATCTTCTCTGATTTCTTCGTCATCTTCATCTTCGTCCAAAACAGTTCTTTGTTCTTCAACAATCTCTATTCCATTGGATATAATTTGGCCTATAACATATTTTTTGCTTTCATCTTCCATTTCTTTAAAGGTCTCAAAAGTGTAAACTTGTTTGTAAGTTACAACTCCATCTTGAGATTCACTAATAGATTTAAATTCATCTATTATTTCCCTTAGAAGATCATCTTCTAGCATCTTTTCGTTATCACTAGTCATAAGTCTCCCCTCCAGCTTTGAAGTGATTAGTCTCTATTTCTTAACTTTTTTAAAAGTTTTTTCTATTTTCTAAATTTATTTTTTCTATTAATTCATTTCCTACAATCTTATTGGACTTATCTTTGATGTAATCTATAATAAATTGGTAGTCATTTGAAAAATTTTCGCTTATTTTATCAAAACCATTTTTGTCAATATATTGTTTTATTTCAAGCAATTTTTCATCCACTATTACTTGATCAAAAAAATCTTTATTTTTATCATACTCATCTTTTTGATTAAGATATAATCTTAACGTTTCAAGCTCATTTGTGGAAACAGAATATTTTTTTCTTTCAATAATTGTGCTTTGATTGGTGTTAAAATTTTTAAAATCATTTTTATTATAAAAACTATCTTTATTTTGATTTTTGTAAGTCTTTTTGTAGTTATCATTATACTTTAAGACAGATTCTTTTAAAGTAGATTTATCTATATCAAAAAGTTTGCTTACATTATTTATAAAAATTTCTCTAGTAAGATCTGATTTTATTGAAGATAAAAATTCTATAAATAAATTTAATTTTTCAAATTTTTCATTGTCCTTACTCTCTGCATATAAGTCGAGAATTTTATTATACTTGTAATTGTAAACATCACTAGCCTCATCCATCTTTTTTATAAAAGCATCTCTGCCATATTTTTTTACAAAATCATCTGGGTCAAGACCTTTTTCAAGGCTAATTATATTTGGTTTTATTCCTTCATCTAATAAAATTTCGATTGCCCTATCTGTAGCTTTTATTCCAGCATTATCTTCGTCGTAGCAAATATAAACATTTTTTGCATATCTTTTTAAAAGTTTTGCCTGATCGCTTGTAAGTGATGTTCCAAGACTTGCCACAGCTTGGTCAATACCTTGATTATTTAAACCAATTACATCCATATATCCTTCAACCAAGATAATATCTTTATTAGATTGTTTTTTGAAAATATTTAAACCATAGAGGTTGTATCTTTTTTTGAAAACTTGGCTTTCTGGTGAATTTAAATATTTTGGCATAGTAGAATCAATACTTCTTCCACCAAATCCAATAACTTTTCCATAGTGATTTATAATTGGAAAAATCAATCTATTTCTGTACTTATCATAATATTTTCCATTTTGAGATTTTTTAATTAAACCCAAATTTTCAATATCATCCAAAAGATAATCTTTCTTTTTTACATAAGATAATAAATCATCCCAAGAATTTTTAGCAAAACCAAGCATAAAAGTATTTACAATATTTGACCTAAATCCTCTGTTTTTCAAATAAATTTGACAAGCCTTATCAGTCAACAAATTTTTGTAAAAATACATCATTATATCTTTATTAATATCGTAATATCTATTTAAAATTTTATTTTCTTTAGAAGATTTTGTATCATCAAGTTTTATACCAGCTTTTTTAGCCAAATATTTCATAGAATCAATGTAGGAAAGTCCTTCTTTGTGCATAATAAAAGAAACAACATCTCCACCTTCGCCACAACCGAAGCAATGAAATAATTGTTTCCTGTCATCAACTGTAAAGGATGGTGTCTTTTCGTTGTGAAAAGGACACAAACCCTTATAAGAGTTTCCAGATTTTTTTAAATCTACATAATCTCCAATAATTGCTACAATATCTGAATTTTCTAAAATTTCGTTTTTCTTTTCATCAGATATAAACACCATAAAACCACCTCTTGATATAAAAGCTATTATACTTTTGTAATTTTTTTATTCAATAAATTAAAATAAAATAAAAAATAAGAATCCTAGATAAATTAGGATTCTTATTTGAAAATTTTTTTAATTATTTTTTCTTGACCTTTTGAATATGGTGGATATTTTATTTTTATATCAATATTGTTCGACCTAATCATTATAGATTTTCTGTTTGAAAAATTCATAAAACCAAATTTCCCATGATAACCACCCATTCCACTTTCTCCAACTCCTCCAAATTCTAAATTAGGATTTGTCAAATGCATTATCGTATCATTTATACAAACTCCACCAGATGATAAATCATAAGTTAGTCTATCAATATGTTCTTTATCTTCACTAAAAATATACATTGAAAGAGGCTTATCCATAAATTTTAATTTTTCTATAATTTTAAAAATATCATTGTATTCTATTACTGGAAGAATTGGTCCAAAAATTTCTTCTTGCATAATTTTATTTGAAAAATCTACATTATCAATTATTGTAGGCTCAATTTTTAAAGTTTTTGAATTATACAAACCACCTGTGTAAATATTTTGACCTTCCATCAGATTAATGAGTCTTTCAAAAGAATTTTTGTCAATTATTCTTGGATAATCAGGATTTTCCAATGCTCTATCGCCATAAAATTCTAATATTGTTTGTTTCATCAATCTTAAAAGTTCTTTTTTAACATCTTTATGAACCAACAAATAATCTGGTGCTACACAAGTTTGTCCGCTGTTTAAAAGCTTTCCCCAAATAATTCTTTTTGCGGCAAATTTTAAATTTGCACTTTCATCAACTATGCAAGGAGATTTGCCACCAAGCTCAAGCGTAACTTTTGTCAAATTTTCACTTGCTTTTTTCATAATTATTTTTCCAACTTTTTGAGAGCCAGTAAAAAATATATGGTCGTATTTGTAAGATAAAAGTTCATCATGACTTACTTTTTCATTATCAACGCAATAAATAAACGCCCTATCAAAACTTTCATCCAATAATTTTTTTATTATTTTTGATGTATAAGAAGATTTTTTTGAAGTTTTTAAAATTACAGTATTACCACTTGAAATTGCATTTACAATTGGATTTATTGCAAGCAAAAACGGATAATTCCATGGAGAAATAACTAGAGTTACACCCAAAGGTTCATATCTTGTAAAAGATTTTGCAGGCATTGCCTCCATATTTGTAATCTCTCTTGTATCTTTCATCCAATTTGATAAATTTTTTAAAGAAAAATCAATTTCTGCATAGGCACTTGCAATTTCTGAAATATAAGATTCTGTGCTTGATTTATTTAAATCCATTTTTAAGGCATAAATAATTTCTTCCTTATACTTATCAATAGATTTTTTTAAAGTTATTAAAGCTTTTTTTCTAAAATCTTCTGTATTGGTTAAGCCAGTTTTAAAAAATATTTTTTGTTCATTTATAATTTTTTCTAATTCTTTCATATCTTACCTCGCTTATTTTACCTATACCCAATTTCAAACAATAAAAAAACACCAGCTTAAATTATTAGGCTAGTGAAAATTATTTTTTTGATTTTTAATCATATAGCTTTATTCCCATTCTTCAAGCTCAACTTTTTTAAAAATTTCATCTATAAGTTCTTTTTCAGCAATATCAGGACTAAAGGCTGTTGCACTTCCACAAGCTATTGCAAGTTTATATGAATCAAGTTTTGAAAGTCCTTTCATATAACCGTAAATATATCCTGCAACCATGCTATCCCCACTTCCTACAGAATTAATTAATTTTCCTTCAATAGGTTTTGCTTTATAAACTATATTACTATCAATAAACATTGATCCATCTTTTCCAAGTGAAACAATTACATTTTCAGCTCCTTGGTCAATTAATTTTCTAGCATATTTTACAATTTTTTCATCACTATCAATTTCATCATCAAAAATTTCAGAAAGCTCATCCTTATTTGGCTTTACCAAAAATGGTTTATAAGATGAGAGTTTATATAATTTTTTACCAGAAGTATCTAGAGCAAATCTTACATTATCCATTTCAAGTAAATTTACAATAACCCTATAAAAATCATCTCTCAAAGATTTCGGAATTGAACCAGATATTATTACAAAATCATCTTCTTGCAATTGGTCTAAATAATTTAAAAATTCTTCAATTTCTTCTTCTTTAATTTGAGGACCTTGGGCATTAATTTCAGTTTCTGTTTCATATTTTAATTTCACATTTATTCTAGAATCATCTTCTATCCTTGTAAAATCTTCCGCGATTCCCAAATCATTTAATTTTTTTCTAATAAAATCTCCTGTAAACCCTCCAAGAAAACCAATATTTACAGATTTTTCTCCAAGATTTTTCAAAAGTTTTGAAACCATTATTCCCTTTCCGCCAGGATATTTTTCTTCACTATTACTTCTTAAAGTTTCTCCGTCCAAAAATTCATCTATTCTTAGAACATAATCAATTGATGGGTTTAAGGTAAGTGTGTAAATCATTTCTCCTCCTCAATAATTTCATTTATTTTTTTATTTATTTTAGAAAATAAATATTTTTAATTTAATATCAACTCTTATCCAAAAAAATGAGTCAAGATTATTATAGTACATTTCACATAGAAATGGAGCTTTTTACTTTAAATATTGATTTTTTCTTTTCAACTTGTACAGTTAATATACAAAAATCATTTGAATCGAGGTGAAAATAATGACATTTTTAATTCAATGGATTGCAAACGCAATTAGTCTTTATCTTCTTGATATTTTATTTGATGGAATAACTTTTACAGAAAATAAGGCAATAATAATTACAGCTTTAATATTGATGTTTGTAAATGCAATTATAAAACCAATTTTAAAATTATTATCTCTACCATTAACAATTGTAACTTTTGGTTTATTTTCTTTTATAGTAAACGCAATTGTTTTACAAATTACATTTAATCTTGCAAGTGGTGCAAGCATAAATTCATTTGGAACTGCTTTAATTGCATCAATAATTCTTGCAATAATAAATCCTGCAATAAGCAATTTTTTCGACAAAAAATAAGACTCTTGTATTTTTTACAAGAGCCTTTTTTGATTACAATTTAATTTTTATGACAATTTAAATTTTTCCTCATCATTTATTAATTCTTTTTCTTTAATTTCTATATCATCAATTCTTATAAATCTATCCTTAGCCAATTTTTCCAAAAATAAATCTATTTTTTCTCTATCTCCTTGAATATTTAATTCAACATCTCCATCATATAAATTATTTACATCTCCAGTTAAGCCAAGTTCATTTGCAAGCAAATAAGATTTATATCTAAAGCCAACTCCTTGTACTCTCCCTTTAAAAATCATATTATATCTTTTCATTTTTTACTCCTTATTTATTTTCTACCCATCAAAATTAAAAAATATTTCTTTACAAAAATTATTATAAGCATATAATAAAAATAACACCCCCACACGGTGTTAGTTAGGAGGTAAAATGAAAGAACGCTTTGATGTTAGTGGAATGACTTGTGCATCTTGTCAGGCAAATGTTCAAAAAGCTGTCGAAAAACTCGGCGTTGATTTTGTAAATGTAAATCTTATTTCGGAAACCATGACTGTTTCTTATGATGATGGAAAAATTTCTGAAAATGATATTATAAAAGCTGTTGAAAAAATTGGCTATGGAGCAAAGCCAAAAAATAAAAAAATTTAAAAGAAAATAATAAAACTTTTGATGAAGAAAAAATTGTCAAAAACAGATTAATTATTTCTTTTATATTTTTGATTCCACTTATGTATGTTTCTATGGGACACATGATAAATCTTCCACTTCCTCATTTTTTAATGGGAGCGCGTGGCAGTGTAAACTTTGCTTTTTTGCAATTTTTATTAACCTTGCCAATAGTTTTTGTAAATAGAATTTTTTATATTTCCGGTTTTAAAGCTCTTTTTAACAAAGCATCTAATATGGATACTTTAGTAGGACTTGGATCTTTTGCCGCATTGATTTATGGAATATTTGCCATAATGAGAATGGCTTATGGTCTTGGCTTTGAAAAATTTGAAATTGTAGAAAATTATAGGCATAACCTATATTTTGAATCATCAGCAATGATTTTGACTTTGATTACTTTGGGAAAATATTTCGAAAAAAAATCTAAAGGTCAAACAAAAAAATCTTTGGAATCTTTGATGGATCTTGCTCCAAAAAAAGCTAGAATTTTAAAAGATAAAAATGAAGTAGAAATCTTGGTTGAAGATTTGAAAAAAGGAGATTTGATTTTAGTTAGACCAGGAGAGGCAATTCCTGTTGATGGAATTGTAAAAGAAGGTTCATCTCTTGTTGATGAATCTGCAATAACCGGCGAATCAATTCCTGTAAATAAAAATATTGGAGATGAAGTTATTTCTGCAACTTTAAATAAACAAGGCTCTTTTATATTTGAAGCTACAAAAGTTGGAGAAGATACTACGCTTTCAAAAATAATTGAACTTGTAAATCAGGCAAATGAAACAAAAGCACCGATAGCAAAACTTGCCGATAAAATTTCTGCAATTTTTGTACCAACTGTAATGATAATTTCTTTATTTACTTTTGTAATTTGGATGATTTTAGGATATGGATTCGAATTTTCTTTAAATTTTGCAATTTCTGTTTTAGTAATTTCTTGTCCATGCGCCTTGGGACTTGCAACTCCAATGGCAATTATGGTTGCTACAGGAAAAAGTGCCCAATTTGGACTCTTATTTAAAAATGCAGAAAGCTTAGAAAATCTTCACAAAGTTGATACAATTTTACTAGATAAAACTGGAACCATAACTGAAGGAAAACCACAAGTTACTGATATAATTTCAGAAATTGATGAAAATGAATTTATAAAAATTGCAAGCTCAATCGAAAATAATAGCGAGCATCCCCTATCACACGCCATAAGCGAATATGCAAAAGCTAAAAATATTCAAGCAAAAAATATAGAAGACTTTGAGGCGATTTCTGGTAAAGGAATAAAAGCAAAATATGAAAACAAAATTTATTATGGTGGAAATATTTCCTTGATGAAAGAAAAAAATATAGATTTAAAATCCTATGAGAAAAAAGCTGATAAATTTTCAAATGAAGGAAAAACTTCTATGTATTTTGCTGATGAAAAAAATGTAATCGGAATAATAGCCGTTCAAGATAAACCAAAAAATTTATCAAAAATTGCAATTGATGAAATGAAAAAAATGGGCTATGAAGTTAGGATGATTACAGGCGATAATGAAAAAACTGCTGAGGCAATAAAAAACGCCTTAAATATTGACGAAAAATACGCAGAAGTTTTACCCCAAGACAAGGAAAAAGAAATTAAAAATTTGCAAAAACTAGGAAAAAAAGTTTTGATGGTTGGAGATGGAATTAATGATGCGCCAGCACTTGCAAGGAGCGATGTGTCAATGGCAATAGGAAATGGAACAGATGTAGCCATAGAATCTGCCGATATTATTTTAATTAACAATAATATTTTGGATATTGTATCAGCATTAAAACTTTCAAAATCAACCATAAAAATTATTAAAGAAAATCTTTTTTGGGCATTTTTCTATAATATAATTGGAATCCCACTTGCAGCAGGTCTTCTCTATCCTGCTTTTGGATTAAAACTTTCCCCAATGTTTGGAGCCTTTGCCATGAGTTTTTCATCAATATTTGTTTGTTTAAACTCACTAAGACTTAGAAAATTTAAAGCAAATTTTGAAAACGAAGAAAAAATAAAAGAAGAAATTCAAAAAGAAAAAAATAAAAATATAAAGGAGAAAAAAATGAACGAATTAAACAAAATGATAGTAAAAGTAAATCAAATGAGCTGTAACCACTGTAAAAATCGTGTAGAAGAAATTCTTAAAAATATTTCTGGAATCGAAAATGCCGAAGTTAATTTAGATGAAAAATTAGCAGAAGTCGATTACTTTGGAGCAATTGATGAAAACGAAATAAAAGAAAAAATAAATGATGCTGGATATGAATTTGTCGGCATAGAGTATAAATAATGCAAGCTGACAAAGATAAAACCCTAAGAAAATTAAAAACAGTCAGAGGGCAGTTAGACGGACTTATAAAAATGGTTGAAGATGACAGATATTGTATAGATATTTCAAATCAAATAATGGCATCAATTTCAATTTTGAAAAATATAAATTCCGATGTCCTCTCTTCCCATCTTGAACATTGCGTCTACAAGGCACTTGATAAAAATAATGAAGATGGAATAGAAAAAATCGAAGAAATTGAAAAAATAATAAAAAAATTATCCAAATAATTTAAAATCTTTGTTAAAAATTGTTTATTTCGAAAAACTTCGGGTAACAATATAAGGTAAACAAGTTAATAAGTTGAAATTTAAAAGGAGAAAATTATGGATAGAATTGAAAACAAAGAAATTCAAGCAGAATACGCAAACGAAGTAAGTGAATATACAATTAACGACAATGTAATAGCAAAAATCGCAAAAAAAGTTTTAACAAAAACAGACGGAATTTTAGAATTGAAAAAAAATGTTTTTTCATCAATAGCTGATAACTTTACAGACGGAGAAAATACATCAGGAATTTCAATCGACGTTGACGATGCAAAAAATGCTGTAGTTCACACAAAAATAATTCTTGAATACGGCAAAAAAGCTCAAGAAGTATTCGCATCATTAGATAGAAATATCAAAAAAGAAGTTTATAGCCTAACAGGAATAAACGTACAAGCAGTTAAAGCAGAAATAGTTGATGTTTTAACAAAAGAAGAATACGAAGAAAAAAATTCAAAAGATAAAGAAGAAAAATAATTAAAAATATTTAAGGGACTGTTGTAGAATTATGATTATTTATAATTTTTACAACAGTCCCTTTTTCTTAGAAATTTTTAATCATATTCATAAAAGCAGAATTATTTTCTAAAATTTTAAAAATAAAAATGCCAATTATAGATACAACAATAAATTCACTCATCATAAATTGTCCAAGCATAATAATGAAAGCAGTTGATGAATCTAACAAAATATAAGTTCCAATAGCTGGAATAACCATAGATAAAACTGGAAACAAAGATGCTATGAACAAATTTTTTTGTCTAATTATCATCATAAAAGCCAAAAAAGATGCGAAAGTTCCAAAAATCACATCAAACACAGCAATATCAGACGCAAAATTAGCCAAAAAACATCCCAATAAAAGTCCCGGAATGAATCTTTTGTTATAAAAAACCAAAAGAACTAAAATTTCACTAAAACGTAATTGGATAGGTCCGTACGCAAGAGATGGGAACATTAAAGTGATTATTGCATACAAAGCCGCGATCGCAGCTGACTTAACTAAAAAATTTGTATCCTTAAAATTATATCCTTGACTAGACATAAATACCTCCTTGATTTTTTTCGGATGGGTCCCAAGTAAACATCCACTACACATTATAGCATATACAAACTTAATAATGAAATAAATAAAAAGATTTATAATTTCACTATTAAAAATTTCCCCTTGTTGACAAAAAATTTATAAAATGGTATTATTAATAAGTCAGCAAGTTAGTGCCATTAGCTCAGTTGGTAGAGCACCTGACTCTTAATCAGGGTGTCCAGGGTTCGAATCCCTGATGGCGCACCAAATTTAACGCAGATTTTTATCTGCGTTTTTTTATTTTTAATTTTTTTATTTCATTTCTTATTGTTTCAAAAATTATTTTTGCAAACTTCTTAGTTAATTTTTAGACATTTTAATTTTTTGGTATATAATAATTGTATAATGAACGACATCCGAAAGGAGTTGTATCAGGAGGTAATATGAATAATAAAGAAAAAACTCGTAAAATGGTAACTGTTGCTATGCTTGGAGCAATCACTATGGTTTTAGGATTCACTCCGATGGGATACATTCCCCTAGGTCTAATTAATATTACGACCATGCACATACCAGTTATTATAGCTGCAATTTTAGAAGGACCAATCGTTGGTTGTCTTGTGGGATTTATTTTTGGTCTATCTTCGATAGCAAATGCTATGCTTAGACCTGGTCCAATTTCATTTGTTTTTTATAATCCAATAATTTCAGTTTTGCCAAGAATTTTAATAGGAATTTTTGCAGGACTAACTTTTAAAGGATTAAAAGACAAAAATAATGAAAAAATTAGAAAAATTTCTTTGATTTTGTGGACAATTCTTACAGGATTTTTAATTTATTTGGTTTTTTATAATTTAACTCATCAAGCAAAAATATATCAAATTGTAATTTCTATAGTAATAACTATAATTGCTATTTGTATGCTTTATTTAACTTATAAAAATAAAAATTCAAATCTTTCTGTAGCTATTGCATCTTTTGTTGGAACAATGACTAATACTCTTTTTGTTATGGGCTTTATTTATTTGTTTTATGCAGAAAAATATGTAACAGCCTTGGGTATTTCTGTTGAGGCTGCAAGGAATACAATTTTTGGCGCAATAATTACAAACGGACTTCCAGAAGCTATTATGTCAATAGTTTTGGTTTCTGCGATTGTAAAAGCTGTTAGAAGATAATAAAATTAAATCCCCTAGCTTTTATATTTTTCTTATTGGCTTTGCCAGTAAAAATTTTAAAAAGCTGAGGGATTTTTTTTAATTATTTTTTATTATTTCTGTTGCAAGCTCAAGCATATCAACTGCCAAATAATAATTATCTCCTAATAGATCATAAACCAAATCTTCTGAAAAAATTCCTTGGCTAATTTCCGGATCAATTTTTCCTTGATTTGATTCTTCTAAGTCTTTCATATATTCTTCTGACGAATAATAATCGGATAATTTTTTATAATCTTTTTGGCTGTTCTTAAATTTTTCAAGTGCCTTTCTAAAATCTTCTACTTCTTTGGTGTTTTTGTTTAGAATTTCTTCCATTTCTTTTATTTTATTTATATCTGCCATTTTAGCCTTCCTTTTTTTAAATTGTTCATACTTTTATTACCCAATTTAAATGTTTTCAATTATAAAAAACTGTTACAAAATTATAAATAATAATCCTGCAACAGTCCTCTTTCTATATATTTGATTTATTTATTATTTCTTTTAATGTTTTTGCACTTTCTTTCATTCTTTCATCTTCTGTATCAGTAAGTGGAACTTCAAGAACCCATTTTACTCCATTTTTTCCGATAACTGATGGAGCTCCAATAAAAATATCTTCTAAACCATATTCCCCATCAAGATATGATGAAGTAGAAAATACAGAATTTTGATCATTTATAATTGCTTCAACAAGTCTAGCAAGTGCCATACCTATTCCGTAAAAAGTTGCGCCTTTTTTATCAATTATTTCATAAGCTGCATTTTTTACTTTTTCAAAAGTATCTAATAATTCTTTTTCGTCAGTTTCGCTGTGGCTTTTAACCCATTCATACAAAGGCATACCGCCTACATTTGTGTGTGACCAAACTGCAAATTCGCTATCTCCATGTTCTCCCATTATAAAAGCTTCAACGCTTCTTGGATCAATTCCTATTAAATTTGCAATTTCTTTTTTAAATCTTGAAGAATCAAGAGTAGTTCCTGTGCCTATAACTTTATTTGCTGGAAATTTTGAATATTTCCAAGTTGCATAAGTCAAAATGTCAACTGGATTTGATGCAACTAAAAATATTCCATCAAAACCACTATCTACAATTTGTCCAATCATATCTTTAAAAATTTTAAGATTTTTTTCTATTAAATCAAGTCTAGATTCTCCAGATTTTTGTGGAATTCCAGCAGTAATAACTACTACTTCTGCATCTTTACAATCGCTATAATCTGCCTTGTAAATGTGTTTTGGATTTGTAAAAGAAAGCACATCGGAAAGATCCATGGCATCTCCTTCTGCTTTTTTTTCATTTATATCTATAATTCCCAATTCTCTTCCAATACCAAGAATTGTAGAGGCATAAGCAAAAGAACTTCCTACAGCTCCATCGCCAACTAAAATTATTTTACTGTCTTTCATTATTCCTCCCTAAAAATTTTATTCCTAGCTTTTTACTAGGATTTATAAAATTATTATACACCTTTGCGAGGAAAATGATAATAATTCTTAATCATTTAATCATTAACAAATAAATTCGAATTATTTCTTAAATAAAATAGCAAACTAATATAATCTTTTTGATAAGGAACAAATTCTTTTTCGTCAATAATTTTAATTAGCTCATTTAAACTTACAAATTTTGCATCAGAAACTTCTTCTTTTTGCAATTTTAATTTATTTAAATCTATATTTTTATTACTTATTATAAAGACATCATCAATTCTAAATCCAGTATTTACCGAAATATTTGGATAAGATTTTGAAAAATCATATTTTATTCCAAGCTCTTCAAATAATTCTCTAGATGCAGCTAGTTGTGAACTTTCTCCGCTTGATACAGCTCCAGAGACTGTCAAGTCCCATAAATTTGGCCAAGATTTTTTTATTTTACTTCTTTTTTGAATCAAAAGTCTTCCCTTTCTATCAAAAATTAAAACATGGATGATAAGTCGATAAAGACCTCTTGGCACAATATCTCTTCTTTCTATAATTTCTCCAGTTTTATTTCTAAAATTATCGTACAAATCTACATACTCTTTCATCAATCTCTCCTTTATACATTAATTTATTCTTACCCTATTTGACAATTTAAAAGCGACAAATAATTGCCGCATTTAAATAATTTTATTTTAAATTCTATTAAATAAATAAAATCCAAGAAAAATATGTAATCCTATAAAAATTGGAATGCCTATCATAAATTTTTTGTGACGAGTTTTATGATGAATTAATTTCATGGTAATATACATAAAAAACGCTCCTCCCATAAAGGCAAATAGCAAAAGAATATTTTCCCTTATTCTATTCCTTTTAAATTTTTTTGAAGCAATTTTATCATAAATCACAAGAAAAATCGAAATTAAGGAAACAAATATAAAATAAATTATTAAATATTTAATTTTCATTTTTAATCAAATCTTCAAAAATTTCTACAAATTTTTCTTTTTCATCTACAAATACAGCATGACCAGAATTTTCAAATTTTATAAAATTAACCTTGTTTGGAAAATATTCAATACTTTCTAAAACATCGTCAATTGGTATAACCATATCTTTGTTTCCATGAATCCATGTGACTTTTTTATTTATTTTTTCAATCAAGCCACTTCCTTTTTCCTTGGTGTTATTGTAGGTTACCATAGCAAGGAGCGATTCCAAAAAACACCTTTGTTTTAGAAAATCTTCAGCCATTTTCCTTAAATCATCAGGATTTGGATCGTTGACATTATAAATTGTTTGCCTAAATAAATCTTCAAAAAAATCAATATCCTTATCTTTTATTCCATTTAAAATAGGAACCGTAAAAGAATGATCGTGTTTAATGTTAAAATTTTTCAAAAAATTAGGAAGTTTTAATTTTTTATCGTCATCATTTATATCTTTATCTTTTGGCATAACAAAACCCTTAACTCCAACAGAAGCTATCAAAATTAATTGCTTTATTTTTTCAGGAAACATTCCTGCAAAATCCATGGCAACAAGTCCTCCCAAAGACCAGCCTACAAGAGAAAAACTATCTATATCCAAAGAATCAGCAAAATATTTCAAATCCTCTGCCCACTCTCTCATTTCCTTATGCTTATTTTCATAAGAGCTTTCCCCGTATCCAATTAAATCTGGAGCAAATACTTCAATGTTTTCATCAAGACCTTCCAATAAATCTTCAAAAAATTGGGAAGATGATTGAAAACCGTGAATCAAAATAACTTTATTTTCTCCACAGCCCACATGCCTATAAGCCATGGTCTCGCCATTATCCAATTTTATTTTTTTAAATTCAATTTCACTCATTTTTTCCTCTGTTTTTATATAATATACTGATATTTTATCAAAAATATGTCTTTCAATCTAATAATTTTTGGTTAAAATTATCAATAAATATCGCACCTATAGGAGCTGTAATTAAAATTCCCAAAACTGCCATCGATAAAATTATTTCTCCACTAGAAAGTCCATTTGCAAGTGGAACTGCTCCAATGGCTGCTTGAACGGTTGCCTTTGGCATATAAGAAAAAACTGTAAATAATTTTTCTTTTTATTTAAATTTGAAGTCGAAATTGAAAGCAAAGTTCCCAAAGACCTAATAATAAGCGCCAAAAAAATCATAACAATTGAAATAAATCCAAGTTTTCTTATATAAAAAATATTAACTTCAGCTCCAACCAAAACAAATAATAAAACTTCCGCAAAAATCCATAATTTTCCAAATTTTTCTGAAAGTCTTAAAGAAACTTCATAATTCGCTTTAATTTTGAAAACACAACTCATAGCTATAACTGCCAAAAGAGATGAAAAAGCAATTTTATCTTTTAATATATTTTCCATTGCAACTAACAAAAATGAAATAGCAAGAATTACTATAAGCTTAGTAGAATTTCTTATCATATCGCCTTTTTTATAAAAAAATTCAAAAACGATATATAAAATATAGCCAATAATAGCTCCTACAATAATTCCCAAAATTATAGAAATTGGAACATTTACCAAAGAAACCAAACTTACATCTTCTCCCTTTGCCATTGACAAAAATGATGAAAACAAAACAAGAACAAATATATCATCACAAGATGCACCAGCAAGAATCATTTGTGGGATTGATTTTTCAACTCCCTTTTTTTCCTCAATTAATTTTACCATTCTTGGCACAACAACAGCTGGCGAAACTGCTGCAAGAACCGAACCCATTAAGAGTGCATCAACACTTCTTATTTTGAAAAATATTCTTGCAAAAATAAAATAGGCTAATATTTCAAAACTTGCAGGCAAAAATGACAATAAAATTGCAGATTTTCCTATTCTTTTTAAATCAGAAATATCCAAAGAAAGACCAGCTTTAATTAAAATTACAATCAAAGCAATTTGCCTAAGCTCTGATGAAATATTCAAAGTCTTTGAATCAATTAAATTTAAAACATTAGGTCCTAAAATAATTCCAGTAAAAAGCATACCAATTAGAGCAGGTATTTTTAATTTTTTACAAAAAAATCCAAATATTAATCCAAAAATAATAATTAGACCAAAAGAAACTAACATAAATCCTCCTTTTTGGGACAAAAAAACTGATGAAATCTGTCCCCAAATAAGTAACAGAAGTCATCAGCAAAATGCGGTTTTAGAAATAATCTAAGGGAGAACTTCATTCCCTTTTAGTATTATAAATTTTTTGAAAAAATATGTCAATTTTTAATTTTTATAAATTCCTTGAACTCTTCTAAATTTTTTGCCATAAAAAATGGATTGATTAAAAATTCTTTTTCAACACTTGTTGGTAGGCTAGGAAGAGATCTTGAAAGTTTTTCTTTGGCCTCACTTATTGCATCGTCCATAATTTTATCTTTAATAATTCTTTTTGATGATTCTATGCAATCAATAGTGTATTCATGAGCTGGATAAATTAAAATATTTTTATCCAATTGTTTAATTTTTTGAACGGAATCAAAAGAACTTTGATAATCTCCAGTAAAAACTCTTCCACAACCCGAAGAAAATATAGTATCTCCACAAAATAAATTTCCATTTACCAAATAAGAAATATGTTCTTCAGTATGGCCATTAGTTTTTAAAACTATAAATTTATATCCAAAAATTTCAAACTCATCTTCATCTTTTAAAGTAATATCATTTAAATTTTTCGTTTCAGCTGGCCCATAAACTCTTACATCTTTAAATTTTTCCTTTAATTTTTTTACTCCACCAACATGATCCATGTGCTTGTGAGTTAATAATACTGCGCACAAATTTTTATCTTTCAAATAATCAAAACAAGGATTTGCCTCGCCAGGATCAATTAAAATTACCTCATTTTCTTTTTCTATTGTCCAAATATAATTATCTTCAAAAGCTCTAATAAAATTTATTTTCATAAAAACTCCTCTCAAAAAATTTATACCCAAAAATCAAAATAAAAAAAGTAGGCAAAAGCCTACTCAGACTATTGACAAAGTATACAAACCCTCATGCTAAGAATATCATACGTAAAAAATTGAATTGATTTCAAATTTAAAAATTCGTCAAAAATCGCACTCTAAAATTTAAAGCAATGATATTTTATTAAATAAATTAACTTCAATTAAATTTTAATTCTTCGTTTTATTCCGAGGGATAAATATTAAAATCGTGCCACTGGCACAATTTTAAACTATTTATCTGTCATCGCGTTAGTGAGTTTGCGATTTTAGAATTTTGAAATTTAGAAATCAACAATTTTTGTAGTCAGATATTCGTGCTTGAGGGGTTGTTTACAATCTGAGTAAGTAAAAGCCTACTAATTTAATTTATTTATTTTCTTTTGTAGAGTCATTTCCAAGTGCGAAAAATTTCTTTCTAATTTTTCTTCCTGTTTCTGTTCCTGCTATTCCACCTATTCCTGTTTCTCTTAAAGCTTCTGGTAAAGTAGATCCAACTTCTCCAGCTGCTTTACAAACTTCATCAAATGGAACTATGCTTGTGATTCCTGCCATTGCCATATCAGCAGAAATAAATGCGTTTACAACTCCAGATGCATTTCTAAAAGTACAAGGATATTCTACAAGCCCTGCAATTGGATCACAAACAAGACCTAACACATGCAAAAATGCAAAACTTGCTGCGTGAAAACAAACTTCTGGGCTTTGATCGTAAAGAAAACATGCTGCAGCTGCTCCCATAGCTGCTCCTGATCCTGTTTCTGCTTGGCAACCGCCTTCAGCTCCTGCAAAAGATCCATAATATCCAATTATTTTTCCAATTCCAATAGCTGTTAGCATGGCATCAACCATTTTTTCATCAGAAAATCCTTCACGTTTTTTAAGAGAATATAAAATTGCTGGCAAAATTCCAGAAGATCCTGCAGTAGGACTTGCAACAATTTCTCCCATAGCTGCACTAATTTCTAGAGTTGAAAATGCCATTGCCATTGCCTCTGTGACAAAATTTCCTGTAATGGATTTTCCTTCTTTTGAATAAGCGTTCATTTTTTTTGCAAATCCATCAATCATACCCATTGCAGTTTTTGTTTCATGATTTAAATTTCCTGTTGCAGATTCTTCCATAACCTTAAACATTTGTTTCAAATTAAATAAAATATCATCTTTATTGATTTGCGATGATTTTAATTCTTCTTCAAGAACTAAATCTTTGATGTGGACTCCTCTACTTTCACATTCTTCTATAACTTCAGATGCTTTTCTAAACATTATCTAACCCCTTCTATATAATTTGCGTAATCATATCTCTTATTATTTATAATCTCGTCAATAATTTCTACTTCTAATTTTTCATTTAATTCAACTATTAATGTTACTTCATCGTCAGCTTTTACTGTTTTCATACTTTCAATATTGTAATCATTAGTTGCTAAAAGCTTACTTACTTCATAAATTACGCCTTTTTGTTCTTTGTATCTTAAAATAATTGTTGGGAATTTTCCATTATAGGAAATTGACACATCATTAATTTCAATTATTTCTATATTTCCACCACCAATTGATGAGCCAGTAACTGATGATTTTGTTCCATCTGGATAATAAAAAACAATTTTTGCAGTATTTGGATGAACCGGTCCCAAATCATCTTTTATAAAATGATATTCAAGACCTTCATCGTCGGCAATTTTAAATGAATCTCTTAATCTTTTGTCATTTGGTCTAAAACCTAAAACTCCTGCAAGAAGTGCCTTGTCAGTTCCATGTCCCTTATAAGTTTGAGCAAATGATCCATGAAGATGAAAATCTACCCTAGTAAAACCGTCTTTTACAATTGATATAGCAACTTGTCCAATTCTTGCAGCTCCTGCAGTATGAGAAGACGAAGGTCCTATCATAATTGGTCCAATTATATCAAAAACTCCATACTCTTTCATAATACCTCCATTTAATTATAAAAACCTTTGCATTATATTACAAAAACTTACATCTAATATTATATTACACTTTTTGATAAAAAAATAAAAGCCAATTGATATTATTTTGCTAAAATTTTGCAAAATAATATCAATTGGCTTCGATTAGTTTTAATTTTTTAAAAATATAAAAATTTAAATAGATAGAAAAATTATATAAAATTGCAGCCAATAAAAAATAAATTATTGATGGTAGTTTATTTAATAAATTTGTAAAAACTGGACTATAAGAAAGATAAGCATAATTTAAATTAAATTTCAAATTTATTATTTCAGTTATTAGCAAAAATACATTTACAAATATAAATAAAAATTTCAAATTTTCTTTTTTTATTTTAATTTTGTCGACTATTAGGAAAAATAGCGAAACCCAAAATACTAAAAAATGTGTCAAAAAGAAATTTACATACATAATATGAGGCCATGAATATGGCATTAAATCTGGAAAAATTAAGCCAATTATTCCACCTATTAGTCCCCAAAAAATTGTAAGAATTTTTAAATTATTTGAATTAAATATAAGTGCAAAAAATCCACTATAAATACTTATCCTACAAGTGTATAAGGGCAAGGCTTCATTTATTGTATCTTTTCTTACAAAACAAATAAAATATAAAAAACTTATCTGCTGAAATGCCAGCAAAAAAATAAAAATAAATCTTACATATTTATATATTTTTTTATTTTCCCTGATTTTTCTTCTGTATTTATATAATAAAATTGCTACAATTACCATAAAGGCAAATAAAATTAAATGCAAAAAACTATATGAATCAAAGACAAAACCATCTTCTTTTCTTCTAAAAAATTCATCCATAAAATTATTCATTACTACTCCTAAATTTTCTAGCTACTAGCATATAATAATTTTTATTTTTAGTCTATTGTTTTTTATCAATTAATAAAATAAATTTTAAATTTCTCAATAAAAAAAGCCAAAAGATTTTTTCTTTTGGCTAATTTTTATATTAAATTTTTTAATTATCCTTATCAAATGCTATAAATGCATTAGAAATTCGTCTTCCTAAATTATGCATTGATTCAAATTGTGGACTACCCCCATGACTTACTGGCTCATCAAAATCACTCAAAAATGAAATTGCAAAAACACTATCGCCAACATCTATTATAGCAATATCATTTTCTATTCCACCATCTGGATATTCTCCAGACTTATTTAGTCCCTTAGCTTTTTTTGGCAAATCTGCCAACAATTTTATTTTTGATGTTGTAGTATTTTCAGACATTGCTTTCATTGCTATGTCGCAATGCTCACGGCTAATAATTTCTCCATCATAAATTACAATCAATGCCTTATTAAGGTCTTTTGCATTTACAAGATTGGCTTTGCCTCTTCCATGCATTTTTGTATATAAGGCACATCTATTTTTTCCAGTTACTTTATTTATCATTCTCCCTACATTTAAACGTGCAGTCTTCATATCATTATCGCCAATTTTATCTATTAGCCTATCTGTAGCTTCATTGTTGGAATCTCTTAACATTAAATAAATATCATCTTCCACATCTTTTTCATCCAAAATTCCTTCTTCAACTTGTCTATAAGTTTCAAGTGCGATAAAAATTTTAATAGTTGATGCCGCAACTTGTGCCTCATTTTCGTCAGAAGATTTTTTCTCAATAGATATATTAGATTTTCCACTAATTGTATCAACTGCTACTTGCCAATCGCCCTTTAAATCTTCAGTTTCTTCATCAATTATTTTTTCAATTTTTGTATAAAGATAATCATCAGTCACTCTTTTATTTTTATATTCATTAGAATCATCTTTATCCTTTTCATCAGCAAAAGTATCATTTGAATCATATAATTTTTCTATATCATTTAAATACCTATCAGATTTAAATCCAACCATACTATTTTTTGCAGGATGTGGTTTAATTTTTTCTGGTTTTTTGTCTGACTTAGATAATTTAATAATAAAAATTAAAACAAAAAGAATTATAATAGCCAAGGCAAAACTAGGAATATTTTTCTTATTTTTTCTCATAGTTCCCCCAATAAATATGTACTTCTAATTTTATGCTAGCCCATTTGCAAATTAGTGTCAAATTTTTAGCGTCTTTTTATATAATTTGTAATTTTAAAATAAAAAATTCTCCTATCAAATATAGAAGAATTAATTATTGCCTATTAAATTATAAAATTAAATTCCTAGCATTTCATCTGTTATTTGAACTTCTTCACGATAAAATTCTTTATCTGTAAATTTTAATGGTTTACGCAATAAAACCAAAGGAAATTGATGAATTAAGCTATTGTAAGATTCAATGCACCTATTTAGTTCAATTTTGCTATTAGATAAATAATTTTCGCTATTAATAATTTCATCTAATAAAGTTTTTACATTTTGATTGTTGCTAAGTTCTGGAAAATCATTAATAAAATTTCCAAACTCTTGTGAACTTGTTACAAGCACATCTTCATCGCTATAAGTTTTCAAACGATCTTTAGTATTTTTTTCGTGACGTTCTTCTTTTTTTGTATAACTTGCTTTTGCAATATCAATATAAGATTCTTTTTCGTTTTTTTGATGTTTATCTATCAAACGATTTGCCTTATCAATTAAATCACGATTTCTAATTTTTATAGATTCAAGACTGCTTGTATTACTATAAATTCTTTGCTCCAAAGACTTAGCAGCATTATACTGATAAATGAAATTTGCAATAAGAGCACACGCAAATCCAAAAGTCACACTTGCACCACTAAAAGGCTCTACTGTCATCTCAGCATCTTCTGGAGTAATTGTCATAGAAAAAATCATAAGCCAAACAATAGTTAATAAAAATCCTAATCCAACGAACACACATACAGATTTAAATACACTTTTTGATTTCATAATATCTCCTCAAATTTTTATACTATAAATATACAAAAAATACTTAATAAAGTCAACACAATTAAGCTTAAATTGAAAATCTAAATTTAATTGAAAATTTTAAAATAAAAACAAGAATCTTTAAAAGAAAATGATCCTTAAAAGATTCTTGATTTAATAAAAATAAACAAAAATGAATTTTATTAATTTTTAAATTTTAATAAGCTATTTTATCTAAGGGAAAATAAATATTTTTCATTTAATTTCTTGCTTATTTTTTTTAGGAACTTGTATAGCCATAAAAATTGAACCAGCAAAAAGAAGTACGCTTGCAATAATCATAAGATACAAACCCGTTGTGGCAAATTCCATGTATTGTTCAAATGATTGATATTGAAAAATAGCTATAGCTAAATTCAAAACAGAAAATACAATAGTAAGAATTTTTTTATAAAATCATTTTTATTTTTCCACTTTATAAATCCATATTAATTTTTAATTCCAAAAATTATTGGAAATAAAAAAAGACCCAAGTGGGTCTTAAATTACTATTTTCTTCTTTTTTTTCTCTTTGCTGCCTCAGATTTCTTTTTTCTCTTTAGGCTTGGCTTTTCGTAGTGTTCTCTTTTTCTATATTCTGTTAGAACACCGGATCTTGCGCATTGTCTTTTGAATCTTTTAATTGCACTATCTATTGATTCGTTTTCTCCAACTTTGATCTCTGTCATCTCTATCCCCCCTCTCGTATCACACAAATAAGTTTGAAATCAACCTGGTGGCCATTGTAAGGATCTTTGTGCTAAAACATGAAAGTGCATGTGTTTAACACTTTGTCCTCCATCTTCTCCTGTATTGTTGACTATTCTGTAGCCATCTTCTGCTACATTTAGATCTTCTGTTATTTTTTTTATAACCATAAAGATATGAGAAATTATATCCTTATCTTCTTCATCTAATTTAGCCAAACTTTCTATGTGTTTTTTTGGTATAACAAGAAAATGGATAGGTGCTTGTGGATCTAGATCATTAAATGCAATTACTTTTTGATCTTCATAGATTATATCTGATGGTATTTCTCCGTCAGCAATCTTACAAAATACACAGTCCATACTTCACCCCCATTGATAAATATAATATCATATTTTAATAAAAAGGTAAAATTTTTTTATAATTTTTACAAATTTATTTCTTTTATCTTTTCTTTTTTATAATACTTATTAATAATCCTAAAATAATTCCAAATATTGCTGGAATCAACCAGCCAAATCCTAATTCAAAAGCTGGTAGATAATTTTTTGCAAAATCTACAATTCTACTTATAGAATCCGTACTTGAAATATTTTTTTGCAAAGCTTTAAGCAAATCAAAAATTGAAAATATAGCTGTAAAGAAAATAGTTAAAGAAAATATTCTCTTGTTTTTGCCAATTATTGGATATGCCAATGATAAAAATATTAAAACTATTGCAAGCGGATACAAATACATCAAAACTGGTATTGACAAGCTAATTATTTTTTGAAGTCCCAAATTTGCTATCAAAAATGATATTAAGGTAAAAACTACAGCATAAGCTTTGTATGAAAGTGTATTTGGATACATTTGTATAAAAATTTCAGAGCAGGCAATGATTAGTCCAATAGCTGTTTTTAAACAAGCTACTATTACTATTGCAGCTAATAAGATCTTGCCGAAATTTCCCAAATAATAAAATGAAATATTAGATAAAATTCTTCCACCGTTATTGCCTAATTTCATTATATTTACAGAAGATGATGACATAAAAGATAAAGAAATATAAACTGTGCTCATAGCAATCAAACAAATTACTCCACTTTTTAAAGTTTCTTTAGCAATTTGATTTGAATCTTTTACTCCAAGTTTTCTAATACTTGAAATAATTATTATTGCAAAAGCAAGGCTTGCAAGAGCATCCATTGTATTATATCCATCAAGAATTCCTGTAAATAATGGATTTTTTTGGTAAATTTTAGTAGGTTGATTTTTTGCCAAATCTCCCATTGGTTTAATGATTGCAAAAATAACCAAAACTGACAATAAAATCAAAAAAGTTGGTGTCAAAATTTTTCCTATATTATCCATAACTTTGCCAGGTTTTAATGCAAAAGCTAAGACAGCAAGAAAAAATATTAATGAAAAAATAAATAAAAATAATTTTATTTTATCTTCAGAAATATTTGGAGCAATTCCAACTTCAAAAGCTACAGTTGATGTTCTTGGAATTGCAAAAAATGGTCCAATCGTCAAATACAAAGCTGTTGTAAAAAAATATGCAAATTTATCATTTACAGTCTTTCCCATTTCAAACAAACTATCATTTTTTGAGATAGCACTTGCTACAACTCCCAAAATTGGAAGTCCAACTCCACTAATTATAAATCCCAAAACAACTTTATAAAGATTAGTTCCAGAATTTTGTCCAAGCTCAATTGGAAAAATTAAATTTCCAGCTCCAAAATACAAGCCAAACAACAAAGAACCAACTAATAAAGTTTGATTAAAACTAAGTTTTCTTTTCATATAATTCCCCTATCTTTTCAAAATTAATATTTATATAAATATTCCTAATTTTATACAAAATATTACTTAGATGAATTATAACACAAGAAAAAAAATTATAAAAGCAAATCTACATATTTCTAGCAAATTTTCCAAAAAATTTTAAAAATCAAAAATAAAAAAGAGCTATCAAAAAGCTCTTTTAAATCTTACAAATATTTATGATTTATTTTTTATCATAATCTCAAGAAGAGATTCATATATTGGTTCATTATTGAAATTTTCTGTTAGTAAATAAGCCACAAGACTTACAATTATAATTGGCAAGAAAAAATCAATCCTTCCTCCTGTCATTTCAATTATTAAAAACATTCCTGTCAGAGGAGCTCTAACAATTGATGCAAAATGAGCAGCCATTGCAAGCATTGAAAAAATTATAATTTCATTTTCGCCAACTAAATTAAATTCAAATAAAATACAGCCATAAAAATTTCCAATTAATGAACCCATAGCAAGCAAAGGAAAAAATATTCCGCCTGGAATTCCAGAGCAAAAAGCAATTAACAAGAGCAATAATTTCATAAAATAAAAATATATTAAAGTTGAAATTTCATAATTATCTCCTTGGGCAAGAGAAATAAAATTTTCTCCACTTCCCAATAATCTACTATCAAAAAGTAAAAAAATACTTGTGATAAAAAATGGAATTATAGATTTTATACTTTGAGAAATAGGCAATTTTTTATATAATTTTTTTCCAAACAAAATCCCCTTATTAAATAAAATTGAAGAAAACCCAACTAAAATTCCTAAAAAAATCAAATAAATCCAAAATCTCATAGATAAATTTAAATGATTTTTAATTTTTATTACAGGATCATTTCCTATAATCAAACTTGTTACAATGCTTGATGAAATAATTGTTGATGTTATGTAAATAAAATTAATTCGAGAAGTTTTTTTCATAAGTTCTTCAAGGGCAAAAGCAATGGCAGAAATTGGTGCTGTAAAAGCACTCGTAATTCCAGAAGCAGATGAACCAATAATCATTATTTTTTTATCATCGTCATCTAATTTGAAAATATTTGCCATAACTTCACCAAGAGAGCCTCCTATTTGTACAGAAGGTCCTTCCCTTCCCAAAGTCAAACCAGAACCAATAGCAAGCAAGCCTCCAATAATTTTATTAATCAAACAAGACAAGGCACTATAATCCAATTTATCATTCAATTTACCAGAAATTTGAGGAATTCCACTCCCACCAATCATAGGCTCCTTGTTTACACAAATCGAAACCAAAAAACCAATAAATATAAATGCAAAAACAAAAATTATAGCATTTAATAAATTTTTTTGACCAAAAATTATTAAATTAGAAATTACAAACATAACTTTTGGAATTAAAAGTCTAAATAAACTTACTACAAGGCCTGCACATAAACCAATTATAATTGAAATCAACAATAATTTATAAGAAATACATTTTTTCATTCTAACCTCATTTAATAAACCAACCAAATATTTGCAATTTGATCTTTTATGCTATTATATGACCAAGATTTCTCAGAATTTTTCATAGAATTTGGATCATTTATAACAAATCTTCCATTTTTATAAGAATCAATAACCAAAATATGTCCAAACAAAGTAAAATATCCCTTATTCACAGAAACAATAAGGCTTCCCCTGTCAAGAGCATTAATCATAGCGTCTTTATCATTTTCAATATTTTCAATATTATGGCCATATTTATTAGCCTCATCAGCAAAAAATTTCCACTCAATGCCTTCACTTCCCATATAAGATTGAGCATCCTGAGCAATATTTGAAGGACTAATATCCAAATTTGGATTTAATCTTTTTAAAACCATAGCCATAGAAGTAGGACCACAACCTGCAAATCCAATATTAGAATTTCCCAAATTATTATAGGCCCACCTATTATCCCATTGTAAAAAATAAGGAGTAAGTCTTCCATAATTTACACTTTCACCAGGATAATATTCAAAATCAACTATTCCATTTTTCAAATTATAAACAAACTCACAAGTATCTATATCATTTCCAACAAGATAAATTTCACTGTCAGTTAAGCTATCAAAATTTTCATAAAGCCAATTAATTTTTTCATTATCATCTTTGTGTTTTTCAATATTTTTATATAATTCATCCATATCATCAGTTTTTTCCTTATTAAAAATAAGGCCAATCAAATCATCAACCCCTCCCGTAATCGAACTTGATTTAACTAATGAAAAAATAATTGAAACTAAAAAAATAAGAAAAATAAATTTTAAAAATTTTTTCATATTATTACTATATCATAAGCACATAAAATTTAATAGTAGACATAATAATTGTTTTAATTCTAATTTTTTATTTTTAAAAATTTATATGACATTTGAAATTCAAAATAAAAAGAAGGTGTTACCCCTCTTTTCATTAATTACTATTTAAAATTATAAAAAATTTGTATAATTTACACATACATAATATTCATATCTACATTGCCTCTTATGCCATTAACCTTTCCTTGAGATGAATATTGCCATGTAGTATAAGGACCTTTATAATCACATTTATAATTATATTGCGCAACCCATACAGGGTATTTTGGAGATATTTTATTCATATTAATTTGATTATTTAAATAAGAAGTATATGAATAAAATGAGCCTTTATATCCTAATCTTGTAATTTCATCAAGAAATGCTAATGAAACTTCCGCGTCTTTTTCTTTTCCAATTTTATAAGTTCTTCCATAATATCCATTAGATTCTGAGTATAACTCTCTATCAAATGCTACTGGTAATGTAAGTTTTGATTTATATGGTCTAATTATTGAATCCACATATCTAGCTTCTAAAATAGCTTCATCTCTCGTTATAGCTTGTGAATAATGATATATTCCTACTTGCAAACCAGCATTTAAAGCTCCTCTTATATGTGAATCAAATTTACTATCTTTATATAGTTTTCCATTAGATGCATAGGAACCTGAAGATCTAATTATAACAAAATCTATTCCCGCTTTTTTTATTTCATTCCAATTAACAATTTCATTCCAAACTGAAATATCTATGCCTACTTTTGATTTTAAATATCCATTATTGTCAAAATAATATTTTAAGCCATTAATCATTACATGCCCTTTGGCTATACTTCCATCAGAAAAAGAATATGATGTTTTACCATCCTTTATAAACCAACCTGTGCTAACTTTTGATGCACTTCCATCACTTCCCATATAATATGAAACTTTAGGACCAAATGTTATTATTTGATTTACATACAACTCTCCAAAATTATTTTTTGAAAAATATTTTTTACCATTTTCTTCTATCCAACCTATTTGAGATAATATGCCTGTATTTATATCTGAATGTCTTAATACTCCGTTATCTTCAAACACAGATTTTAATACGTAACCATTATTTCCTAAATAATACGCTACTTTTGGCCCAAAAGTTATTATTTGGTTTCTATATAATTCTCCAAAATTATTTTTTGAAAAATATTTTTTACCATTTTCTTCTATCCAACCTATTTGAGATAATATGCCTGTA
>NZ_HE978531.1:0-192669 GCF_000311745.1 Anaerococcus obesiensis ph10 | reverse complement strand
TATTCCGTTATCTTCAAATACAGATTTTAATACATAACCATTACTTCCTAAATAATACGCTACTTTTGGGCCAAAAGTTATTATTTGGTTTACATATAGTTCTCCATTTTTTTTACAAAAATATCTTCTGCCATCATAGTCTATCCAACCAGTATCAACAAGTTTATTATCATCTATGTTCATACAATAAATTTTTCCGTTTTCTTTATAAATTTTAAAACGTTTTTGATTTAGATTTGATTGACTCTTTACATTATCAAATGACTTATCATCTGATATACTCAAACTTTCTTCATTTTCAACATTTTTAGTAATATTTGTTGAATCTTTTTTATCTTCTATATTATATATTTTTTCTTGATTATCTTTGCTGTTATTGTAATTTAAATTACTGTCTTTTTCTTCATTGCTTTCATCATCTATTGATTCTTTTTCATTTATTATAGTTTTATCAACAGAATTTTGATTCTCGTTATCTAAGCTATTTTCTTTAGAAGAATTTATTGTCTCTTCATTATTTAATTTATCATCAGAGCTTAAATCTGATTCAATCTTATAATTTGTTGATATTTGATCTACAGCTTTTTGCACTCCATCATCAGCATAGCTAATAGCAGAACTTCCTACTAACATAATTGCTGACAAACTAATTATTTTTGCAATTTTCTTCACTCAATTTCTCCTTAAATATTGATTTCTTATTTTAAAACATAAAATATATTTTTAATCTTAAAAACTACACACTTTTTTTATGTATAGTCACTTTTTATATCATATTACACAAAAAAATAAAAAGCAAGAGTTTGAAATACAAAAATTTTATAAGTTAATAAGATGAAGTTATTTATTAAACGCAAATCTATATTATTATAAAATTTAATTATTTTTAGGCATATAAATTTCTACGTGTTTTTCTAATATTTCTATTTGGCATGGAAGTTGTTCGTTTAATTCTCCATCCATATCTAATTCTATTTTTTTATCTTCCAAATTTTTTATTGAAAGTTTTTTGCAGGTAAATGATTTTATATTTTCATTTTCGTCTACTTTACCAAATAGCATATCTTTAGCTGCATCTACTTTTGACATTATTCCTTCGTCTGTCATTACAAATACATTTAAATATCCATCGCTAAGGTCTGCCTTATCTTTGGAAAATTCTAAATTACCAATTTTATTTACTGTCATAACATATACCAAAGATGCTTTGCACTCAAAAGATTTATCTTCGTATTCAATTTTTATATCTACTGTTTCATCTTTTGGTAATGTTTTTAGAACATTTTTAACGTAAGCAAATCCTCCCAATTTTTCTTTTCTTTTGAATCTGTTGATGTTGTTGCTTCTATTAATTTTCCAAAACAAACATAGTAAGAAAAATATGTGTCGTTGCATTTTCCTATATCAACTTTTTTTGTTTTTCAAATGATAATTTTTCAATCGCCTCACAAAGATCATTTGAACCACCTATTAATTGCATATAGGTGTTATTTGTTCCACCTGGCAATAAGCCAATTTTTGGTCTGTAGTCCATTTTGGAAACCCCATTTATTACTTCATTAAATGTTCCATCTCCTCCAACTACAAATATTGAATCAAATTTTTCTTCGCAAGCTGTTTTTGCAAAATTTTCGCCGTCATTTTCTTTTTGTGTTTTTTTATCAATAATTTCATCAAATTCATCTTGTAATTTTTCTTTTAATTTTTCCATAAATTCATCATTTTTTCCATCGCCTGAATTTGGATTTTCAATTAGCATACATTTTTTCATAATATCTCCTAGTGTGAGTTAATTTAAATTTTTTATTTCCTTCTACTTTTAAAATATACCCAAATTTAAATCAATTAAAAAACAGAATAAAACATTTAAAAATTTTTCAATTTCTAAATATTTTATTCTGCAAATTTAAAATTATATATCTATTGATAAATATATTGGTGTATGATCTTGTCTGTCTCCAGAATCTATCATATTAGATTCTTTTATTTTATCTTTTATTCTGTCTGATACTATAAAATAATCTATTCTCCAGCCAGAATTATTAATCTTACTTGTCTTTACTCTTTGTGCCCACCAAGTATATTTTCCTTCAACATCTCCATGAATATGTCTAAATGTATCTACAAAACCTTTGTTTAATAAATTTGTAAATCCATTTCTTTCTTCATCTGTAAAGCCAGCTGATTCATGATTATTTTCTGGATGTTTCAAATCAATTTCTTTGTGTGCAACATTAAAATCTCCGCAAGCAATTACTGCTTTGTTTTTGTCTAAATTTTCCAAATAATTTGCAAATTTTTCATCCCAAATTTGTCTTAACTCAAGTCTGTTTAGACCATTTCCTGCATTTGGTGTATAAACTTGTGTCAAATAAAAATTTTCAAACTCTAAAGTAATAATTCTTGCTTCTTGATCCATTGTATCTGGTGCATCCAAAACTGGAAAAGTAATTTTTGTTTGAAGATTTTTTTTATAAAGCGTTAAACATCCTGCGTATGATTTTCTTGCAGGCTCTTGAGAGCTTACCCATGCGTAATCATAAGATGGAAAATATTCTTCCAAAATTTTATGATGTTTTTTGCTAGGACCAGTTCTTGGTAATTTTGTTTCTTGAAGACAAATCACATCGGCATCTTCAATAATTATAGTTTTTAAAACATCCCTAGACATAACAGCTCTATTTGAATCACTTGTAAGAGCAGCATTTAGGGAATCTATATTCCATGAAATAAACTTCATTGTATCTCCTTTAATTTATATTATTAAAAATATTTTACCAAAACTTTAAAATATTACCAATTTATTATCAAAAATAAATATTAACTTGTTTAAATTAGGGTATTAATTTAATAGAAAAAATTGGAGGTTAATATGAAATGGAAAAATAGGAGAAAAAGTTCCAATGTAAATAGAGGCTCTGGTGCACCAGTTGTTTTTGGTGGTGGAATTGGTGGACTTATTTTAGTTCTTATTTTATATTTTCTTGGAGCAGATCCTTCTGTTATAAATAATAAAAATGTAAATGAAACACAAGAAAATAGGTATGAAGAAACTATTTCTGAAAATCAAAAAGAATTGGAAGATTTTCTTTCTGTTGTTCTTGCTGATACAGAAGATATGTGGCATGAAAAATTTTTTGAATATAATTTGACTTACAAGGAGCCTAGCATGACTATTTATACAAAAACAACAAAGTCATCTTGTGGAATAGCTCAATCTGGTATGGGACCATTTTATTGTCCCCTTGATGAAGCTATTTATATTGATGTTTCTTTTTACGATGAATTAAAAAATACATTTGGAGCTGGTGGAGATTTTGCTTTTGCTTATGTCCTTGCTCACGAAGTTGGTCATCACGTTCAAAATGAATTAGGAATATTAAATCAAACTCAACAACTTCAAAAAGAATTATCCGAAAAAGATTACAATAAATATTCAGTAGCTCAAGAATTGCAAGCCGATTATTTTGCTGGAGTTTACGCATATTTTTCAAAAGAAAATGGATATTTAGAAAAAGGAGATATTGAAGAAGCAATGAAAGCTGCATCATCAATTGGAGATGACAAAATTCAAAAAATGTCTGGCTCAAGCATAAATCCAGATAAATTTACTCACGGCTCAAGCAAAGATAGAAAAAATGCTTTCGATATGGGATACAAATATCATGACATTGAACATTCCATGGAATTTTACAAAAATTTGGATTATGAAATTAAAATTAATATTTAAAATAAAAAAGATAAGCTTTTGAAGTGAACCTAAAAATCCGGAATACGGATTGAGTAGTTCACTTCATTTTTTAGCTTATCTTTTTTATTCCTATAAATTTTTAGTATCTAAAATTACATTAAACATAAATTCGCTTAGTTTATTGTCGTTTGCCTTATAAAACATTTCTTTGCCTTCTCTTTTTGATGAAATAAGTCCTGCTGTTTTTAAAATTTTTAGATGATGGCTTATCGCTGGAGATGACATTCCCATAATTGCTGCTATATTTATTACGCATTCTTTTCTATGGCATAAAAGCCAAAAAATTTGTAATCTTTTTGAATCTCCCAAATGTCTGAAAGCTTTTGAAATATCTGATGCCTTTTCTTCTTCTAATAAAAAATCAATTTTATCGTCGTTTTTATAATGTTTATGTGGTAATTTCATTTATTTCTCTCCTTATTTATACTTTACCACAAAAATAAAATTTAATTTAAATTTTTTTATTGACTTTACATAAATAATCTTGTATTATGAACTTAGATACAATTAAATAATTATTTAATCGTAAATTTTTAATTAAAGGAGAATTTTATGAAAAAATCTTACAAAATTGAAGTGGATTGCCCTTCATGTGCAAATAAAATGGAAATTGAAGCTAAAAATACTGATGGTGTAAAAGATTGCACCATAAATTTTATGATGTTAAAAATGAAAGTTACTTTTGAAGATGGTGTAGATGATAAAGAAGTTATGGAAAATGTCTTGAAAAATTGTAGAAAAATTGAAAAAGATTGTGAGATTTATTTTTAAGGATAAATTATGAGTAAAAAACAAAAGAAAAATTTAAGCAGAATTATTTTATCTGCTGTGATTTTAATTATTCTTCAATTTACAAATTTTGATAGAATTGTTAATCTCTTTTTGTATTTAATATCTTATCTTTTGGTAGGTTATGATGTTTTGCTTGAGGCATTTAATGGAATTAAAAATAAACAAGCTTTTGATGAATCTTTATTGATGTCGATTGCAACCATTGGCGCAATTATTCTTGCAATTTATACAAAAAGCAATGATTTTGTAGAGGCTGTTTCTGTTATGCTTTTTTATCAAATCGGAGAATTTTTTCAATCTTACGCTGTTGGTAAAAGTAGAAAATCTATTGCTGATTTAATGGACATTGCTCCTGATTATGCAAATATTGAAGATGAAAATGGAAATATAATTGAAGTTGATCCAGATGAAGTAGAAATTGGCTCAATAATTATAATTAAGCCAGGAGAAAAAGTTCCTTTGGACGGAATTGTAATTGATGGAGAATCTTCTCTTGATACAAAAGCTTTGACTGGAGAATCTCTTCCAAAAGATGTAAAAAAGGATTCAGAAATATATTCAGGTTCAATTAATTTAAATGGATTGTTGAAAGTTAAAACTACAAAAGAATTTGGAGAATCTACTGTTACAAAAGTTTTAGAATTAATTGAGGATGCGTCTGAAAGAAAATCAAAATCTGAAAATTTCATTACAAAATTTGCAAGAATTTATACACCAGTAGTTGTTTATCTTGCACTAGCCTTAGCGTTTTTACCAGGAATATTTTTATTTTTAATAGGTCAAAGTCCAAATTTTTCTTCTTGGATTTATAGGGCCTTGATATTTTTAATAATTTCTTGTCCTTGCGCTTTGGTAATTTCTATTCCCCTATCATTTTTCGCAGGAATTGGATCTGCAAGCAAAAAGGGAATTCTTGTAAAAGGATCAAATTATATGGAAATTTTATCAAATGTTGACCAAATCATTTTTGATAAAACCGGAACCTTAACAAAGGGAACTTTTGAAGTAACAGCTGTTCATCCAGAAAAATTATCTAAAGAAGAACTTCTTCATATAGCAAGTCACGTTGAAAGATATTCAACCCACCCTATTGCAGATTCTTTGAGAAAAGCCTATCCAAACGAAAAAGATGATTGTGAAATTCGTGATATAAAAGAAATTTCAGGCTATGGAATAAGTGCAAAAGTAAATGATGATGAGGTTTACCTTGGAAATTCAAAATTAATGGATAAATTAAATATAGAATGGAAAGCTTGTGAAAAAATTGGAACCATTATCCATCTTGCAATAAATAATGAATACCAAGGTCACATTGTAATATCAGATACAATAAAAGAAAATTCTAAAAAAGCTATATCTGATTTGAAAAAAAATAATATAAGCAAGACAATAATGCTTACTGGAGATTCTAAAGAAGTTGGAGAAAATGTTGCAAAAAATTTATCTTTAGATGAATTTTACAGTGAACTTCTCCCTCAAGACAAGGTAAAAATCCTTGAAGAAATTTTAGATAAAAAAGATGATGTAAATAAAAAAATTGCCTTTGTTGGAGATGGAATTAATGATGCCCCATCACTTACCAGAGCAGATGTAGGAATTGCTATGGGAGCTATGGGTTCAGATGCAGCAATTGAAGCTGCTGATGTGATTTTGATGGATGATGATCCAGGAAAAATTCCAACGGCCATAAAAGTTTCAAAAAAATGTCTAAGAATTGTAAAAGAAAATATATATTTTTCAATCGGTGTGAAAATTATAGTTTTAATTCTTGGAGCGTTGGGACTTACTTCAATGTGGGCTGCAATTTTTGCAGATGTTGGTGTTACAATTATAGCTGTATTAAATGCTATGAGATGTATGTATTTAAAATAGTAAAATGATTAAAGCAGTTTTAATTGATATAGATGATACGATTTTTGATTTTGAAAAATGTTCCAAAAATTCTTTTTTAAAAACTTTAAAAAATTTCAATTTAAAATTTAAAGAAGAAGATTTTTCTTATTTTAATAAGGTTAATGATATTTTATGGACCAAGCAAAAATTAGGAGAAATTAATATAAAAGAAGTTTTTATAAAAAGAGATTATTTGATGGGTAAATATTTTAATCTAGATATAGAAAAAGGCCTTTTCAATGATTTATTTGTAAATTTTTTATATTATGAAATTGAAATGGTCGACGGAATTGAGGATTTATTATTATATTTATCGGATAAATACAAAATTTTTACTGCAAGCAATGGGATATATAAAATGCAGGAAAATAGGTTAAAAAAATCAAATCTTGATAAGTATTTTGATAAAATTTTTGTATCAGATAAAATCGGTTTTGAAAAACCAGATAAGAAATTTTTCCAAAAAATAATGGATCTTACAAAATTTTCAAATGATGATTTAATCATGATTGGAGATAGCATAAAATCAGACATAATTGGTGCAAAAAATTCAAAAATCAAATCTATTTATTTTAATAAGGAAGACAAAAAAATTTCAGATGAAAATTTCACTTATCAAGTAAAAAATTTATCTGAAATTAAAAAAATATTGTAAAAAAAGTGCGAAATCTTTTCGCACTTTTTTAAATTTTATAATTTTATATCTTTTCCTTCAAGAATTAAATTCATGTTTCTAGCTGAGCACATTGCCCCACACATGGTGCAAGTATTTTCTTCTTCTGGACTTGATGAAGCTCTATATCTTCTACATTTTTCAGGATCAATTGCAAGTTCAAACATTCCTTCCCAATCAAGTTTTTGCCTTCTCTTGCTCATTTCAAGATCCCATTTGCTTGCGTCTTTTAATTTTGCAATATCTCCAGCATGAGCTGCAATTTTTGCTGCAATAATTCCTTCTTTTACATCATCAACATCTGGAAGTTTCAAATGTTCTGCTGGAGTTACATAACAAAGGAAATCTGCTCCATAACTTGCTGCAATTGCTCCTCCAATTGCACTTGTAATATGGTCATATCCTGGAGCGACATCACAAACCAAAGGTCCCAAAACATAAAATGGTGCGTTGTGGCATAATTTTTTTTCAAGTTTCATATTCATTTCAATATCATTTATTGGAACGTGTCCTGGTCCTTCAATTATTACTTGAACATCTTTCTCCCAAGCTCTTTTTGTAAGCTCTCCAAGAGTAATTAGTTCTGCAATTTGGGCAGGATCTGTTGCATCGTGAATTCCACCTGGTCTTAAAGAATCTCCAAGTGATAAGGTAACATCATATTCTCTTAAAATATCTAAAAGTTCATCATAATATTCGTAGAATGGATTTTCTTTATCATTCATTTTCATCCAACCAAATAAAAGTGATCCACCACGAGATACAATTTCATTTACCCTTCTATTTCTCATAAAAATTTCAGCGTTTGCCCTATTTATTCCACAGTGAATTGTAACAAAATCAACTCCATTTTCTGCATGGTTTCTTACAACATCCAAAAATTCTTTTGCTTTTATAAAACTTAAACCCTTATCCAAAAATCCAACTGCATCATACATAGGAACAGTCCCAATCATCGCTGTAGATTTTTCAATTAATCTTTTTCTAAATTCTTGAGTTTTACCATAATTTGATAAATCCATAATTGATTCAGCCCCCATTTTTAGTGCCATATCAACTTTTTGCATCTCAAGATCAAGGTCATTTAAATCTTTTGAAATTCCTAAATTTACATTGATTTTAGTTTTTAATCCTGTGCCAATTCCTTCTGGAGAAATGGAATTGTGATTTTTATTTCTAGGAATTACAATTTCGCCCTTTGCTATTTTTTCTAAAAGAAATTCTTCACTAACATTTTCTTTTTTGGCAACAATTTTCATCTCTTCAGTTACAAAACCATGTTTTGCAGCTTCCATCTGTGTCTTATATTTCATAAATTAAAAAAACCTCCTAAAATTACTTATAGGAGAATAAATATGCTTCATCCCTTGCAGGCATTATCCTGTCCGGTTTGATGGTCGAAGTCGAACTTCCTCTCAGCACATAGCTCCCATAGATCATTAATTTACAATTATCATTATAGTAGAAAAAAGAAATTAAGTAAAATAAAGCTTAAATTTTTGCAAAAAAATAGAGCCATAATAATATGACTCTATACTAATTATTTATTTAAATAATTTTCTAAATTTTTAATAGCCAGCTTAATATTTTCAGCTTTAAATCCCTTGTTTTCATTTCCAATAAGAATTTTTATATCATTTTCATCCATTTTACAAATATCTGATAATTGTTCATAACTTAAATTAGAATTTTTTGCTAGCTTTTTAAACTTATCTATACTTTTATAAAAAGATTTTTCAAAAAATGCCTTAGACATATTAGATAAAAATAAGCCAAGAAGTCCAGCATAAATATTTATCATTTTATATAGAGCAAAGCAAATTATAATATCACAAATTCCAAAAAGAAAATATTTATAATATAATTTATTCATCCAAAACCTCTTGGGCAAGTTTATAATTTTCTTCAAGATCCTTGCATGATTTATCAAACATTTCTTGTTCCTTTTTAGAAATGTCCATCTCAAGAATTTTTTCACATCCATTTGCCCCAATTACTGCTGGAACTCCTGTGTATAAACCCTTGTTGTTATATTCTCCATCAAGATATGCTGATGTCATTATAATTTTCTTTTCATCCAATAAAATTGCTCTTGTAAAATCAAGCAAGCAATTTGCAATTCCAAAATGAGTTGCACCTTTTCCTTTTATAATTTGAAAAGCCTTGTCCCTAATTTTTTCAGAAACTTCTTCTTTAAACTTATCCTCATTGTCAATATTATCTAAAAATTTATCAATAGAAATCCCCTTAATTCTTGCATTTGACCACAAAGCAACTGATGAATTGCCATGCTCACCTATTACATAAGCTTCAACATCTTTTGGATTACAAGTTACTTCTTTTGCCAAATATTGGATAAATCTTGCTGTATCAAGATTTGTTCCACTTCCTACAATTTTATTATAAGGAAGACCTGAAACTTTTTGAACAACTTTTGAAATAACATCAACTGGATTTGTTGCAAGCAAAATTATTCCATCATAACCATTTTCAATAACTTTTGGAATTGTATCAACAACCATCCTACTTGCAATTTTTATATCATTTAGTCTATTTGTAAGATTTTTTTGGCTATTTCCATAACACAAAACAACCAAATCAGCATCTTTACAGTCTTCGTAAGAACCTTCCTTAACCAAAGTTGGAGATTGTGTTTTACAACTTGCATCCATCAAATCATTAACATCTGCAATCGCCTTGTCCTTATCTATATCAATAATTGAAAGAGTACTTGCAAGTCCAGAATTAACCAAAGCAAATGCATAAGAAGATCCTACAAATCCACTACCAATCAAAACAACTTTTCTTCCTAACTTATTCATAAATACCTCCATGTACTTAACTTTACTTTTTGATTATACGATTTTATTTTTTAAATGAAATATTTTTTAAATTTCTAGCTTATTTTACTTAACATATTTGTTAATATTTTGGAAAATAAAAAATCCTAGCACAAGCTAAGATTTTTAGAATTTTATATTTTAAAATTTTTATATTCTCCCTCATCAGAATAAAGACTATTATTTTCCTTATCCCAAACAGGCTTTTTTCCTTCTTGTTTTTGTTTTTCATAATCATCTAAAACAGTTTTTACGGATTTAAACAAAAATATTAATGTTATTACATTTATAAATACCAAAATTCCTACAAAAACATCAATCAACCCCCAAACTCTATCAAGGGACATTTTTGTAGAAACTATAAACATAACAGCTGCAAAAATTCTATAAATCCAAAGTGGAATTTTAAAATTTTCTTTGAATATATGAATTACATTAGCTTCTCCATAAAATAAATCTGCAATTAATGTTGTAAATCCAAAAAATGCCATAGCAAAAGCAACAACCCATCTTCCAACTAGCCCGATTTGTGCAGAAAAAGCATCTTGAACAAGATTTATTCCGTCAGATCCATTTCCCAAAACACCAGTTAATAAAATCGCGAAAGCTGTAAGCGAACAAATTATACAAGTTGTTACAAAGGTTCCAAACATTCCCAAAAATCCTTGTTCTGCTGGATGGTCAACGTCAGCTGATGAATGCATAATTCCTGCAATTCCATTACCTGCATCGTTTGAAAATAATCCTCTTGCAACTCCATTTCTAAAAGCTTGCATTACACTATGACCAACAATTCCTCCAACAGCTGCTTGTGGACTAAAAGCTGATTTAAAAATTAATGCAATAACAGAAGGAAGTTTACTAATATTTGTAATTATAATTATAAAAACAATTATTACATAAAAAGCTGCCATAATTGGCACCAAAAATCCTGTAACTTTTGTAAGTCTTTTTACTCCACCAATAGTAATTATTCCTGCAAGAATTGTTACAATGACCCCTACTATAATTGGATTAAAATCAATAACATCCTTAAATCCATTTGCTATTGAATTTGTTTGCATAAAGGCTATACATAATCCTACACCAATTATATATAAAAATGCTGTTATAATTGATAAAACTCTTTTGCCCAAACCATTTCTAATATAATATGCTGGACCACCCCTATAAGTTCCATCAGATAATTTAACCCTATAAACTTGACCTAAAACTGTTTCGGCAAAAGTGATTACCATACCTAAAATTGAAGTAACCCACATCCAAAAAATCGCACCAGGACCACCAGCTACAAGAGCAGAAGCAACTCCTACCAAAGAACCTGTTCCCACTTGTCCACCAACAGCAGCAGCCAAAGCTCCAAAGCCTGAAACATTATCATCACTTTTTAAATTTTTCTTCAAAACATCTTTTATATCTTTAGCATATCTTATCTGAGGAAAACCTAATCTTATTGTATAATAAAGACCTACTCCTAATAAAACATAACCAATAATATTGCTCCACAAAAAATCTGCAATACCAATTATGTTATCTAATAAAAACATAAATCCTCTCTTTCTTAAATATCATTTTTATCCATATTTTTTATGTTAGTTTCTAATTATACTTGACTTAATCTTTAATGTAAAATAATTTATTTTTTAATTAATTTTTTCAAAAAATAAATTACAGTAAAAAAATCTCTTACAAAATAAAAAATCGCCCCTAATTAGAAGTAAATCTTAATTTTTAAATTTTTAAGATAAAATTCTAACTAAGGACGATTGTATTTATACCTTTACAAAAATCACAAAATCATTTTTTACTTTTATTTAAATACAACATAAAAATAAAAATTACAATTGCTCCAAAAGCTATTGAAATTAAAGCTGATTGTGTAAAGCCTGCTATTATAAAAGAAATTGTAGCTATTGATGCAACAGTTATTCCATAAGGCAGTTGAGTTCTTACATGATCGACGTGAACGCATCCTGCTCCTGCTGATGACATAATTGTTGTATCAGAAATTGGAGAAATATGATCTCCACAAACTGCTCCTGAAAGACAAGCTGAAATTCCTATAAAAAATATTGGATCAGTTGGATCAAACATTGATGCTACTATAGGAATCAAAATTCCAAAAGTTCCCCAACTTGTTCCAGTTGCAAACGCTAATAAAATTGCTACAACAAATATAACAGCTGGCAAAAATGTGCTAAGTCCACTTGCTGCATTTGTCATAAGATTTCCGACAAATTTTGTTGAGCCTAACAAATCATTTGAAATATTTTTTAAGCTTGTAGCCATTGTTAAAATCAAAATTGCAGGAACCATTGATTGAAAACCTTCTGGGATTGCATCCATAGATTTTTCAAAACTTATAACTTTTCTTATCAGAAAATAAATTATCGTAATAATTAAAGCTATAATTGCTCCCATTGGAAGAGCAACTGTCGAATCAGTATTTGCAAAAGCATTTACAAAATCCATATAAAATTCACTAGATTTATCAAAAAATCCACCAATATGAACTAAAGACAAAACAGAAATTATAATAAGACTTAAAATTGGAAAAACTAAATCAATAACTTTTCCTTCAGGATTACCATCTTCTGCACTAACTTCTGATTCTACTATATTTCCCAAGTCTCCATCATTAATTGCCCTATCTTCAAAATCTTTCATAGGACCATAATCTCTTCCAAAAAGAATAAGAGATATTACAAAAAACAAAGTTAAAATAGAATAAAAATTATAAGGAATCGCCTTTATAAATAATTCTATTCCCGAAAGACCTGTTCCTTGTGCATATCCAGAAACTGCAGCAGCCCATGATGAAATTGGTGCAATCATACAAATTGGAGCTGCTGTTGCATCTATAAGATAAGCAAGTTTTGCTCTAGAAATTCTGTGAGAATCAGTAATTGGTCTCATTACAGAACCTGATGTCAAACAATTAAAATAATCATCAATAAAAAGCATAATGCATAAAAAATATGTTGCAAGTTGTGATCCTTTTCTTGATTTTATCTTTTTGTCAGCCCATTGCCCAAATGCTTTTGATCCTCCAGAATGATTTATTAATACTACCAAAATTCCCAAAACTATCAAGAAAATAAAAATTCCTGAAGTTTGTGAAATAGAATTAGTTAGACCTTTTACAACAATATTATCTAAAAATTTTGCCAAAGATCTTTTTGATGCTAATATTGCTCCTATTACAATCCCCAAAAATAAAGAAGAATATACTTCTTTTGTCATAAGTGCCATTAAAATTGCCACAACTGGGGGTAATAACGCCCAAATACTAGCATAAGTTTCAATACCACTTTCTACAATAAATATCGAAACAATTATCGGTGCTAAAGAAATTACCAAAAGTAATGGTAATTTTCTTTTTTTGTTCATTTTAAAACTCCTCTCGAATTTAAATTGCAAAAAAAGTCATGACGCATGCCATGACTTAAATATTAAACTATATAAAATAATTATAAACCACGACAGCTCTCCATAAAAATATGGCAGTACGACAGATATTCTCCAATCGTCCCGGCAACTTTAAGTCTTGGGCAGACTCAAAATCCCTCGGTGGATTACCCTTTCAAATATTTTCGATTCCCAAAAAAATATTTTACTAATGTTTTCCGCACCTCTATCACGCTTGTTCAATTGCACTATGAATACTACCATTAATGAGTTGTTTTGTCAAATTGCAACAATCTTTAACAAGCTAACGGTTAAAATTTATTTATTTTTTTGTAATTAATTCCAATAATCAAGTTTTTCTTTCATACCAATATCTTTTGCTTTAAATATTGGATTTTTTCCACTTGCTTTTTGAATTTCATAATCTTTTAAACAATCAATAGCTTTTTTAGATAAAATTAGAATTGAAGGTAAATTTATTAAAGCCATTATTCCCATCAACAAATCAGAAATATCCCAAGCAAGTTTAACTTTGCTCATAGCTCCCAATAAAATTACAATTACTGCAAACAATCTAAATATTATCATAAAAATTTTTGATGGTGTTTTTTTATTTATATAAGCAAGGTTACTATCTACATAAAATAAATTTCCAATCAAAGTTGTAAAAGTAAATAAAGCTAAGGAAAAAGAAATAAAATAATTTCCAAAGCTACCCAACAAAGTTGAAAGACTTTCTTGAACATAAGGAGCTCCACTTAAAGCCTCGCTTGGTTCAATTCCAGAAGAAAGACACATAAAAGCTGTAGCTGAGCAAATCAAAAGTGTATCAATAAAAACTGAAAGCATTTGAACAAGACCTTGTTTTGCTGGATGAGAAATATTTGCACTTGCAGCAGCGTTTGGTGCTGAACCAATACCAGCTTCGTTTGAATAAAGCCCTCTTTTTATTCCATACATCATTGAAGAAGATGCAAGGCCTGCAAAAATCGCTCTAAAATTAAAAGCATCCTTAAAAATATTTGAAAAAACAGTTGGAATATAAGAAATATTTACAACTATCATAATAATAGCCACCAAAATATAAATAATTCCCATAAAAGGAACTAAAGTTGATGTAAATTTAATTATTCTATCCCCGCCACCAAAAATACAAATTCCAGTAATGATTGCAAGAATTAATCCAATAATAAATGGAGTTTTGTTTGGATCATAAAAATCATAAGCAATAAAAGAAGTTTGAAGATTAAAAGATGCAAGCATATTAAAACCAATTGCATAAGTCAAAATCAAACTACTAGCAAAAATAATTCCAAGTGTTCTAGATTTTAAACCTTGTTCAATATAATAAGCAGGTCCACCGTAAGATTTATTATTTTCATCTCTTTTTTTATAAATTTGTGCAAGAGTAGATTCAATAAAAGCACTTGCTCCACCAATTATCGCAACAATCCACATCCAAAAAACTGCACCATAACCTCCTAGGCAAATTGCTGTAGAAATTCCTACAATATTTCCAGAACCAACTCTAGATGCAGTAGAAACCATCAAAGCTTGAAATGAAGAAACAGCACCTTCCTCTTCTGGTTTTTCCATTACAACATTAATTGATTCTTTCAATAACCTAACTTGTAAAAATTTAGTCCTAAATGTAAAATAAAGACCTATCAAAAGCAACAAAATTATTAATATCGGATAATAAAGAATTTCATTTATAGGTCCTATAAAATTACTAATTTTTGTTAACATATTCCCTCCTTTAGTTTAGTACAATAATACGAAAATGTATTAAAGTCATAATAAGATAGTAAAATTATATCACAAATTAATTTTCAAGTAAATTTTCTTTATCCATTTATAAAAATATAAAAATAATCGAGTCTCCCCGATTATTTTCTAATATCTTTCTTTAATTTTTTCATTCTCTTTAAATGTGTACAAGAATTTAAAAACTACTGTTGTTATAACTAAAACAAATAGGCTTGGCAATAGCCATGAAAGTCCTTCTTTATATAATGGTAAAGATTCAACTAAATTTGTGACAAACCACAATTTTATTCCAAATGAATTATTTAATACTTCTACTAATGGTATTAAAACTGATAAACTTGCTGTAAATAGGTAAGATTCTTTTGAATAATTTATAAAATCATGGCTTATTCCCATTAGTATTAAGACTAAGGCTACTGGATATATTATTGTTAATAGTGGAACTGAAAATTCTAATAATTTATTTAATCCAAAATTTGCCATCAAAAATGAAAATAAAGTCCAAACTAAAACCCATTTTCTATATGATAATTTTTGGTTAAATAATGATTCAAAATATTCTCCACCACTTGTTATAAGTCCTATACAAGTTGTAAGACATGCAAGGGTAAATATTGCTGCAAGTAAAATTATTCCAAAATTTCCAAAAACATTTTTTACTGCATATGTTAATATTACAGCGCCATTTTCTGCTCCAACAAGTTTTGATGAGCCTATCATTCCTACACTTGCAAGCATTGCATATACTAAAAATAAAACACTTCCTGCTACAAGTCCTGCTTTTATTGTATAATTTGTAACTTCATTTTTATCTTTTACTCCAAATCTTTTTATGGATTGAGCTATTACAAAACCAAAATTTAATGCAGCGACAGCATCCATAGTGTTATATCCTTCCAAAAATCCCTTTACTAATGGAGCATTTTTATATTCTCCAACAGGAGCTGCTATATTTTTATCCATTGTTATCACTTTTAAAAACATAAAAACTATCATTATTAAAAGTGCAGGTGTTAAATATTTTCCAACTCTCTTGACAAGTTTATTTGGTTTTAAGCATACAAATAAGGCAACACTAAAAAATACTAAAGTATATAAAAATCTTGCAAGATTTATATTAAATCCTTGAGGTATATACGGAGCTATTGCCATTTCAAATGGAACAGATCCCGCTCTTGGTATTCCAAGTCCAGGTCCTATTGATAAATATATTGCCGTAGTAAAAACTACAGAAAATAAAGGAGAAACTCTGTTGGATAAATTTGTTAATCCTTCAGTTTTTCCTACTACTATAGCTCCCATTACAGGAAATATTACAGCAGTAACGCAAAATGCTAACAAAGAAATAAATGTAAAAGATCCTGCTTGATTTCCTAAAAGTGGAGGGAAAATTAAATTTCCAGCTCCAAAAAATAAACCGAATAGCATTACACTAACTTGTAAAAATTGACTTGTTGATAATTTTTTCATTATATCCTCCAAAAAATTTATTACAATATTTATTCATTAAAAAAGTCCCTTGTCTAAAAATTAGACAAAGGACGAAAATTCCGCGTTACCACCTTTATTCTTATATAAAAATAAGCTCTTCAAGCATCAAACAATGCCGGGTTTTGATAACGCCAACCATGGCGACATATCTTACTATAATTCAGATATGCAAAAGAAAAATGATTTTCGAACTTATTTCAAAGGATGGATCTCACCAAACTCCAACTCTCTGTGCTTTTTAATAAGCCTACTCTTTTTTTCATAAATTTTTATAAATAAATTATTGTTGTAGTTATTATAAGATCTGTTTTTAATATTGTCAAATATTTTTTTATAAATTATCATTTTTTAGGATAAAAATTATTTAATTGCTCCCTCAAACAATACTTTTCACATAAATTTGGCAAGGATTATCTCGTGACCAAATTTCTTCAATTACTTCAAATTTTCTAAATCCCAAAGCTTGATAAAATTTATTTGTTTTATCATATCCATCGTCTATTCCTTCTTTTAAAGTTTTTACTTGGACAAATTCATAATTATACTTTTTTAAAATTTCAATGGATTTTTCAAATAAATATCTTCCTATATGATTTCTGTGATATTTTTTCAAAACTCCCATTACAAATATTTCAATAGTATAATCCGAAGTTTCTTTATAAACGATAAAACCAAAATTTTTTCCATTTTCACTTGCTTTGAAAAAAATATATTCTTTAGATTTTTCTATATAATTTTTTACAGCATCATCATCTTCAAACCATGAATTTAAATCATTTAATATGTAGGATGAAATATTTTCTTTTTCTAATTTATTTTCAACTAAACTAACTTTCATAAGTTCCTCCTAATCAATTATATATTATTTTAAATTTATTTAACATGGAAAATCTGTTAAAATTAATAAGAAAGGATGTCTTATGTATATAATTAGAAATATTAAAATTCCATACGATTTGGATAATGATAAAAATTTAAAAAAGGCTATTGAAGAAAAAATTAATAGAAAAATTGATTCTTTTAAAATTTATAAAAAATCAATCGATGCAAGGCGTGGTATTTTTTATGTTTATCAAGTTTTGATTGATTGTGAAATTGATAAAAAAACTAGGAAAAAATTAAAAAATGATATTGGGGAATTTGTTGAAGAGGATTTAGTTTTAGGAAATAAAAATAAAATAAATTCTGCTATTATTGTTGGATCTGGTCCCAGTGGACTTTTTTGTGCCTATGCTCTTTGTAAAAATGGTGTTAAAGTTACTATAATTGAAAGAGGAGAAAAAATTGAAGATAGGGTAAAAACTATCGACAATTTTATTAAAAATTTAAAATTAAATCCCGAATCAAATATTCAATTTGGCGAAGGTGGTGCTGGTACTTTTTCTGATGGAAAACTAACTTCTAGGTCAAAAGATAAAAGATCTAGGGAAATTTTTAGAATTTTAGTTGAAAACGGCGCACCTGAAGATATTTTATATACCCAAATGCCCCATGTTGGAACAGATCTTTTAAGAAAAGTCATTATAAATATTAGGAAAAAAATAATTGAAATGGGCGGAGATTTTCATTTTAATGAAATTTTTACGGATTTAAATATTGAAAATGGTAAAATAAAATCTCTTATTACAAATAAAAATGAATACCAAGCTGACGAATATGTTCTTGCCTTGGGCAATTCTTCTCGCGATACTTTTATTATGCTGGATAAATATATTGACATTAGTCAAAAGAATTTTGCAGTTGGATTTAGGATTGAACACTTGCAAAAAGATATTAATTTTAGCCAATATAAAATTATTGATGATAGACTTCCACAGGCTTCCTACGCCCTTAAATATTTTGATAAAAAGAAAAATATTTCTGTATATACTTTTTGTATGTGCCCAGGCGGCTATGTCGTTCCTGCATCAAGTGAAGAAAATCGTCTTTGTGTAAATGGAATGAGCTATCATGACAGGGGAAATTATAATTCAAATTCTGCTGTTGTTTGTGCTATTGGACCAGAAATTTTGGGAAATAATAATCTTAGTGGTATTAAATTTCAAAGAGAAATAGAAGAAAAAGCTTATATGCTTGGTGGAGGAAATTTTACTGCTCCTGTGCAAAAAGTTTGTGATTACATTAATGGAGTAGTTTCAAAAGATTTGGGAAAAATTAAGCCAACATACAAACCATCTTATAAATTTGCTGATTTAAATAAAATTTATCCTGAAAAAATAAATGAGGCTATAAAACTTGCCTTAATTGATTTTTCAAAAAAAATGAAAGCTTTCTCCGATGAAGATGCAATATTAACAGGAGTTGAAACAAGAACTTCTTGTCCTATTAGAATTGAAAGAAATAAAAATTATTCAACTTTAAAATTTAAAAATCTAAGACCAATCGGTGAAGGAGCAGGTTATGCTGGAGGAATAATTTCATCAGCTCTTGATGGTTTAAAATGTGCAATTGAAATATTAGAAAATTAAGATGGTTTTTACCATCTTTTTTTGACTTCATTAAATTAAATTGTTAATATTAAATTAGTTTAAAGAAAGGAGAAGAAAAATGAACAATAATATTAAAAATAAAGAGGTAATTTGTAACTTGTAAGTGAGGAAAAGCTCCTTGACTTACTACAACAAGGAGGATGCCGTTTAGGCTTTTTATGAAAGAATTAAAATATATTTTTAAATCAATGGCTAAGTATGAGCCAAGCATGTATTTATTAATCATACTTTACTCCATATTTATCGGCTTAAAACCATTTATATGGATTATTTCGCCTGCCTACATATTGAAAAATTATCAAAATGGACTTGATTTTATGTTAGGCTTTTTTATTTTATTATTAGTCCTATCAACGATTATAAGTTTTTTTGAATCTTTTATCATGGGTAATTACCGTATGAAAATGAATAATATCAGATATAAATATATGAATATGGTAACAAAATATGCCCTCTACCTTCCCTATGAAGAAAAAATGAAAAAATCTGAATCTGAAAAAATAAATAGTGCAAATAAGGCTGTCGACAGTCCCTATCTAGGAGCAGGTGCTGTAATGATGACTTTGCCAGAATTTTTAGCATCCCTAACTTCTATTGCAGGATTTTTGTGGATTTTTTTAAAAATTGGCGGAATCATTTTATTTTTGATAATTATTTTGACAATAATTTCAACTTATATTGCAAATAAAATTCCTAGAGAATTTTCTAAATTTTGGAATGACCAAAATGAAAACTACAATAAATTTACAAAATTAAACAATGAGCTAAGATCTCCCTTATCAAAACAAGATATACTTATTTTTGATTTTATAAATGTCTTTAAAAGTTTTTACAAAAAAACCAACCAAGATAGGATAGCCTATCTAGTTAGAACAGATAAAAAAACCTTTAAAATTTATAGCCTTGTAAGACTTATAAATTTTATTAGAGATGCTCTTATTATGTATTGGCTTATTACAAATTTGATGAGTGAAAAGCTTGACCTTGGCGATTTTTATGTTTATTTTACAGCAATTTTAGCCTTTGTAAATTTTAACAATTTGTTTATGTGGATTTTTAATGATTTTTTTGATAATCTTACAAGATTTAAACCGTTTTTTAAAATTATAAATCCTTATCAAAAATCTTTTGAAAATAAAAATTTACCAAAAATTTTAAAAATTGACCTAGTAAATTTATCATTTAAATATCCAAACTCTGATAAATATGTCCTAAAAAATATAAATTTAACCATAAACAATAATGAATCAATAGCCTTAGTCGGAGAAAATGGAGCAGGTAAATCTACTCTTGCTCTTATTCTTGCAGGTTTTTATAAATCTTATGATGGGGAAATTTTTATTAATGGTAAAAATTTCAAAAAACTAGATTATGATTATAATAGCTTGGTTTCAGCTGTCTTCCAAGATTCTCAAATTCTTCCATTTTCTATTAAAGAAAATATTTTGTTAAATGATTCTAATAAAAATCTAGAAAAAACTTATGAGCTTACTCATTTGAATAAAATTATAGAATCTTATGACAAAAAAGATAATCAAACTTTGCTTAGAATTTTAGATGATGATGGAGTTGATCTTTCTGGTGGACAAAAGCAAAAATTATATTTGGCAAGAAGTATTGAAAAAAGTTCTTCAGAACTTTTAATTTTAGACGAACCCACCGCCCAACTTGATGCTCTTGCAGAAAGAGAATTATATACCTTATATAATGATTTAACCAAGAACAAATCTTCAATTTTCATATCTCACCGTCTAGCATCAACAAAATTTTGCAACAGGATAGTTTATCTAAAAGATGGAGAAATAAAATCTACAGGAAGTCATGAAGAACTTATGAAAAACGATTCTGATTACAAAGATTTATACAATCTTCAAGCAAAAAATTATAAGGAGAAAGTATGAAAAATATTTTAAAATTATTAAAAAAAATAAATGAAATACACAAAAATTTTATCAAAAAATTTGTAATATTTTCCCTTATTATGGGAATACTTCCTATATTTTCCATTATTGCACCAAAATTAATAATTGATGAAATATATGGACAAAAAAGATTAAAAATAATTTTTATAATTGCTTTTCTAGTTTTAATTTTTGATTTAATAAGAGGATTAGTTAATAGGTTAAATGCTAATTTAATTACTGAAACTTTTGAGTCATTTATTGATATTTATACTTTTAAGTTAAGTGAAAAGGCAATTAAGCTTCCAATAGAAAAATCTGATAGCAAAAAAATTCAAGATGAAATGGAAAAATCTCATTTTGCAATTTTCGAAATTTATAAGGTAGTTGACACCTTTACACTATCTTTGAACCTTGCTATAACCGGAATCTTTTCTTTAATAATTCTAATGAAATTATCAGTTTTGGTTGTACTTGTGGTACTTATTTTAATACTTTTAAATAAAAAAATTGTAAAATTAATAAAGAAAAATGAATTAGACTATCAAAAAAATGATATACCAAAACTAAGGGCTTACAGATTTTTTATAAATTTTTCTCAAGACCATAGATATTTTAAAGATATAAAAATTTATAATGGAGAAAATTTTATTTTAAAAAAATCTGAAATTTTTCACCAAAAATTGGTCAAAAATTCCAGCGCATATTATACAAAAAATGGGATTTATGTTGGGCTTATGAATGTATTTTCTAATTTTTCTATACTTGGATCTTTGTTTTTTCTTGTAGTTAAGCTTATAGAAAAAGCCATAAGCCTTGCTGATTTTACTTTATATTTTAACTCATTAATAAGTTTAATAAATGCAAGTAAGGAAATACAAAAAAATTATGCCCAAGTAATTGCCTTTAATGAGCAACTTCAAAGCTTATTTGATTTTTTAAATCAAAAAGAAGAAAATTTTGATGAAGGAAAAATCAAAAAAATAAACACAGAAAAAATCACTATTAAATTTGATAATGTAAGCTTTAAATATCCAAAATCAAAGGAAAAGATTTTGGAAAATTGCTCTTTTGAAATTAAAAATGGAGAAACCGTAGCTCTTGTGGGGAAAAATGGTGCTGGAAAATCTACAATTGTAAAACTTTTGTGCAAATTTTATAAGCCCACAAAAGGAAATATTTATTTGAATGGGATTAATATAAATGATATTGATACAAAAACATATTACAAAATCCTCTCCCCAACTTTTCAAGATTTTAGATTATTTCCTTTTAGAATTTCTGAAAATATTTCAGCAAATTTATTAGATGAGATTACAAATTATCAAAGAGAAAAAATGGATGAATCTTTTTATCTTTTAAATTTGAAATCTTGGATAGATGGTCTTGTAAATAAAGAAGATACATTCTTAACTTTCCTTTTTTCAAAAAATTCTGTCGAACCTTCTGGTGGAATTGGACAAAAACTTGCTCTATCAAGATCAATTGTTCATGAAGGGAAATTTTTTATAATGGATGAGCCAACAAGTGCTCTTGATCCAAGAAGTGAACAAGAAATTTTTGAGAAAATGCTAGATATTTCAAAAGGACAAACTTCGCTTTTTATTTCTCACAGGCTTTCATCAACAAAGTATGCTGATAGGATTATTGTTTGTGATAATAAAAAAATTACAGAAAATGGAAATCATGAAACATTAATGAAAGATGATGGACTTTATAAAAAAATGTATTTAAGCCAAGCAAAACTTTATGATTAATATAATTTATTACAATAAAAGACTATTATAGTATTGTAATTTTGTCGAATTAATGTAGAATATTATTAAAATAAATGAAAGAGGTATGAAAAATGAAAAAGAAAAGCTTTTTCAATTCATTAGTTTTTAAGCTAGTGATGGGAATTATTGTAGGAATTATTATTGGACAAATTTCAAATGAATCTGCAATTTTGGTAGTTAGTTCGATAAAAACAATTCTTGGAGATTTGATAGGATATATTGTTCCTTTGATTATCCTAGGTTTTGTTACACCTGCTATTGTTTCATTAAAAGAAAATGCAGGAAAAATTCTAACTGTAACTTTATTGATTTGCTACCTTTCATCAATTGGTGCAGGAACTTTTAGTTTTTTGGCTGGAAAAGCTATTATTCCTCATTTAAATATTGCATCCAATGTGGCAGGAGCAAAAGAAATTCCAGAATCTATTTTTAAATTATCAATAGATCCAATAATGCCAGTTATGACAGCTCTTGTAACATCAATTATTTTTGGTATAGCAGTTATCCTTACCAAATCAAAAACATGGGAAAATTTATTATTAGAACTTAATAATATTGTTTTAAAAATCGTAGACGTTGTCGTAATTAATATGCTACCTTTTTATATTGCTTCAACTTTTGCAGTTTTAGCTTATGAAGGAGTAGTGTTACAAGAATTGCCTGTATTTTTGAAAATAATTTTAATAGTAATAGTTGGACATTTTATTTGGATGACACTTTTATATTCTTTGGGAGGACTTTTCTCAAAAACAAATCCAAAAGAAGTTTTTGGTCATTATTTACCAGCTTACCTTACAGCCTTAGGAACAATGTCATCAGCAGCAACCCTTTCAGTTGCCTTAAAATGTGCTAGAAAATCAAAAACATTAGATCCAAAAATAAGAGATTTTGTAATTCCACTTTGTGCTAACACACATCTTTGCGGTTCAGTTTTAACAGAAGTATTTTTTGTTATGACAGTTTCACAAATTTTAACAGGACAAGTTCCATCAAATGCAAATATGATTGTATTTATTGCATTACTTGGAATTTTTGCAATAGCAGCTCCAGGAGTTCCTGGAGGAACAGTAGTTGCAAGTTTAGGATTAATTATTTCTGTTTTAGGATTTAATGATACAGGAACAGCTCTTATGCTTTCAATATTTGCCCTCCAAGATTCATTCGGAACAGCTTGTAACGTAACAGGCGATGGAGCAATAGCTCTTATGGTTACAGGAATTTTTGATAGAGTTCCAAAAGATCATAAAGAAATTGAAGAATAAAAAATAATGCTATACTTTTTGTATAGCATTATTTTTTTGAAAGAAAAGCTTATTTAAATGGAGGATTTAAAGTGAAATTTTTGGAGCTTTTCCTTCTTTTCTTAATTTATCTAATTGATTTGTTGCATAAATTTCTACTTCTTTTGGTGCGTGTGCTTTCTTTTTCATTTTTGTTTTTCCAAAAATATTTGTGTATGAACCATCTGCCCAAAATATATTTCTTTTAAAATACGCTGTTACTAGAGCATATATTGGATTTATTAAATTTACAAATGCAAATGGGAAATAATAAAGAGGATTTACTCCCAAAGTTTTCATTTGATAAGCTCCACAGGCTGTCCACGGAAACATAACTGCCCACAAAGTGCCTGCATCTTCTAAAGTTCTCGATAAAAAATTTCTTGAAAGACCCATATCATCATATTTATCTTCATAAAGTGGAGCTGGAACTCCAATGCCTAAAAATTGATCACACATAGTTGCATCGCAAAAAATTGAAGTTGCCATTGTTGTAAAAACAAGTCCACCAACTGAATTAATTTTTTCTTTTAAGTGAGCAAATAATTTTTCAACAACTCCAGATTTTTCTAAAGCTCCTCCAAAAGATACAGCTAATAAAATTAAATTTATAGTCCACATTTGATTATCCATTCCTCCCTTTGCCAAAGCTTGATCAACAAAAGCATTTCCTGTTTCAATATCTGGACCATAGTGTAAAATTGAAAAAATTTCAGCAAGAGATCTTGGCTGTTGAAAAATTAAAGAAAAAATAATTCCAACTACAACAGAAATCATTACACCAGCCAAGCCTTCAATTCTTAATACACAAACTAAAATTATAATTGCAATCGGAAGTAAGACCAAAGGATTTAAATTAAAATTATTTGCAAGAGAAGTTTTTATGCCTTCTGCAATTGTTGGATCATAATTAACAACATTTGCCCTAAGTCCCAAAATCGTATATAAAATTAAAGAAATTATAAAAACTGGACCAGTTGTAGAAATCATTGCAGTAACGTGATCAAACAAACCAGTTTTTGAAACACCAGCTGCAAGATTTGTAGTATCTGATAAAGGAGAAAATTTATCTCCAATATAAGCACCAGAAATTACCATACCAGCACTAATCGCTGGATTAATTCCCATTCCCTTTCCTATTGTCATAAATGCAATTCCAATTGTTGCTGTTGCAGTCCAAGAAGATCCACAAGCAAGACTTACAATCGCCGTTATGATACAACCAATTGGCAAAAATAATTTTGGATTTAATAAATCAAGCCCATAATAAATAAGAGCTGGAATTGTTCCACTTATCATAAAAGAAGAAACCAAAAGCCCAACAGTAAGCAAAATTAAAATTGCATCAAGAGTTGTGCTAATCCTATTAATCATTCCATTAATCATCTCTTTAAAAGAATGACCGCAAATCATTCCAACCAAACAAGCAACAATTATTCCACAAATTAAAGGCATGTGTGCCCCATCATAAATAGATTCAAATTTTCCATCAACTTTTTCTTTTGCAAAAGCAAATACATAAATCATCAAAGACACCATAGTTATAATCGGCAAAATCGCTTCAAAAAAACTAGGTAGCCTAATTGATTTTTCTTTTTCCATATTAATTCCTTTCATAGTAAATTATATTTTATTATAATGCCTTGATAAAATTATATGTTAAATTTTATCGTATATTTATTTTACAATATCAAGAGCTTATTGTCAATTTTGATTTTAATTATTTTATTTTGTTATCTAGATAAAGCAAAATAATTAAATCATACCCCATTAAAATAAATGGCTTAAAAATATTTTTATTTTAACAGCTAAGTTAAATTTTTAATATAAATAAGAATTAATTTTTTTCTCTTAAAAATTTCAGTAGGCTTTAAAAATTTTAAAAATTCTTAAAAGCTTTCAATTTATTTTATTTTTTGAATATTTACATAAAAAAAAGGCTATAGAAAAATTATTAATAATCATAATTTACCTACAGTCCCTTTTAATTTTCATTTGTAATTTTTATTTTACAATAGATTTTAAAGACTTAAAGAAAAAGTAAAATGCTACTGCCATCAATATATGAAATACTCCTGCTATTCCTGAAATTGACATATCCATTGCTTTTGTCAATTGGCTAGCGTTTACTTGTGTTAGACCTCTTACAAACATTGTAAGACTTGTTCCTACTAGAGCAAGGTTATAAACTTTATAAAATCTAGAAAAACTTTTTGTTTTTATTAAATCATCATTGCTATATACGTAAGCTCCTATTACCAAAAATACTAACATACCTAAAACTAAAACGTAAGGATGGACTTTTGAAAGACTTGTTAGTCCTTCAAATCCCTTAAGTTTAGTGTATTCTCTATAAAAAGCTCCTGCTGTTAAGCCATAAATCATATAAAACATTGCTGTGTTGATTATTTTTTTCATTTTTTCTCCTTTTATAAACTAAATTGTGAATTGTAAAGATCAGCGTAGAATCCATTTTTTTCCATTAATTGTTCATGATTTCCTTGTTCAATTATATTTCCTTCATCCATTACCAAAATCAAATCTGCATTTTTGATTGTTGATAATCTGTGGGCAATTATAAATGACGTTCTTCCTTGTGCTAATTTATCCATAGCTTCTTGAACTAATTCTTCACTTCTTGTATCTACGTTTGATGTTGCTTCATCTAAAATTAAAAATGGTTTATCATCAATCATAGCTCTTGCAATTGTAAGAAGTTGCCTTTGTCCTTGTGAAACTGAATCGTCATCATCAATTTTTGAATCTAGTCCTTTTGGTAAAGTTTTTATAAAATGATCTAAGCTTACAGATTTTATTACATGATTTAATCTTTTTTCTGAAATATCTTTTCTATTAAATAAAATATTTTCTCTAATTGTTCCTTTAAATAACCAAGTATCTTGCAAAACCATGGTAAATAAATCATGGATATTTTCTCTTTTTAAATCATTTATGGATTTTCCATCAATAATAATATCTCCCTTATTTATTTGGTAAAATTTCATTAAAAGATTTACCATAGTTGTTTTACCAGCTCCTGTTGGCCCAACTATTGCAACTTTTTGTCCTTTTTTAATATCAGCTGAAAAATTTGTAATAGTTGGTTTTTTATTTCCATCATAAGTAAATTCTACCTTTTTAAATTCAATATTTCCGAAGGCTTTTTGTGGATCTAAATATTCTTTTTTTTCTTTTTCATCTTCCATTTCTTTTTCATCAAGAAATTCAAAAACTCTCTCACTACTTGCTGCTGTTGATTGAATTGATGTCATAGCTTGTCCGATTTGTGAAAGTGGAGATGTAAATAATCTGACATAAGACATAAAAGCAACAATTACTCCAAAAGTAATTTTCCCTTTAATTGTCAAAACAGCTCCTACAATACAAATTGCAACATAGCCCAAATTTCCAATAAAAATCATTAAAGGCATCATTAATCCTGACAAAAATTGACTCATCTGACTTGCTTTATAAACATCATAATTAGCCTTATCAAATTTATCTAGAACATAATTTTTGGCATTGTATGATTTTACAATATTTAAACCCGAATAAACTTCTTCAATGTGTCCATTCAATTTTCCAAGTGATTTTTGTCGCATTGAAAAATATTTTTGACTTTTACCAATTATCAAAAACATAAATATAAAACCAAATGTGCTTGAAACAATAGCAGTTACTGCCATTTGCCAATTTGTGTAAAACATCATTATAATTGTTCCTAAAAATTGAACGATTGATGAGAAAAGACTTGCCAACGATTGGTTCATTGATTGGGCAATTGTATCAATATCATTTGTAACTCTTGATAAAATATCTCCAACAGAATTTTTATCAAAAAATGTCAATGGCAGTCTATTAATTTTTTCAGAAATTGAATTTCTTAGTTTTTTTGCAAATCTATTTGCAACTTCTGTCATTGAAATGGACTGGATAAATGTAAAAAATGAACTTATAAAATATAAAAGTGCAATTACAATTGCGATATTTTTATTTTTTCCAAATCCATTTTTGGTTCAATTACTTTTTTATTGATTTTGGGAATGATTCCAATTTTTTTAGCTCTTTTAGCTGATCTTCTTTGGATAAATTTTTCATATCCATATTTTTTCCTTGGTTTTTTTGCATTATTTTTGCAAATTCCATTTGATCTTCTACGCTAATTTCAACTCCATCTATTGTTATTGGATCAAGTTTTCTATTTTTCATTCCTTTTTGAATATTTTTAGCTATTGGTTCAATATTTTCTACTCTTGGTCTAATTCCAAGAGAAATTTCATCAACCATATCGGATAATTTATTTGGAGTAATTATTGTTAAAATTGAACCAACGATAGCAAGTACAATGCTAAGTCCTATTAATAATTTAAAATCTTTTAATTCTTTTGTTAATCTTTTTATTGATGACTTTAAATCTTTTGGTTTTTCAATTTTCCCTCTTGCATTTCCATGTCTAGCCATTGTATAATTCCTCCTCACTTAGTTGGGATAGAGCAATTTCTCTATAAACATCACAGTTTTTTAATAATTCTTTGTGGCGTCCTTTTCCAACTATTTTTCCTTGATCTAAAACTATTATTTCGTCTGCATTCATAATAGTTCCAATCCTTTGAGCAACTATTAATTTGGTAGAATTTTCTGTAGATTTTTTTAATTCATTTCTCAAAATCGCATCTGTTTTGTAGTCAAGTGCTGAAAATGAATCATCAAAGATAAATATTTCAGGATCTTTTGCTATGGCTCTAGCAATAGATAATCTTTGTTTTTGTCCTCCTGAAATATTTGTACCACTTTGGGCTATCATAGATTTTTTGCCATCGTCCATTTTATTTACAAATTCGCTAGCTTGAGCAATGTCCAAAGCTTTTTCTATATCTTTATCACTAATTTCTTTTAGTCCTTCTCCAAAATCTATATTATTTTCTATGCTTTCATTAAACAAAAATGCTTTTTGTGAAGCGTAGCCTAATTTATTATATAAATCTTTTAATGGATAATCTCTAACATCAATCCCATCTATTAAAATTTTTCCGCCACTTACATCGTAAAATCTTGGAATAAGATTTATCAAAGTAGATTTTCCTGAACCAGTTGAGCCGATAAAGGCAACAGTTTCTCCCCTGTTTGCTGTAAAAGAAATATTTTCTAAAACTGCTTCTTCTGCATCAGGATATGAGAAATATACATTTTGAAATTCTACTTTTCCTTTTATACCATTATCTTTTACTACTCCTTTTCCATCTTCTATTTTAATTTTTGTATTTAAAACTTCATTAATACGATCTGCTGAAACATTTGCTCTTGGTAGCATCATAAAAATAAAGGCTAACATTAAAAATGACATAATAACTTGCATAGCATAAGATGAAAATACAACCATATTTCCAAACAATTCAATTTTTTCTGCAATCATTGCCCCATCAATTAATCTTGAGCCAATAAAATAAATTGCCAAAGCCAAAAAATTCATTACAAAAAACATAATTGGCATCATTAAAGCAAACATTTTTTGGTTAAAAGTTTGTAAATTTGTCAAATCTGTATTTACTTCTTCAAATTTTTCTTCTTGATATTTTTCAGCATTAAAGGCTCTAATAACTCTAATTCCAATTAAATTTTCTCTTGTAACCCTATTTAATTTATCAATTAAATTTTGAACTAATTTAAATTTTGGAACTACAATAGCCATTATTATTCCTACAACAACCAACAAAAATACTACAGCTACACTTGTAGCAGCTGACCATTGCCAACTTTTATCAAGAATTTTATTTATAGCCCAAATTGCAGTTATTGGCGATTTTATTAACATTTGTAAGCCCATAGCCAAAAACATTTGTACCTGAGTTATATCATTTGTATTTCTTGTAATAAGGCTTGGTGTAGAAAATTCGTGTATTTCTTCACTCGAAAAACTTGTCACCTTATCAAATAATTTTCTTCCAACATTTTTAGAAAATCTGGCAGAAACTGTAGAAATCAAATAACCAGTAATAACTGCACTAATCATTGAACCAAAGGCACAAGCCATCATGTAGCCACCATATTTTAAAACTTCATCAAGCTCACTTACTTCAGATTGAACCAACACCGTGATTTTTGACATATAATCAGGCATTTTCAAATCTAAATAAACTTGAAAGACAATAAAAATTATGGCTATCAAACCATAAATCACATCTATTTTTTTCAAATTTTTAAATAATTTTATCATTATTCATATCTCCATTATAATTTTCAATATTAATAATCATCTTATCAATAACATTACTAAATATTTCTAAATCTTTCTTATCTATATTTTTCGTCGCTATCTTTTCAATATCTCTCAAGTGATTTAAACCCTTTTGATATCTTTTGATAGCTAAATCTGTAAGAATAATTTTTTTTGATCTCAAATCCTTTTTATCAGTTTCTCTTACAATATATTCATTTGCTTCCATTTTTTTCAAAATATTTGATATTGTAGCTCGTCTTAGATTGAGAACTTCTTCCAAATCTCTTTGAAAAACATCCCTATCTTTATTTTCTATCAAATACGAAAAAATTTTTACTTGAGTTGGATTTGCTACATTAGAATGATCATGTCCTGCGCAGTTTTTTAGTTCCGACATTTTTCTAATCATACAAATATCCAAATCTTTTATTTTTTTAAAATTCCTTTTTGCAAAATTTCCTCCTTGACGAAAAAATTATACTTTGAGAATTTTAATTGTCAACTAGCTAACATTATTTATAAAAAAATTCCAGCTATATATTTTTAATTTAAAAATTTATAGCTGGATTAATTTTACATATTATCTTTTACTTTAACTGCAACCATTTTTGCCTTTGCTCTAATTTCTCCCTTTGCTAATAATTCCATATTAATAATTGCTTTTCTTTCGCTAATTTCTTCAAGTTTTGCTATTACTTCAATCTCTTCATTCATTGGAGTTGGTTTTTTAAAATCAACTTCAAGTCTTGCTGTTATAAATCTTCCTATTAATGTATTTTCATCAAATTCCAATCCCTTGTTGATATGAGCAAAATAAGCAGCTGAAGCTGTGCCATGACAATCAAAAATCATTGCAATCATTCCACCAAAAAGATTTTTAGGCACTCCACCCGTATACATTTCATTTGGAATAATTTTTGCTCTTACAGTTTTTTTATCATCACTTGGGAAAGATTTTAAATGCAATCCCTTATCATTTTTTGGTCCACAACCCCAACAATGTTGAAATCTTTCGCCATAAGTTTCTTGTATAGAAATTTTTTTTGCATCTTTCATAAAAACTCCTTAATTTAAATTTTCTTTTATAATGCTATATAAGCTTGTATCTTTTTTGCCCTTATTATTTAATTTTTCTTGCCAATTTTTAACTTCAATCTTATCCAAATATTGGCACAAAAGTGATCCAGATTCATAAACTATTTTTTCTCCGATTATACTTTGATTAATTTGTCCTTTTTTTATTGTTGGAACTATTTCATCAAATTTTACATTTTTTGTATTATCAAAATACAAAATCCCATAATCATATCCAACAATTTTTGCTGCTTTTATCGATACATAATTTGCAGCTCCCTCCATTGTTTCTTCAAAAATTTCAGCTTGGATTTTTTCAGGATTAGTTTTTTCAAATCTTTCATCCATTACCTTTAAATATTCTTTACCCAAATTTTTTAAAGTATTTACATCAGCATTTTCATCAAGAGCATTTTTAATTTTTCCTAAAATTTTATACTCCCTATCCAACAAATCCAATTCCTTATCACTGTAAGAATATCCCCTAAAAGTAATATTATCCCAATCTTTTTGCATATAATAATGCAAAGCCTCATGGCTTAGGAAAGGCAAAAAATGTAAAGATGAAAATTTTTTATTTATTGAATCTTTGTCATATTTTACATAAAAAATATTATCCTTTCCCAAAATTTTATAATTTTTATCTTTAGTATTAAAATTTCCAATTAAATACTCAAATCTTTTTGGATACAATTTAGAAATCCTATAAATATTTATTTTATCTTCTTTGGTCTTTATTTTTTTAGCAAAAATCGACTTTATATTTTTATCCTTAGTAAGCAAATAAAAATTCCCGACAACATTTTTATTTATTATCAATATATCCTTATCTTCAAGCCTATAATCTTTCCATAATTTTTCATCACTTTTTTGAAATTTATCGTATTCTTCTATAACTTGTCTATCAAGTTTTGGCAAATTATCAAAATCAGTTTTCAAAAATTTATTTGTCCCTAAACTTATAATAAAACCTATAAAAACAATTATCAAAATATATTTTAATTTTTTAAATTTTTTTTCTTTCTTTTTCATTTTTTCTTCCTTTTTTTAAGACTTAGCTTTGTTAAAACCTATTTTATATTACAAAAATTCCACAAAAAAATCAAAATTTTTTAAAATAAAGAAATAAAAAAGCATCTAAATTTAGATGCCCTAAAGTTATAATTCTATAATATTTACTTCATATCCTATATTATCCAAGTATTTGAACAAATCTTTTGTTTTTAAAAATAAAGTTTTTTCGTTTATATTTGGATGAAAAGTCATTATTTCTTCATCTGCAATTTCTTTGTCCATGAAAAATTTTATATCATGGTCTTCATTATTTAACAAACCAAAAGGAGAAACTGTTCCTGCTGGAAGTTTCATTTTTTCCATCAAAGAATTTTCAGATGCCATTTTTACTTTTTTCTCTCCAACTATATCTTTAAAACGATCCATATCTAATCTTTTATAATCATCCAATATAACCAAATAAAAATTTTTCTTTTTTCTATCAGTTAAAAACATAGATTTAGTACGAACACCCTCATGCCCTTCTATATATTTGTCAGCAAGCTCTGTTGTAGTTGCAGGTGGATGATCAACTATTTTGAAATCTATTTCCAATTCCTTTAATTTATTTTCAACCATCTTATATTGATCCATTTTTTCCTCCTAATAATTATTTTCCCTTACACATACTATACCCTTTAAAATTTTAGGCAAACATTATGAAAATTTATTAAAAACTTAAAAGTTATGAATCTATTTAAATATACCAAAATAAAAACCTTCAAATTAATGAAGGTTAAGACTGTCGAAAAAGTATACAAATCCTCATGCTAAGAATATCATACAGAAAAAATTGATTTGATTTCAAATTTTAAAATTCGTCAAAAATCGCACTGTTTGAGCGTTAGCGAGTTTGCGATTTTAGAATTTTGAAATTTAGAAATCAACAATTTTTGGAGTCAGATATTCGTGCTTGAGGGTTTGTCTACTCTCTTAACTTCAAATTAATGAAGGTTTGGTTTTAATGATCGTATTCAATTAATGAAATCACTTTATAATCTTTTAATTCCTCTCTTGCTTTAAGGCTTGTAAGTTCTATTAAAAACTCTAAGCAAACTATTTCGCCACCTAATGATTCTACTAATTTTGTACAAGCTTTTGCAGATCCACCTGTTGCTATTAAATCATCAACTATTACAACCTTATCCCCTTTTTTCAAAGCGTCTTCGTGAATTTCTATTGTGCTTTGTCCGTATTCCAAATCATAAGATAAAGATTTTATTTCTCCTGGCAATTTTCCTGGTTTTCTAACTGGAATAAATCCTACATTTAATCTGTCAGCAAGGGCTGCTCCAAAAATAAATCCTCTAGATTCTATTCCAATAATATAATTAAAATCTAAATCTTTTAATTTTTCTGCCATAAGGTCAATTGTTTCTTTGTAAGCCTCTTTGTTTTTTAAAAGAGTTGTTATATCTTTAAATGATATTCCTTCTTTTGGGTAGTCTTCAATTACTCTTATTGTTGATTTGATGTCCATAATTTCTCCTTTATTCTTCTAATAAATAATTATATAATATTTTATTTCTTAAATCTATTGTTGCCTCATTGTCTGGAATATAATAAGATATTCCATCAATCATATCTGGGTATCCTGGAATTGTTTGTGTATTTATTTGAGCATCATCAATATTTTTAAATGCCCAAGCAAAAGATAAAATAGTTGTCATACTTATATTTGAATCCATGTTTGAGCTTACTTTTGAAATTACACCAGGAATTTTTATTATATTTTTTGGCCTTGTCATATTTTTGATAAATTGAACAACAAAATCTTGTTGGCAAGAAATTCTTCCCAAATCAGCATTTGCATAGCCTTTTCTAAACCTACAATAATCAAGAGCTTGTTTTCCATTAAAATGATGCAGACCAGGTTCAATATTTTGAGCTGTTGCAATTTGGTCTGGAACATTTATATCCACTCCACCAAGTGCATCTACTCCATCTTCTACTGCCTGAAAACTAACTTCTGCATAATAATCTAAATCTATTGACAAGAAATTTCTTATAGTTTTTATTGTATCGTCCATACCACCATAAGAATGAGCAGCATTTATTTTATCCATATTCCCATCTACATCAACCCTTGTATCTCTAGGAATAGAAATTATATCTATGGTTTTGTTTTCTTTATTCATCAAAACAAGCATAAGTGTATCAGTTCTTGTACCAAGTTTTTCCCCAGTTGCATCTACACCTGCAAAAACAAATAACAATTCATCTTTATTTTTTTGCTCAATCTTGTTACCTTCTCCAAGATCACTTCCTGTAAAATTATTTTCATCTTTTATTATTTGTGATCCTATAAATCCTCTTACAAGTTGAATTGCAAATAAAACTGTTAATCCCATTAAGATAATCAGTATTGCTTTTATAATTCTTTTTTTTATATTCATATAACTCCTTAAAAGAAAAAACTAGAAAAAGTATAAATAATTACTCCTGCAATTACATTTCCAACTGCTATTGTAATAAAAGATCTTTTTTTATTTAAGCCAAGAATTGATGCAATCAAAGATCCCATCCAAACTCCTGTTCCCGGCAAAGGAATTGCTACAAATAAAAATAAACCTAAATATTCATATTTTTTTATTCTTCCTTCTTTTTTCTCAGCTTTTTTCAAAGCCCAAGCTGCAATTTTTTTAAGTTTAGCATTTTTTTTCATGTATGCAAAAATTGGCGTAATCCATAAGAGTATAAAAATTGCTGGAATAGTTGAACCAATAATTGAGTACATATAAGCTTTAACTGGTTTAAATCCCATTGCAAGACCAATAGGAATTGAACCTTTTAATTCTATTAAAGGCAGCATGCTAATAATTATTAGGGCTATTTCATTTGAAAAACTTGATCTAATAAAATCTATTAGACTTTGCATTGATTCTCCTTTTTAAATTCTTATGTAGCTATTATATCATATTAATTAAACATGAAAAAACCGAAACCAAGATTTACTTGGTTTCGGAAAATTTTATTTTGAAGCTTCATTAAAATATTTATTTGATTTTGTATCTTGCTTCATTTCATAATAAATTAAGGAATTTAATTTATTATTTCTCTTTATAAATTCTTCATCTTTGCTTACTTCTTGACCTTCATTATTATATATTTGTTTAGTTGAAATAATTGGATAATCCTTGTGCATATCTAACATATATTTTTGATATGCTGATAATTTAATTCCACCAGCTTTTTCTAATAAATATGGCATTAAGTAATTTACTGATATATTTACATCCTTATCCTCTTCAATATCATAATTTGCCCAAATAGTAAGAGGCGTATGGAAAACATCCTTATTTGTATAGTTGTCATTTGAGTTTATCAACTTCATAAATACATCGTAGTTTTGTGGTTGATGATCACCAAATATACAAAGTATTGTTGGTTCCTTATAAGATTTGAAGTATTCGATTAGATTTTTTAAATCCTCATCAGATTTTTTAAGCAAGTTTACATAATGGCTTGCCCCTTGATCATCTCCATTATTTTCATTTAAAACTTTGATGCCTCCAGGAATATTTGATGTATAACCACCATGATTTTGCATTGATACAAGATATGCAAAAAGAGGTTTGTCATCAGATTTATTTTCAAATTGCTCTTTTATTTTGTCATAAGCAACTGAATCTTTTAAAAATCCATTTGTTGATTCAAAATTATTTGGGTTTTGGTCATAATCTGGTAAAAATGCAATATTTTTAAATCCTAAATTTGGCCATACTTCTTGTCTTGAATAATTTGTTGGTTTATTTGGATGAGTTATAAATGTTTCATAACCTTGATTTTCCAAAATTCTTGCTACTGATGTGTGACCTTCTTTTACATATTGTTGGAATGGATAAGCTCCTAGTGGGAAAAATGTCAAAGGAACTGAAGTTAAAGTTTCGTATTCTGAATTTACTGTTCCTCCACCAAGAACTGAAACATAAGCATTTCCTTGAATTGCATTTTCTTCTAAAGATCTTTGGAAAGCAATTGGATTTTCACTTAATTTTAAATTTCCTTTTCCATAATAATCAGCAAGAGCTTCAGATTGAATCATTACAATATTTGGTTTTTTGTTATCTTTTGTTCCAATATCTTTGTTGTAATATTCTTCTAATGTATTTTCTACTTCTTTTTCATCATAGCCTCTTGGTGCTGTTAGAATTTGGTTTGCAAAAATTCTATAAAAACTATATGGGGAACCTTCTACATAATAAGTTCTTGATGGTCTCCACAAGTTTACTCCAACTCCATTTTGCTTGATAAAATAATTTACGCTAACTACAGTAATCAATCCAAACATCGTACAATAACCAACAAGTTGTTTTGCATAAGACTTCTTGGAAATTGTAATTTTTCCTTCATTTATAGAAGAAATTACTAAAAGCCACAAGCTTGCAAGTGAAAATGCCATTAATGAATGTCCATTTAGTTGAATAACTGTATCTTTTGCAACATCAGCTGCAACTCCAAGTGATCCCAAAAATGCTGGTATAAGCGGAGAATCTCTCAATATATACAAAGCATCATTAGCAATACCAAAAGCAATTGATAAAACTAAAATGAAAATCATTGAAAGTCTTTTTTTCCTAATTACAATATATATTAAAACTTGGATTAAGAATAAAATTAAAGCATTTATTAATATATAAATTACTTCCATTGAAGCAAAATTTGGATTGTAAGCTGATTCCAATATATAAAATGACATGAATGGATTTAGGATAAATAAAATCCAATTTGTCATATCAAGTGCTTTTATGTTTTGTTTTCTCTTGTAAATACTTTTCATTCCAAGAGATGCTAAAAATACAATTGATATAAATTCTACCAAATCATTGTAAGTAAATGGTGCACGGAAGAAAGTAAAATAAATTTCATTATTTACATGATCTCTTAGTTTACTCAAACCATAAACAGATATACCAAAAACTAAAAAATTCAAAATATAATCTTTACCTATGTATAAGATTTCTTTTTTCTTATTTTCTGCCTTTTCTATTCTTCTTATTAAATTATAAATAAAAAATGAAAATAGAACTATTGAGCCTATAAAAATTAATGTTTGTGTAAGAATTGATAAAAAGTCTGTGTAATTAATATCTACGTATGACCTATTATCAGATGAGCTAGCATACATTGTCATTGTATGGTCTTTTAAATAAGTCATCACAGCTGTAGAATATTTTGGACTTGTTTCAAAATTTACTGTTAATTTATTAAACATCAATCTTGGACTAGGTTTAATACTTAATTTATTATCCTTGCTATAACCATTTGTTTGAATTGGATAGCCCGTTTTTGTATTTGCCTTTGTCCATCCTTTAATATCAACCTTGTTTAAGTCTAAAAGTTTATCGCCTTGATAAATCGAATTAATTTTAAAATTATTCGAATATTGGCTACTAGGTTCCAATTGACTAATTTCAATTTTTTCGTTTGTATAAACTTTGTAAGAAAAATCTTCAATAAAGCTTTGAATAAAAAGCATTACAATCAAAGAAATTACAAACGAAGTAATTTTTAATTTTTTATTTTTATTCATTTAATCCTCTCTTTTCTAATTGTGAATTTTTTATATATTTTATGTTAAATTAATGTAAATTTTCCAATACAATTATACATTATATCACAGATTATGTAAATAAAATGTCTAATTTCAAAAATTTATTTTAAATTTTTTAAGTATAATATTGGATAAAAGAAAGGATTAAAAATGTTAAATGAAAAATTAGATGATTATTTAAAAGAAGATTATTATCCATTTGCTATGCCTGGACACAAAAGAAATAAAAATTTGTTAAATAAAAAAATTTCTTACGAAAGAGATATAACAGAAATTAGAAATTTTGATAATTTGAATAATCCCCAAGGGCTTTTCAAAAAAATGGAAAATGAACTTGCTCATATCTATAAAGCTAATGACTTTATAATTTCAACTAACGGTTCAACCTGTGGAATTCTTGCATCATTAAGAGCTTTAACCCAAAAAAATAAAAATATTCTAGTCCAAAGAAATTCCCACAAATCTGTTTTTAATGCAATTGAGCTTTTTGATTTAAATGCAGATTTTTTAAAGGTAAAAATAGACGAAAATGATATGGCTTATGACATTGATTACGAAGATTTGAATAAAAAAATCGAAAAAAATTCTTATTCTTTGATTTTTCTTACTTCTCCTTCTTATGAGGGTTTTATGATTGATTTAAAAAAGATTAAAGAAATAATAAAGGATAAAAATATTTTATTGCTTGTTGATATGGCTCATGGTTCTCATACAATCTTATCCGATTATGAAAATAATTTTTCCTACGACCTAGCTATTACATCTTTTCACAAAAATTTATCAGCTTTAACTCCAGCTAGTGGCATTATTATAAAAAATAAAAATATTGATATTAAAAATTTAAGACGAAATATGGCAATATTTCAAACATCTTCCCCATCTTATTTAGTAAGTGGCTCAATTGATGATATGATTTCTAATTTTTCAAATTTTTATGGTCTGTGGGATAACTTATTGGAAAATTTAACTTATTTGTATAAAACTGATTTGAAAAATTTAAAATTTATCAATTCTAAGTCTAAAGATATTTCAAAAATTATTATTTCTTGCAAAAATACAAATATTAACGGGAATGAGCTTTCTGATTTATTATACAAAGAAAAAATCGAGATTGAAATGGCAAGCCCAACTTATGTGATTTTGATTGCAAGTATTTTTGATAGGAAAGATGGATTTTTGAGATTAAAAAAAGCCTTATTAAAAATTGATAAGAATTTAAAATATAAAAAATCAAATTTTTCATTTGAATTTATTGAATGTGAAAAAAAATTATCTATTAAAGAATCTTTTTGCAAAGATATTTCTTTGATTGATCTAGACAAATCTCAAGGCAAAATCTCTGCCTCATATATTTATGCCTATCCACCAGGAATTCCCCTTCTTATTCCTGGAGAAATTATTAATAAAAAAATTATTGACCAGATTAAATATCTTCAAACTATGGGAATTGATTTATCTTTGGAAAATTCTCACATTCCTATTATCAATTGACAAAAATTATCCATTTTGTTATTATGAATCTATAGGAAAAAGGAGATACATATATGAAAAGAATTATTACTTTAAATACAAGAAATCTTCACAAAAGCAAAAAAGATGGTGGCTGTGGCGAATGTCAAACATCTTGCCAATCAGCTTGCAAAACTTCTTGTGGAGTTGCTAACCAAGAATGTGTTAACACAAAAAATAAATAAGGGCAAGCCCCTTATTTTTTTATTGGATTAAATCCCAAGTATTTTACTATAAATTAAGGAGAAAAAATGATACACCAATATAAAGCAAAGGGTTATAATATTGTTTTGGATGTTTATTCCGGATCAGTTCATCTAGTTGATCAAATTTCTTACGATATTATAAGCCTATTAAATAAAAATAAAGACAAATCTTACATAGAAAAAGAAATTAAAAATTTACATAATATAAATCAAGACCAATTTGATGAGGCTTATGATGAAGTAAAAAGTTTAGTTAGCGAAAAAGTTTTATTTTCAGATGATGATTTTAAAGATTTAACCATTGATTTGGATAAAAGAAAAACTTATCTAAAGGCAATGTGCTTAAATGTAAGTCACACTTGCAATCTTTCTTGTGAGTATTGTTTTGCAAAAGAAGGACGATACCATGGCCCTGAAGCAATTATGACAGATGAAGTCGCAAAAAAATCTATTGATTTTCTTTTAGAAAATTCAGGATCTCATTTTAATTTGGATATTGACTTTTTTGGCGGAGAACCACTTTTAAATTGGGATTTGGTAAAAAATACCGTCGATTATGCCAGAAGTAAGGAAAAAAAATATAATAAACATTTTAATTTTACCCTTACTACAAATGGTATGCTTTTGGATGATGAAAAAATCCAATATCTAAATAAAAATATGAAAAATGTTGTTCTTTCTCTTGATGGAAGAAAAGAAAAACACGATGAATTTAGGAAAACTCATGATGGAAATGGCTCATTTGATAAAATTGTTCCAAAATTTCAAAAATTAGTAAAAAATCGTGGCGATAAAGAATATTATATGAGAGGAACTTTTACAGCAAACAATTTAGATTTTACAGAAGATATAAATACATATTTAAATCTAGGTTTTAAAAGAACATCTCTTGAGCCAGTTGTTGGAAATAATGAAGAGGATTACGCCCTAAAAGAAGAGCATCTTCCAAGAATTTTTGAAGAATACGAAAAACTTGCCGATATGTTAATAGATGCAATCGACAAAGACGACAAATTTATTTTTTACCATTATATGATAGATTTAAACAATGGGCCTTGCGTTTACAAAAGAATTTCAGGTTGTGGATCAGGATCAGAATATATGGCAGTTACACCAACAGGAGATTTATATCCTTGCCATCAATTTGTTGGAAACGACGATTTCAAAATAGGAAATGTTTTTGAAGGAATCAAAAAACCAGAAATAATTAAGAATTTCAAAAAAAATAATTTATATAGCCAAGAAAAATGCAAAGACTGCTGGGCACAAATGTATTGCTCAGGAGGCTGTGCAGCAAATAATTATAATGCAGGTGGCGACATAAATAAAATTTATGATTACGGATGTAAAGTTTTCAAAAAAAGAATAGAAATGGCACTTGCCGTAAAAATACACGAATTTTTAAAAGAAAGTGAAAAAGAAAATGCATAAAAAATAAGGTGCCCCCGCACCTTATTTTTTACCCTATGACTTGATGCAAGGGCAAGAATTTCTATATTTTTTGGATTTTCCTTTTCAATTGTTCTTATAATTTCTTTCATAGTATTGGAACTTGTAATAATATCGTCAAAAATCAAAACTTTTTTCCCAGTCAAATCTCCATAAAATTCAAAAGAATTTTTTAAATTTTTTGCCCTTTCTTCTCTTGACAGTTTATGTTGAGCCTTTGTGTTTTTTATTTTTTTAAAATTTTCTAAATATTTCATATTAGTTTCATCTATAAAATAATCACAAATAAGTTTTATGTGGTCAAATCCCCTATTAATTAAAACAGATTTTGATGAGGGCGTCGTAAGAATATAATCAAAATCATCTATAGATTTTTCTTTAATATAATCATATATCATTTGACCAAAAATTTTATAAAGGGAAGTATTTCTATTAAACTTAAAATCTCCAATCAAATGTGCCATAAAAGGATTATAAAAATACAAAACTCTAGCCTTATAATTTAAAATTTCAAATTCATTGTCAACATAATCAAGCTTTGAAAGACAAGTTTTGCACAAAGAAAATTTTTCTTTTTCTTCATCCTTGCAAAAAAGACACAAATTATCATCCAAAAACAAAAAATCTCCAATCATTTTAACGCCTCTGATAATTCTTTTATCCAAAAACTTAAATTTGTAAGTCTTTTTGATTCGTTATTATTTCTAACCATTTGTTTTAAAATTTTCTTTTCTCCAAGTAAAATTACCAATTTTTTTGCTCTTGTTATGGCAGTATACAATAAATTTCTGTTTAAAAGCATAAATGATGCTGGCATCATTGGAATTAATACGCAATCAAATTCAGATCCTTGCGATTTGTGAATTGTAATTGCATAGGATAAGTCCAAATCTTTAACATCTTCTTTTTTATAAGAGACAATATTTCCATCATAAAACTCTACTTTTAAACTTTCCATATTTTTATCAATATCAATAATTCTACCAATATCTCCATTATAAACGCCATCATCAAAATCATCTGGATTTAAGCTTTCAAGTTCATAATTATTTCTAACTTGCATAACCTTATCACCTAATTTAAAAATTCTATTGTTAATTTTAATTAAATTAGGATTTTTATTTAATTCTTTTTGACAAAGATCATTTATATTAACAATTCCCCACAAAGATTTTTTGCTAGGCGCAAGTATTTGAATGTCGTTAATAGGATCAAGTTTATAGTAGTTAGGAAGTCTATTTTTTACCAAATCCAACAAATCGTTTTGAAAATTTTTTGAATTTGAATTAATAAAGAAAAAATCCTTATTTTTTTGATTTAAAATTGGATATAGACCATCATTTATTCTGTGAGCATTTACAACAATATTACTCTCTTTGGCCTGCCTAAATATTTTTTTAAGTTTTACTGATTTTATATCCGTATCCAAAATATCTTTTAAAACATTTCCTGCACCAACACTTGGAAGTTGATTGTGATCTCCAACCAAAATTAAAGCGGTTTTTGATGAGAGAGCTTTCAATAATTTATCCATTAATTTAATATCAATCATACTTGCCTCATCAAGGATTACATAATCGCAATCAAGAGTATTTTCCTCATTAAATTCTGGAATTGGACTTTCTGGTTTTATTCCTATTAACCTATGAATTGTAAAAGCTACATTTTCTGTAGACTCTTGCATCCTTTTTGCAGCTCGTCCTGTAGGTGCTGCAAGATTAAATTTCAAATTATTTTCATTTAAAATATTACAAATAGCCTTTATTATTGTAGTTTTCCCAGTTCCAGGACCTCCAGTAATTACTAAAAGCATATTATTAAAAGCTTCTTTTATAGCAATTTCTTGTTCTTTTGAAAAAGCATCAAAGTCTTCTTTTATTTTTACATCAAAAATATATTTTTCATTTTGAAGCCTAGAAAGATTTATTGCACATGATTTTTCTGCCTTATAAATATCTTTATCATATACAAATTCGTCTTCTCCAATTTTTATAATTTGAATTTTTGATTTAAGTAAATCTTCATTTATCTGTTCATTTATTTTATTTTTATCTACCTTAATCAAATCAAAAGTTTTATTCAACAAATCTTCTTTTTTTAAAGCACAAGACCCGCTCATTTCTGCATCATTTTTTAAAATATAAGAAATGGCCGCTGAAATTCTAAATTTAGAATCATTTTTCATTTGCATATTCATGGCAATATTATCAGCCATTACAAAACCAATTCCTGAAATATCTTCAGATAATTTATAAGGATTTGTCTTCACAATAGAAATCGTATTATCTCCATAAGCTTTGTAAATTTTATTTGATAAGTTAAAAGAAATATTTAAACCTTGAAGATATAACAAAGCCTCCCTACTATCTCTAGCATCAATAGTAGATTCTTTTATTTTTTCAAGTTTTTTCTTGCCAATTCCTTGTATAGATAAAAGTTTTTCAGATTCATTAAAAACAACATCAATAGATTTGTCCCCAAATTTTTCATAAATTAATTCAGCAGTTTTTTTTCCAATTGACTCAATATTTCCACTAGAAAGATACGAAATAATTGCTTTTTTGCCTGAAGGTTTTTTTATCCTAGCACTTTCTACATTTATTTGCTCCCCATATTTGTCATGATAAATTAATTCGCCTTCAACAACAACTTGATCGTTTTCATTAAAAAAAGGCATAATTCCAGTACAAGTTATAGGCGAGTCAGAAGTTTGTAAGGATAAAACCGTGTATCCATTTTCTTCATTTCTATAAATTATACTTTTAATTATGCCTTCAAATTTCATTATTAATTTACCTGTTTTCTTTCAATAAGAGCACCAAGTTTTGTAAACTTTTCAATCAAATCACTATATCCTCTATCTATATGATAAATATCAGATATTTTTGTCTCTCCATCAGCTACAAGTCCAGCAAGGATAAGAGCAGCTCCCGCTCTTAAATCTGTAGCTTTTACTTCCGCTCCATGAAGTTTATCAACTCCAACAATTACAGCCCTATTTCCTTCAGTAATTATTGCAGCTCCCATTTTTTTAAGCTCATCAACGTGCATAAATCTGTTTTCAAAAACAGTTTCTACAACTGATGATTCGCCCTTGCATACTGTCATTAACGCCATAAATTGAGATTGGACATCTGTAGGAAATCCAGGATATGGTAGAGTTTTTATACTTGTAGATTTTAATTTTTTACTAGCTTTTACCCTAATCATATCATCATCTTCAATTTCTTCTACCTTAGCACCAATTTCGATTAATTTCGCTATAACCGGTCTTATGTGAGAGCCCAAAACATTTTTAATTAAAATATCTCCACCAGTAATTGCAGCAGCTAGCATATAAGTTGCAGCTTCAATTCTATCTGGAACTATTGTATGTCTTGTTCCCTTTAATTTTTCCACACCCTTAATTATTATATTTGATGTACCTGCTCCAATTATATTTGCACCCATTTTTGACAAAAATGATGCAAGATCTACGATTTCAGGTTCTTTTGCCGCATTTTCAATTACAGTTTCTCCTTCTGCCATTGTAGCTGCCATCATAATATTTTCTGTTGCACCTACTGAAGGAAAATCCAAATAAATTACATTTCCTGTTAAACCATTTTTTGTTTTTGAAGATATTTCTTCGTGATTCATTGTAGTTTGAGCACCTAAAGCTTCAAAACCTTTCAAATGCAAATCAATTGGTCTTTTTCCAATATTACATCCACCAGGAGCTTTTGTTACTGCGTGTCCAAATTTTGCAAGCAATGGACCCATAACTATAAAAGATGCTCTCATTTTATCCATCAATTCAAATGGTGTTTCAAATTTATCTACATTTGAAGAATCAATTCTAAGACTTGTTTCTGTAATATATTCAACCTTAGCATTTAAACTTCTTAGTATTTCCACCATAACTTCTATATCTTTTAATTTTGGCACTTCATCTAAAATAACTTCTTCACTTGCCAAAAGACTTGCAGCAAGAATTGGAAGAGCTGAATTTTTTGCTCCAGAAATATAAACTTCTCCTTTTAATGGACCGTTTTTTCTTACTACTAATATTTCTTCTTTACTCATACTATCCCCTTATTTAGTACCAAACAACCTATCTCCAGCATCTCCAAGTCCTGGCACTATATAACAATCATCATTTAATTTTTCATCCAATTGAGCAATATAAATATCTACATCTGGGTGTTCTTCTTGAACTCTTTTAATTCCTTCAGGTGCTGCAATTATATTTAATAATTTTAAAGAAGTACAGCCTTTTTCTTTTAATCTTTGGATGGCATCACAAGCTGAACCACCAGTTGCAAGCATAGGATCAATTACTAACATATCTCTTTTGTTAGAATCTTTAGGAATTTTTAAATAATATTCAATAGGTTTCATTGTTTTTTCATCCCTATACATTCCTATATGACCAACTCTTGCTGCTGGGAAAACTTCAATTAATCCATCAACCATACCAAGTCCTGCTCTAAGAATTGGAATAATTCCAAGTTTTTTTCCAGAAAGTCTATAACCTGTAGTTTTACAAATTGGTGTTTCTATATCATATTCTTCTAAAGTAAAATCCTTGCTTGCTTCATAAGCTAAAAGAATTGTTATCTCTTTTATAATTGATCTAAATTCATTAGAACCTGTATTCTTATCTCTTAAAATTGAAATTTTATGTTTGATCACTGGGTGATCCAAAATTGTTACTTTGCCCATTATTTCTCCTTTACAAATTAAAAATATTTCCAGATGCGGATTTTTTCATCCTATTCATTATACTCTTTCCAAGCCCAATGTCTTTAACTCCCTCAGCAAGAATTATATCTACATTTTTTCTATCCAAATCTCTTAAAGCTTCAAAAAGAACGTGGCTCATTTCTATTAAATTATCTTTATTTCCTAAAGAAAGTGTAGTAAAAGCTGAAAATTTTTCAGTATCCTTATCAAAAACTAAAATCCCTACTTTTTTGCCTTCATTTTTATATTTCAAAGCTAAATCTTTTATTTTTTCTACACTTTTATCTCCAACAAAAACTTTCATTTCTGCTTTTGGCGCATAATGTTTGTATTTTTGACCAGGAGATCTTGGAACTTTTGAATCATCAACCAATGAATCATCCAAACAAACATTTGGAATAAATTTTTTTATGTATTCATAAGTGTAATATCCTGGTCTTAATATACAAGGATTTTCCAAACTCATATCAATTACAGTTGATTCAATTCCAATATCTGAACTTCCTCCATCAATTATTAGTGGAATTCTTCCATTCATGTCATAATAAACATCTTTTGCATTTGTTGGGGAAGGTCTGCCAGAAATATTTGCTGAAGGCGCCGCAATAGGTGTATTACAATATTTTATAAACTCTCTTGCAAGTTTATCTTTTGGTCTTCTAACAGCAACTGTATCTCCTCCACCTGTAATTATATCAGGAATTATTGAGCTTTTTTTAAGGATTACAGTAAGAGGACCTGGCCACAAATTTTTAATTAAAAATTTTGTCCTATCATCAACCTTTTCAACCAATTCGTCCAATTTATAATCTTCATCTATATGAAGAATCAATGGATTATCTTCTGGTCTATTTTTTGCCTTAAAAATTTTTTTAGCTGCTTTTGGATTTAATCCATCAGCTCCCAAACCATATACTGTTTCTGTGGGAAAAGCAACTAATTCTCCTTTGTTGATTATTTCAGCTGCATGGTTTAGGATATTTTCATCTATATTTTCTCTATCTATTTTCAATATCTCTGTTTGCATTTTTTACTGACTTTCTTAATTTCTCAATTATTTTTTTGTTTTCTTCATTTTCTATTAAGCAATAAGTTGGATCCATGTGTATGGTTATAGAAATATTTAACTCATTTAAAAGTCTAAGTTCAATATTTGTAACTGCTTGATGCATTATTCCTACACTTATATTTGATGGAACTTCTACATCGCAACTTCCTACAAGCTTTCCTCTGCCATATTCATGAATTTTTAAATCGTGATAGCCATGGACAAAGTCGCCAGAAAGAATTATTTCTTCGATTTTTTTATGAAGGTCCTCACTGATTCCTTTTCCCAATAACTTATCTATCGTATCTATAAACAAATCTAAACCTGGTTTAAAGACAATAATGGATAAAATTATACCCAAAAGTGCATCGAGGTTAAAACTTATATATTTTTGTATAATTACAGCAAAAATAATAGAAATTGTTGACAATATGTCATTTCTTGCATCTATCATTACTGCATAATTTAATTTAGAATCTAGTTTTTTGTCTAAGTTTTTATTTAAAAAATAAATGTAAAATTTAAATCCTAAAGAAATAACAAGGATTATTATACTAAGTTTAGAAAGTTTTGGTAAATTTCCTTTATAAAAACTATCTATAGAACTTGTAAATAGCAAAAATCCAACAAACATAATAAGAATTGAAACTAAAAAACTTGCTATGTATTCACTTCTACCATGTCCGTAAGGATGGTTGCTATCGGCTGGTTTGCTACTTGCTTTTGCACCTACCAAAGTGATTAAACTCGTAAGGGCATCGCTCATATTATTGAAAGCATCTCCCATTACTGCTGAAGAAGATGCGATTATTCCTATACTTATTTTTATTAAAAACAAAAATACATTAATTAATACTCCAACTAAACCAGATAAAGAAATTAATTTTAATCTTACTCTTTGTTTATCAGTAGATTTATAATCTTTTACAAATCTTTTTGCAAGAATTTCAAACAATTAGTCTTCTCCCATTGTCTTTAATTTTCTAGTTTGGTCTTCTGTTATCAAAGATTCTATCATCTCTTCAATATTTCCATCTAAAAAATCATCTAATTGATAAATAGTTTTGTTTATCCTGTGATCTGTTATTCTTCCTTGTGGGTAATTGTAAGTTCTAATTCTTTCAGACCTATCTCCTGTTCCCACTTGAGATTTTCTGTTATCTGAAATTTCTTTTTGCCTTTTTTGCTCTTCTATTTCATATAGTCTTGCCCTTAAAACTCTCATTGCCTTGTCTTTATTTTTAATTTGAGATTTTTCATCTTGGCAAGTTACTACAAGTCCTGTTGGAATGTGGGTTAGCCTTACAGCAGAATCTGTTGTATTTACACTTTGTCCACCGTTTCCACTTGACCTGTAAACATCTGTTCTTATATCATTTGGATCAATTTTTATATCAACTTCATCAGCTTCTGGCAAAACAGCAACTGTCGCTGTTGATGTGTGAATTCTTCCACCTGATTCTGTTTCTGGAACTCTTTGAACTCTGTGAACTCCAGATTCATATTTTAATTTTGAATAAGCGCCTTCACCTCTTACTATAAAAGTTGCTTCTTTCATTCCGCCGATTCCTTGGCTTGATACGTCAATATCTTCTGTTTTATATTTTTGTTTATCGGCATACATATGATACATTCTGTAAAGATTTCCAGCAAAAAGTCCAGCTTCTTCTCCACCAGCTCCTGCTCTAATTTCTACAATTACATCCTTGTGATCGTTAGGGTCAGTTGGTATAAGTAAAACTTTTAAATCTTCATTATATTTTTCAAGATTTTTTTTATTTTCATCAATTTCAGATTTCAAAAGATCAATCATTTCCTTATCTTCAGCTTCTTTTAAAAGCTCAGTATTTTCATTAATCATATCTTCTGCAGATCTTATTTGATTGTATTTTTCAACAATTGGTTTTAATTGATTGTATTCTCTTGAAACTTTTTTAAACCTTTCAGTATCAGATAAAACTTCAGGATCAGCAAGTTTTTTTTCTAATTCTTTGAAATTTTCTCTCATATGTTCTAGATTTTCTAACATATATCCTCCTTAGATACAAGCTTTAATTATCCTATCAAAATCATTAAAATCCTTGTAGGATTTTATTTGTTTATATCCATATTCTTCTAATAAATCACTTATAGAATCTTTTTGATCATAACCTATCTCTAGATATATTTTACCATTTTTATTTAGAAAGTTTTTTGCATTTTTTATTATTTTCTTATAAAAATATAAACCATCTTCTCCACCATAAAGAGCATTTTGAGGTTCATAATATAATTTCTTATCTAATTTTTCAAAATCTTCCTTATTTATATAAGGTGGATTTGAAACTATTATATCGAATTTTTCATCAATATTTGAAAAAATATCACTTTCTTTAAATTCTACGTTATTAATATTTAACTTAATCTTATTTTCATTTGCAAGGTCTATGGCTTTTTTTGATATATCTACTCCAATAATTTTAGAATCTTTTAGATTTTTTGAAAGAGCAAGAGAAATCGCTCCGCTTCCTGTGCCTATATCAAGAATTTTTTTATTATTTGAATTATCATTAATTATAAGATCTACCAAAATTTCTGTTTCATACCTTGGTATTAATGCTCTTTTATCTACTAATAAATCTAAACCATAAAAATTCCACTTGCCAATTGCATATTGGAGTGGATAGCCTTCATTAATCTTATCGTTAATTTTTTTTAATTCAATTTCTATTTTTTCATCTAAAATTTCTTCTTTATTAAGGAACAATAAATTTTTGTTTGTATTTAATAAATATGTAAGCGCAATAATCAAATCATTATTGTTCGTTTCTAAAATATCTTTAATTTTCATAAATACATATAAAAAATAAGGTTAGAAACCTAACCTTATTTATTTCTTCCATATTTTTTATTGAATTTTTCTACATTACCACCACGGTCAGAAAATCTTTGTTTTCCTGTATAGAATGGATGGCATTGTGAACATACTTCAACTTTGATTTCTTCTTCTGTTGAACCAACAGTGAATTCATTACCACATGATGTGCAAGTAACTTTTGCTTGGTGGTATTCTGGATGTAGTTCTTTTTTCATATAAACACCTCTTCTTGTCTCTTTCAATAAGCAATAATGATTATACCATAGGAATATTTATCTTTCAAGCAAAACTTTTAAATATTGTTTTGATTCCCAAAACAAGTCCCATCGAATAAATAAATATTGAAGGAGGCTTACAAAAAATAATTATTTTTACAAAAGTTATTAATTTCATATCAGTAAGTCCTGAAAAATAACACAAAAAATCATCAGGAGCTACTGGAAGTAAAATAGCCCAAGCAAAAAATTTATCATATTTTTCGTGATTTAACCACTTATCATATTTTTTAAAATTTTCTTCGCCAAAAATTGCAAGTACAACTTCTTTTCCAAAAAATCTAGAAATTAAAAATACTATAATAGAACCAAGGCAAATTGAAATATAATTATAAACAAATCCCCACAAAGGTCCAAACATAACAACTCCAAAAGCTGTAGTAATTCCACCTGGTATAACTGGAATTATGATTTGGATTATTTGTAAAATCATAAAAATTAGTGGAGCCCAAATTCCATATTGTTGCAAAAATTTTTGAAGACTTGCAACTGATGTAAATATTCCTAGCTTATAACCCTTATAGCCTAAGTAAATAGAAATTAAAATTATAAGAATACTTGTAATATTTATTATAGTTTTTGCTTTAACTTTCATAAAAATCCCTAACTTAATTTATTACATCTTCATTATAACTTATATAATAAATTTATGGCTAATTTTTGTAAGTTTTATTTATAAGTTCTACAAACTCATCATTTGATTTGCATTTTGCCATTAAATTAATTAATTCATTTGTGAAATCCATCTTATCTTTCATATCAGAATTTCTAAGTTTATAAACTGCCTCAAGCTCTTTGTTACTCAATAATAAATTATCTTTTCTTGTTGATGATTTTTCTATATCAATGGCTGGGAAAATTCTTCTTTGGGCAAGCTTTCTATCAAGATGCAATTCCATATTACCAGTTCCCTTAAATTCTTCATAAACCATATCATCCATTCTTGATCCCGTATCGACAAGAGCTGTTGCGATAATTGTAAGAGATCCACCGTTTTCAATATTTCTTGCAGCGCCAAAAAATTTCTTTGGGCCAATTAAAGCCAAAGGATCAAGACCTCCAGAAAGAGTTCTTCCTGATTGTGGTGTCATAATATTATAAGCCCTTGCAAGCCTTGTAATTGAATCTAATAAAATTACAACGTCTTTATTATCTTCTACAAGTCTTTTTGCTCTTTCAAGAACCATCTCTTGCATATAAATATGATTTTGAGGAGCCTTATCAAAAGTTGATGCTGCAACTTCTGTTCTTGTAAGCTCATTATCTTTGTCCCTGTATTGATTTACAAATCTTTTAAAATCTGTAACTTCTTCTGGTCTTTCATCAATCAATAAAACCAAAATCTTTAAATCATCAAAGTTTTTTTCAAGAGCATATTCAATATCCTTAATCAAAGTAGTCTTACCAGCTTTTGGTTGAGATACAATAAGACCTCTTTGTCCTCTTCCTATAGGCGCAATAATATCTATTATTCTTTGAGAAATTTTATCTTTGCTTGTTTCAAGTTTTAATTTTTGATTTGGGTATATTGGTGTGAGTGATTCAAAATTTGACCTATTAAAAGCATCTGCTGCCTTTAAGCCATTTACATCTGATACGAAAATTAAGGGAGAAAATTTATCTTTATCTTTTTTTACTCTGGCAATTCCTTTAATAAAATCACCTGTTTTTAGTCTAAACATTTTAACTTGTTTAGGAGAAACATATATATCATCATTGCTAGATTCATAAAGCTCAGTTCTTAAAAATCCAAAACCATCTTCGTGAAGGTCTAAGAGTCCTTCGCAATTAAATTTTTCTCCAAGATCAAAATTTTCATTTGAATCATCTAAATCATTGCTAGAACTTTCATTATTTTCAAAATTTTTACTATTGCTATATGCCTCTTTAATTATTTCTACAAGCTCATTTTTTCTGTAAGATGAAAGAGATTTTATCGAAAGGTTTTTTCCAATTTCTCTTAGTTCATCTAACTTTAGCTTATCTAAATCATTTATATTTATATCCATATTATTCCTTTACAATAAAAATATACGGAGCCAAAAGGCTCCGATTTTATTTTTATTTTTCTGCTGAATTTTCACATTCGAAAAATTCTATTTTTTCTCTAACCTTATCTTTGATTGCTTCAAAACCTGGTTTTAATACTTTTCTTGGGTCAAATCCCTTGCCAACTTTATCTTTACCTTCTTCAAAATATTTTCTTGTAGCTTCTGTAAATACTATTTGGCATTCAGTATTAATATTTATTTTTGAAACTCCTCTTTCGATAGCTTTTTTAACTTGTTCTTCTGGAATTCCTGTACCTCCGTGTAAAACTAGAGGAATTTTTCCAGCTGCTTCTTTGATTTCTTCAAGTCTTTTAAAATTAAGTCCTTGCCAATCTTCAGGATATACTCCGTGAATATTTCCAATTCCTGCTGCTAAGAAATCAATGCCAAGTGATGCAACTTTTTTACATTCTTCAGGATCTGCTAATTCTCCTGCAGAAACAACTCCATCTTCTTCTCCACCGATTCCACCAACTTCTGCTTCTACAGAAACATTTTTGGAATGACATAACTCAACAATTTCTTTTGTTTTTTCTATATTTTCATCTATTGGTAGGCTTGAACCATCAAACATTATTGATGTAAAACCTGCTTCTAGTGCTTTTTTAGCTCCTTCGTATGAACCGTGGTCTAAGTGAAGAGCAACTGGTACTGTGATATTTAAATCTTTATCAAGTCCTTCAACCATTTTACTAACTACATTAAATCCACCCATATATTTTGCAGCACCTTCTGATACTCCCAAAATAACTGCTGATTTTTTTTCCTCACAAGCTTCAAGTATTGCCTTTGTCCATTCAAGGTTATTTATATTGAATTGTCCAATTCCGTAACCATTTTCATAAGCCTTATCTAACATTTCTTTTGCATTAACTAACATATTTGCTCCTTAAATACTCCTTAATGAATTTATTATAAAATCATTTTCGTTTAGACTATCTTTAGTAATAGAAACTAAAGATGGTATTTGATTAATACCCAATTTTTTGATTAATTCCCTATTTTTATCAATGTCTATAATCATTTTTTTTATATTTTTATATGAGTCTTCTTCTTCTTTTAAAAAGTTTTTTTTCATTAAATTCGAAGAGCTTGACCAATTTGCATGAAATAGGGCTATTATTTTTTTATTATCAACTAATATCTTTTTTAAAAATTCTTTTGAAATTTTATAATCAACTATTTGCATAAATCGTCTTTTATTGAAGATATAATTTTTTCGACAGCTTCATCTGTTGGCATTTTTAAGTTTTCCATATCAGATCTTTTTGAAAATTCTACCATATCATCTTTTGCATCTTTTCCTACAGTAATCCTATAAGGAACTCCAACCAAGTCTCTGTCATTAAATTTAACTCCAGCTCTTTCTTTTCTATCATCAAGCATTACTTCAATGCCTGCATCTAATAATTTATTGTAGATTTTTTCTGCTATTTCTTTTTGCTCTTCATTGTTTTTGTTTACAAGAGTTATCCAAGCTTCAAATGGAGCAACTTTTGTTGGCCAAATTATTCCATTTTCATCGTAATGTTGCTCAATAATTGCAGAAATTGATCTTGTAATTCCTATTCCATAAGAGCCCATTATAAATGGTTTTTGTTTTCCATTTTCATCCAAGAAATAAGCCTCAAGACTTTCGGAATATTTTGTTCCCAATTGGAAAATATTTCCTACTTCTATTCCACGAGCAAGTTGAAGTTTTTCTTTTCCATCTTGTGAAAAGTCGCCTTCTTTTGCTGTCAACAAATCTTCGCAAACTTCCCCATCAAAATCTCTCTTATAATTTGCATTTATATAATGATGGTCAGTTTTGTTTGCTCCAATTACCATATTTTTATATCTTGTAATTGACTTATCAACAATAACTCTCACATCTTCTTTTAAATCTTTTGGACCAGTAAAACCTGGTTCTGCTCCTGTGATTTTTCTTATTGTTTCATCATCCATCATTTCTATTTCATGTTCTGGAACTTGTAAATAAGAAATTAATTTTGCCATATTTAATTCCCTATCTCCTGGAACAATAACAAGAACAGGTTCACCTTTTACCAATAAATCTACAGCTTTGGCACATTTATTTTCATCTATTTTTAGAAAATTTGAAACTTCTTCAATTGTTTTTGCATCTTTTGTTTCAACTAATTCTAATTCCTTTTCTTTTTCATTTTCGTCAATTTCTAGGAAAAATTTTGCAGATTCATCAGTTGCTGCATAATTTGAATTTTCTGTATAAAAAATTTCGCCTTCTCCTGTTTCTGCAAGTGCCATAAATTCGTGGCTTATATTTCCACCCATAGCTCCAGAATCTCCCTCAACAATTTTATAATCAAGGCCTAGGGCATCAAAAACTTCTACATAAGCATCCCACATTTTTTGGTAAGATTTTTCCAAGCCTTCCATATCAACGTCAAATGAATAAGCATCTTTCATTATAAAATCTCTTGACCTATTTATTCCAAATCTTGGTCTTTTTTCATCCCTAAATTTCGAAACTATTTGGTACAAATTTAATGGAAGTTGCTTATACGAATTTAATTCGTCTTTAATCAAATTTGTAAATTGTTCTTCGGCAGTTGGTCCAAGACAAAATTCTCTGTCGTGTCTATCTTTTATTTTAAACATTTCCGGTCCAAAATTTTGCCATCTACCAGATTTTTCCCAAATATCTTTACTTTGTAATACTGATGTACTTACTTCTATAGAATCATATTTTTCCATAGATTTTCTTACAATATTTTCAATTTTATTTATAACTTTCATTCCTAATGGTAAGTAGGAATAAACTCCTGATGAAGTTTTTCTAATAAAAGCTCCTCTTACCAAAAGCTTATGACTTTGTGTTTCTGCATCTTGAGGATCATCTCTTAATGTAGGCATATAATAATTCGATAATCTCATTTATCCTCCACTTTTTAAATTTTTATCCTTAAAAATATTATCACACTTAGTTTTTTTAATCAATTATTCTACGATTGTAACTTTTTGAACTTCTTCGCCACAATTTGCTTCAAAATTTATTTCTGATAAAATATTTTCTTCCAAATTTGCGACAATGCAAGGTGTAATTATTGAAGGCACTTTGTCTTTTATTTTTTCAATATCTACTGACAATACCTTATCGCCTTTTTTAACCATATCTCCAACTTTAACATGAGGAGTAAAGCCTTCGCCTTTTAATTCTACAGTTTCAAGTCCAAAATGTACTAATACTTCAAGTCCTTCTTGTGTTTTTATTCCGATCGCATGGTAGCCTTCTGGTTGTAAAGTAACTTCTCCACTTACCGGAGCAAAAACTTCGCCATTTTCAGGTTCTACTGCAAATCCATCTCCTACCATTTTTTCTGCAAAAACTGGATCTGGCACTTCTTCTAATTTTACAACTTTTCCTTTTACAGGACTTGCTATAGATACGATTTTTTCTTCCTTTTTTTCTTTTTAAAAAAATCAAACATTTATTTCTCCTTTAAATTTTTCATTGACAAACCAATTCTTTCTCTTTTTTTGTCAATTTCTATTACTTTTACTTTTATTATATCAGAATTTGTAACAATCTCATTTGGATCTTTTATAAATTTATCGCTCATATTTGATATATGAACAAGTCCATCAATTCCTACTCCAATATCAACAAAGCAACCGAACTCTGTAATATTTCTTACAGTTCCTTCCAAAATATCTCCCTCATTCAAATCATCTATTGATAAAATTTCACTTTTTGTAACAACTTCTGGAAGTTCATCTCTTGGATCACGTCCTGGTTTTTTTAATTCTTCAATTATATCTTTTAAAGTCAAAACGCCAACTTCAAGTTCGTCAGCACATTTTTCTAAATCAATTTCATCCAAATTATAATCTACAAGTTTTTTTGCAATAACGTAGCTTTCTGGATGAACTGCTGTATTATCCAAAAAATTTGGAGAGTCGGGAAATCTCAAAAATCCAGCTGCCATCTTATAAGTTTTATCTCCAAGACCTTTAACTTTTTTTAAGTCTTTTCTTTCTTTTATCGCACCATTTTTAAAATCTTCTTCGATTCTTTTTGCAAGATTTAAATTTAATCCGGAAACATAAGATAATAATTTGTAAGATGCATTATTTATATTTACCCCGACTTCATTTACACTATCTTCTACAACTTTTTCAAGCTCATCGTCTAATTTTTTTTGATTTATATCATGTTGATATTGACCAACGCCCAAATGTTTTGGATCAATTTTTACAAGCTCTGCCATAGGATCTTGAAGTCTTCTTGCCATTGAAACTGCACCTCTAATTGTAACATCAAGATTTGGAAATTCTTCTTCCCCAAGCTTTGATGCAGAATAAACAGAAGCTCCTGCTTCATTTACAATTGCATAAGAAACACCATCAACTTCTTTTAATAATTTATTTACAACAATTTCAGTTTCCCTACTTGCGGTTGCATTTCCCAAAGCAATTATATCAACATCGTATTTACTAATTAAATTTTTTAAAATCTCAATAGATTCTTTTTCTTTAGAGTGAGGTTTTACTGGATAAATTACAGCCTGATCTAAATATTTTCCGTGCTTATCAATAACAGCAACCTTACAACCTGTCCTAAAACCCGGATCAAGACCAATTATATTTTTATCTTTGATAGGTCTTTGTAAAATATATGGCTTCAAATTTTTTGAAAAAACTTTAATTGATTCATTTTCGGCATTTTCTGTAAGCTTATTTTTTATTTCAGTTGTTATTGTAGGAATTAAAAGCCTTTTGTATGAATCTTCAATAGCTTTTTTTATCAAAGATTCTGTATAATCATTGTTGGATTTATAAAGATTTTTGATTAAAGTTAGATTGTAATTATCTGTAAATTCTAATTTTACAGTCAAATCACCATTTTTTTCTGCCCTATTTAAGGCTAAAATTTGAAAAGGCTTTAAATTTTTAATTTTTTCATCAAAACCATAATAATTTTCATAAATCAAATCTTCATCTTCTTTTTTTTCTGCCAAAATTCTTGCCCTAACAAGTCCATCTCTTCTAATTATATTTTTTGCCTCAATGTTATTTGCAACATCTTCTGCCAAAATATCCAAAGATTTATTTATAGCATCGACTTCATCCTCTATGCCTTCTTTTATGTATTTTTTTGCAAGTTCAAGACCTTCTTCTTCACTTGTTGCATTCATCAAAATCTCATCCAAAAGCTCCATTAGACCAAGTTCTTTTGCCTTATCAGCTCTTGTTTTTCTTTTTTTCTTAAAAGGAGCATATATATCTTCAAGCTCAGTCAAAGTTTTTGCCTTTTCAATTTTTTCTTTCAATTCATCATCAAGCTTTTCTTGATTTTCCAAAGAAGTAAGAATTTCTTCTTTTCTTTTTTCAAAATTTCTAAGCCTTGTAAGTCCACTTTCAATATCTCTAATTTCAGTATCTTTTAAGCCACCAGTTTTTTCTTTTCTATATCTTGCAATGAAAGCAACAGTAGAGCCTTCATCTAATAATTTTATAACCTCATCGATACTTTTTTGATTAATATTCAATTCATCGGAAAGAATTTTTGATATTTCCATTATTACCTCACTAATTCAATCTAAAATCACAAAAATATAGGAGATTTCCTATATTTTTTAATTAATATATTTCTTTAAATACAAATATACTATACCCTAATAGGTCATTAATTCGAAAAAATAGAATATAATATTTAAGAATTATTAAAATTTGTGAAAGTAGTATAACTTTAAAACTTTTGTATTAGCTTTTAATCCAGTATGGTTACTATATAAATTACTACAAATTTTTAATATAAAATATAAAAGGAGAAAGATTATGAAGAAAAAGAAAAAAATATTTTTATTAATTTCAGCTATTATAATTATTAGTCTTAGTTTGATTTTTAAATATAAAACTAATAATGAAAAAGTAAAGACACCTAAACCTGATAAGATTAGTAGTATTACATTTATTAGAGTTATTAATGATAGAGGAGTTGAGAAAAGGGAAGTTTATAAAAAATCACATATAAATAAATTTTTAAATATAATAAAAGATTCAGAAAAAACAAAAAAGATAAGTACTTCAAATTTCCCTGATAAAGAAGAATTTATTATAGTTACTTTCAAAATTAAAGATGGTGGTTTTATTATAAGCTCAATTTATGAAGAAAATAATAGTATTTATTTTGAACAAGCTTTTAATGATATTTTTAAATTAAATTATAACGATAATTTATATTTACTGTTAGATAACATTTCCCAAGAAAATAATAAAGAAGATATTTCAGTAAATATTGAAGATTTATTATACAGTGACTTCTAAATATTATTATCCCTTTATTATATAGAATTTTTCACAAAGTAAAAAAGCTGGTGCAAAAACCATTATTGATTAATAATTTTCACCAGCTTTAATTTAATTTTCTGTTATATAATTTATTTTATATTTTGGGAAATTCATAGAAATTGTTCTTCCTTGAAATTCATTTCCAAATGACCTATCAAGCTCATATAGGTTTGATGGATCATAAAATACTACCTTTGAATTTTTTGCTTTTTGTGGAATCAAATCAAGTTGAAATTTATATTTTGACCTATTTTTTGAATAATCTAAAAGCAAATCAATAAATCTACCATAATCATAATCATTGAAATTTTCAAATTCCAAATCAAGCTTGTATTCATCTTCTTGTCTAATATCAGCTTTACACTTGTCTGATTTATAAGATTTTTTCACTCCATCAGCCAAATTTGTAAGAGAAATCATCGTGACAAGTTTGCTATTTTTATCATTTATAAGATTAATCAAATCATTTTGATTCATTTTATCTCTAAAATCATATAAATTTATTTCTTCATTTACATTTTCATTTAGTTTTTTATCTATATCTTTCAAATTTAATCTTTTTGTTTGAGTTTTTTCTAAATCATCCTCTACTTGTTCGTTTTCTTCTTTTTTCAAAACTTTTCTATCTGAATTTTTGCTTTTGTTTTGAGAATTTTTTCTAAAAGGAATATTTAAATCATCAAACCTCATTCTGCCTGTATTTCCCTTAAATGTATCAACTCTTTTATATGTATTGTATAAAGTTGTAAATACCATAAATAAAAAAGATAGGCTTGTAAGTAAGTGTAAAATATTTTTATAAATTCCACCTCCAGGATTAAATACATTTAATAAAAGCATAATCAAAAATGGAAGTGAGCCTGTGTATGCGAAAAAACTTTTTATAGGATTTTTATCAGACTTTTGTTTTTTTACTGGATTTTTATCTTTAAAAAGTTCTTTTTTTCTCTTATTTTTCATTATTCTTTTTATATTTTTATAGGCAAAAATAAAAAATCCCAAAGCATATAATATATTTATAATAAGCTTTATGCTAGGATAATTTTGGTAAATATCTATCGGCAAAACCCTCATGAAAAAATCGAAAATAAAGGTCATTACTAATAAAAATAAACCAGCCTTTATTAAAATTTTTGATATTAAAAACAAAATAGCAAGTCCTAAAATTAAAACTATAATTACTAATGGCAAATTCATTTTGTTCAAAATATCATATATTCCATCATAATTTAAATTATTCATATTACCACCTTTGAAATAATTATACCAAATATAAAAAAAAATTGAAATCTATCTGTATTGAATAAATTTTAAATTTTCGTATAATAAATTTATATGCTGGAATAGCTCAATCGGTAGAGCAATTGTATCGTAAACAAAAGGTTGCGGGTTCAAGTCCTGTTTCCAGCTCCAAATATAAAAAGGCTATTGCAAAAAATTATTTTTTTATAATTTTGCAATAGCCTTTTAAAATTTTTAATCTACAATATCTCCAATCAAATAATCATCTATTCGTTGAGTTATTTTTACATTTTTTATTTCATTAATTTCTACATTGTCTTTGCTGTGAACCCTTAAATAATTTGTAGAATATCCTGACCTATATCCGTCAAGCTCTGTTTTTGTTTCAAATAAAACTGAAAGAGTTTTTCCAATTTGCTTATCTAAAAATTTATGAGAAATTTCTTTTTCAATTTCAGATAATTCCTTTGACCTACGTTTTTTAATGTTTCCATCAACTTGATTTTTCATACTAGCAGCCTTAGTTCCATCTCTTTTTGAATATTTGAAAAGATGAGTTTTTGAAAATTTAATATCTTTTACAAAGTTTTTAGTTTCTTCGTGATTTTTTTCGCTCTCATTTGGAAAACCTACAATTATATCTGTTGTAAGTCCTGCATTTGGAAAATATTCCCTAATCAAATCTACTTTTTCTTTAAAAACTTTTGTGGTATATTTTCTATTCATTAATTTTAAAACATCATCAGAACCTGATTGGAGGGATAAATGAAAATGGTCGCAAGCTTTTTTTGTATCTTTCATTCTTTGTAAAAATTCCCTATCAATATGCCTTGGCTCCATTGATGATAATCTAATTCTTTCTATCCCATCAATTTTTGCAATGTGTTCGATTACATCTATTAATGAAATATCCAAATCAAAATCTTTTCCATAACTTGCAACATGAATTCCTGTAAGGACAATTTCCTTATAACCATTATTCCTAAGTCTTTTTGCCTCATCAATTATTGAAACCAAATCCCTTGATGCAATATTTCCTCTTGCATAAGGAATCAAACAATATGAGCAATACATATTACAACCATCTTGGATTTTTATATAAGCTCGAGTCATATCACTTTGATTTGAAATTTCCAAATCTTCAATAGCTTCTCCTATTGAAAATTCTTCAACATCTTCCATTTTTTTATTATTTTTAATGAAATTTTCGCAAAGGTCAACCACTTCTTCTTTGTTTCTAGAACCCAAAATTATATCAACGCCATCAATTTTTTTTACTTCATCAGCCTTTACTTGTGAATAGCAACCAATAACTGCAATTACTGCATCTTTGTTTTCTTTTCTAGCTTTTGAAATAGTTTGTCTGGATTTTCTATCGCTCATATTTGTTACTGTGCAAGTATTTATAACATAAATATCAGCATTTTCTTCTTTTTTTTCAAATCCTCTTTTTTTAAATAATTCTTCTATGGCCTCTGATTCATATTGGTTTACTTTACATCCTAAAGTTTTTATATTAAATGTTTTTTTCATTAATCAAACAAATCCTTTAATTTTTCAAAAAAGTTCTTGTCTTCTTTTACCTCATCGCCAGATATTTCAGCAAACTCTTTTAATTTTTCCTTTTGTTCTTTGGATAATTTTGTTGGAGTAATAACTTTTACATAAAAATAAAGGTCTCCTTGTCTTTTATATCTATCAGATTTTATTCCTTCATTTTTAATTCTAAATTTACTTCCTGTTTGAGTTCCTGCTGGGATGTGATATTCTTGAGTTGTTGTAAGAGTAGGAACTTCTACATTTCCACCCAAAGCTGCTGTTGCAAAAGATATTGGCATCTCATAATAAATATCAAGTCCATCTCTTTTAAAAATTTCGTGCTCTTCAACTTTTAAAATTATATACAAATCTCCATAAGAACCACCATTTTCTCCAGCATTTCCTTTGCCAACAACTCTAATTACAGAATCATTTTCAACACCTGATGGTATATCAATTTTGATTTTTTCATTTTTAATTTTTCTACCGCTACCATTACAATCTGGACATTTTTCCTCAATTATTTCTCCAGATCCATGGCAATTATCACAAGTTGTTTGGCGAGAAACAGTTCCAAATGGAGTTTGACTTATATTATTTATAACGCCCGTTCCATTACACTTAGGACAAGTTTTAATTTTACTTTCATCTTTTGCACCTTTGCCGTTACAAGTTTCACATTCAACTTCTCTTCTTACTTGAATTTCTTTAGAAATTCCAAAAGCTGATTCTTTGAAAGTTAATTTTACAACTTGTTGAATATCAGAACCTTTTCTTGGTCTTTTTCTATTTTGACTTCTTCCTTGAGAAAAAATATCTCCAAATATGTCCCCAAATATATCTCCAAATCCACCAAAATCGCCAGAAAATCCGCCAGCTCCACCATTTTCAAATGCAGCTGCTCCGTAAGTATCATATTGACGTTTTTTTTGTGGATCAGATAAGATTTCATAAGCTTCAGATATTTCTTTAAATTTTTCTTGAGCTTCTTCGTCATCTGGATTTAAATCTGGATGATATTTTTTTGCAAGTTTCCTATATTTTCTTTTTAATTCAGAATCAGTGACATTTTTGTCAACTTCTAATAATTCATAAGGGTCTTTCATTTATCCTCCAATATAAAAAAAATAAATTATTGCTAATTTCAGACTTTTTTATAAAGTATATAAATCCTCATGCTTAGAATATCATACGGAAAAAATTGATTTGATTTCAAATTTAAAAATTCGTTAAAAATCGCACTGTTTGAGCGTTAGCGAGTTTGCGATTTTAGAATTTTTAAATTTAGAAATCAACAATTTTTGAAGTCAGATATTCGTGCTTGAGGGTTTATATATGCTCTAAAATTATTTCTAATTTATTTGTAGTATCTTAATTTATAATTTTATTTTTTTATCTAAGCTCAACTATTATACCACTTTGATAAAAAAATTAAATTATATTTTAAAATTTAAAATAAAAATAAAGAATAAGAAGCAAGGCCTCCTATTCTTTATATTTTATTTATTTTTATTCTTCGTCGTCATCTACAACTTCATAATCTGCATCTACTACATCGTCATCTGCTTTTCCAGCGTTTTGACCTTCTTGACTTGCTTGAGCGTTTTTATACATTGCTTCACTCATTGAGTAGATTTCTTGTTGTAGAGCTTCTGTTTTTGCTTTGATGTCTTCAGTATTGTCAGCTTTAATGCTAGCTTCAAGATCTTTAATTTTTTCTTCAATCTTATCTTTTTCGCTTCCTTCAACTTTTGCATCTTCAAGAGTTTTTCTTGCTTGATAAACTAATGATTCAGCATTGTTTTTAACTTCAATACTTTCTTTTTTCTTTTTATCATCTTCAGCAAATTTTTCAGCTTCTTTTACTTTTTTATCTATTTCTTCATCAGTTAAGTTTGTTGATGATGTGATAGTAATTTTTTGTTCTTTTCCACTTCCTTGGTCTTTTGCAGATACATTTACAATACCATTTGCATCTATATCAAATGTAACTTCGATTTGTGGAACTCCACGTCTTGCTGCAGGAATTCCTGTAAGTTGGAATCTACCAAGTGTAGTATTGTCTGCTGCCATTTCTCTTTCACCTTGTACAACGTGAATATCTACATCAGTTTGTCCGTCTGCAGCCGTTGTAAAGATTTGAGATTTTTTAGTTGGAATTGTTGTATTTCTTTCGATTAATTTTGTAGCAACTCCACCAAGAGTTTCTATTCCTAGTGAAAGTGGTGTAACGTCAAGAAGTAATAAATCCTTAACTTCTCCTGTTAAAACTCCACCTTGAATTGCAGCACCAAGTGCAACACATTCATCAGGATTTATATCTCTTTGTGGTTCTTTTCCAATTATATTTTTAACTAAATCTTGAACTGCAGGAATTCTTGATGATCCACCTACAAGTAATACTTTTTCTATATCGCTTGATGATAAAGAAGCATCTTTTAATGCATCTTCAACTGGTCCTCTTGTAGCTTCAACTAAATCGTGAGTTAATTCATCAAATTTTGCTCTTGTAACTGTTAAGTCTAAGTGAACTGGTTGTCCATCAACTGCTGTAATAAATGGTAAGTTTACATTTGTTGTTTTTGTTGATGATAATTCTTTTTTAGCTTTTTCTGCTGCATCTTTTAATCTTTGCATAGCTGTAAGATCTTTTGTTAAATCTACACCAGTTTCTTTTTTAAATTCAGCTGCAAGATATTCAACTAATCTATTATCAAAGTCATCTCCACCTAATTTATTATTTCCTCTTGTAGATAAAACTTCAAATACTCCATCGCCAACTTCAAGAATTGAAACGTCAAATGTACCACCACCAAGGTCGTAAACCATAATTTTTGCTTGGTCAGTTTCTTTGTCCATTCCGTATGCAAGTGCTGCTGCTGTTGGTTCGTTTATAATTCTTTTTACATTTAAGCCTGCAATTTTTCCAGCGTCTTTTGTAGCTTGTCTTTGAGCATCTGTAAAGTAAGCAGGAACTGTTATTACTGCATCTGTTACTGTATCATTTAAATAACTTTCTGCATCTGATTTTAATTTTTGTAAAATCATTGCTGAAACTTCTTCTGGTGTGTAAGAATTTCCATCAATTTCATTTGTTTTAAAATCTGATCCCATTTCTCTTTTGATTGATGAGATTGTTCTGTCTGGATTTGTTATTGCTTGTCTTTTTGCAGTTTCTCCAACAAGTCTTTCTCCATCTTTTGTAAAAGCTACAACTGATGGTGTTGTTCTGTTTCCTTCAGTATTTGGGATTATTGTTGAATCCCCACCTTCCATAACGGCAACTGCTGAGTTTGTTGTTCCTAAATCAATTCCTATAATTTTTGCCATATTAATTCCTCCTATTTTGCAACTTTAACCATACTTGGTCTTATAACTCTATCATTTAGTTTGTATCCTTTTTGATAGGTTTCTATAATATAATTTGATTTGAAATCTTCGTTTTCTTCTGTTTGAAAAGCGTGGTGGAAATTTGGATCAAATTCTACTCCATCAGATTCGATTTCTTCAAGTCCTTCTTTTTCCAAAACTTTCCAAAAAGAATCTCTTGTCATCATTATTCCTTTAACAAAAGAATCTTCTTCATCCTGATCTTTAAGCGCCCTATCAAAATTATCTAAAACTGGTAAAAGTTCTTCTATTAAATTTGATGATGCAAACTTTTTAAAATCAGACCTTGCCTTTTCTTCTCTTTTTTTGAAATTTGTAAAATCTGCCAATAGTCTTTGGTATTTTTCTTTGTATTCATTATCATCATCTGATAAATCTTCTTCTACATTACCTTCTTCATCGACTATTTCAGCATCAATTTCTTCTAGTTGTTCATCTATATTTTCTTCTTGTTCAACATTTTCATCATGCTTTTTTTCATTGTCCACCTTAAACACCTACCTTATTATTTGCTAAGTAAATCTGATATTAGTTTGATGTCAGAAATAACTTCCTTATAATCAATTCTTGTAAGTCCTATAATTCCAATTTGGCCTACAATGTCTTTGTCATAATTAAAATGTGAAGTTATGATTGTATTATCTTTCAATTCATTTATCTCATTTTCATCACCAATAGTAATTTGTAATTCGTTGTTGGAATTTTCAATCAATTCCCAAATTCTTTCCTTACTATCAAATATCTTAATAAACTCTCTAGCCTTAATTGGATCTTCAAATTCTTTGAAATTAAAAATATTGCCTAGTCCCTTTATAATAACTTCTTTAGTCAAATCGCTTAAAGAATCATTGTTGATTTTTTTCTCCAAAATATCTAACAGATTATCATACTTCTTAAAGCCAGAATTTTTGATTTTTTCAAAAATTTTTGCAAGGTCTTTTAAATTTTTTCCTTCAATGCTTTGTTTTAAAATTCTAGAAATTTCTATTAATTTTTCATCATCAATTTCTTCACTTATATAAATTCTATCGCTTATTAAACTTCCGTTATCATAAACAACTATAAACAAAAGCATGCTAGGATTAATTTTTAAAAGTTCTAAATTTATGACTTTAGTAATATTGTTTCTTATTGTGTAAGAAACAGCTGTAAGATTTGTCATTTTTGAAAGAAGCAGTGTTGCAGTCTCCACAATTTTTGAAACATTGCCATATCTTTTATCAAGAATTTTTTCTAAATTTTCATCTTCTTTTTCATTTAATGAATTTTCTAATAAATTATTTACATAAAGTCTGTAACCTTTATCAGATGGGTATCTTCCTCCCGATGTGTGAGCTTTTTCTAAAAGCCCCATTTTTTCAAGAGTGCTCATCTCATTTCTAATTGTTGCAGACGAAATATCTAGAGAATATTCATTAAGTAATGAATTTGAACCAATAGGCTCTCCAAGATTAACGTATGAGTTTATAATGGAAAAGAGTATCATCTTCTTTCTCTCGTTCATTATTTTCACCTCATTTAGCACTCCAATTATCTGACTGCTAATTATAATATACTAGGTAAATTTCTTTTTGCAAGTTATATTATTTCAATATAAAATTCATTTGATAAATCAAAACCCTTGTGAGTAAATCTTAAATTTTTATCAATTTCAAAAAATCCTTCTTTATAAAATTTTTCAACTATTTCACTATACTTTTCTAAAAGAGAATGCCCAAAAATATTTTCAAATTCTTTTAAGTTGATCCCTTCCACTTCTCTTAATTTAAAAATTATATATTCTTTTTCTCTTTCATCTTCTGAAATAAATTCTCTAAATTCTATTGGAAATTTTCCTTCATTAATTAATTTTTCATATTTTACAAAATTTTTTACGTTATTATATCTTGCATTTGACAAAAATCCGGATGCACCAAGTCCAAAGGCAAGGTATCCACCTTCTGACCAATATTTTTTGTTGTGGTAAGATTCAAATCCCTTTTTTGAAAAATTAGAAATTTCATACCTATTTAGTCCCAAATCTTTCAAATATTTTTCAATATAAGAAAAAATATCTCTTTCCAAATCATCATCCATCAAATCAAGCTTATTTTTCTTATACAAACTATAAAAATGTGATCCTTTTTCAAGTATTAAAGAATAATAAGATAAATGTTCTGGATTTATCTTTTTTATTATCTCCAAATCATTTTTTATAGAATCAAAATTTCCACTAGGCAGATTTAAAATCATATCTAAAGATAGATTTTTAAAACCTGCTTTTCTTATATTTTCTATATCTTTTAAGACAATTTCCTTATTATGGTCCCTGCCAATTTTTTTTAAAACTTTATCATCAAAAGATTGGACACCAAGAGAAATTCTATTTATTCCCAAGCTCTTGTAAGCTTTTAATTTTTCCAAGGTCAAAGAATTTGGATTTGCCTCAATTGTAAATTCTTTTACATGACTTAAATCAAAATTTTTCAAAATTTCTACAAGCTCAATTATATAATGATAATCAACGTAAGTTGGCGTACCTCCACCAATATAAATAGAATCGACTTCTACTTTCATATTTTTTTGGTACAAGATTATTTCTTTTTTTAAATTTTCAAAATATGAATCAATCCAAGATTCTAAATTTTGAAAAGCTGTAAAATCGCAATAAAAACATTTTTTCTTACAAAAAGGAATATGAATATAGATTCCAATTTTTTCCATATTTTCTCCTTAAATTTTTGCAAATAAAAAGTTAGGACTTATCCTAACTTTTATTCATCATCATATTTCAAAACAGCAAGGAAGGCATCTTGTGGAATTTGTACGCTTCCTAATTGTCTCATTCTCTTCTTTCCTTCTTTTTGTTTTTCTAGAAGTTTTTTCTTTCTTGATATATCTCCACCGTAGCATTTTGCAATTACATCTTTTCTCAAAGCTTTTACGGTTTCTCTTGCTATAACTTTTGAATCGATTGTAGCTTGAATTGGAATTGCAAATTGTTGTCTTGGAATTTGATCTTTCAATTTTTCGACAATTGATCTTCCCCTAGCATAGGCGAAATCTTTGTGAACAATTGTAGATAGAGCATCAACTTTATCTTCATTGATTTTTATATCAAGTTTTATTAAATTACTTTCTTCATAATCTACAACTTCATAATCAAGCGAAGCATATCCTTTTGATCTTGATTTTAAAGAATCAAAAAAGTTATAGATTACTTCATTTAAAGGAATTTTATATTTTATTGAAACCCTATTTTCGTCAATATATGACATATCTATAAGATCTCCTCTTCTTGCTTGTGCAAGTTCCATTACAGGTCCTATATATTCTTTTGGAGTCATAATTTCAGAAATTGTAATTGGCTCTTTTACATATTCAATTTCTGATGGTGGAGGAAAATCATTAGGATTTTCTAATTTTTTTTCTTCGTGTCCTTTTGTTTTTACCTTATAAATTACTGATGGTGCTGTTGCGATTATGTCCAAATCATATTCTCTTTCAAGTCTTGCTGTGATAATATCCATGTGCAAAAGACCTAAAAATCCACATCTTAATCCAACGCCAAGAGCTTGTGAATTTTCTTGTTCAAAAACTAAAGACGCATCATTTACTTGAAGCTTTTCCAAAGAATCTTTTAATTTGTTAAATGATTCTCCTTCAGCTGGATAAATTCCAGAATAAACCATTGGCAAAACTTCTTTGTAGCCAGAAAGTGCTTTTTGTGTTGGATTATTTTTTAAGGTAATTGTATCTCCAACTCTCGCATTTCTAATATCTTTTATGCTTGCTTCAATAAATCCTACATCTCCGCTTTTTAATTCTTTGGTTTCAATTCTATTTTTCATAGTATATCCTACGCCAGTTACTTCGTAAGATTTTCCACTTGCCATCATCAAAATTTCATCGCCTGCTTTTACACTTCCTTCAAAAATTCTAACATAGCAAATTACCCCCCTGTATGAATCATAATATGAATCAAAAATCAAAGCCTTTAATGGTTTGTCATCATGATCTTCTGGGGCTGGAACATTTTCTATAATATCTTCAAGTACATCTTCAATATTTAAACCAGTTTTTGCAGAAATTAAGGGAATATTTTCTGTATCAAGACCAATTTGATTTTCTATTTCTTCTTTTGTTTCTTCGACTCTTGCACTTTCAAGGTCAATTTTATTTAAAACTGGCAAAATTTCCAAATCTTGTTCAAGTGCAAGATAAGTGTTTGCCAAAGTTTGAGCTTCAACTCCTTGGGAAGCATCAACAACCAAAATTGCTCCTTCGCAAGCTTTTAATGATCTTGAAACTTCATAAGTAAAGTCAACATGGCCTGGAGTATCAATCAAATTTAAATCGTAAATTTTTCCATCATTAGCCTTGTATTTTAACTTTACTGATTTTAATTTTATGGTTATTCCTCTTTCTTGCTCAAGCTCCATGCTATCTAGCATTTGATCATTTATATCTCTTTTTGCAACAGATTGAGTTTTCTCAATTAATCTATCTGCAAGAGTAGATTTTCCATGGTCAATATGAGCAATTATAGAGAAATTTCTAATATTCTCTTTTTTCTTCATTATCTGTTTTCCTTATCTACAAATCCTATATCATAAATCGGGAAAAATCTTAAAAATGCGTGCCCTACAATTTTTTCTTCAGAAATCGGACCAAAATTTCTTGAGTCATTGCTTGCATTTGGAAGTCTATTATCTCCCATAACAAAATATTCTCCTTCGCCAACTTCCCAAGATGAATTTTCATTTGTTGTTAGGGTTTCTTCATTATTTATATAATTTTCTTCGTAGATTTCTCCGTTTACATACACATTTCCATCTTTAACTTCTATATTATCTCCTGGCATACCAACTATTCTTTTTATATACAAAGTATCTTCTTGGTCTGGAGCATTAATTATTACAATATCTGCCCTATTGTATCCCTTAAAATGTTTTGAAACTTTGTCAACAAATAGCATATCGCCACTATGTAATGTATTTAGCATAGAATTTCCTTCAACTTTTGTTGCATCCATTATAAAAATTTTTATAACAAAAGCAATTGCCAATGCCAAAAGTATTGTTTTTATCCAATCAAGAAATTCTAAATCATTAGATTTTTCTGTCATATAACACCTCTCTCATTTTATAATTATAAACGAATATCTCAAAAGTTCCAAATATTTTAATATTTAAAATTTATAAAGATTTGTAATAAATATAGTTTTATGGTAAAATAAATCAGTCGATATAAATTGGGGGTGAAAAAATGGCAAACATTAAATCAGCAATAAAAAGAATTGATGTAACAAGAAAACAAACTGCTAGAAATAAATCAGCAAAATCTGAAATAAAAACTTATGTTAAAAAATTTGAAGAAGCTATTGCAAATAATGATAGCGAAAAAGCTAATGAACTTTTCAAAACTGTTGATAAAAAAGTAAAACAAGCAGCAGCTAAAAACATAATTCACAAAAATCAAGCTAGTAGAACAACTTCAAGATTAGCTAAAAAATTAAATTCATTAAACGCTTAATTTTTAGTCGGTTCATTCAAACTTGCGACTTAGAAAAGTCGCCAAGATTAGAATGAGTCGATTTTTTTATGTTGAAAATTTTTCTATAAAAATTAACATATTTAAATTCATATCAAAATCTTCGCTTTTTTGTTTTAAGTCGCAAGTATATAAAAAATCTTGCAAATCAAATAATTCATCCAAAGTAAAATTCCCAATAAAACTTTTATCTTTTCTAAGCTCAAAATTTGATATACCTAAAGATTTTTGCATAAAGGAATCATTGTAAGAATCTTTTGATAAAATTTTTATTCCGATTAAATTTCTAATATGCCTTACTAGCATATAGAAAATTTTAAATATTTCATCCATATCCTTTGCCATAAATAAATATGTGTTCATAGCAGTTTTTGTATCCCTTTTTGACAGAGCATCTGTGAGATTAAAGATATTTAAATCTAAAACTTGGTCTAATTGGTCGTGAACATCTTCCAATAAAACTTCGCTTTTATCGGAATTTGCAATAATTTTATCCACTGTATTTACAACCTCATAAAGGTCGATCTGCGAATTTTTATTTAAATATGAAAACCTATCAATTATTTCATTTATATAAGATTTTTTGATTTTTTTATTATTTTTTACAAATCTTTTTCCAATAAAAGAAACAAGCTCATTATTATTTAGCCTATCAATTTCTACAATATTTCCATTTTTCTTGATTGCCTTGTAAAATTTTCCTTTAAATACACTTTCATCAGATATTATTATAAATGTCAAAAAATCTGCTAAATTTTCTATATCTTCAATAATCAAATTACAAATTTCCTCATAATCTTTTATATTATTTTTAGATAAGTCGATATTTCTCCAAATCACAACTTTTTTATCTTCCATTATTGGATATGTATCCATGGCAGTTTTTATGTCCTCAAGGCTTTTTTTGCCCTTAATTTCTATATAATTAAAGTCAGGAAAAGAAATTAAATCCTTAGCTTGATCTATAATTGTTTCTTTTAGATATTCTTCTTTTGAATCAATTAGATAAATTCCCCTGCTTTTTTTTGAAAAAAGTTCAGCCATAAATTCCTTATAATTCATCTAAAAAATCCTCCTTTCACATATTTTTTTACCTTAAATGAATTCTTGTAAAATTCTATCTTACAATATCCATCTTTTTGAGTATTGTATATTTTAACATTTTTTAAATTATCTAAGACTTCTTTTGATGGGTGTCCATAAGTATTTTTTCTTCCAGCTGAAATTAAAGCAACTTGTGGACTTGTTTTATTTACAAAATCCTTTGAAGTTGAAAATCTTGAGCCATGATGGGAAACTTTTAAAATATCAATATCTCTTGCAACTTTTTGTTCATACTCCATTGGCAAATCTCCCATAGTCAAAATTTTAAAATCATTTATCCTAATTAAAAGTGGCATAGAATTAGAATTTTCGTCTCCAGAAAAATTTTCTAAACATTCAACGCTAAAATTTTTTCCTTTGTAAATATTACCCTCTTTCATTTCCAAAAATTTATATTTTTCCCCTAGATTTTTATTATAAATATTAGAAATTACAGGACCAATTTCAAATTCATTTTTCAATTTTTCCAAAGCGCCCGAATGATCCTTATCCTCATGAGAAATAAAAACCGCCTTGATTTTTTTTACTCCTTTTGCCTTTAAAAAAGCTATAGCTATTTTTTCAGTTGATGAATAATTTTTGTAAGAAACTTCCCCACAATCAAACAAATAAAAATCGCCCTTATCTTCCAAAATAAAAAAATCTCCCTGTCCAATATCAAGCATTTGATAGGAAATAGGCTTATTTTTATCTTTTACAATAGAAAAAATCACTATAATCATAGAAATCATCAAAAATTTTTTTGCCCTTAGTTTTTTATTTTTAAATTTCACAAATATATACAAAAGTATCAAATAATAAAAACTAATTAAGATTGACTCTTTTGGAAAGTCTAAGCCAAAAATTGTAAAAGTACTCAAAAAATTTGCTATATCCATGATAGATTTTATCAAAAAATCCAAAATAAAGAAAAAACCAGCTAACAATCCGCCAAATATCGGATACAAAATAATTATCCCAAAAATTATGTACATACTTATAGAAAAAATTGGAACAACCAAAAAATTCGCAAAAAAATTAAGCAAATTAAAATATCCATAATAGTAAATAACATGAAAAGCCAAAGTTATTTGCAAGCAAAGAATAAAAATTATGTATTTTTTTAAATAAGAGAAATTTTTCCCCCTTACAAGTTTTGGATAAATCTCATAAATTGCAAACCCTGCCAAAAATGAAAGAATAAAGCCAGAATTTAAAATTGCAAAAGGATTTGCCAATAAAATTAATAACATGGCTACAATGAGATTTTTTCCTGTATCCTTGCCTTTTTTTAGTAAAAATTCCAAATGAGATAAGCTGTATATAAATAAAACTCTCAAAACCGAAAATGGAAATGAAATTAAATAGGCATAAAATAAAGAAATTCCCAAAGAAATCGGATAAGCGTACTTGTATGAAATATTTGCTTTTATCAATAAAAATATTAACAAAGCCATCAATAAATCAATGTGAAGACCAGAAACCGCCAAAATATGAGCTAAGCCTAATTTCGAAAGACCTTGTCTATATTCAAATTTATCCGAAAGAATAACAGCTTTTACAAAAGAAAAAGAATCCTTAGACAAATTTTTTTCAAACACCTTATTAATATATTGGTTAAAATTTTTCTTAATTTTTAAAAAAATAGAAGAAGATTCTCCCAATTTTTCAAAAGATTTTATATCAAGCTTGCTTTTTATTTTTTTAGATAATAAATATTTCCTATAAGAAAATAAATATGGATTGGTGTTTGTAGAAGGCATGGAAATATTGCAATTTGCCCTTAGCCTATCTCCTATTTCAAAATTTTTATCAGATATAAAAGTAGATTTTTCATCTATTTTTTTATCCATATTTTTTGCTTTTACATAATAAGTATAGGAATTATCATTTTTAATTTTTTCAACAACAGTTAAATTTAAATCTAAATTATCATATTTTTCAAGCTTATAAGAATGAAAATTAAAAGATGCCAAAAAAATTCCCATAGAAAATCCAAAAAACAAAAAAGAAAGATAAGATTTTTTTACAAAAAGAAAAATTCCACATACAAATAAGCCTATAATCACAAACAAAAAATCATAAGCCTCAAAAAAAGTGAAAATTCCTATACCAGATATTAAAGAAATAAGTAAAAAAACAAATTTTTTCTCATAAGATTCTCCCAATATGATTATAACATATGATATAATAATTTAGAGGTAATTTTATGAAGGATTTGTTATATATTAGTCATCCACAAATAAATCAAATAAGCGCCAAAATTGTAAAAAGAAAATACGAAGATGATACAACAAAAATAATTTTGGACAGAAGTATTTTTATGCCTAATTCTTCCTATTTATTAGATGAAAATCCAAAAATTTCGGAAAATGTGCTTTTGGATGTTGAGTTTATAAATGGAAATTTAGTTCATACAATCAAAAATAAACCCCAAAAATCATCTGTAATTCTTTCTTTGGACAAAAATACCAGAGAAAAAAATTTATCGTATAATACAGCTTTTTATATTTTTAAATCTATGTTTGCTAAATTTTATAATAATAAGGAAGTTTCTTTAAAAATCAAAAATTCTTATGGGCAAATAAAAATTTCCAATTTCTATGATGATTTTATTGCCGATGATTTTTTGAAAATTTTTAATAAAATAATTGATTTGGGATTAAAAATAAATAAGGATAAAGATTTTGTTTGGATAAATGGTTTTGAACGAGAAAATAATTTTGGAGTTTATTTAAATAATACAAAAGATTTAGAAGGAATTTTTATTCTTTCTATAGAAAAAATCGAAAAAAATCTCTTTATTGATTTTATAACAGGATCTGACTACAAAAATTTCACAAATAATAATATAGAAATAATTAATAATATTAAAAAAATATCTTTTGATGACTTAAATTCTTCTGAAAAAATCAGAAAAATAATTTCACTTATTCAAAAATCTAGGTATAAATAAAAGCTCTTGCATTAATTTTTTTGCAAGAGCTTTTTTTATTATTTTACAAGCAAGTTTAATATTTTTCCTGGTACATATATTACCTTAAATATTTCCTTACCATCTATATTTTTTTGAATATTTTGATCATTTTCTGCACTTGTTACAGCTTCTTCTTGATTCGCATCTTTTGAAATTTTTATTGTAGCCCTAACTTTACCATTAACTTGAACAGGAAGTTCAATTGAATCATATTCAAGTTTACTTTCATCATAAGTTGGCCAGCTAGTTTGGTTTAATTCGCCTTCAAAACCAATTTCTTCCCACAATTCTTCTGTCAAGTGAGGAGCAACTGGATTTAATAAAATCAAATAAGTTTTGAAATCTTTTTTGGTAATTTTTCCAATATTTCTCATTTCATTTAACAAGCTCATAAGTGAAGCTATTGCTGTATTATATTTTAATGATTCATAATCATCACTTACTTTTTTAATTGTTTGATTAATTAGAATTTCAATTTCTTTTGTATATTCGTCGCCATCTTCAACTAAATCATAAAGATTAAATACTCTTTCTAAATATTTTCTACAACCTTTAACCCCTTCATCTGACCATGGAGCTGTTGATCTAAAATCTCCAATAAACATTTCATAGCATCTTAGGGTATCTGCCCCATAATCTCTTACAATATCATCAGGATTTACAACATTGCCTCTTGATTTTGACATTTTTTGATGGTCTTCTCCTAAAATCATTCCGTGAGAAGTTCTCTTTTGATATGGTTCTTTTGTTGGAACTTTTCCTATATCATATAAAAATTTGTGCCAAAATCTTGAATACAATAAGTGAAGAGTTGTATGTTCCATTCCACCATTGTACCAATCAACTGGTGTGTAATAATCTAAACTTTCCTTGCTTGCAAGATCTTCATTATTATTTGGATCTGTATATCTTAAATAATACCAAGAAGATCCAGCCCATTGTGGCATGGTGTCAGTTTCTCTTTTTGCTGGCTTTCCACAAATTGGACAAGTAGTATTTACAAATTCATCAATTTTTGAAAGTGGGCTTTCGCCATCATCTGTTACTTCGTAAGATTCAACATCTGGTAATTTTATTGGAAGATTTTCTTCCTTTTCTGGAACCCATCCATGTTCCTCACAATAAATCATAGGGATTGGTTCTCCCCAATATCTTTGTCTAGAAAATACCCAATCTCTTAATTTATAATTTACCTTAGCAGAACCTAGATTTTTTTCTTCAACAAATTCTATCATTTTCTTTTTAGCTTCTTCTACAGATAAACCATTTAGAAAATCGGAATTTATTAAAATCCCCTTGTCAATTGAAGTTGTTGGCAAATCTTCATCGCCTGTATCAATTACAGGAACAATTGGCATATCAAATTTTTGTGCAAATTCAAAATCTCTATCATCATGAGCAGGAACTGCCATTATAGCTCCAGTTCCATAAGAAATTAATACATAATCAGAAATCCAAATTGGAATTTCTTTCCCATTTATAGGATTTATTGCAGAAATTCCATCAAGCATTACGCCAGTTTTTTCTTTTGTAAGCTCACTTCTTTCAAAATCTGATTTTTTCTTTGCAAAATCTTGATATTCTTTTACATCATCCAAATTTTTAATTTCATCTTTAAATTCTTCAAGCATTGGATGTTCTGGTGCAATTACCATATATGTTGCACCAAAAATTGTATCAGGTCTTGTTGTGTAGACATTTAATTTGTAATCTTTATCTTTTAAAGAAAAATTAATTTCTGCACCATGACTTCTTCCAATCCAATTTTTTTGTTGGGTTTTAATTTTTTCTTCATAATCAACTTCGTCTAAATCATCAATAAGTCTATCGGCATATTCTGTGATTTTTAACATCCATTGATTTTTAACTTTGTGAGTTACTTCTGAGCCACATCTTTCACATTTTCCATCTACAACTTCTTCATTAGCAAGTCCTACCTTGCATGAAGGACACCAGTTTACTGGCATTTCTTTTTTATAAGCAAGTCCATGTTTATATAATTGAATGAAAATCCATTGAGTCCATTTGTAATAATTTGGATCTGTTGTATTTACTTCTTTGGACCAATCAAATGAAAATCCTATAGATTTCATTTGCGCTTTAAAATTTTCGATATTATTTTTTGTTACAATTGAAGGATGAATGTGATTTTTTATAGCATAATTTTCTGTAGGAAGTCCAAAAGCATCCCAGCCCATAGGATAAATTACATTTTCTCCTTGAAGTCTTCTTTTTCTTGCAACAATATCTAAAGCTGTGTATGGTCTTGGGTGGCCAACATGAAGACCTTGACCTGATGGATAAGGAAATTCTACGAGTGGATAGAATTTTTTCTTATTTTTATCAATTACTGATTTAAAAGTTTCATTTTCATCCCATTTTTCTTGCCATTTTTTTTCGATGGCATTTGGATTATATTCTCTCATTTTTTCTCCTTAGTTTTTTGATGCAAAAGATTTTACTGTTCTTGGGTAAGGGATCACGTCACGGATATTTTTCATTCCTGTAAGATACATTACTGCTCTTTCAAATCCAAGACCATAACCTGAGTGAACTACTGTTCCATATTTTCTTAAATCTAAATAATTTTGATAATCTTCAAGTTTTAGTCCATTATCTTTCATAGATTTTACAAGCTCATCATATCTTTCTTCCCTTTGACTTCCACCTATTAATTCTCCTACAGCAGGAACTAACATATCAAAAGCTGCAACAGTTTTTCCATCTTCATTTCTTCTCATATAAAATGCCTTTATATCTTTTGGATAATCTGTAACGAAAACTGGACCATCAACTATTTTTTCTGATAAATATCTTTCATGCTCTGTTTGAAGATCCATTCCCCATTTTACAGGATATTCAAAATCAACATCAGCTTCTTGTAATTTTTCAATAGCTTCAGTATAAGTAATTCTTGCAAATTTTGCCTCTTTAACTTTTGTAAGTCTTTCAATCAAAGTATCATCAACTCTTTCGTTGAAAAATTCAATTTCATCCTTACAATTTTCTAAAACAAAACTTATCATATATCTCATCATATCTTCAGCCACATCCATGCACACATTATAATCTGCAAAAGCAATTTCTGGTTCAATCATCCAAAATTCCGCAGCGTGTCTTGGTGTGTTTGATTCTTCAGCCCTAAAGGTTGGACCAAAAGTATAAATATTAGATAAGGCAAGAGCATAATCTTCTGCCTCAAGTTGTCCTGAAACTGTCAAATAAGATTTTTTTCCAAAGAAATCTTTAGAATAATCAACTTTTCCATCCTTATTTAAATCTAATTTATCTAAATTTTGGGTAGTAACTTGGAACATTTCTCCAGCACCTTCTGTATCAGATGCAGTAATTAATGGAGCATTTAAATAAATAAATCCTCTTTCTTGGAAAAATTTATGAAGAGCATAGGCAAGTTTTGACCTTAATCTAAAAACTGCCCTGTAAGTATTAGTTCTAGCTCTTAAATGAGGAATGGTTCTCATATATTCAAGAGATTGTTTTTGTTTTTGAATAGGAAATTTCTCATCACTGTGACCTAAAACTTCTACAGATTTTGCTTGAAGTTCGTAGGCTTGTTTGGCATTATTTGTTTTTACAAGAATTCCTCTAATTTTTAATGATGCTGAAAGATGTTCTTTTTGTAAATCTTCAAAATTTTCTAATTCTTTTCCAACAACAATTTGAAGATTTTTAAAAATTGTCCCATCATTTAATTCAATAAATCCGACATTTTTTGTAAATCGCGCCTGTCTAATCCATCCTTCAACTGTAATTTCTTGGTCGATGTATTTTTCAACATCTTTTTTAATCTCTCTTAATTTCATCCTTATTTCCTCTCTTAATTTTTTCTAAATTTTCATTAAGTATTTTTTCATAACCTATATTTTTTGGCTTATAAAATTTTTCATCTACAAATCCATCTGGAAGATAGTCTTGTTTTACATATCCATCATAATCATGAGGATATAAATAAGTATCTTTAACTAAATTTTTACTTCCTTTATAATGGGTATCTTTTAATTTATTTGGTACTTCCAAATCTTTTTCATTTTTTACAAAATCCATAGCCTTATTTATAGCAAGGTATGTAGAATTATTTTTCTTTGCTAAAGATAAATATATACAAGTCTCTGCCAAAATAATTCTTGCCTCTGGCATACCTACAGTATTAATTGCTGTAAAAGTGTTTGTCGCAAGGCTTAAAGCGTAGGGATCAGCAAGCGAAATATCTTCTGATGCAAAAATAATCATTCTTCTTGCTATAAATTTTATATCTTCTCCGCTATTTAACATTTTTGCCAAATAATAAACCGCTGCATCAGGATCTGAGCCACGCATAGATTTTATAAAAGCAGAAATAGTATCATAATGTCTATCTCCATCCCTATCATAAATAGAAATTTTCTTTTGGATAGAATTTATAATACTTTTTCGATCAACTACTATTATACCTTCTTTATCTTCTTGTGAAAATATTGCAATTTCTAAAGCATTCAACAAGGCTCTACAATCCCCGTTAGAATATTTAACCAAAGTATTTCTGGCATCATCATCAATTTTTATATTTTTATTTTGTAAAAGCCTATCTCGACTTAAAGCCATATATATTAATTTTTTTAAATCATCATCTGTATGTGCTTTTAATTCAAATACATACATTCTAGAAATTAAAGCTTTATTTACTTCAAAATATGGATTTTCTGTTGTAGCTCCTATCAAAATAATCGTAGAATCTTCAACAAAAGGCAGTAAATAATCTTGTTGACTTTTATTAAATCTATGAATTTCGTCAATAAATAAAATAGTTTTTTTATTTTCAAATTTCAAATTATCTTTTGCAATTTGAATTTTTTTCTTTAAGTCATTGATTCCACTAGCTACCGCAGAAACTTTTTCAAAAGCCATATTAGTTGAATTTGAAATAATTTTTGCAAGAGTAGTTTTGCCAACTCCTGGAGGTCCATAAAAAATAGAAGAATAAATTCTATCAGATTTTATCATTCTTCTTAAAATTTTTCCTTCTCCTAGAAGATGATCTTGTCCTAAAAAATCTTCAATTTTTTCAGGTCTCATCCTGTCAGCTAATGGCGCAGACTTTTCTAGTTCTCTTAATTTATTTAATTCAAATAAGTCCATTTTATCCAATCTTTCAAAAAAAGGACTGTTGCAAAATGAATTTGTTTTTTGTCATTTTCATCTTGCAATAGCCCCTTAAATTTTCTAATTTTTTCTTTTAAATTTTTAATCTCTCTATAGAAACTCTCAACATCTTTAAATTCCCTATATACTGATGCAAATCTCACATAAGCTACAGGATCTAATTGTTTTAGATGCTCCATGACAAATTTTCCTATGGTAGTGGATGATACTTCCTTTTTACCAATATGATTTATAGAAACTTCTATATCATCTGCTATTTTTTCAATGTCTTCCATGCTTACAGGTCTTTTTTCGCAAGATTTTACAATTCCACTTATAAGTTTTGACCTATCAAAAGATTCTCTAGTATTATCTTTTTTTACAACCATTAAAGTTTGGTCTTCATATCTTTCATAAGTTGAAAATCTTTTATTACAAGCTTGACATAGCCTTCTTCTTCTAATAGCATGATTATCTTCTGTTGCTCTAGAGTCTATAACTTTTGTATCATTTGAGTCACAATATGGACACTTCATTTTATTTTAAGAAATCTGGAAGATCTATATCGTCAAATGGATTTGAAGAACTTTGTTTTTTTGGTGTTTGTCTTTGGCTAACACCTTGTGAAGATCTTCTGTTTTCTAAAACTTCTCTTCTTGTTTGGTTGTCTTGATCAAATCCTGTGGCAATTACAGTTATTTTAATGTCATCGCCCAATGATTCATCGCTTCCTACACCAAAAATTATATTTGCATCTGAATCTATATGTTCTCTAATTAATTCTGCTGCTTCGTTTGCTTCCATTAAACCAACTTCTGCTGCAGTTACGTTTAATAATACTGCGTTAGCTCCTTCGATTGATGTTTCAAGTAATGGAGAATTTACAGCTGCTTTTGCTGCATCTACTGCTCTGTTTTCTCCGCTTGCTCTACCAATTCCCATGTGAGCTATTCCTTGATCTGACATAATTGATTTAACATCAGCAAAATCAAGGTTGATTACATTTGGTACAGCTATAAGTTCTGAAATACCACTTACAGCATCCATAAGTACTTGGTCAGCCATTTTAAATGCGTCTACCATTGATGTTCTTTTTTCTACAATTTGTAAAAGTCTATCATTTGGTATTGTAATTAATGTATCCACACATTCTTTTAATGCTTCAATTCCACCTTCTGCAGATGTTTGTCTTTTTCTTCCTTCAAATGTGAAAGGACGAGTTACAACACCTACTGTAAGTATTCCTTGTTCTTTTGCTTTTCTTGCTACAACAGGGGCTGCTCCAGTACCAGTTCCACCGCCCATTCCAGCAGTGATAAATACCATGTCTGCTCCCTTTAGTGATTCATCAATTTCTGATTCACTTTCTTCAGCAGCTTTTTCACCAATTTCAGGATTAGCTCCAGCTCCAAGTCCTCTTGTAAGCTTTGCTCCTATTTGTAATTTGATGTCAGCATTTGCTTCATTTAAAGTTTGAAGGTCTGTATTTAATGCAATAAATTCAACTCCAGAAAGGCCGCCCTCTCTCATTCTACTTATAGCATTATTTCCGCCACCACCAACTCCTATTACTTTTATTTTGGCTAAGGCGTTATTTTCTACTTCCATGTTAATATTTGCCATCTTCATCCCCCGTTTCATTAAGATTAATATTTTTAATTATTTTCATCTTTTTCGTCAAGACTTTTTTCTTCAACTTCAACTACTGGATTCTTACCCTTATTTAGGCTAATTGAATAAGCTTTTATTTTTTATTTTCTATATCCTTTAAAACTGAATCAAGTAGTTTAAGTTTATAATTATAATTTTTTAAATCTCCGAAATTAATCTGAATATCATTTATTATTATACCAATTTCATTATAGTTTTCCAAGTCTATTTCTTTTATGTCTTTAGCATATTTTAGCTTTTGAATAGAATCGATAAATTTTATTAGATTTTTTTTATCGGTAAAATTTTTTCCAATTTCTGGTTTGTTTTTTATTCCTTTGATTTTTAGTAAATTATTATTTTCTTCATTTGCTGTTTTATCCAATACTTTTCCTGTATTTGCAATAACATAGTTATCTTTTTTGTATCTTGCAAGCATATAAGGATATTCTTCTTTTACTCTTACTATAATTTTATCTGGAAGTTCTTTTTCTATTTTGGCGCTTTTTATTATTTTTTCTTTTTTTAGATTTTCTATGCTTTCTTTCTCATCGTATAAAATTATATTTGTTCCCATTGGATTATTTAATTTTGATAAAATTTGATCATTTGATAAAATTTTATTTCCTTTTATGTATACTTGAGAAATTTTATAGTAATCATGCCTAAACAAATTAACAATTAATATAGCTGCGATTACTATTATTAAAAAAATCACAAAAAAAGGAGTAAATAATTTTTGTTTTCTTTTTAATTTTTTTCTGCCTTTATTTTTTTGTCTATTTTTTTTGCTCATTTCACATACCCATAACTTTTTTTATCAAATCATAAATTTCATCACTTGCATTAGGATTTTGTAATAAGCTTGCCTTCTCGCCCATTTCCTTTATTTTTTCTTTATCTTCTACAATATCAAGTATATTTTCATAAAGAATCTTCCCATTTAATTCTTTTTCTAAAATCATTGAGCAAGCACCTTTTTTTAAATATGATCTTGCATTATATTCTTGATGGTTTTCTGTTGTGTAGGCTTTTGGTATTAAAATTGATGCTTTTTTTAGATTTGATATTTCGCTTAAACTCATAGCCCCAGATGATGCTATTACCAAATCACTTACCGCATAAAATAAATCTATATTATCTATATAAGAAAATGCCTTTATAAACTCATTTTCTTTTGTATTTTTTATAAATTCATCATAATTTTTTAATCCAGTTTGATGGAGCAAATAAAATTTCCCGTCCAAAAATTCACTCATTTGTTTTACTGCATCATTTAGATATTTTGAACCATTAGAACCTCCAAAAGAAAAAACTACTGGTCTATCTTTTTTTATTCCTAACTTTTCCAAATCTTCTTGACTGTATGATGTATTAAAATTAGTTCTTACTGGATTTCCTGTTACATAAACATTTTTTTATTTTTCAAATGTTTTTTTGCTTCTTCAAATGATATACAAACAAGATCGACTTTGTTTGACAAAAATCTTGTAGTAACTCCTGGAAAAGAATTTGATTCATGTATCAAAGTTTTTATATTTTTCTTGCTTGCTTGATAGAGAATTGGTGCACAAACATAACCACCTGTTCCTATAACAAGATCTGGTTTGAATTCTTTAATAATTTTTTTTGCTTCTTTGAAACCTCTTAAATTTGTCAAAAGAGATTTAAAAAGTCTTTTGGAAATTTTTCTTGGTAGACCCATAGCCTCAATAGCTCTAAATTTGTAACCATATTTATTTACAATTCTTTTTTCTGGGCCATCATTTAATCCCACATAAAGAATTTCCAAATCATCTATTTCTTCTTCTAATTTTTGGCACATGGCTATGGCTGGATAAATATGTCCGCCAGTTCCACCGCCAGATACTATTACTCTCATCTAATCTTCCTTTTCTAAAACTCTTTTTTTGAAATCATCTCCTCTTTGCATGTAATTGTCATACATTCCCCAACTAGCACTTGCAGGAGAGAGCAAAACCGTATCAGAATCTTTCATTATTTCAAAAGATTTATTTACAGCTTCTTTCATATCATTTACTAAATAATAATTAATTTTATATTTCTCGCAAAGATTTTGTAAAATTTCTTTTGTTTGACCCATTAAAATCATAGTTTTTATTTTTTTCTTTGTATCTTCAAATAAGGGCGTATAATCAATTTTTTTATCATAGCCACCTGCAATTAGAATTACATTTTTATCAAAACTATTTATTGCTTTTATTGCAGAATCTACATTAGTAGCCTTAGAATCATTGTAAAAAGATACATTTCTAATTTTTTTTACAAACTCAAGTCTATGATCAATAGCCTTAAAAGTTTTTGTATATTTTATAATTTTATCAAGATCAAGGCCAAATAAATACAAGCAAAGAATAGCACAAGATACATTTAAAAGATTGTGATCTCCTACAATTTTTAAATCATCTCTTTTTAATAAATAAATTTCTTTTTTGTCTTTTAAATAAAGAGAGTCATCTTTCAAATATATTCCTTTTTGAACTTCTTCTTTTATAGAAAATTCGTATATTTTGGATTTGAATTTATTTTTATTTTTTCTTAAAATTTCATCATCATGATTTATTACAAGGTAGTCTTTATCATCTTGATTTATAGCAATTTTTAACTTATCTTCTATATAATTTTCAAATGATCCGTGCCAATCTATGTGATCTGGCGTAATATTTAAAATACCTGCTATATGTGGCTTAAAAAATTTGGTATTGTGAAGTTGAAATGAAGATATTTCTTCAACAAAAATATCATCATTATTATACATTTGCCACAAGATGCCTTCGCCAATATTTCCTACCCCAATAGCTTTTTTACCACTTTGATTTAAAATATGGCTAATAAGCGATGTGGTTGTTGTTTTGCCATTTGTTCCTGTAATTGCTATATTTTTTTTATCTTTAAAAAGTCTATATGACAATTCAATATCAGTAATTATCTCATTATTTTTTTCTAAAATTTTTATAATATCATCGTCTGGTCTAATTCCTGGAGATTTTACTACAAAATCATATTTTTCTTCAATTTTAATATCAGAAATAGGGCTATAATTATAGCCCTCTAATCTTTCATCAGTATTTTTATTTTTATCGAAAGTAAAAACTTCATAACCTAATTTGTCAAAAGTTTTTACTGTAGATATTCCTGTAATTCCTAAACCGTAAACTAAAACTTTTTTCATAATACTATCAATAAAGTAATCAAAGATAAAATTACTGATACTATTGTAAAACCAGTAACTATTTTTGGTTCTTTGTATCCTTTCAATTCATAATGATGGTGGATTGGAGTCATCAAAAATATTCTCTTTTTATTTCTAAATTTGTATGAGGCAACTTGAATTATTACACTTAAAGCCTCAGCCACATAAACTCCCCCAAGTATAATTAAAAATAAAGTTATTCCCATATTTATGGCAAGTCCAACTACAGCTCCACCGATTGCCATAGAACCTGTATCTCCCATAAATACACTTGCTGGATTTGAGTTATAAAATAAAAATCCTAAAACAGAACCAAGCATAATACTTGCAAACAATTCATCTTCTATATTTTGACTTAAAATTATAAATGTTAAAAATACTGGAATAGAAACTTGACTAGATAAACCATCTAGCCCATCAGTTAAATTTACAGCATTTGAAGTTCCAATCATAATAAACATCATTATAGGAATTCCTAAAATTGAAACATTTAATCTAATATCTGTAAAAGGAATCCACAATTTTGTTATTGTATCATTTTGGAAAATAAAACATAAAATTGCAATTAAAAATGATAAAGCAACTTGAAGAATTATTTTTTGCTTAGCAGTTAATCCTAATGATCTTTTTAAAATTAATTTTCTAAAATCATCAATAAAACCTATAGCTCCAAATCCAAAAGTTGCTAACAATAATATAAAAGTTTTCATAGAAAAAGGAACAAATATCAATGTCAAAACAAGTGCTGATATTAAAAATATAATACCACCCATAGTTGGCGTACCTGCTTTTCCATAATGACTTTTTGGTCCTTCTTGTCTAATATTTTGTCCAATATGACTTGATCTTAAAATTGGAATTATAATTTTTCCCAAAATCAAAGTTAATATTAAACTTATTAAAATAATTAAAATCGTATTTTTCATCTCTCCTACCTATCAATATTAAGATATACAACATTACCTTCATTTTCATAAATCATGCCAAGATTTTCCATCGCATATCTTTGAATTTCTTTCAAACTAACTGAATCTTCAAGATCACTATTTAATCTATCCCTTGTTAATTGATAAGATGTATATTGACTTTGTAATTTATTATACTCTTTTATTCTATTATTCAATTTAATATAATTATGTAAAGAAATAAAACCCATAAAAATAAAAGATAAAAATAATAAAGCTAATATATTTCTCTTAAACTTCCTATCTTTTTTTTGGAGTTTATTATATCTAAACTTAATATCATAAGAAGTTTGATCGTGCAAACTTAGCTTTAATTTTTTATTTAAATTTTTATTTATTTTTCTTTTTTTCAAAGCGTTTGACATATCAAATCCTCTCACAAACTCTAAGCTTAGCACTATGAGACCTATTATTATTTTTCAATTCATCTTTGCTTGGCAAAATAGGTTTTTTGCTAATTAATTTAACCTTTTTTTCATGATTGCAAACACAAACAGGAAAATCAGGTGGACAAATACATTTTTTACTCATCTCTTTAAATTTATTTTTAACGATCCTGTCTTCCAAAGAATGAAAAGTTATTACACATAATCTTCCATTTTTGTTTAGACGATCAACTATTTTTTCTAAAGTATTTTCCAAAACTTCAAGCTCTCTATTAACTTCAATTCTTAAAGCTTGGAATACTCTTTTTTCAGGATGAGCTTCGCTAGTATTTACAGATTTCATAACAATATTTCGGAGTTGTAAAGTTGTATTAATTTCGTGCATTTTTCTGTAATCTACTATTGCTTTAGCAATTGTTTTGGAATATCTTTCCTCTCCATATTCAGAAAAAATTTTCCAAAGCTCATCCAAAGAGTAATCATTGACAATTTGTTTTGCTGTTAACTCATTATCTTTGTTCATCCTCATATCCAATGGACCGTCTTTCATATAAGAAAAACCTCGATCTTCATTGTCAATTTGGTAAGAACTTACGCCAATATCCATCAAAGCGCCATCTATCCTATTAAACCCAGCTTCATCAAGAACATTTTCAATATTTTCAAAATTCTCATTAAAATATAAGACATTAGAAAAATCTTTCAAATTTTCTCTAGCTGCTTTGATAGCATCCTTATCTTGATCTAAGCCAATCAAAAGACCCTTTGGTGATAATTTTTTTAAAATTTCTTTAGAATGGCCTCCCTTACCTAAAGTTAAGTCAGCATATATTCCATCTTCTTTTATATTTAAGTTTTCAATAGTTTCATTTAACAAAACTGATTTATGAGAAAATTCCATATTACTGATCCATAATTTCTGATAAGTTCACTTCAACATCACCAATATAATCATTCCAATTATTCAAATCCCATATTTCTATGTTTGAATTATTTCCGATTATAATAGCCTCTTTGCCTAAATTAGCATAGTCGCGTAATTGCTTATTTAATAAAACTCGCCCTTGTTTATCCAAATAAGCCTTGATAGTGGAAGAAAAAAACAATCTTTTTATCGCCCTGTTGTTTTTATTTTGGTAGGATAATTCTTCGTACTTTTTAGCACGTTTTTCAAATTCCTCAATAGTATACAAAACTAATGAGCGTTCTGGGCCCTTGGTTACATAAAATTCATTACCAAGATCATCTCTAAATTCACTTGGCATCATTATTCTATTTTTAGAATCTAATTTGTGAATGAATTCTCCTAAAAACATGACCCACCTTCTACCACTTATTTCCACTTCACATATATTTTATACCAAAATCTGTAAATTGTAAAGGATTAAAAAATTTATTTTTTAAAATTTTTTTGAAATTTTTAATTTTTTTATATTTTTTAAAAAAAGTGGTTTGAATTCCCAAAATAAAATTTAAAAATAAAAAAACAGCCGAAGCTGTTTAAGAATATCGACAAAGTATACAAACCCTCATGCTAAGAATATCATACGGAAAAAATTGATTTGATTTCAAATTGAAAAATTCGTCAAAATCGCATTGTTTGAGCGTTAGCGAGTTTGCGATTTTAGAATTTTGAAATTTAGAAATCAACAATTTTTGGAGTCAGATATTCGTGCTTGAGGGTTTGTCTACGCTATGAAACAGCCTAAGCTGTTTATTTTTTTATATATGGTTTTAAGTTTATATTTTTATATTTTACAAACAAATAAATTCCTACGATTAAATAAATCACACTTGTAAGTTGTGCCATTCTTATTGGCCCTATCATTAGAGAATCTGTTCTAAGTCCTTCTACAAAAAATCTCAAAATTCCGTAAGCGATAAAATATATTGCTGTTTGAATTCCTTTTTTTGGATTTTTTTTCCTATAATTTATTAAAAATAAAAATATTAAAAAATCTCCAATTGATTCATACAAAAATGTAGGATGAACTTTTACTCCATCAACTATTATTGCCCATGGCAAATTTGTAGCAGTCCCATGTGCTTCTCCATTTACAAAATTACCCCACCTTCCGATAGCTTGACCAAAGGCTAAAGATGGTGCCATTACATCTAAAATATCTATCAAAGGAATTTCTTTTTTCTTGGCATAAAAATAAATACCAATTATTGCAAATAAAATTCCTCCGTGGATAGCAAGTCCTCCTGCTCTGAAATTTAAAATTTGAATTGGATTATTTTTATACATATCCCATTCAAAAATCACATACCAAGCTCTTGCTCCAATAATTGCAAGTGGCAAAATCACAAAAAGTAAGTCGTAAATAAAATCTTCTTTAAATCCTCTTTTTACAAATTCTTTTTGGGCAAATTTTGCTCCAATTAAAACTCCGGTAATAATTAATATTGCATACCAATATATATCAATTCCAAAAAGAGAAAATGCTACTCTATCTATATTAAAATTTAACATATTATTCTTCTATATTATCTGGCACATTCCAATTTGTATAAACTTCTTGAACGTCATCGTTATCTTCAAGGGCATCAATTAATTTCATTATTTGTTTATTATTTGATTCTTGTGCATCAATCAAATTATCTGCTATATATGAAATATCTGCCTTTGCAAGTTTATAATTTTCTTTTTTTATTCCATCAAGAACTGTTTGGAAGTCTTCAACGCTTGTTATTATTTGATAAACATCTCCTTCGTCTGTTACGTCTTCTGCTCCAAAATCAATAACTTCTAACATCAATTCATCAAAATCAATTTCATCTTTTTCGATTTCAATAAGTCCTTTTCTGTTAAACATAAACATAACTGAACCATCTGTTCCAAGATTTCCACCGTTTTTATCAAAAATGTGTCTAATATCTGGAGCTGTTCTATTTTTATTGTCTGTAAGACAATCTACAATTACAGCTACTCCATCTTTGGCATAGCCTTCGTAAATTATTCTTTCAAAATTTGCCCCGCTTGTGTCGCCGCTTGCTTTTTTTATTGCTCTTTCTATATTATCATTTGGCATATTTTCTGCTTTTGCCTTGTCGATTGCTGCTTTCAAAGCTGGATTATATTCTGGATTATCTCCACCTTCTCTTACTGCAACTGAAATATTTCTACCAAGTTTTGTAAAAATTTTTCCACGTCTTGCGTCTTCACTACCTTTTTTATTTTTAATTTTGCTCCACTTATTATGTCCTGACATATTTCCTCCTATTTTTAATCTTCGTATAACATTATTTCATCAATTTTTTCTATTATTATATTCGATGATGTCATATCAATAAGTTTTTTTTCAAATTTTTCAAAATCTTCCTTTTTAATATATAAATTTATTCTAACATTTTCAAGAAAGTCCTTTTCTATAATAATATATTTTTCCTCATTTAGGAAGTTTTCTATTATTCCTAGTAAATTATAATCGAAAATTATTTTACTTTCTACAAAAATTTTTCTACAAGTAATATTTCCATCAAGGCAATCTGAAACTCCTCTTGTGTATGCTCTTACTAGACCGCCTTTCCCAAGTTTTTTACCACCAAAATACCTAGTTACAATTGCAACTACATTAAAAAGTTTTTCTTTTTCTAAAACCGAAAGCATGGGAAGACCTGCTGAGCCTTGTGGCTCTCCATCATCAGAATATCTTTTTATTTCTGGTTTTTCATTTATTATATATGCATGGCAATTGTGGTTGGCATCCTTGTATTTTTCTTTGATTTTTTCAATAAAAGAAATGGCATCTTTTTCGCTTTCCACATATTTCATATTAGTGATAAAAATTGATTTTTCTATTTCAAATTCATCTTTAATTTCGCCCTTGATGGTTTTATAATCTTCGCTAATTTTTCTCGATATATCTTTCATATTTATTGTAGTCTTTCTTTGAAATATCAAACTCTAATATTGATGAACTCTCATCATAATCTTTATTGTCAATGTCGTAATTTGTCATTATATAATCTAAAACTTTACCATCTTCGTATGGTATTTTCATTTTTACTTTTATATAATCATCTTTTATAACATCAACAATTTTTTCTTTCAATTTTATAATATCATCTTGATTTTTTGCTGATATATAAATTTTTTCTTCTTTTCTCTTATATCCTAAAAGAAGTGTATCATTTTCTATTTTGTCTATTTTATTAAAAACATAAAGAATTTTTTTATTTCCAACGTCAATATCATCCAAAGCCTTATCTATTGTTTTCAACTGAGTTTCAATATCGTATGATGAATCTATGACAACTAAAAGCATATCTGAAAATTTTATTTCCTCAAGCGTTGTAAGAAAAGAATCATTTAATTCTTTTGACAAATTATCAATAAATCCTACTGTATCAGTCAAAGTAACCTTGGTATTTGAAAAATCTAGTCTTCTTGTTGATGTATCCAAAGTTGCAAACAACAAATCATCAGAATATACATATTTTTCTTTACCAAAAATTTTTAGCATATTATTTAATATTGTAGATTTTCCTGCGTTGGTGTAGCCCAAAAGTGAAATATTTAAAATCTTATCTCTTGATTTTCTATTTACACTTTTTGTTTTTTCCAAATCTTTTAGTTTTTCTTCAAGACTTCTTATATCACGAACTATAGCTCTCTTATCAGTTTCAAGCATAGTTTCGCCTGGTCCTCTTGTTCCAATTCCACCTGATTGACGAGAAAGATAAGCAAACCATTTGTTAATTCTTGGCAACTGATATTTTAATTGAGCAAGTTTAATTTTTAATTTTGCTTCTTTTGTATTTGCTCTTTGAGCAAAAATATCCAAAATTAAAGTTGTCCAATCAACGACGTGAAGTTTCATTTTCTCTTCAAGATTTCTAAGTTGAGATGCCGAAAGCTCCACATCAAAAACTACAGTTTTTACATCTAATTTTTTTGCTATATCTTCAATTTCAGAAACTTTTCCAGAACCTATGTAGTAGGCAGGATTTACTTTCGAAATAACTTGACTGATTTTTGCAACAGATTTTCCGCCTGCTGTGTTAATTAATGATTCAAGCTCAAACTCTTTATTTGGATTTTCATTTTTTTCAAAAACATTTACTTGTATAACTTCTTGCATAAACTTCCTTTCTATTAAGATTATACAATTTATTGAATCAAATTAAAGAATCTAAAAATAATCTCCAATATTTATTTGAATAAAATAGATTAAATTTTTAAAAAATGATAAAATAATAATAAGTTTAAATTTATGATTAATTTGAAATAAAAAATAAAGACTTTAAGCAAGGAGGTCAAAATGAATAAAAAAATTTCCTCTATAGTTTTAAAAGTTTTACTTATAGCGTTTTTTGCCTTAGGCATATTGGCAACTATATTTGCAGGATTAGTTGGCGGAGGAATAATTGAGGTTATGAAAAAATCTCCAAAGGTTAATCCCGATAATATAAAATATGAAATGAGTGAAAATTCAACTATAGTTGATAAAGATGGAAATGAAATTGATTCTATTAGGACTAGCGAAAATAGGGAAATTGTTGATTACGATAAAATTCCTGAAAATATGAAAAATGCTTTTGTAGCAGTTGAAGACAGAAGATTTTACAAACATGGTGGAATTGATCCAATGTCAATAATTGGTTCTGCTTTTCAAAATTTAAAAAGCGGATCAATAGTAAGAGGCGGATCAACTCTAACTCAACAGCTTGCAAGAAACACTTATCTTTCAAACGACCAAACTTATGAAAGAAAAATTAAGGAAATATTTCTTGCCCTAGAAATCGAAAAAAATTTAAACAAAGATGAAATACTCGAAGCTTATATGAATAGAGTTTTTCTAGGACAAAATGTTTATGGAGTTCAGGCTGCAGCTCAAACATATTTTTCAAAAGACGTAGGAGAATTAACACTTGCCGAATGCGCAGCCATTGCAGGAATCGTTCAATCCCCTACAGAATTTGCTTTATTTAAATCAATCCCAACATCTGAAGTTACAAACCAAAGAGTTTTAGGAGAATTTTCAATAGATGGACAAAAATATGCAGCTATTTATAATCCAAAACCATTTGAAAGACAAAAAGATGTTCTTTTAAAAATGAAAGAAGAAGGATATATTTCTCAAAAAGAATATCAACAAGCTTTAAACGAAGATGTAGCTAGCAATATTAAGCCACCGAAAGACAAAAAACCATTAATGGCTTCTTATTTTAATACACTTTTAGAAAAACAAGTAGTAGAAAAACTACAAGAACTTTATGATATTGATGAAAAACAAGCTTATAACAAGTTGTATTATGGTGGTTTAAAAATTACAACTACTATAGATACAAAAATGCAAGAACAACTTGAAAATATTTATGATGATTTTTCAGAATATATAATGGGAAACACTCAAGGCTGGTATAATGCCCCATTACTTTCTCTACTATATGATAATTTTGGAAATATTATTAACGAACAAGGAGAAGTTTTATACTATGCAAAATCAAATGTTATTAATGATAACAATGATTTTACTTTGTCAGCTGATGAAGCCTACTTTGATGAAAATGAAAATTTCATAATAAATTCAAACAAAGTTCGCCTAGACCAAACTAATATAATTTTGAAAAAATTTTATACATTAGATGACAAAAATTCAAATCTAAGAACTCATAAAACAGGCTTAATACAATTAACTTCAAACGAAAATGTCAAAAAAGGAAATGATGGCTCAATTATAATTACATCAAAATATTTAAAAGCACACAAAGATTTAATTACAAAAAACGAATCAGGATCTTATTCTTTTAATAAATCTTATTATGATATTGATCTTGAAGGAGTTATTCAGCCACAATCATCTACTGTTGTAATTGACCATAAAAATGGAGAAGTAAAAGCTGTTGTTGGTGGACGTGATCAAAAAGGTCTTAAAACACTAAATAGAGCCATAGATCAGCCAAGACAACCTGGCTCCTCAATTAAACCTCTAGCTACCTATACCCCAGCTTTAGACAACGGATATAATTTGGCAACTGGGATTGATGATGTTCCATTTATGAGAAATGAACAAGGAGAAATTTGGCCAGAAAATGTATATAAATATTACAAAGGTATTGTAAGTTTAAGAGATTCTTTGGTATATTCAATTAATACTAACGCAGTTAGAACCCTTAAAGATATAGGAATAGATAAATCAAAAGAATATCTCGAAAACTTTGGTTTAATAAAAAAAGATAAAAATGATAATTTTATTACTAAAGAAGAAGATAGCGCTCATAACGATGAAAATTTAGCAGCGTTAGGACTTGGAGCAATGACAAGAGGTCTATCAGTTTTAGATATGACTGCAGCATACGCAGCTCTTGCAAATGGCGGAGAGTATATTGAACCTCTAACTTTTTCTAAAATTGAAGATAATAGAAATAAAGTAATTTTTGATTCAAATAAAATCAATAAAAATAAGGTTACTAGTCCAGAAACTGCTTATCAAATAACATCTGCTTTACAATCAACTGGAGAAAGTTACCAGACTATCTACTTAGATGGTACTGATTATGCTACCAAAACTGGTACTAGTGATGATAGTGTTGATTTTTGGTGTGTAGGATATAGTCCTTATTATACAGTTGGAGTTTGGATGGGGTCTGACGATCAAAATTTATCTTTAAATGGCTATTCATATAATAGAGCAGCTAGTATGTGGAATGTAGTTAATAGAAATCTTTTAGAAGAATATGAAACTGCAAAATTCGAAGAGCCAGAAGGAATAATCCATGCAAAAGTTGATACAATAAGCGGAAAACTTCCAACCTATGCATCTTATTCAGATCCTAGAGGCACTGTCAAAGATGAAATATTTACAAAAGACAATCTTCCAAAAGATGAAGATGATATGCACGTTTGGATCACAGTTGATAAAAGAAACAATTTGCTTGCAACAAATAAAACCCCTAAATCCTTACAAGCAACTAGAGCCTTTGTTGATAGAAAAAAATCTTATGATCCTAATAAATGGGATGGAATAATACCAGAAGATTGGAAATATAATATTCCTTATATGTATTCTCCTTTAGGAGCTGAAAAGCCAAAATCAGACGACAATTCTAATGAAAAGGATAAAAAAGATAAGGATGAAAAATCTAAAGATAATAAAGAAAATAAAAATAATAAAAACAATACAAATAATGGTCAATAATATAAAAATAATTTACATTAAAAAAAGAGCTTTAAGCTCTTTTTTTATGCAATAGATTGTAAAAACAAATCTTTTTTATTGTCATTGTCTATTATTACAATCTTTTTTTCTAATTTTAACTTATTTAATTTTTCTAGGATTTTATCTCTTTCGTTTTTATCAAAGTTTAATAGCCAAGAGATATAATCTTTATTTAATTTTTCAGTCCTATCTAGACTTGGATCGTCTTCATTATTTTTTTCTGTTAGTGATCTTTTTACTGATCTTTTTAAATTTGTTACTGGTGGAAAATCTAAAAAAATAATCGTATCACTAGCCTTTAATCTTAAATCCAAAGTGTCTGGATAGTAGCCGTCAAAAATAAATGATTTTTTGTTTTCTATTATATTTTTTTGAATTTTTAAAAATTCCTCATCGCTAATGTGATCTTTATCGTTTATCCACCATATTTTATTTAAGTAAAAAACTTCTATATTAAGCTTTTCTCCTAGCTGTTTGGCAAGAGTTGATTTTCCAGAACCTCCTGATCCAATTATAGTTATTTTTTCCATAATTCCTCCATACCGATTGACTATACTTAAAAAATATTTCTTTGCAACAAGCTACAAAGCAATATCTATGTCGTATTTTGTTTGGTCTGGATAATAGTCTATTAATTTAAAATCATCTATTGTAAAGTCTTTAAATTCTTTTATAGCTGGATTTATTTCAAGCCTTGGCTTACTTTTTTCATCGACTTTTATTTCTAATATTTTTTTTACGCTTGGTATGTGTTTTTTGTAAATGTGGTAATTTTGAATAAAGTGAACAAAATCTCCTGCCTTATATCCTGTAACTTGGGCAACCATTCTTAATAAAACGTAATATTGGAAAGCATTTATTCCTCCTGGTGCTGCGGCTGCCAAAAAATCTCCACTTCTTTGTACCAAAGTAAGGTTTAAATATTCTCCGCTTACTGTCCACATTGTCAAAAATGCACATGGTATCAAAGTCATATCTGCCATATCGTCTACATCAATCAAATTCATAATTAATCTTCTGTTTAGAGGATTATTTTTTATTTGGTCTATTAAACGTTCGATTTGATTTGTCATTTGTCCTGTTTCTGGTGATTTGAATTTTTTATTTATTTGATAGCCATAGGCTGTTCCTAGATTGCCATCTTCATTTTTCCATGAATCCCAATAATTTACTTTGTATTTTTCTTTTAATAAATTTACATCATTTGACCTATCTTGATAAATCCACAAAATTTCTTTTATAGCTGATTTCCAAGCAATTTTTCTTAAACTTATTAGAGGCAATTCTCCTTTCTCATATCTTACGACTTGTTGGGGCAAATATTTTGTGTAAGCACTTTCTCCATCATCCCAAACAGGTCTTACCTCTTTGTTTAATTCTTCTTCGTCATAGCCTTTTTCTAAAATTTCTTTTGCGATTTTTATATATTTTTCATTTACATCCATAATTATATTATAGCAAACCCTCCTGATATTTGATAGCAATTTAAAATTTTTTAAAATGTTTACAAAAAAAGACTGGCTAAACCAGTCTTTAAAATTTTTTAATTTATTTTTTCTTTGTTATTAAATTATAAATATAAATTAAAATTACAGAACCTAGGATTCCTGAAATTAAACTTCCTACAAATCCTGATACGCTTATGTTTACCATTCCAAGTATCCAAGAGCCAATTGCTCCTCCGATAACTCCTACTACTATATTTGCTATAGCTCCCATTTGAGCATCTGTTTTCATTATCATACTTGCAATCCATCCGCACAATGCGCCTATTATAATTGAACTAATCATATTTCTCTCCTTCATATATTTTTTAATTTTTGTAATTATCTTACATATTATTTATACCCAGCTTATTTAAAATCTATCATTTTTTTAAATTTTTCACATAATATAAACTAATTAATAGGATATATTAATTTTAACAATTTTAATAAGGTATAATAAAACAGAGGTGAAACAGATGAATGATATAAATATTTTAATTATTGAAGATGAACAAGGTATTTCAAAAATTATTAAATCTTATCTTGAAAAAGAAGGCTACAATGTCTTTCAAGCTTTTGATGGCAAGGAAGGTTTAGATTTTTTTGAAAATGAACAAATTGATTTGATCTTGCTTGATTTGATGATTCCAAAAATTTCTGGCGAAGATCTTATTAAAGAGATTAGAAACAAGTCTAATGTTCCTGTTATCATGGTTACTGCCAAGGTAAGTGAGGAAAATATTATAAATGGTTTAAAACTTGGCGCTGATGATTATGTTACTAAACCTTTTTCTCCAAAGGAACTTATGCAAAGAATCAAAACTGTTCTTAGAAGAATTGAAAAATATAATATTCCAAGAGCTGACATTATAAAAACAACTGATGGCAGACTTGAAATGGATCTTGAATATAATAGATTTTTCAAAGATGGAGAAGAAATTTTCCTTACAAAAAATGAATTCCAAATAATTAAAACTCTATTTTCAAATCCTAATAAGATTTTTACTAGAGAAGAAATTATAGAAATCACTTTTGGTTTTGACTATGACGCCTACGACAGAGCTATTGATACTCACATTAAAAATATCAGACAAAAAATTGAAGATAATCCAAAAAAACCTGACTATATAAAAACAATTTATGGTATGGGTTATAAATCTGGTGGTGTCGATGACGTCTCTTCGAAATAAAATAATTAGAAACTTTGTTGGAGGAATTTTTGCCTGCATCTTAGTTTTTTCTATTGCAATTTCTTATTTATTAAGTATCTATACAAAAAATTTCCTTGCAACAACTGAGGATAATATGCCTTTGAATATTAAAAAGCAATTTGAAAGTCTTTTGACTGATAATGATGTTTATACTATGAAAGAAAGACTTGGCAAATATTCTAAGGCTTTAAATATTGATATAGAAATTTTAGATAAAAACAATGAGCCAGTAATGCGTTTTAAGGGAAGAAATGACAATGAAAATCCTCTTACTACTACAAAAAGTTACGATATTATAAATCCTAATCTCAATGATTATAGGGGTCAATTAATTATAACTTATGACACTGGTGAAATGGCAGCTAATGAACTTTTAAATAATTTTAGAAATTCAATCATAATTGCAATTGTTATGTCTCTTACTATTGGGATAATTATTGCCTTGGTGCTTTCTACAAATATAACTAATCCTATAAAGCAAATTTCTGATGCAACTTTAAAAATTAAAGATGGCGATTATGATATTAATTTAAAAGAAAGCAAAATTATTGAGCTTGAAAATTTACAAAATAATATAAGGTATCTTTCAAGGAATTTAAAAAATCAAAAATATGTAAGAAAGCAATACGCCCAAGATATTTCTCATGAACTTAGAACTCCAATTACAAATCTACAACTTTATATTGAAGCTATAAAAGATGGAGTTATTGATGTTGATGAGCAAACTCTTTCTTCTTTATTGGAAGAAACTCACAGACTTGAAGGGCTTGTTGTAAATTTAAATAAATCTTTCAATGATAATTCTGAATATTTAAAAATAAATAAAAAAGAATTCGACTTATCTCAACATATAAAACTTATTCTTGATACAATAAAACCAAGACTTACAAAACTTGATATTTCTTTGATTGAAGAAATAAAAGATGGAGTTATGATTTATTCTGATAAGGATAAGATAAGCCAAATAATTCAAAATTTAATTTCAAATGCTATAAAAGCTATAAAAGAAGATGGCTTGATTAGAGTAAGCCTTTATGAAGATAAAAATAATATTTATATTGATATAAAGGATAATGGTGTTGGAATATCTGATGAAAAAAAGAAGTTATTTTTGAGAGATTTTATAGAATTGATGATGCAAGAAACACAAAAACAAACGGACATGGTCTAGGTCTTTCTATTACAAAAAACTTCGTTGAAAGTCTTGGAGGAAAAATAAAATTAAAATCAAAACTAGGAAAAGGCTCAACTTTTTCAGTTATTTTCCCTAAATAATTTTATATATTACAAAAAATTTTGTATATAAATTATTTTTTGATATATTATAATACAGGTGAATTATGAAAAGTAAAAATAATAAAAGAAATAAAAAAGATCAGTCCGCATCAAGACACACGAAAAAAAAAGTAAGAAAAAAAGATATAAAAATTAAATCAAAAAATACAAATATTAATAAAAGATCAAAAAAAAGATTAAAGGAAAAAAAGAGAAAATATATGAGAAGAAGGCTTGCCCTTCTTCTTATCTTGGTTTTTTTAATATTTTTTTATTGTTAAAGCTATTTTTTCTTCAAAAAATAAATTCGAAACTTATAAATATCCAAAATTTAGAGATAATGTAATGAAATCTGTAAGTAAAGAAATTTTTATTGGAAATACTGAAGAAAGAACACTTACAAGTGCAGAAAAAATTGCAGATTTTAATAAACTTACTTATTATGTAAGCAGAAATTACGCTATTGATAAGGAAAACAAAGAAAATTTCAAATCTCTAATGAATCAAACAGACGCTTACAAAAAAAGAATTAAAAATTCAAAATCAGACCAAGAATTTTTTGATGCAATTCAATCATATCTTTCAATCCTCGATGATAATAGAACAAATGTAATTGATATTAAAACTTATAGAAGCATATTTGGATATTACAAAGAAAATAAAGACTCTCCTAGGGGAAAAATTTTAGGAGATGCTCAAGTTGTAAATAGGTACAAAAGACTTCTTGGAAGAAAAGATGATTTAGAAAAAATAGAATTTAAGGAAAATAAAAATATTTTAGAGATAAATATGCCAAGTTTTAATTCAAATGATTTGGAAAAAGACAAAGAAAATTTGAAAAAAATATTGCAAAATAATCAAGAAATTCAAAATATTTTTATTAACTTATCAAATAACGAATCAATTGATGACAAATATGCAAACGAAATTCTTCCTTTGCTAATTCATAAAGATTATTCATACGAAAAAGTTGTATTTTATAGGGGAAATTTATTAAAACAAAGTCTTTCCTACATGAAAAATAACAAGGATAAGGTCAACACTTACTCCTCATTTATGAAAAATCAATCAATAAAATTCCCTGAAAAATCACAAGGCATAAATAAAAATGATTTTATGTATTATGATCAAATAAAAACTGAAATCAAAAAGGATTCCAATTTGCCAGACAAAAAAATATATATATTGACAAATGATAATACAAAAAATGACGCCATTAGATTTGCAAATATTTTAAAAAATACTTCAGATGCTTATGTTGTAAAAAATGGATTTGAAGGAGATAAGTCCAAAAGCGATATTATTTATCATATGAGAACTGAAATTATAAAATTAGATCATTCCGGAATTTTAGTTTCCATTGATTGCGCAAAAAGTTTAGATGAAGATGATAAATATTTAAAATATAGCCAAATTATAAATGCACAAAATCCTTACAAGCAAGTTTTATCTATAATAAAATAATAAAAACTTAATTTTTCCACCTGCCTAGTAGGTGGTTTTTTTCTATCTTATGTTCATTCAAATTATTTAAGCGTACAAAAAAATCCTAAAGGAAATTCCCTTTAGGATTTTTTAATTTATTTTTAAAGATTATTTACGTATTGTTCTCCAATTTTTGCTGTATAAACTTCAATTGCAAGTCCAACAATTAAGAATAAAAATACTAATACAGCTCCAGCTGATGCTTTATTTGTTGCAGATTCTGCCCCATCTTTTGCTTGTTCAACTGTTTTATCTACATCTTTTTTGGCTTTTTCTAAAGAATCTTTTGCATTTTCAATTTGTTTACTAGCTTCTTTTGATGCCTTATCCATTCCATCATAAATATTATTTACAGCCTCTTCGCTTTCCTTTTCAGAAAGATCTGAATTTTTGTAAACTTCTTCTTGGATTGTTTTTTTATCAACAGAATCAGTAATATTTTTAGCCTTTTTCTCTAAAGATTTTGCTAAATCATCAATTATTTGATCAGAATTTTCTGGATTTGTTACAAGTTCTTTTCCAGCTTCTGCAATTTCATCTTTTGATTCATCAAGTTGAGATTTTAAATATCCAGGTTGAAGTTCTTTAACATCAGTTTCTTTTAAAGCATCTTCTATATTTTTTTCAAGCTCTTTTGTATCAACTTCAGAAATTGAATCTCCAACACTTGATAGAACATTTCCTGCCCCATCAGCTGCTGTGCTTGCTACGCTTCCTGCAACATTTCCTGCAGTGTTTGCTACAGATTTTGCAGCAGAAGTTGCAAGTCCAAAAGCAGATGATAAAATGCTAGTTACCAAACCAAATAATAACATTATTGATAAAGCCCAGCTCATAAATCCATGAAGTAAAGATTGTCCTTTTGAAAAAGCTCCAGAAATAAATCCAGAAATTGCAAAAGAAATTATCAAAATAATTATTGTAGCAATTCCTACACCAATTCCCATAGATTGAAGTGGATTTTCATTATTTGGTGAAAAAATTCCAAGACCTAAAGCTCCAACAAGTAAACTTAATACTGTAAAAACAGCTGCAAATGAAATTGCACCAGCGATAATTGAACCCCAAGAAATACTATTATCTCTAGAATAATCATCGTTGTATCTAGCTCTTTTGTGCTCCCTCATTTCGGAAGTTCTTTTCTTCCTATTATTTTCATTATAATTTTCAGTCATAATTCCTCCTTTAAAATTTTATAAAATATAAATAATTTATACATTAAGATTATACTGGAAATATTTTAAGAATCAATTTCAAATTTTCAAATAATTAATTTTTCTAAAGGATTAGTAAATAAAATTAAAATATCCGTTAATATTTTTGTAATTTTTATTTATTTTTATATAAAAAATTTAATATCCATTTTTATTTTTTATATTTGTATAAACTTTGAGCCTCTTCAATTTCTCTTATCATATCTCTGCCCTTTAACATTTTTTTGATATTTTTTACATCCAAAATCAATACATCAGCTGCAATCAATTCGTTTTTTGATTCTTCTTGCAAAAAAGATGTATTTATTACAAGAACAGGTCTTACTCTTTCATTTTTTAATTTTTCAAAATTATCAGCAAGTTTTCTTGCAAATCCTTTATCAATATCTCTTTGCGATTTATAATTTCTAATCTCAATCGCGTATCTTCTTTCATTTTTCTTGGCATATAAATCAAATTTATTGCTTCTTTCAAAGCCTTCTTGATAAGGTTCAACCCAATAAGAAGTACTTTTTAAAGCTTTTGAAATTAACTTTTGATTTGTCAAATCTTCATTTAACATTTTTAAGGCGTTCAAAAGATTTTTTGGTTTTATTTTAAAAATCGCTGTAGTTTTCGCCTCATCTTTGCCAATTATTTTTTCATCAAAACCAACCATCAAATCTTCAACTATATTAAAAGAGCCGTGTGCTATTGCATTTCTAATATGTCTTAACAAGGATTCAGTTTTTGTTTCCCCATCAGATTGAGTCAGAATTAATTTTTGAGAATTTGTACAAATTCTTTTTTTATATTCAGATGCAATTTTTTCGTCAATTTCATTTGTAAACAAACAATCCTCATCTCTTAAATCCATATAAGTCATTATTTCTACAAAAGTATAATAATCATATTCCTTATTTGAAATCAATTCATTTGATTTTGATTGGATCGATGAAATATCTGGCACATACCACAACAAATACGCAAGAGCAGCCCACATATCACTTGATAATTTTATGGGAATTTCCTTATGTATTAGTGAATACTCTCTAGGATTTTTACAATTGTCTTTTTCAAATTTTTCTGTTAATTCCATTTTTACTTCCTTTTTTTATTTTCATTATAATTTTACCCATTAGAAAATTAAAATAAGAAGAATATAAAAAACTCATATCAATAATATTTTATCAATATGAGTTTCTTATAATTTATGTCTTTATGTTTTTATTTGAAAAATTTATTTGTAATTTTTTCTTTTATTTTTTCTACACAAAATCCTAATTCTTCTTGGACTTCTTCTCCTTTGCCGGAAATCCCAAACCTATCTATGCCGATATTTAATCCATCATCTCCAGTAAATTCGCTCCAGCCAAATGTTGATGCCATTTCTATTGAAACTTTTTTTACATTTTTTGGTAAAATTTCATTTTTGTATGAATCTTCTTGCATCCTAAATAATTCCATTGATGGCATTGATACAACTTTTACTTTTTTATTTTCTTCTTCAAGCTTTTTTGAAACTTCTAGGGCAAGAGAAACTTCTGAGCCTGTAGCTATTAAAATTAATTCTGGATTTTCGCAATCTTTTATTACGTAAGCTCCCCTATTAATATCTTCTAAATTTTCTGTTTGTTTTAAATTTGGAAGATTTTGTCTTGTCAAAGAAAGTATTACTGGTGTATTTTGACTTTCTAAGGCAATTTTCCAAGCAAGTCTTGTTTCATTTGCATCTGCTGGCCTTATAACTATAGTATTTGGAATTGACCTTAGCATTGCTAATTGTTCAATAGGTTCGTGAGTTGGTCCGTCTTCTCCAACAGCAATTGAATCATGTGTAAAAACATAAGTTAAAGCATGACCTGATAAAGCTGATAGTCTAATTGCAGCTTTCAAATAATCTGCAAAAACAAAGAAAGTTGACACATGATGAAAACTTCCGCCGTGAGCTATGATTCCATTTCCAATTGCTGCCATAGCAAATTCACGAACTCCATAAAAAATATTTCTTCCACAAGAATTTTCATCACTAAAACCTTTCTCATCTTTTATATCAGTCTTGTTTGATGAAAATAAATCAGCAGAGCCTCCCCAGAAATTTCTTGTGATTTTTGAAAGATCTTGAATAATTTCTCCGCTTGATGCTCTTGTTGCAAGAGCTTTCATTGATGAATCATATTTTTTTACATCTTTCATAAAATCTTTAGGAAGTTTTCTATTAATTCCTATCATTAATTCCTTATAATCTTCTGGATATTTTTCCTCATAATTTTTAAGAATTTCATCCCATTTTTCGTTTTCTTCTTTGCCATTTTTTAAAATTCCATCTTCAAAAGTTTTATAAACTTCATCTGGCACTTCAAAATCTTCAAATTCCCAGCCATAATTTTTTTTGGCTAAAGAAAAATCATCTTCTCCTATCGGAGCACCATGAACTTTATTTGTTCCTTGATTTTTTGAACCATATCCTATAATAGTTTTTACTTCAATCAATGTTGGACCATTTTGATTTTCTTTTGCTTTTATTATAGCCTTATAAATTTCTTCAAGATTATTTCCATCTTTTACTTTTAAATAATTCCAATTTTGTGCACTAACTCTTTTTTCAACATTTTCAGAAAATGATGATGAAAGATTACCATCTAAACAAATATCGTTTGAATCATATAAAACGATTAATTTATTTAGGTTAAGATGTCCTGCAAGACTCATCGCCTCATAAGAAATCCCCTCCATAAGATCGCCATCTCCACAAAGAGCATAGGTATAATGGTCAATAATTTTTAAATCATTTTTATTGTAAAGAGCTTGCATGTGTTTTTCTGCAATAGCAAGACCTACAGCTTGACCTATACCTTGACCAAGAGGCCCAGTTGTAACCTCTACTCCTTTGGTGTGTGAATATTCTGGATGTCCTGGAGTTTTTGAACCTTTTTGTCTAAATTGTTTTAAATCATCAATTGATAAATCATATCCTGACAAATGCAAAAGCGAATAAAGCATTGCAGAGCCATGGCCTGCTGATAAAACAAACCTATCTCTATCAAACCAATTTTCATTTTTTGGATTTGCTTTTAAAATTTTATTAAACAAAACATAAGCCATAGGACTTGCTCCCATAGGAAGTCCAGGATGGCCACTATTTGCTTTTTCTATTTGAGCAAGGGACAAACATCTTATAGCATTAACTGCTAGTTGATCATTTTTTGTAAACATTGATTCTCCTTATATATTTTTATTTGTAAATTTTATTTTTGAATAAGAAAAAGGCTTTGCAAAATATTTTAAACATTGTGCAAAGCCATTTTTTAATTAACGATTTTCGAAAGCTTCCCAATCTTTTTTAAATGATTCTATGCCTGCATCTGTCAATGGATGAGACCATAGTTTTTCGAATAAAGTTCCTGGGATTGTTGCTATGTGAGCTCCCGCTAAAGCAGCTTCTTCTAGATGACCAATATGTCTTATGCTTGCTGCAATTATTTGTGAATCATATCCGTAAATATCTATAACATCTCTTAATTCACTTACTAATTTTGCTCCAGATTCTCCCATGTCATCTATTCTTCCCATAAATGGAGAAATATATGTTGCTCCAGCTTTCATAGCCATTAATCCTTGAGATACAGAAAATATTAGTGTACAGTTAGTTTTTATTTTTTCTTTTGACAAAATATTTATTGCTTTCAATCCTTCTTCTGTCATAGGAATTTTTACAACAATATTTTCTGCCCATTTTGATAAAGCTCTTGCTTGTTCAACCATTCCCTCACATTCATAGCTTGTTACTTCTGCTGATACAGGACCATCTACAAGCTTACAAATTTCTTTTACGACCTCTTCAAAATCTCTACCTTCTTTTTTTATAATAGATGGATTTGTTGTTACTCCGTCGCAAAGTCCAAGGTCGTTTACTCTTTTTATTTCTTCAATATTTGCTGTGTCTAAGAAAAATTTCATTTTAACTCCTAACTTTCTTCTAACAATTAAAATATTTCGTTTATTTTATTTTTAAAATCAATGGCAGCTTGTTTAGGATTTTCCGCTTCTGCTATAGATCTACCTGCTATAAAAGCATTAACATTTATTCCCTTAAATAATTCAAGAGTATCTACATCAAGCCCACCTGTAACTGAAACCTTAAAGCCCATTTCTACCAATTTTTTAATTTTATCTAAATCTTTATCTCCCCAGCTTTGTCCACTAAGAAGGGCATCTCTTGATTGATGATAAACAACTTGTTCTATTCCAATATTTTTCCAATCTTTTGCTTGATCGAATGTCCAATCTCCATATAATTCTACTTGAAGTTCGTCTATTTCTTTGTTAGCCGCTTGCATTGTTTGTATTGTTGCACAGCAGATAACAGTCATCCAATCAGCTCCTGCATCTTTGCAATTTTTAGCGACAGTTTTTCCAGCATCTGCACATTTTGTATCTGCAAGAATTGTTTTTTCTGGATATAAAGCTCTTATTGCTCTTACAGGTTCCATACCATCTTGCAAGCAAAGTACAGTTCCAACTTCTAAAATATCTACTACATCTCCAACTTCTCTAACTGTAACTAGAGCTTCACTTAAAGATTGACTATCAAGCGCTATTTGTAGTTTTGGTTTTGCCATAACTTTCTCCTTATTTTAGTTTTTCACTTAAAAATTCGTAAGAATTTTTTATTATTTCCTTATAATTTTCTTCTCCATGATCCCAAAATTCGCCAGTATAGATTTGAACTTTTTGATTTTTTAATTCTTTTATACATCTTTCATATTCTGTATGACCACCAGATCCAAATTGCATATCCCTATAAATTCCAGGATTTGTTTCTTTAAGGTGAGCTGCAAAAATATGTCCCTTGCCTTTTTTTATGTCTTCAACTACATCCTTGTTATATTTTACAGATGCGTTTTTTAAGTTGCCAATATCTGGATATATTCCAAGATATGGACTATCAACAAGATTAACATATTCCATAGCTTTTTCTACAGTATCCATAAATTCTGTTTCCATGGTTTCAAAAGCAAGTATAACTCCATATTTTGATGCAAAGTCCACCGCTTTAAATAAATTTTCTATAAAATATTTTTTGTTTTTTCATTTGATTTTTCGTAATAAACATCATAACCTGCAAGTTGAATTATTTTTATAGAATTAATATCAGCAAATTCTAAAGCTTTTTGCATAATGTCAAGGCTTTTTTTTCTGATTTGTTCGTCATTTGAACCAAAAGGATACTTTCTATGTCCTGACAAACACATTGTCCTTACTCTCATGTCATTATCAATTTGTGCCTTTAGAAGTTTTTTGGAAAAACCATTTGTAAGCCTATTTAATTTTTCATCTGACTCATCTATGCTAATTTCTAACTGATTAAATCCTATTTTTTTTGCAAGTTTTAATTTTTCATTTATATCTAATCTATTTGGCAGAGCCTTTTCGTATATTCCTAGATTAATTTTGTCCATAATAAGCATCTTTTCCATGTTTTCTTAGGTAATGTTTATCAAGAAGATTATCACTCATAGATTCATTTTTTCCAAGAGAAACTAAGTGCCAATTCATAAAAGCAACTTCTTCTAAGACTACTGAATGAAATACTGAATCATTTGCATCTTTTCCAAACACAAATGGGCCATGATTTGCTACCAACACAGCTGGCACATCTTTTGGAGAAATATTTTTTTCTTCAAAACATTCTATTATTACAAGACCAGTATTTTTTTCGTAGTCATTTTTGATTTCTTCTTTTTTCATATCTCTTGTTACAGGAATACTTCCGTAAAAATAATCTGCATGAGTTGTTCCCATAGCTTTTATATCAAGCTTTGCTTGTGACATAATTGTTGCCCATCTTGAATGAGTATGAGTTATACCACCAATTTCTTTATACTTTTTATAAAGTTCAAGATGTGTTGGAGTATCGCTAGAAGGTTTTAAATTACCTTCTACGATATTTCCATCTAAATCAACAACAATCATATCACTTGCTTTCATGCTATCATAATCAACACCTGATGGTTTTATTACAACATATTTTCTATCTGGAGTGATTTCTGAAACATTTCCCCAAGTAAATTTAACTAGATCATATTTTGGCAATAATAAATTTGCCTTGTAGACCCTTTCTTTTATATCTTCTAGCATTTTAACCAACTTATTTTTCTAAAAGATTATGTTCTTTAATCTTTTCAATAGCTTCATCTTTAGAAAGAATATTTTTCATTCCAATTATTTCAACACCTTTTGATTTTAACGCATCAAAATCTTTGGTGAAATTAATAGCACAGAATATAACATCAGCATTTCTACCTGTAGATTTTCCTTCTGACAAGGAGCAATGAGATATATCAAGTTTTCCTTTATAATCCAACTCTTTAAATGCTTGTTTGATTTTATTCATCATCATTAAAGAAGTTCCAGCTCCATTTGCACACGCTACTATTACTTTCATTTTTTCCTCCTATTTGTTTTCAATTGTTTCTTTGTACTTTTCGTAATCCTCAGTTATCATGAAATAACCTTTTTTGTTCTTTTTGTATTGAATTTGAGGTATAACTATCAAGAAAATTGCTACTATTGCTACACCAACATATTGGATATTATTAATCAATACTGTAAATGCTGGCCATACTGTTGCCCAGTCGAACATTCCTAAGTATCCACCATATTGAGCAAGTCCTGTATATGTTGCTATAAAAGCAGAACCAAATACTTGAATTAGTCCAGATATAAATGGCATCAAGAAAGCTGCTTTATATCCTCCTCTATTATTAGCATATACCCCAATTACGGCATTATCAAAAAATAAAGGTACAAATCCTGCAATTATTAATGTAGGAGATTTTAGTAAAAATAGGATTGCTATTGCTAAAAATTGACCTAAAGCACCAAACATAAATCCAATTGTAACAGCATTTGCTGCACCAAATCCGAAAACTGCAGCACAGTCTATTCCTGGAAGAGCTCCTGGTAAAAGTTTATTTTGAATTCCATCAAATGATGCAGTCAACTCTCCAACGAAAGTTCTAACTCCTAATTGTAAAATAGCTAAATTTACAGCAAAACTAAATGATGATTGAAGTATATAGAAGAAGAAATTATCTTCCATTGTTAAAGCTTCTTGAGCTACTAAATATTCTTTTCCCAAAACACCTTGGATTATTCCAAAGAATAAAGTCATTAGTATAGCAGTTGCTACCATATTTTCATTGAAAATTGACAAAAATCCAGGAAGTTCTATATCATCAATATCTTTACTTTGATCTTTTTTATTTGCAAATAATTTATCACTTAACCAGCAAGCAAGTCTAATACCAAACATTTGTTGGTGAGCTATACAAAAACCAGCCCCATCAGTTAAGCGTTGTGTATCTTCAACTGTTAAGTTACTACCAACAGCCCAATAAAGTCCTAAAAGAATTGCCATTATAACAAGTATAGGAGTTTGTCCTAACTTTGGAAAGCAAAAAACTATTAACCAAAAAGCTGTAGCAGCTTGTTGCATTTGTACGTGTCCTGTTGTAAAAACAGCTCTCATTTTTGTAATATTTTTTAATCTTACCAAAATAATATTTACAATAAAGGCAACCAATAACAAAATCATTACTTGAGAAAATGATTTACCTAAATGTTCCATACCTTCAGTAACTGCGTTTTGTCCAAAATAAGGATCTATTACAGTTGCAGAAATATTAAATCTGTCCTTTAGTCCTGTAAGAATCGGTCTAAATGTTGAAACAAGTCCACCAGAACCTACCATCAAAATCATATATCCTACAGTAGCCTTAATAAAACCAGCTAAAGCTTCATACCATTTTTTTCCATCTAACAAATAACCAATTAAAACCAAAAATCCTATAAAAAACGCTGGTTTTGTGAGAATATTTTTTACAAATCCATTTAAAATACTTAAAATTATATCCATATTTTTCTCCTAAATATTATATTTTTTTGAAATTTTTATTAAATCATCTACGTTCTTAGCTTGATTAAAAGCTTCTACTATTTCTTCATCACACAAAATATCAGAAAGTTGTGCTATATTTTCCAAATGTTTTTCATTATTTTCACTTGCTATTGTAAAAAATATTTTCGCATCCTTATCCCTATCATTTTCATCAAATACAACTGGATTTTCTACTTTCATAAAAGCTACAGCAGTATCTTTCACTCCATCAGCACATTCTTGACAATGTGGCATGGCAACTCCAGGAATTAAAACTATGTATGGACCATATTTTTCAACTGTTTCTATAACTTGTTTAGCATACGAATCATCTACAATATCCTTTTCCACTAGCTTATTACAAGATTTTATAATAGCATCTTGCCAGGTATCGATTTTATCATAAAAATCAAATAAACCCTTTTCAATAATTTCACTAATCATTATTATCCTCACTTATATGTAGGCGCTGCCAAAAATTTGACAGCACTTATTATTTTACAAAATAGATTTAAAAGGAACATTCCTTTCATTATCAAATGCATCTTCAAATCCAGGTCTATATCTAAATTCTAATTCATCTTTCATCTTAGGCCATACGTATTTGCCACCTACATCCCAAATATATGGATGGAATTTATATTTTGACCTATCTTTTCTATATTGCCATAAATATTTTATTTCTTTAGGATCAGCTTTGAAGTTAGTCCAAACATCATAGTGAATTGGAATTACAACTTCGCATCCTACTGATTCAGCCATTCTTAAAATATCAATTGAAGTCATCTTGTCTTGATTTCCAACAGGATTATCTCCATAAGAACCAAACGCAATATCTACGTCATATTTTTTTCCAACTTCTGCAAAACCAATTGAAAAATGAGAATCACCTGTATGATATACGCTACCAGCTGGCATTTTTATTAAATAATTTACAGCCTTTTGATCCATATTTGTAGGACAAACTCCTTCAATATCTTCTCCTACTTCAGTAGTAACCAAACAAGTTCTATCAAAACTGTCCAAAACAACTATAGTAGTATCTTTAATTTTAATTTCATCTCCTGGTTTAACCATTTTGCATCTTTCTTCTGGAACACCATAAGACAACCATTTTTTTACAGATTCTTCAGGACCTATAAAAGGAACATCTTCTGGACAATTTTTCAAAACTGCTGCAGCAAAGAAAGGATCAATATGATCATTATGATAATGAGTAGATAAAACTGCATCAACATTTTTAACTGCAAAAGGATCAAAGACAATTGGATTTGCTCTTAAATTTGGTTGAAGAGCTTTTCCACCAGTCATATTTCTCATTTGATGATATGGTTGCATCTCTTTAACTTTTTTTGTTCTCTTTCCATTACCAAACCAAAGATCCACAGCTATGTTAGTATTATTTTCAGTTTTAAACCAAATACCAGTACATCCTATCCACCACATAGCAAATGTGCCTTTTTCTACAACTTCTTCATCAATTTCTTCATTTAGCCACGTTCCCCATTCTGGAAAAGCATTTAAAATCCAATTTTCTCTTGTGATTTCGTCAACTTTGCTCATTAATACCTCCAATTTTTCATTTTCTTTTTTTCTTTGATATTATAATATAATAATTATTTTGAACGGTCAAGCATAAAAAACACATTTTTGCATATATTTTACGATTGTTTCTTTCGTTATTTGATTTTTTTATAATTTAGAAAGGTTTTTTTTAAAATTCTAATCAAATTAATGGATTCTTTTGATTTTTTTGTAAGTATAGGTTATCATTTAAAGAGAGGTAGTTATGAAAATTAAAAAAACAATCGTAAATAACAGAAGAAATAATATATTAAAATTTATAAAGGATAATAAACAAGCAAAAACAAATGAGCTTGTCGAAATATTTAAAGTTTCTGAAATAACAATAAGAAGAGATTTGGATTATCTTCAATCAATAGGAAAAATAGAAAGATTTTATGGAGGAGCAGAATATAACGAATCCAACAGCTGTAAAAATCTAACTATTGAAAATAACAAAGAAAAAATCGCAAAAAAATGTGCCGATTTTATAAAAGAAAATGATGATATTTTTATAAATTCATCATCGACAGCCCTAGGAGTTTTAAAATATCTCAAAAATAAAAGGATAAATGTTATAACAAATAACGCAAAAGCATCTTATATTGATATAGACCCCTTAGTCAATGTGATTTTAACTGGCGGCAGGGTTTCTTATCCAAAAAACGCACTTACCGGTACTTTTGCTTTAAATAATCTCAAAACTGTTGCATCAGATATTTCAATCCTAGGAATTTCTGGTGTATCTGAAAGCGGAGAATTAACTACGTCAGTTATAGATGAAGTTGAAATAAACCAATATATGATAAATGAATCTACAAGCAAAAATATTTTGGTATGCGATTCAAGCAAATTTTCAAAAACCGCAAATTTTAAAATAGGAACAATAGAAAATATAGATATTCTGATAACAGATAGCTCTATGCCAAGAAGTATTTTAGAATATGCCGAAAGTTTAGGAATCAAAGTTATACTTGTATAAGACAAGTTTTAAATAACGATTTTATGATTGAATTGAATGTTTATAAAGAAAAAAGAATTAGCTCTTAGGCAAAAGGCTAATTCTTTTTTTGTAAAAATATTTAATTTTATCGGCATTTTTTTATTTTTCAAAAATGAAATAAATTAATTTGCTTATCCCATAATTAAAGATAAAATATTTTTCCCATAAGTTGATAGGTAAACTTCCATTTCATTATCTTTTAAAAATTCATCTATTGTATTTTTTGCAATTATAAAAGCATCTTTGTCAGGATAGCCATAAATTCCTGATGAAATTAAGGGAAAAGCTATAGACTTTATTCCTTTTTTCTTGGCAATATTTAAAGAATTTTTGTAGGCATCTTGAAGGATTTTTTGACAAGCTTCCTTATACATTTCATTATAAACAGGGCCTACTGCATGGATTATATATTTTTGATAAAGTTTAAATCCATCTGTAATCACAGCCTCGCCTGGTTTAATTGGGGATAATTTTTGACAAGCTTTTTTTAACTTTTCTCTTCCTGCTTTTTCAAAAATTTGCCCGCAAATTCCGCCACCTTCAACCAAGTCTACGTTCGCAGCATTTACAATTGCATCTACATTTAATTTTAAAATATCTATATCAATAACTTTTAACGCCATAATAACTCCTTTTATATATTATAACTTGAAATTTAAAAAAATCATAATATACTATTCTTGTAGGATTTTTTTAAAATTTAAAATTAATATAATTAATTTACAAGTGTAAAATTTAAAGTATAATTAAAATGAAAATAAGAATACTTTAAATTTTATTTTAAAAAGAAAGTAAGGGATAAATAATGATAAATAAATTTACAAAAATCAAAAATTTCATACCAGTCTATTTTAAGGCAATGAGAAATAAAGAAACTCCAAAACTTGCAAAAATTTTGGGACTTGGAGCAATTTTATATGCAGTAATGCCCGCTGATTTTGTAAATGATATGATTCCATTTTTGGGGATTTTGGATGATGCTATTGTCCTCCCATTTTTAATATATGTAACAAGCAAAATGATTCCTGATTCAATAATGCAAAAGGAAAAAGTTGAATATATAGAAGAAAACAAATAAAAAGACCCAGCAGGGTCTTTTTTATTGCTTAATTTTAAAGGTTTTTGGTGCAAATTTATATATTAAAAAACTTGCAAGCCCTACAAAGGCAACCATAAAAATTGAAATTATTAACATAAATTTAATCTCTCCAATTTTTGTTGCCAAAGCTGGAAGTCCAAATATAAAAATATAATACAAAAATATATTCATTAAAACTAAAACTACAGATTTTTGTTTTCCTTCCTTGTCAAAGGGTTGGATTATATAATATTGAAACAAGGGCAAAACTGTAAAAAATATTGCATTTAACAGGATATAAAAAATCGGCAATAATAAATTTAAATCAGTTTTAATCAAAAATTTTATTGCAAATCCAATATAAATTACAAACATAGCTCCCATAGGAATAAGCATAAGTTTAAAAATCGAATTTAATCTTAGCCAAAACATTTTCAACAAATTCTTATCTTCCCTATAAAAATTGTAATACAAAAGCGAAGAGTCGCAGTTTTTATAAAATGCCATTAGTATTATATCTTGTTTAAATAAAATATATGAAATTATTGGAATTATAAATATTAAGATTTTATAAATTTCTTTTGCCTTCATTGTAAGGCTTGATGCAAATAAAAATCCACCAATTCCTATAATAAGAAAAATTCCACTTTTTATTAAAGTTGGCTTTAAAAGATGTCTTTTGTGTCTTTTAAAAAATATCTTATTTAGATAGACAAAGCCTTCTCCCTTAATATTTTCTTTTTTATTTATATCTTTATTTTCAATTTTTACTACACCATCTTGAATATTTTTCGCATCTTTAACCGCAATTTTATATACATTTATTGTTTTTTCGATTATTTTGTCATAGCCCTTGAAATTTTTAAAATATTTCACTGCAAATGGAAATAAACTTAAATTAATAAAGAAAAATCCAAGACTTAGGATTTTAAAATCAAACTTTATAACAAGAGCTATCAAACTTATTAGCAAATCCAAAATTAAAATCAAAATGATTTGTAAAAAAGGTCTATCTTCAAAAAATGATTTTTCTCTTTTTTCATATATTTTTGTCCAAAATCCTGTAATATTTATATTATAAAAATAAATACCAAGACTAAATAAAAATGTATAGATAGGATTAATATTTGCAAATATTTTTCCAAAAATCACAAATCCCAAAGTTCTTCCAATAAAAATTAAAAATGGCTGTAAATACAAAAATATGTGCGCCAAATCATTTGGAAAAAAATTAAAATTTTTACTTAAATCTGAAAATACATTTCCATTATCTGTTAGCATTGATGATGTAATCATATTTGTTATATAAAAAACAAAAGGAATACAAGTTAGAAGAACTGCTCCCAGACTTAAATCAAAATTTTCCCTAAAAAATAAGGGAGATTTATCAGAAATTTCAAATAAAAATTTTAACATAGTCCTTGAAATTATTATTGCAAATCCAAAAGTTAAAATCGATTTGATAAATTGCCAAATTATAGAAAAAATCGGAACAAATGTATTTACAATTTCTTTTAAATCATAAAAATAATACTTATCTCCCAAGTGCTTTCCAATTATTGGAATTTTTCTTATACCGTAAACCATTCCATTAAAAACTTTGGTGATCTTTATTCTTTCAATTAATAGAAATTTTGAAAAATACCTACTCATCTTTATCACCCAAATTTTCATCATCTAAATTTATATCAATATTTTCAATATTTTTGCTTGTCAAAAGCTTTATTATTTTATCTTCAAAATCCTTATCTTCTGAAACCTTTTTATCAACTTTTTGTAAATTTTTGTCATGGAGAAGAACAATATCATCGCAAATATCTTTTGCTAGTTGCAAAATATGGGTTGAAAAAATAATTATATGGTCTTTGTGAATATCTCTAATTATTTTTTTCATTTCAAGTTGAACAACTACATCAAGACTTGTAAGCGGCTCATCCATCAAAATTACCTTTGGTTTTAAAATCAAAAACATAAGCATTTGAAGTTTGTTTTTCATTCCCGTTGAATAATCTTGAATTAATCTATCGGCATCTTCCATGTCAAAATCCACAAGAGAAAAATATTCTTCGACAGACTTAAAATCTTTTATTATTTCTTTGTTTGCCTCTACAAAAAATTTTATAAATTCTCGCCCTGTAAGAAATTTGGGAAGATCTGGCTCTGCCACCATAAAAAATACATCCCTAAAATCAAGTTCTTTCTTTTCATTTTCATCAAGAAGAAAAATATTTCCAGAATCTTTTTTTATTTGCTCACTAATCAAAGAAAAAAGTGTAGTTTTTCCTGCACCATTTCTTCCCAAAAGGGCATAAACAACCCCCTGGTCAAAAGTGTAATCTATATTTTTCAAAACTTCTTTTTTGCCAAATTTTTTGGAAAGATTTTTTATTTCAAGTTTCATAAGAACTCCTTTAAGAAAATTTATATTTATTTTATTAATAATATTATTTATTTTATCACTAATCTTTTTCATTATAACAAAAAAATAAGCAAGTACAAAACTTGCTTTTTTACAAAAATTATGAAATTTTTCCATCAGAAATTTTCAAATCTTCTCCGTCATGGTTTATTATAGTTTTTATGGCAATATTTATTGCTTTTAAAGAATTTTCCAAATCCATTGAAGGTGTGTTCGCTTTATTTAAAACTTGTTCTGGTAAATATGGAATATGGATAAATCCTGCTCTTATATTTTTATATTTTTTTGCCAAATACAAGGCCTCATACATCAAATGATTACATACAAAAGTTCCTGCTGAGTTTGAAATTTCTGCTGGAATTTTTTCTTTTTTATCTCTTCTACAATTTTTTTAATTGGAAGATTTGAAAAATAAGCATTTTCTCCGTCTCTTCTTATTTTTTCATCAATCGGTTTTTTACCATCATTATCAGAAATTCTTGCATCATCAATATTAATTGCAATTCTTTCAACAGAAATAGAGCTTCTTCCTCCAGCTTGCCCAATACACAAAATTACATCTGGCCTTATTTTTTTAATATTTTCTTCCAAAATTTCTCCTGATTTTTTGAAAACTGTTGGAATTTCTATTTTAAAAATTTGGGCGCCTTCAATTTTTTCTTCAACTTTTTTAACAAGTTCAATTGATGGATTTATTTTTTCTTTATCAAAAGGATCAAATCCTGTAAGCAATATTTTCATTTTCTACCCTTTCATAATCAATCTTATCAATTTTTTCTATATATTTTACAAAATCTACCATTAGGTTGACTCCTCTTAGCATATCTTTTTCGTTAATATCAAATTCTTCGCTGTGATGGCTGTCTTTTAAATTTGAGCCTAAAATAAAATGAACTGTCTTGCCACCAGCTTTTCTCACTTCATTTAATAAATAAGCAATATCTTCAGAGCCTTTCAAATTTGCATCTACAAGTTTGTAGGATTTTTCTTTATAATAATTTCTAAGATTTTTTATAAATTCTTCATCATAAGAAATAAGTGATGGAGCTTGTCCCTTTATTTCTATTTCATAAGAACAATCATAAGAGATAGCTGAGCCTTCAACGATTCTATTTACTCCATCGTATAAATAAGAAATTATATGATCATTTTCTCCCCTAATCTCCATTTCGATTTTCGCCTTATTAGCTATTATATTTCTTCCACTTCCTGCATTTAATTTCCCAACATTAATTCTTGCCTCTCCCATAGAATGTTGAGCAAGACTATTAAAATTTAAAACTGCACTTGATGCAGCCAAAAGTGCATTATGACCTTTTTCGGGACTTGCTCCAGCATGAGATGCCTTGCCTTTAAAAATAATATCAATTTTTTTTGTAGCAAGAAATCCATGACTTCCCACACCAATTTCTCCACTTTTTACGTCCATTCCAATATGCATGCCCGCCAAATAATCAAGTTTATCTATAATCGGATTATTCATTAGAGAATAAGCTCCTCTTACTCCTTCTTCTGCTGGTTGAAAAATAAAAATAATTTTTCCTTTTAATTTTTTTATATTTGATGCAAGAATTTTTGCAAGCTCAATCCCAATTGACATGTGAGCGTCGTGACCGCAAGCGTGCATGGCAAAAGAATTTTTTGATGAAAAATTTAAAATATTTGGCAAATGTCCAAGTGAATTACTTTCGCAAAGTTCATTTGCATCTATATCAAATCTAAATCCAATATTTGGTCCAATTTTTTTCGTATCCAAAACAGCGATAAGACCTGTGTAAGAATCCAAAATTTCTTCCTTTTTTTCTATATCAGAAATAGAAATGGAATTTTTATAAGACTCTAGAATTGATTTTTCTGGAAGTCCCATCCTTTTATTGAAATAAATTTCTTTTCCATAATAAAGGTCGAGATTATAATTTTTCAACTCTTCAATAATTTTTGCAGTAGTCAAAAATTCCATCCAAGCAGGTTCGGCATATTTGTGAAAATGTCTTCTTAATCTAATAAGCTCTTCTTCAATCATTTTATTTCCCTATTTTAAAAATCATTTTTTCCTATCACATTAAAAAAATGAGCCTAAACTCATTTTTTAAAAAACATATCAATATCTTCAAAAACTTCAAATCTTTCATCTTCATTTAAAACTTCATGTTTCATGTGATCGTAAGTTTTGAAATATAAATTTTCGTAACCAATAGAAGATAAAATATTTTTTGTATTCAATAGTCCCTTATCTCCACCAGTAACGTCATCATCAACTCCATTAAATGAAGCTATTTGTAAATTTTTATTTTTTAGCTTAAATTTATTTTTCTTGTTTAAATTATTTACAAGAGTAAACAGGCAAACATTACTTCTTGCCAAAAATCCTTCAAGGCGCATTGGGTCATTGTTTTTAATCTTTACATTTTCTTCATTATAGGAAATCCAAGATGGATCTTTTGATGAAATTCCAGAAAGTTTATCAAGAATTTTAGATTTTCTTTTTTCTCCCAAATAAAATGTTACAATATTTCCAATAAAAATTCCAAGACTTGCTATTGGAATATAAGCTACAGTTCCTGTCAAAACTAATTTATCAATTGTATCATCATATTTTTGCAAATAATTTCTACAAATCAAAGATCCCATAGAATGACCTATCATATAAATTTTTTTGTCCTTGTAATACATTCTAATATATTTATTTATAACAAATTGATCGTCAACAAGCTCATCTTTTTCCTTAATAAATCCAGAAGGATGATTTTCAGAAATAGATTTTCCATGTCCCCTATTATCAGAAATGATAACAGCATAACCTCTTTCATTTAAAAATTTAATAAAATGCAAATAATTAAGTGAATGTTCAAGCATACCATGAACAATTTGAACAACAGCTTTTGGATTTTCAACATCAAAACGGTTAGCATAAATATCAAAACCATCAGAATTTGTCAAAATCACCTTACACCTATTGTCATTAATCATACTTTCTTCTTTGATAAAAAATCTTGAACCATTTTTTAAATCAAGATAAGTTTTTTTCCTATACAAATAATAAATTTGAGGAAGAAAAATCAAAAACAAAATCAAAATAAAATATTTCATCTTAACTCCTTTTTTTCACATTAAAGGCAGTATCTCCCCTGCCCAAATCTTTCACATCAAATTCAACCCTTGCACCATTTTCTATAGTTTTATATTCTTTGTCAGAAATTATTTCAGAATAATGGAAAAAATAGTCGCCACTTTCTGATTCTATAAAACCAAATCCTTTTTTCTCATCAAAAAATTTAACTTTTCCTTCCATATTCACTCCTTTTTAGCCTTAAACAAAATTCTCAAAGTATCATCTTTGATTTCTTGCATTGTATCTTCATCAAAAATTTCAATTTCAGAAAAATTATTTTCTTTTAAAACTTTTTTCATAAAATCTACAGAATAAATTCTTTCAACTTGATTTTCAATAATTCTTTGGTAAGTTCCGTCCTCATTTTCAACAAAAAAGTTTAATTCCATATCAATTATATCGCCATCTTTAATATTATCCCAAGTATAAAAAATATCTTCATACTCATAAATATAAGATTTTGAGCCAAAAACTTCTTCCATTTTATATTCTGAATTTATATCAAAAATCAAAAGTCCACCTTTTTTCAAATTTTTATAAGAATTTTCTATTAATTTTTTCAAATCTTTTTCATCCAAAATATAATTTATAGAATCAAGCAAGATTACAATTAAATCATAGGAATTTTCATTTTGAAAATTTACCATATTATAATTATACAAAGATACATTTTCTTCTTGAAATTTTTTCGAAAAAACTTCAAGCATAGATTTTGATAAGTCTAAGGCGTCAATTTTTTCAAAAAAATCAAAAAAATGATTGGTTAGCATGCCCGTTCCGCATGCTAACTCTAACATTTTTTCTTTTTTATATTATTTTTAATAACCAAAGATTTTATATTTTCTGCATATTTTTCATAATCAAGGTCAAAAGATAATTTATCATAAATATAAGCAAAATCTTTATACATTATTTATCTTCTATTTCCTTGTAAGATTCTTGAGTTTTTTCAAGTAAGTCTTTATATTTTTCTAATTTTTCACGTTCTTCATTTACAACTGCTTCTGGCGCTTTTGAAACAAAGCCTTGATTGTTGAGTTTGCCCTCAGCTCTTTTAATTTCGGATTCTAATTTTTTGATTTCATCTTTTAATCTTTTTCTTTCCTTATCATAATCAATTAAATTTTCTAAAGGAATATAAATTTTAAAATCATTAAAAATCAAACTAACCGCATCTTCAACTTCTTTATCTTCGCTTATAATTGAAATCTCTCCAGATTTTGAAAGATTTACAAATTGTCCCTTCAAAATTTCTAGGAAATTTCTTGTATTTTCATCAGATGAGTAAATTATCAAATCTTGTCTTGTTTTTGATCCAAGATTTAAAGTTTGTCTTTGATTTCTTATAGCTTTTATAGCTTCAATTGCTCCATCAACAACCCTTGCCTCGCTATCAAAATTAAAATCATCCCTAACTTGTGGCCAAGATTCAACTATAAGCATATCTTTTTTATTTGGTAATTGCTTATAAATTTCTTCAGTAATAAATGGCATAAATGGATGAAGAAGTGAAATCATATCTTTTAAAACATAAAGCAAAACTTTTTTAACTGTAGCTTTTTTATTTTCATCATCAGAATTTAATCTTTCCTTGGCAAATTCAATATACCAATCGCAAAATTCTTCCCAAATAAAATCTTCAATTCTGCTTGCAGCAAGACCAATTTCATATTTATCAAGATTTTTAGAAACTTCTTCAACAACATTGTTTAATCTTTTTAAAATCCACTTATCTTCAAGACTTAAATCTAAATTTTTAAATTCGATATCATCATTTTCATCAACGTTCATCAATACAAATCTTGTAGCATTCCACAATTTATTGGCAAAATTTCTGCTTGCTACAATTCTTTTTTCATCGTAACGCATATCATTTCCAGGAGAATTTCCTGTAATAATTGTAAATCTTAAAGCATCTGCTCCGTATTTATTTACAACATCAATTGGATCAACTCCATTTCCAAGAGACTTACTCATCTTTCTTCCTTGTGGATCTCTAATTAGTCCTGTGAAAAGTACGTGGTCAAAAGGAGTTTTATTTGTATTGTAAAGTGAAGAAAATACCATTCTTATAACCCAGAAAAATATAATATCATAACCTGTTACAAGAATATCTGTTGGGAAGAAATATTTATAATCTTCAGTTTCTTCTGGCCAACCTAAAGTTGCAAAAGGCCAAAGAGCTGATGAAAACCAAGTATCTAGAGTATCTTCTTCTTGAGTGACTTTTTTCCCATCCAAATATCCATTTTCATCTGGATCATCTTCCGAAACAATAATTTCTCCATCTTCTGTATAGAAAACTGGAAGTCTGTGACCCCACCATAATTGTCTAGAAATACACCAATCTCTAATATTTTCTAGCCAATTCATGTAGGTTTTTCCCAAAGAATCTGGGATTAAATTTAAATCTCCATTTTTATAAACTTCGATTGCATCCTTTGCCAAATCTTCCATTTTAACAAACCATTGTTTTGAAATTAATGGTTCAATTACAACATTTGTTCTTTCACTATATCCTACTGCATGCTCAATTGTTTCAGTTTTTACCAAAAGATTTTCTTTTTCCAAATCTTCAATAATTAGTTTTCTAGCATCATACCTATCAAGACCAGAATATTTTCCATACCCTTCTTTAATTTTTGCACCTTCATCAATAACTACGCATTGACCAAGCTTATGTCTTTTTCCAACTTCAAAATCGTTAGGGTCATGAGATGGAGTGATTTTTACACAACCTGTACCAAATTCCATATCAACATAAGAATCTTCAATCAAAGGAATTTTTCTGCCTACAAGTGGCAAAATTAAATTCTTCCCAATTTTATCTTTAAACCTTTCGTCTTCTGGATTTACAGCAACAGCCAAATCTCCAAGCATTGTTTCAGGCCTTGTTGTAGCAATTGTTATAAAATCATTACTATCTTCAAAGAAATATTTTATATACCACAAATGTCCTTCTTGGTCTTTGTGATAAACTTCTGCATCAGAAAGAGCAGTTTTTGCTTCAGGATCCCAATTTACAATTCTATTTCCCCTATAAATTAATCCCTCATCATACATTTTTTTGAAAACTTTTCTTACAGCTCTTGTAAGATTTTTATCCATAGTAAAAGAATCACGATCCCAATCGCAAGAAACTCCTACAGTTCTTAATTGTCTTTTGATTGTTCCACCGTATTCTTCTGTCCAATCCCAACATTCTTCCAAAAATTTATCACGACCAAGTTCATCTTTTGATTTTCCTTCGTTTTTTATTTTTTCTACAACTTTTGCCTCAGTCGAAATAGATGCGTGATCTGTTCCTGGAATCCAACAAGCTTCATAACCTTGCATTCTTTTATATCTAATAATAATATCTTGAATTGTATTGTTTAGGGCATGGCCCAAGTGTAATTTTCCTGTAATATTTGGTGGTGGCATAACAATAGTAAATGGTTTTTTATTTTCATTAACTCTTGCCTTAAAATATCCACCTTCTTCCCATTTTTTATAAATTTCTTTTTCAAATTTTTGTGGTTCGTATTTTGTTTGCATAATTTCTCCTTATTTTCAAAATATAAAATTAAAAATAAATAATAAAAAAAGTAACACAATTCTCAAGGACGAGATTATCGCGTTACCACCTATCTTCCTTTTTTTAAAAAAAGGCTCTTATTTGCATTCATGCATGCTACATTAAACTATTTCAAAACAACCTTCATAGTTTCAATTTAAAGACTTTCAGCATCCGTCTTCTCTCTAAAAAATTTCCCCTACTACTCCTTTTTGTCAAAGTTTATTATTCAATTCTTTTTCTTATTATATTTTAAATTATTTTTTTGTCAATTTCACTTGTAAAAGTTAATGTTGAAAATTCAAATAATATATTTGTAAAATATTAATAATTATTAGTTTTAATGATTGAAAAATGTTTTCAGCTCTTGGATTTTTGATTAAAAATGCTATAATATTAATAGAATCTTATATTAAAGAGGTGACAGGATGAAGCTTAGTGTAAACATTATCTCTGACACAAGTGGATACGCTACAGAAAAAATTGTAAAAGTATCTCTTAGTCAATTTAATGTTGAATCAATTACAAATATATATCCAGATGTAAGAGATATAGATTCTCTTAAAGATATATTAAATTTTATAATTGAAACTTGCGATAATTTCATTATCTATCACTCCTTTCAAGATTCAAGGATGAATGTTTATATCAATGATTTTTGTGAGCTAAATAATATTACTTATGTTGATATAACCGGCTATTCCATAAGGACTATTTCTAAAAAACTTGAATTAGAACCAAAATATGCTTTTTCTGAAGAGTCCCTTTATGAAACTGACCGATTTAAAACATTAAATTCATTAGATTTTGCCATCAAATATGACGATGGAAAAGATTTTAGGTCACTTAAAGCTTGTGATATAGCAATAATTGGAGTATCTCGTTCTTCTAAAACGCCATTATCAATTTATATGGCAAGCAAGGGCTATAAAGTTTGTAATATTCCTATACTTTTAAATACTAGCCTGCCCGATGAACTTTTTGAAATTGATAGCAAGAAAATATTCGGTCTAACTATCGATAAAAATATTTTAAAGTCTTTTAGGGAAGAAAGACTTAAAAGTTTGGGCTTATCTGGAAAAAGTCAATATTCAGATATAAGAGCAATTCAAAAAGAATTGGACTATGCCAAAGCGATTATGGAAGATTTAGATTGTGTCATGATTGATGTTACATATAAATCTATAGAAGAAACGTCTGATATAATAATTAATCATATTAACAGTAGGAAAGGGGAAAAAAATGACTGAAAAATATGTTTACAATTTTAACGAAGGCGACAAGGACATGCGCTCTTTGCTCGGTGGTAAAGGCGCAAATCTAGCAGAAATGACAAATATGGGAATCAATGTCCCATACGGTTTTACGGTTACAACTGAAGCATGTGCAAGATTTTACAAAGAAGATCAAAAAATCTGGGAAGATCTTAAAAAAGAAATTACAAATCACATCAAAGATTTAGAAGAACATAATGGAAAAACTTTTGGTTCAACAGAAGATCCACTCCTTGTATCTGTAAGAAGTGGTGCTCCAATTTCTATGCCAGGTATGATGGATACAATTTTAAATCTTGGTTTAAATGATGATGCTGTTATAGGTCTTAGCAAAAAAACAAACAACGAAAGATTCGCTTACGATTCTTACAGAAGATTTATTCAAATGTTTGCTGATGTAGCAATGGGAATCAATAAAAATAATTTTGAAAAGGTTCTTAGTGCAAAAAAAAGTTGAAAAAGGCGTAACAGAAGATACTGAACTTGATGCTAACGACTTAAAAGATGTTGTAGAAAAATACAAAAAAGTTTATAAAGATATTGAAGGAGAGGATTTCCCTCAAGAGCCAAGAGAACAATTAGACAAAGCTATTACTGCTGTATTTGCATCTTGGAATAATGAACGTGCAATTTTATATAGAAGATTAAATGATATTGATGATTCTATGGGAACTGCTGTAAATGTTCAATCAATGGTATTTGGAAATATGGGAGAAACTTCTGGAACAGGTGTAGCTTTCTCAAGAAACCCTGCAACTGGTGAGAATAAATTATTTGGTGAATATTTAATGAACGCTCAAGGCGAAGACGTTGTAGCTGGAGTTAGAACACCAAAAGAAATTGCAACATTAAAGGATTCATTACCAGAAGTTTTTGATCAATTCCATGATACTGCAGAAAAACTTGAACAACATTACAAAGATATGCAAGATATGGAATTTACAATCCAAGAAGGACAATTATACTTACTTCAAACAAGAAACGGTAAAAGAACTGCTCATGCTGCAGTAAAAGTTGCAGTTGATATGGTTCATGAAGGACTTCTTAATGAAAAAGAAGCAGTTTTAAGAATTGATCCTAAAGATCTTGATGGTCTACTCCACCCTACACTTTCTCAAAAATCTATAAAAGAAAATAAACCTGTTGCTAAAGGTCTTGCAGCAAGTCCAGGAGCTGCTGTAGGTTACATTGCATTTACTGCAAAAGAAGCTAAAAAAAGAGCTGCAAAAGGTATAAATGTAATCTTAGTTCGTGAAGAAACTTCTCCAGAAGATCTTGAAGGAATGGTTTCAGCAGTTGGAATTCTTACAGCAAGAGGCGGAATGACAAGCCACGCTGCTGTAGTTGCTAGAGGAATGGGAAAATGTTGTGTATCTGGTGCTCATGAAATATATGTAAATGAAGATGAAAGATTCGTAAGAATTGATGGCAAAAAATATTCAGACCAAGATGTACTTTCAATAGATGGTTCTACTGGAAATATTTACGTTGGAGCTTTAGAAACTGAAAATCCAAAACTTGAAGGTACATTTGGAGAATTCATGAGCTGGGTTGACAAATATCGTGATATGAAAGTAAGAACTAATGCAGATACACCTCACGATGCTAAACAAGCTTTAGAATTTGGTGCTGAAGGAATTGGTTTATGTAGAACTGAACACATGTTCTTTAAGGCTGATAGAATTTTCCAAGTTAGAAAAATGATTTTAGCTCACAATTTCGAAACAAGAAAAGAAGCTTTAGATAAAATTCTTCCAATGCAAGAAGATGATTTCTATCAAATTTATTCTCTAATGGGCGAAAGACCTGTTACTGTAAGACTTCTTGATCCACCTCTTCACGAATTTTTACCAAGAGGACAAGAAGAAATTAGAACTCTTGCTGAAGATTTAAATATGGAAATATCTGAAGTTAAAAAGAGAATCTTAGATCTTGAAGAAGTAAACCCAATGCTTGGATTTAGAGGACTAAGACTTGGCGTAAGATATCCCGAAATTTCAAAAATGCAAGCTCGTGCTATAATTCAAGCTGCAATGCATTGTCATGAAGATGGAATTAATGTTGTTCCAGAAATAATGATTCCACTTTCATCTGATGTTAAAGAACTTGCTTATGTAAAAAATCAAGTAAGAGAAGAAATTGAAAAAGTATTTGAAGAAAAAGGAAAGAAAATTGACTACTTATTAGGAACAATGATTGAAATTCCTAGAGCTGCTATAACAGCTGATCAAATTGGAGAAATTACTGACTTCTTCTCATTTGGTACAAACGACTTAACACAAATGACTTTTGGTCTTTCAAGAGATGACGCTGGTAAATTCTTGGATCTTTACTTAGACAAAGATATCTTTGCAAAAGATCCATTCCAAGTTCTAGACCAAAAAGGTGTTGGTTTCTTAGTTGAAACTGCTGTTGAACGTGGTAAAAAAGCAAATCCAAATCTTCACTTAGGAATTTGTGGAGAACACGGCGGAGAACCTACTACTGTTAAATATTTATATAATGTAGGACTTGATTATGTATCATGTTCTCCATTTAGAGTTCCAATTGCAAAACTTGCAGCAGCTCAAGAAGCAATTGAACATCCAAGAAATAAATAATTTAAAAATTAATACAAAAATACCAGAGTTTTAAAACTCTGGTATTTTTGATTCATCAAGAAGGATAATATAAATCTAAATTCGAAAATTTTCATTTTCTACATTTTGTCTTTTATTATTTTTTCTATCATTTCTTTTACTTCTTTGTATTTGTCTTCTTTGTCTATTGCTCCTACTATTGGATCTCCAACTATATTTCCTTCGCTATCTACAAGGATTGATGTTGGATATGACATTATTGTTTCTGTGTATTTTTCAAGTTCGCTATCTTTGTCTATAGTAATATTTTTGTATTTTGCTCCTTGTTTTTCTAGGATTTTTTTAGCTTCTTTTATTGTATCTTCCTCACCTACTTTGGCTTCTGAATTTATTCCTATTACTTGTCCACCTATTTTTTCTATTTCATCATTTAATTGTTGTAATTTTGGAAGCTCTCCTACGCATGGTGCACAGCCGTTAAACCAGAAATTTACGAGTGTTAATTTTTTATCTTTGAATATGTCTTTTGTAACATCATTTCCATCAAAATCTTTTGAATTGAATGTTGGGAATTTTTTTAATTCTTTTGTTGAAACTGCTCCATCTTCCTTTTTGTTTGATGAGCTTTCGTTTCCTGCTTTTAATTTTGTAATTTCTTCTTCTAATTTTGCAATTTCTTCTACGTCTTTTGTCAAAAGCTCATAGTCTTCTTTGGATAATTCATCTTTTGCTTTTTCTACTAAATCTTTTAAATATGCATCGTATCCTTTATCTTTATTATCTTCTGCACTTGACTTATCTGCTTTTGAAAATGCTACTTGCCATTGCTTATCGTGTGAAGCTAAGATGTCATTTTGTTTTTTCATCAACTCGTCAATTTTAGCTTTATTATCGTCCATCTTATTTGAATTATTTGAATTACTTTCAACTTTTTCTACTGATGAAGGATTTGAGTTCATATTGTCTTTGTTTTCTTGTTTTGAACAAGCTGTTAATGCTAATACTAATGTTGCTGATAATGCTAATACTTTTACTTTTTTAAATTTCATTTTTTTCTCCTTTAATGTCTTCTTTTAAATTTTCTTTTTTATTTTCTTCTTTTTTCTTATCGAGTCCAAATTGATATTTGAGGGCACAGGTTGGACACGATGTGATACACATTCCACACCTTATACATTCGGTATGGTTTTGGTCTTTTCTAACGTCTACATCCATTTTACAGGCTTTTACGCATTTTTTGCAGGATATGCACTTGTTGTTGTCAAAATTAATTTTGAATAGGGATATTTTATTAAATAGGGCATAAAATGCTCCCAAAGGGCAAATCCATTTGCAAAATGGTCTAAAAAATATTATTGATAGGATTACAGTTATTATCAAAATTGTAAGTTTTAGGTTAAATAATGAACCTAAGCTTGCTCTTATTGATGTGTCTACTAAGGAAAGCGGGATTGCTCCTTCTAGAACTCCTGCTGGGCAAATATACTTACAAAAATATGGATTGCCCATTCCCAATTCATTTACTACAAGAACTGGCAAAATAATAACGGCAACTACAAGTATCAAATATTTTATGTATCTTAATGGTTTTAATTTTTTTGTTGAAAATTTTTTGCATGGAATCTTGTGTAAAATTTCTTGGATAAAACCAAATGGACACAAAAATCCACAAACTAATCTTCCTACCATTACTCCAACAAAAATCAAAAATCCGCTTATATAATAGGAAAATTTGAATTTTGATGAGCCAACTACTGCCTGATATGCTCCTATTGGACAAGCTCCTGTTGCTGCTGGGCAAGAATAGCAATTAAGTCCAGGAACGCAAATCTTTTTTATATTCCCCCTATAAATTACTCCTTTTAAAAAATTAGGAAGGTGAATATTTGTCATAAGACTTGCTAAAATTTGGATTAGCCACCTAAATTTTGCTATAGTTTTTGATCTAATCTTATCCAATTCCAACACACTCCAGACATAATTTTATCGCCTTGCTAAAAACCGTATCTACTTCTCCACGGAAGGCTCCATAAGAAATAAAACCTATTGCAAGGATCAAAAATCCTATTTGTATATTTTTCTTTTTCTTAATTTCTATATCAATCACCTCTTTACAAATTAATAATAACAGATTAGATATAAATTTTCTGTTAAGATTTTCTTAACATATATTTTATTATGATTTGATATAATACTTATAAAGGAGAAAACATGAAAATATTAATAGTAGAAGATGAAAAAATATTAAATAATACAATAAATAAATCTTTAAAAGATGCAGGTTATGAAGTTGAATCCGCTTTTGACGGTTTTGATGCTATGGAAATGATAGAAATTGAATCTTATGATCTTATAGTTTTAGATTTAAATCTTCCAAATATGGATGGAATGGAAATTTTGAAAAATTTGAGAAAAGAAGATGTTGAAACAAAAGTTTTAATCCTATCTGCAAGAAGTCAAATCCAAGATAAGGTTGAAGGTCTTGATGCCGGAGCAAATGATTTTTTGCAAAAGCCATTTCACTTGGACGAATTAAAAGCAAGAGTTAGATCTCTTACAAGAAGAAACTTTATCCAAAATAATACAGAGCTTTCTTTTGACAAGATAAAATTTGATAGTAAAAATAGGACAATTTTTATAGACGACAAAGAATTAAAATTGACAAGAAAAGAATCTGGAATTTTGGAATACTTGCTTTTAAATCAAGGAAGGCCAGTAAGCCAAGAAGAATTAATTGACCACGTTTGGGATTCTAGCGTTGATTTATTAAGCAATTCAATAAGGGTGCATATATCTGCCCTTAGAAAAAAATTAAAACAAGAACTTGGCTATGATCCAATTGAAAATAGGATTGGAATAGGATATTTATTGAGGAAAATAAAATGAAAAAAATGTCATTAAGACTTCGAATCGCCATTTTAACAAGTATTTTGATAGCTCTTACAAGTTTAACCATGAATTTTTTTATGAACAAAACCGCATATTTTTATATAGATTCTTTGGGTGGATATGTCGATAAGATGGAAAACAAAGAAGATTTGTATATAAATATTGACAAGGATAAAATTGGCGATTTTGATACAAATTTTTCAGACCAAGTCACAATTACAAAAAATAATTTTTCAAAAAAATCTTGGATAATAACAAGTTTAGTTACAATTTTTGGAGGAATAATTTCCTACTTTCTAAGTGGCAAATTTCTAGAACCCCTTGATAAATTTTCAAATCAAATTGAGCAAATCCAGCTTAAAAATATAACCGATTACGAAGTAAAAGAAAATCCAATAAAAGAATTTCAAAAATTAACCAAATCTTTTAACCAAATGCTAGAAAGATTAAACGAATCCTACAAAAATGAAAGAGAATTTACAGCAAGAGCAGCTCACGAGTTGAGAACTCCCCTTACCATAATAAATTCACAAATCGACCTATTCGAAGAAGAAAATATGGATGAAGATGAAATTAAAAATCTTGTAACAATGATAAAAAACGAATCAGATAGACTTTCAAAACTTGTAACAAGCCTTTTAGATTTAAGCGAATTAAGGTCAGTTACAAGAAATGAAAAAATAGAGCTTTCCTCTTTAATTGAAGAGGCAATTCAAGACTTATCATTTATATCCGACAAAAAAAATATAAACATAGAAAATCTTTGCCAAGAAATATATATAGAAGGAAGTGATTTACTAATCTATAGAGTATTTTATAATTTGATAGAAAACGCAATAAAATACAACAACAATAATGGATTCGTAAAAATTTATTCCAAAAAAAATAAAGATTTTGCAGAAATATACGTAGAAGATAGTGGAATAGGAATAGCAAAAAGCGAAAAAGAAAATATCTTCAAAGCCTTTTATAGAATAAAAGCAAATGAAGAAATAGGATCAGGACTAGGACTTTCTCTAGTAAAAGAAACAATAAAACTTCATAGAGGAAAAATTAAAGTTTTAGACAAAGACAAAGGAAGCCTAATAAAAGTTTCCCTACCAATTTCTAATTTATAAATAATTTTAAGCACAAAAAAACTAGGCGCAAAGCCTAGTTTTTTAATTAAATTTCTTCAGCATTTATAATTTCATCATTGAAACCGTCTTTGTAGTCATCATTTTTAACTATATGTTTATTAAATATTTTATCTATACCAATAGAGATTGCTGTATCTCCTGATATATTTGCAGCGGTTCCAAATGAATCTTGAGTTAGATATAGTGTAATCAATAATGATGCAAGCTCTCCTTCTGAAGGAATTCCTACAACTGGTAAAAATGGTAGGGCACTCATTACAGCTCCACCTGGTGCTCCAGGGGCTGCAACCATAGCTATTCCCAAAATTGCCATATATCTTAACATTAATAAATAAGAATGATCCATTCCATACATGGTTAAAATTGTAAATGTGCAAGCTGTAATTGTAATCATTGAGCCTGGCATGTGAACTGTAGCTCCAAGAGGAATTACAAAATCTCTTATTCCCTTGCTAACACTATTTGACTTAGCACATTCTAAGTTTACAGGAATTGTAGCAACAGATGATTGAGTTCCAACAGCTGTTAAATATCCTTTGATTTGATTTTTGATTAAAACAAGAGGATTTTTCTTTGTATAAAGACCATTTATTATAAATAAAGCAGATATGTATAATAAGTGAAGAGCAATTACACACAAGAATATTTTCCAGAAAATTGAAAGAACTGCAAATACAGAACCTGTAAATGCCATTTTTGAGAAATTACCAAAAATAAAAAATGGTAATAATGGTACAATTGCTGTTGATAAAACTTTTGTAATTATCTCATTAAATTCTCCAATTAAACCGTAAGAATATTCTCCCTTACCATGTTTTCTTAACCAAGAAATTGAAATTCCCATCATAAAAGCAAAAATAATTGCTGATGTAACATCAAAAAATGGTGTGATAGGCACTTCAAAAAATGGATTAACTTCAATTTCACTTGAAGCTTGGATCTTAGCAACTTGATCTTGACTAATAAAAGCTGGGAAAATATTTGAACTCATTAAATAAGATAATGAACCACCAACTATAGTTGATGTATAAGCAATAAGAACAGTTACAGCAAGTAACCTTCCAGCTCCTTCTCCAAGATCTGCTATTCCTTTAGTAACAAAAGCGATTATCATAAGTGGGATAACAAAGTTTAAAAATGCACCGAAAATTGATGAGAATGTAACTGCAATTCTTACAAACCATTCAGGCAAATATAAACCAGCTAAAGTACCTAAGGCAATCGCTATCAATAATTTAGGTATTAAACCAAGTTTTTTCTTTTCAGATTTACTCATAAAAATTTAAACACTCCTTTTTTAGCTATATTTTTATGTAAAATATATAGCTCGTAACGTGACTACCTATCCATTATAGGACATAAAGAAAAAAAGTGCAAATAAAATTGCACTTTTTTAACAAATTATTATCAATTTTTCTTATTTTTGGTTATATTTTCTTTGAAGTTCAGAAATTAAATTATTATCATCAAAATAATTTATGCCCATAGCGTCTTTTACTTGTTCAAGTTTCATTTTTCCATAAGCACTTGCCTCTTTCGAACCATTTTCCATAATTTCAAATAATTTGGAAATATCTTTTTCATAATAAGCTCTTTTTTCTCTAACAGGAACAAGAAAATCTTCCAAAACTTTATTTAAGAATTTTTTAATTTTCACATCTCCAAGACCACCACGTCTATAATGATCTTTTAATTCATCTAAATTTTTATATTCTGGCAAATATTTTTCAAAATGATAATCTTCACAAAAAGCATCAAGATAAGTAAATACAGAATTTCCTTCAACCTTTCCTGGATCTGTAATTTTTATATGTCCTGGATCTGTAAACATTGACATTACTTTTTTCTTTACTTCTTCTTTTGAATCTGATAAGTAAATACAATTATCCAAAGACTTACTCATTTTTGCATTTCCATCAATTCCTGGAAGTCTTCTACAAACTTTATTTTCTGGAATTACTGCTTTTGGTTCTCTAAAAATTTCTTTGTAAGTACTATTAAATGAACGAACCAATTCTCTAGCTTGTTCAAGCATTGGCTCTTGGTCTTCTCCAACTGGAACAATATTAGAATCAAACAAAATAATATCTGAAGTTTGGCTAACAGGATAAATTAAAAATCCAGTAGGAAGACTTGTTTCAAAATTTTTAGATTTTATTTCGCTTTTTACAGTAGGATTTCTTTCAAGCCTTGATAGGGTAACTAAATTTAATAAATAAAAAGTTAATTCTGTAAGCTCTTTTACATAAGATTGAACAAAAAATGTTACCTTATTTGGATCAAGTCCAACTGATAAATAATCAAGCATAACTTCTGTAATATTTTCTCTGATTTTTTTTGGATTATCAAAATTATCAGTAAGAGCTTGAGCATCGGCAATCATAACATACATTTTGTCATAATTTCCTTCATTTTGCATTTTAACCCTATTTTTTAATGAGCCAACATAATGGCCCAAATGAAGTTTTCCTGTTGGTCTATCTCCAGTTAAAATTATATTTTTCATTTTTTCTCCTTTTTAATAAAAAATAAGGGAAAGATTATTCCCTTCCCTTATTAGCTAAATATTCATCTATAAATCCGTCAATATCTCCATCCATTACGCTTTCAACATTTCCAACTTCAAAATTTGTTCTATGATCTTTAACCAAAGTGTATGGATGAAATACATAAGATCTTATTTGATTTCCCCAAGCTATTTGGGTGTAATTTCCTTGAATATCTTCAATTTTTTCCCTGTGTTCTTCTTCTTTAATTTGAGTAAGTTTTGCCAAAAGAAGCCTCATTGCTGTTTCTTTATTTTGAGTTTGACTTCTTTCAGCTTGACTTGATGCTATAACTCCTGTTGGGATGTGGGTAATTCTTACAGCAGAATCAGTTTTATTAACATGTTGTCCACCAGCTCCACTTGCCCTATAAGTATCAATCCTCAAATCTTTTGGATCAATTTCTACACTCATATCATCATTTAATTCAGGAAAAATATCAACTGATGCAAAAGAAGTGTGGCGTCTTTTTGAAGAATCAAAAGGAGAAATCCTTACAAGCCTGTGAACGCCTTTTTCTCCTTTTAAATATCCATAAGCAAAAGAACCTTTCACATGAATTGTTGCAGATTTTATACCACCAGCTTCTTCGTTATTTAAATCTGTTACATCAAATTTAAAATTTCTTTTTTCGAAAAATCTTGTGTACATTCTCATAAGCATTTCTGCCCAATCAGTAGCTTCAAGTCCACCAGCTCCAGCATGTATTACAAGATAGGCATTATTTTTGTCATATTCTCCATCAAGCTCAGTTTTTATTTTAAAAGATCCTATTTCTTTTTTTAATGAATTTAAAATTTCTTCAATTTCATTCAAACTTTCTAAATCTTCATTGCTTTCTTCAATTATATCCAAAAGATCAGATTGGTCTTTTAATTCTTCTTCAAAGCTTGTAAAAGTTTTAAAATTTTCTTTTTTATCTGACAAATCTGCCATTATTTCTTGAGCTTTTTGGCTATCATCCCAAAAATTTTCTTCTAGAGTTTGTTTTTCAATTTGTTTTATTTCTGTATTTAGCTTTTCTGGGTTAAGATGAGAGCCAATCATATCTAGATTTTTATCAAGTTCTTTAATGATTTCTCTTAGCTCATAAATTTCTGCCATCTAATTACCCTTGATGTGTCCTTTTTTAGCTTCTCTTTTTAATCTTCTTCTTTCAGCCCTGTTTGTTGCTTCTTCTGGATTTTCAGGATTTTCAAATCCTTCTTCATCAGGTTTTAAAACTTGTTTTCTTTCAATATTTTGTCTGATTTCAACACCCATCATAAGTCTTACAGTTTCTTCTTGGATGGCATTAGTCATTTCTTCATACATATCAAAACCAGTATTTGTGTAAGCTCTTACAGGATCATCATTTCCCATTGCCCTTACACCAATTTCTTTTCTCATTTGATCCATTGAATCGATATGTTCCATCCATTTTGTATCAATTACTCTAAGTAAAACAACTCTTTCAACTTCTCTCATGTTTTCTTCGCCAAATTGTTTTTCCTTATTTTCATATTTTTCTAAGCTTGTTTGGTAAATATAATCTATTAGTTTTTCTTGAGTAAAATCATTTATATTTTCAAACTTCAATAATTCAACAGGAATTGCAATTGATTTTAAATGATTTAATAAAGCAACCATTTCCCAATTTTCTGGTTTTACTTGTGGATTTGTAAATGAATAAACGGATTGGGAGATTGAATCTTTTATCATTCCAAGAATTGAATCTCTCATATTTTCTCCGTAAAGAACTTGTTTTCTTTCGTTATAGATTATTGTTCTTTGTTTGTTCATTACATCGTCGTATTGAAGAACTCTTTTTCTTGTTGCAAAGTTATTTGCTTCAACTCTTGTTTGAGCTTTTTCAATTGACCTTGTAACCATTTTTGAAACAATTGGTTCATCTTCTGGATAATTATAATTTTCTACAAATTTTGAAATTTGTTCTCCAACATTAAGTCTAATCAAGTCATCTTTTAATGAAATGAAAAATCTTGATTTTCCTGGATCTCCTTGTCTTCCAGAACGACCTCTCAACTGATTATCAATTCTTCGTGATTCGTGTCTTTCTGAACCAATTATATAAAGTCCACCGACTTCTCTAACTTTTTTAGCTTCTTCATCTATGCCAGGTTTTACTAGAGATTTGTAGTGTTTATATTTTTTTCTTGCTTCTAATATTTCTTGGTTGTCTGTTTCTTGGAAAGAGTCAACTTGTTCAAGCAATTCTTCTGAGATTCCTTCTCTTTTCAATCTTTGTTTTGCCATGTGATCGGCATTTCCACCAAGCATAATATCAGTACCACGGCCTGCCATATTTGTTGCGATTGTTACAGAATTTAATCTTCCTGCTTGAGCAACTATATCAGCTTCTCTTTCGTGATTTTTTGCATTTAATACAACGTGTTTTATTTTTCTTTTTTAAGAGCATTTGATAATTTTTCAGAATTTTCTATTGAAATTGTACCTACAAGGATTGGTTGACCTGTTGCATGTACTCTTTTAATTTCTTCAATTATCGCATTATATTTTCCATTTTCATTTATATAAACATAATCTACATCATCAACTCTTTGAATTGGTTTATTTGTAGGAATTTCTACAACATCTAGATTATAAATTTCTGAAAATTCTTCTTCTTCTGTTTTTGCAGTACCAGTCATTCCTGATAATTTATCATACATTCTAAAGTAATTTTGGAAGGTAATTGTTGCAAGAGTTTTTGATTCTGATTGAACTTCAACGCCTTCTTTTGCTTCAATTGCTTGATGAAGACCATCAGAATATCTTCTTCCTTGCATGATACGTCCAGTAAATTCATCTACAATCATAACTTCGCCATTATTTACAACATAATCAATATCTCTTGTCATTGTAGTGTTTGCTTTCAAAGCATTGTTGATGTAGTGAGCAAGTTCAAGATGTTCTGGATCTGATAAATTTTCAATTCCAAAGAATTTTTCTGCCTTTGCTGTACCTTGTTCTGTAAGGTTTGATGATTTTCTTTTTTCATCAACTAAGAAATCTACTTTTTCTACAACAAATTCTCTATCAAATGGATCTTGATCTAAATCTTCGTTTGGATCTAAAATTCTTCCTTCAAGGCCTTTTATAAATTCATCTGCTTTTACATAAGTATCAGTTGATTCATCGCCTTCTCCAGAAATAATAAGTGGTGTTCTAGCTTCATCTATTAAAATTGAGTCAACCTCATCGACTATGGCATAGTGAAGTCCTCTTTGAACCATATTGTCCTTATAAATAACCATGTTATCTCTTAGATAATCAAAACCAAATTGGTTGTTTGTTCCATAAGTTATATCACAGTTATAATTTTTTTGTCTTTCTGAATTTGTAAGTCCATAAATTATACAACCTACTGTAAGACCTAAAAATGAATAAACTTTTCCCATCCACTCTTGGTCACGCTTTGCAAGATAATCATTTACTGTAACTATGTGAACGCCTTTTCCATCAAGGGCATTTAGATAAGCAGGAAGAGTTTCAACCAAAGTTTTTCCTTCTCCTGTTTTCATCTCTGCAATTTGTCCATTATGTAGAACAATTCCACCAAGTAATTGAACTGGATAGTGTTTCATTCCCAAAACCCTATCACTTGCTTCTCTTACTGTTGCAAATGCCTCTACCAATAAATCATCAAGACTTTCGCCCTTATTTAATCTTTCTTTAAATTCATTAGTTTTATCTTGTAACTGTTTATCTGTTAATTTTTGCATATCTTCATCTAGTGCTAAAATTTTATCAACCAATTTTTGGTTGTTATCAATTTCTTTTTGACTAAATGATTTAAATATATTTAATAACGCCAAATCTTTCACCTCTAATTCTCTGTATATCCTACCCTTTTTATAAGCTTTTGGCAATAAGTTAGGATTAAACTATCACAAATATAATATTAAATGAAAATCAACAAATTGTAAAATAAATTTACAAATTTATTTATCATAATTTTCTTTTAAAAAATCAATCGCTTCTATATAACCATCAAATCCCTTGCCTTTAATAGTTTTTTTGGCAAAATATGAAACGTAAGATATTTTTCTAAAATCTTCTCTTTTATCTACATCTGTCAAATGCACTTCAACTGTTGGAATATTTACAGCTTTTAGTGCATCCAAAATTGCAATTGATGTATGAGTATAAGCTGCTGGATTTATTACAATTCCATCGTACAAATTATAAGCTTCTTGAATTTTATTTATAATTTGTCCTTCAGAATTTGATTGGTAAATTTCAATTTCAATGTCCTTATCTTCAGTGTATTCTTTTATATATTTTATTAAATCTTTATAATTTTTTGAGCCATAAATATTTTTTTCTCTAATTCCAAGCATATTTATATTTGGTCCGTTAATTATCAATATTCTCATAAAATTTCACCTCAATTTCCTTAGCACATTCCAGCAAATTATTATTTTCCACCTCAAAATCTTTAAAACTGTCATATAATTTTTTTCTCTTTTTATACAAGTCAAATAAATTATATTTTTTTGAAATAGGTCTTCCCTCCACTTCTAAATCTTCTAAATTTCTTTTTACTTCTACTATTAGAGAATTTTCTTTTAGGAAATAATAATTTTCTTTCCTTTCAACAACTCCTCCGCCACAGCTTATAATAAGAGAAGTTTTTTTTGAAATTTCTTTTATTATTTGGCTTTCTTTTCTTCTAAATTCATCTTCCCCATATTTATTAAAAAATTCTTCAATATTGCCATATTTTTTTACAAATTCTAAATCAATATCGACAAGTTTTCTATTCATATTTTTTGCCAAAATTTTTCCAAGACTGGTTTTGCCTACTGCTGGCATACCTATTAGGGCTATATTTATTTTTTCTTTATAAATAGATTTTTTTATTTTTTCAATCAGTGATTCATCAATTTTTTTATCCAAAAACAATTCGCTTGCTTTTACTGCTTGGGCAAGCAACATATCAAAACCTGTTGCATATTTTATATTTTTTTCTTTGGCACAAGCTATAATTTTTGTCATATATGGATTGTAAATTAAATCTACAACTGCCTCTAAATTTTTAAAATCATAGAGCTTAATTTCTTTTAAATATTTTCCATTATTTGGATACATTCCAACAGGAGTTGTATTTACTATAATATCAAAATCAAAATAATCTTTTACATCTTTAAAATAAGGTTTATATTTTCTTGACAAAAATACTATTTTTTTTGCCCCCTCATCTTTTAAAACTTGGCTTACAGTTTCTGATGAAGCACCCTTTCCTAAAATTAAGCATTTTTTATCTTTTACATTTATTTTATTTTTTCTCAAATTATAAGAAAATCCATAATAATCAGTATTGTAACCGTAAAGTTTTCCATTTTTATTTACAATTGTATTTACTGCTCCAATTTTTTCTGCTTTTTTTGAAACAAAATCTAGGTATTTCATTACTGTTTTTTTATAGGGAATTGTTACATTTATTCCTTTAAAATCTCTTCTTTCAAAAAAATAATCTAATTCTTCTTCGTTTTTTTCAAAATATTGGTAATCATAAAAGGCTATTTTTTCGTGAATTATTTTTGAATAAGAATGAGCTAAACTTTTTCCTAAAAGTCCATATTTTTCTTCTTCTTTTTGTAAATTTTTCGATTGATCCATAATTTCTTGAAAAATAGGAAGAAAATATTCGCCGTATTCAGGACTTTTCTCTTTTATTTTTTTTAAAATTTCTCGCTCTCTTTTTGGATCGTAAATTTTTTTATTGTGGGAAATTTTGTAGGCTCTAACTTTTTTTGAAAGGTCAAATCTTTTTTTCAATAAATTTATAATTTCTTCATCAATTTTATTAATTTGATTTCTAATCTCTTTTAAATCTTCCATTTAAGCTCCTAAATACTCAATTTTTCCTCCTAATTTTTCAAAAGTTTTAAAAAATGAAGGATAGGATTTGTTTACTGCCTTATAATTTTTTATAATAATATCATCTTTTGCCATTAAGGAAGCGATGCTTGCTGCCATTACAATTCTGTGATCATTAAAAGAATCGACTGTTCCAGATTTTATTTTCCCTGAAATTTTTAGATTATCTCCAATAATTTCGCATTTCGCTCCCAAATCATTTAGCATTTTTGAAGTTGATTCAAGCCTATCGCTTTCTTTAAGCCTCAATCTTTTTCCATTTGTAATATAAGACGTTTTATCTAAATATGTTAAAAGAAGAGCAAGTATTGGACAAAGATCTGGAATTTGAGAAATATCTATTTCAAGTGTCTTATTTTCATTTTTGCAATTTTTAATTTTTTTATAATATCTACAATTTCCCTATCTTTTTGCAAGGAATCTTCTTTCAAGTTGTTGATTTTTATTTTAGAATTTATAAGATTTGCCCCATAAAAAAAGGCAGCATTTGACCAATCGCCTTCAACATAATAATTATTAGGCGATTTTATTTGTGGATTTTTTATAAAATAAGAATTATTTTCTTCTTTTACATCTACATTAAAATCTTTCAAAACTTCTCTGCTTATATCAATATAGCCAAGCGATTCGGGTTTTTCTTTTAATTTTATCGAAGTTTTTCCAGATGATTTGCTTGACGCAAGCATAATTGCGGTAATATATTGACTGGATTTGTTTTCAAAAAATTCAAAATTTCCGCCAAATAAATTTCCCTTTATCGTATAAGGAATTTTATTAGATGAAATTTCAAGACCATGCTTTCTCAAATTTTTTATTAATTCATAATTTGGTCTTTGACTTAATCTTTCTTTTCCAATAATTTTTACTTCTTTGGCAAAATGATTTGCTACAGCTGTAAAAAAATCTTAGTGAAGAACCCGACTCGTACATATCTATTGTGGCTTTTTCTATTTTTTCTTTTGGAGGAGTAACTTTTACAAAATTTTCAAATTTTTCAATCCCAACTCCCAAATTTATTAAAGCATCAATAGTTACATTTATATCTTTTGAAAATTCATTAATATAAATATTTGTAGGATTTTCGCAAAGACCTGCCAAAATCAAAGCCCTATGTCCATAAGATTTTGAGGAAATGGCGTCAATTTCTCCTTCAAGCCTTGATGGATGAATTAAAATATTATCTGTTTTCATAAATTTTCCTCAAATCCTTTAAATCTATATTTAAAATTTCGCAAGTTCCAAGATTTCTCACAACAATTATATTTATCCTGTCATTTCTTGATTTTTTATCAACCATACAAACTTTTAATATTTTTTCTGTATCAAAATCAATTTTTTTATCAAGATTATATTTTTTCAACACTTTTATAAAATCATCGTAAAAACTTTCGTAAAAATTTTTAACCATAATTTTCATACCAAGAGCAACCGCATGGCCATGGCTTATTTCAAAATTTGAATTTTTCTCTATAGCATGAGCAAATGTGTGGCCATAATTTAAAATTTGCCTAATACCAAAATCTTTTTCATCATCTTTAACCACATCTTTTTTTATATCCAAGCATTTTTTTATAATTGATGGGAGATTTTCGTAAGTTTTACTTACATTTTCTTTTGAAATTTCATCAAAAATAGACTTATCTTTTATAATTCCATATTTTATAGCCTCAGCCAAACCATCATTAAAATAATAATCCGAAAGAGTTTTTAAAAAATCTGTATCAATAAAAACTTTTTTGGGTTGGTAAAAAGTTCCACACAAATTTTTTCCTGCCTTTAAATTTACGGCTGTTTTTCCTCCAACTGATGAATCAATTGCTGATAAAAAAGTAGTTGGAATTGAAATATAATCAATTCCTCTAAGATATAAAGATGCAACAAGCCCAGAAATATCTCCTACAACTCCTCCACCAAAAGCAATAATTAAATCATTTCTTCTGTATTGATTTTCAGCAGCAAATTCTAGAAGTTTTATCAGATTTTCTGTTGATTTTGAACTTTCTCCATTTTTTATTATAAATTCTTTATAAAAAAATCCATCAAGCTCTTTAATTAATTTTTCTTTGTGGATTTTATAAACTAAGTCATCGCTTATAATTAAAATTTTTGAATTTTTATAATTTTCTTTTAAATATGTATTTAATTTTTTTATAATATTTGAGCCTATTTCTATTTCATAGGGATTTATTAAATCTACACTTAATTTCATTACCACATCTTCTTTCTTATGTCATTTCCTTTTTTTAGTTGGGCTTTTAATCTATCTACGTCATTATTTTTCAAATCATTTTTTAATTCTTCCAAGTTTTCTATCATTGTATTTATGTCTTCAATCAAAAAATCCTTGTTTAATAAAAATAATTCTGACCATAAGTTTTCATCAATCTTTGAAACTCTTGTCATATCTTTTAAACTCCCAGCAGAAAATCCATCATGGTAAATGCTTTTTTGATTTAATACATAAGCATTAGAAATCACATGACATAGTTGAGATGTAAAAGAAATCATTTCATCGTGTTTTTTGGGACTTGCCTTTACAAATTTATTAAATCCAATTTTTTTAAATAAAGAAATTTCCTCATCATCTAAATCATCAACATAAATCATCGAAGCATTTTTGTATAAATCTTTTAAAGAAGATTCAAAGCCATAAACTTCTCTACCAGCCATAGGATGAATTGATTTATATACGAAAGAATATTTTTCTGATAATTTTTTTATATATGGATGCAAATTATTTTTTACTCCAGAAATTTCCATAACAGTTTTGGATAAGTATTTATAATTTTTTCCAACAAAATTTTTTATGGTTAATGGATTTAAACAAATAATTGTAAGATCCATTTTTTTTAATTCATTCTTATCTTCAATTATTTTTATACCAAAATTCTTGGCCGATTTTTTTGTTTTTTCATCAATATCATAGCCATAAACTATATTATCACTATACTCTATAAAAGCCTTAGCAAAAGAACCGCCCATTAATCCTAAACCAACTATAGCAATTTTTTTCATTATTTATCCCTCATATTTAAATATTTTTATTTATATTATATCAAAAAAATTTTAGTGAACACAAAAATACTGCTGCAAAATAATTTGCAGCAGCTAATTTATTTTATTCGGGAATAATTAATCCGTAATGTCCATCTTTTCTTTTATATACAAGTCTTGTTTTCATTTCTTCATCATCTAAGTATATAAAGAAATCATGGTTTAATAATTCCATTTGCATACAAGCTTCTTCATCGCTCATAGGTCTTAGAACTATTTCTTTTTGTCTTTTGATCTTTGGAATATTTTCCTCTTTTCCTTCTTCAATGTTATCAAAGGATTCAAATTTAATTGATTCACCATTTCTTCTATTTCTTTGTAATTTTGTTTTTTGTTTTCTAATTTGACGAACCAAAGCATCTATTACCTTATCAATTCCTGTTGAGAAATTATCATTTACTTCCTCAGCTCTTAAAATTGTTCCGCCTTTAAGAAAAATGGTTGATTCAACTTTTTTTAAATTACCTTCGGTAGAAAATTTGAGGTCCATTTCTTCTTCCTTGTTGAAATATTTGTCAAGCCTATCAAATTTTTCCTTAGCTTCTTCTTTTAAGCTTTCATAAACATTGATGTTTTTACCTTTAATATTTAATTTCATATTGAACCTCCGTCCTTTTGATATTATATATATACCCCCCTAAGTTTAATGTAAACCTTTAGTTTTTTCTTTATTAAAATTTATTGTATAATGAGATAAATGCAAGGAGGAGAAATGGAAAAAACAAAAATTAATGATATTTTAACTTATGATTTTTATTCAAGTCTTGAAATATCTAATGACGAAAAATATTTGGCTTTTTTAAAAACAAATGCCGATTTAGACGAAAATAAATACAATTCTTATCTTTATCTTTTTGATATAGAAAAAAATAAAAAATATAAAGTTTCTGACAATAAAAATATTGGAATCTTTATTTTTGATGAAAATGATAATTTAATTTACAAGGAAAAATCCGACGATAAATTTGATTATTTTTATAAAAAAGATAGGTCAATGGGAGTTGGAAGTTTAGAATTTAAAATTGATAAGAATGTTTCATATATCAAAGATTTAAAAAATGGATATTATTTGATAAAAGCTAGCGACAAATTAAAAGAGGACGAAAGGAAAAAACAAAAGGAAAATTCTTTTTATAAGGAAGTTAGCAAATTGCCTTTTTGGTTTAATGGCACAGGTTATATAAATAATCAAAAACAAAGTCTTTACCTTTTCAAAAAAGAAGATAAAAGTCTTCAAAAAATTAGAGATTTTGAAAATGAAAGTCTAAATGCTTTTGCAATAAATAAAAACGCAAATAAATTAGCTCTAGTTTTGGGAAAAAATGATAATAAAGTTTCAAGACTTAGAGATGATTTAGTAATTTTAGATTTAGAAAATAAGGAAGAAAAATTATAATCGAAAATAAATTTGCCTATTATGATTTATTTTTTAATGACAAAGATGAAATTATTTTTGTGGCAAGTGATATGAAAAAAGGCGGAATAAATGAAGATGCCTTTATCTACAAAAGCAATTTAACTGGAGAATATAAAAAAATAAGTCCTGATGATTTTGATAAATCTTTTGGCAATTCTATTGGTAGCGATGCAAGATACGAAGCTTATAGGACTTTTTTTTACAAAAACAATAAATTTTATTTTGTAGTTACAGAAAAAGAAGAATCAAAACTTTATTCCTTAGATGAAAATGAAAATATAAAACTGGAAATTTCTGGTTGCGTTGAAGATTTTGCAATAGCAAATGACAATATTTATTATTTTGCAATGACAGAAGATAGAATTTCCCACTTAAAAGAAAAGAAAAATAACAAAATTTTACTTGATAATAAAATAAATTCATCACTTGGAAAAATCGAAGAGTTTTTCTATGAATCAAACGGCGATAAAATTAGAGGATTTGTTCTTTTGCCAGTAGATTTTGATAAAAACAAAAAATATCCTACCATTTTATCAATCCACGGCGGACCAAAAACAGAATTTTCAAATATTTTCCACCACGAGCACCAAGTTTTTGCAAATGATGGATATATAATTATTTATACAAATCCACACGGTTCAAGTGGAAATGGCGTAAAATATTCTGATATTAGAGGAAAATATGGAACTATTGACTATGAAGATTTGATGAATTTTACAGATTTTGCTATAAAAAAATATCCACAAATTGATGAAAATAATATGGGAGTTTATGGCGGATCTTATGGTGGATTTATGACAAATTGGATTGTTTCACACACAAATAGATTTAAGGCTGCAAATTCTCAAAGGTCAATTTCAAATTGGACTTCATTCTATGGAGTTTCTGATATAGGATATTATTTTGCGCCTGACCAAACAGGAGCAAATCCTTGGGATAATTTAGAAAAAATGTGGGAGCAATCTCCTATTAAACACGCGAAAAATGTAAAAACTCCAACAATGTTTATTCATTCTGACGAAGATTATAGATGTCCATTAGAGCAAGGTCTTCAAATGTATACAAGAATAAAAGAAAATGGCGTTGATACAAAAATGTATATTTTTCACGGAGAAAATCACGAATTGTCAAGATCAGGAAAGCCAAAAGCAAGAATAAAAAGAATAGAAAAAATTAAAGATTGGTTTGATGGGTACTTAAAATGAAAGGAAAAATAAAATCAAAAAAACAAAAAAATTTATTTTTACCCTAATTGAAAGAGCAAAGTCCCACGATATTATGACCTTGGCGTCTTCTCTTTCCTATTATTTTTTGTCAGCAGCAATTCCCATGCTTTTGGTTTTGTTAAATCTTGTCACAAAATATATGAAAGGTAACGAAGATGTAATTGTAGAATTTATTGAGCTTTTGCCAGAAACAATAAGAGGTGTAATTTTGATGCTTGTAAAATCAATTATTAATTCATCATCAGTTTCAACACTTTCTACAATCACATTGATATTTGCCCTTTGGTCAGCATCAAAAGGAGTTTCAAAAATAATTCTTGCAATAAATGTAGCCTACGGACTTGAAGACGATCATTCCATGATAAAAAATAAAATATTTGGATTTTTGTATACATTTATCCTTATTTTTATCCTAATATTTTTATTTTTGCTAAGAATTTATTCAAATGGAATTTTAAATTTAATAGAAAATGTATTGCAACTTGTAAATTCGTCATTTTCTCTTGAAAAATTTACCTGGCTAATCAATTTAGTTTCAGGAATACTTCCGCCAATAATTTTAATTCTTGGTCTAAGCCTTTTATACAAGTGTGCGCCTTACAATAATTCAATAAAAATAAGCTTCAAAGACGCCTTTGTCGGCTCAATTTCTACAACAATTATGATTACCATAACAAGCTTTGCCTATTCATTTTTCTTAAATAATATGAGCAATATGTCTGTTATTTACGGAGCTTTGGCAGGAATTATAGCCTTATTAGTTTGGATGCTTTTATTTTCATTGACAATAATTTTGGGCGCAGAAATCATTGCAGCCTATATGAAAACAAAAAATAAATTTACAGGATTAAATTAAGAAAAAAATTTTAAAATTATTGAATCATAATATAAAAGCTTTTGGAGTGATTTAATGAAGAAAGAACTAAGACGTTATTTTATAAATAACAGAAAAAAAATCCCAAAAAACGATAAAAAAATTTGGGATGAAAAAATAAAAAATAAACTTATAAAAAGCGAATACTATAGAATTGCCAAGTCGATTTTTATTTATTATTCAACAGAAGATGAAATTAATACAAAAAAATAATAGAACAAGCATTTTTAGATAAAAAGGAAGTTTATATACCAAAAATTATAAAAAAATCTGAAATGATTCCAGTTTTGCTCACTTCATTTGACGATCTTATAGATGGAGCATATAAAATAAAAACATCAAAACTTGAAAAAAGTTTGGAAAAAATAGACCTTACCATAGTCCCAGGACTTTCCTTTGACAAAAATAAATTTAGACTTGGCTACGGCGGAGGATATTATGATTATTACATAAAAAATCATAAATCCTTTTACATCGGTTTATTTTATCAAATAAATAAATCTTACAAATTAAATTTTGATAATTTTGATCAAAAATTAGATTTAATAATTACAGATAAAAATATATTCTAAAGAAAAAACTCTAAAGTTTTAAATAAAGCTTTAGAGTTTTTGTTTATATTTTAAAAAATTATAGTTATTATAGAAAAAAAAGAAGCACAGATTATAAGTAAATTCCAAAATAAAGATTTGTTTTTATATACCAAAACAAAATTTACAAAAAATATAATATAAAAAACAAGCATAATGAACTTAGCTAAATTTTCAGGCACATTATATCCAAAATAAGAACTAACTATAATGAAAATCATAGCTATAGCGAAAATCGCCCTTATAGTTTTATAGTATAAATTATCCTTTAACTTTTCAAAATTCATATTATTTCCCCTCGTTATGAAAAATTTTTGAGTTTTTATTCTTGATTTATATTGTAATTTTATTATAAAGAAAATCGTAATCATTATCAATAGCTTTTTTAAAAATTTCTATTTAACTTCTAATAAAATTTTTTATTTAATTTCTAGTAAAAAATTTTTTTTAATTCAAAATAAAAAAAGACAGCAAAGATAAATTTTATACTTAACTATACTGCCTTTTTAATTTAAAATCTTAATATTTATTTTTTATTTTTTGGAACAAGTTTTTCCATTCCGCCCATATACATTTGAAGTGGTTTTGGAATTTTAACTGATCCGTCTTCTTGTAATAAGTTTTCTAAAAATGCAATTAACATTCTTGGAGGAGCTACTACTGTGTTATTTAATGTGTGAGCAAAATAATTTCCTTTTTCTCCTCTTAATCTTATTTTAAGTCTTCTTGCTTGTGCATCTCCAAGATTTGAACATGAACCTACTTCAAAATATTTTCCTTGTCTTGGGCTCCATGCTTCAACATCGCAAGATTTTACTTTTAAATCTGCCAAGTCTCCTGAACAACATTCGAGTGTTCTTACAGGAATTTCTAATGATCTAAAAAATTCTACTGTATTTTTCCATAATTCATCGTAAAATTTCTTTGAATCTTCAGGCTTACAAATTATAACCATTTCTTGCTTTTCAAATTGGTGGATTCTATAAACTCCACGCTCTTCAATTCCGTGAGCTCCAACTTCTTTTCTAAAACAAGGAGAATATGATGTCATTCTTAGTGGCATTTCATTTTCATCTGTGATTGAATTTATAAATTTACCAATCATTGAGTGCTCACTTGTTCCGATTAAATATAAATCTTCGCCTTCGATTTTATACATCATATCTTCCATTTCAGCAAAGCTCATAACGCCTGTAACAACGTCAGATCTAATCATAAATGGTGGAATGTGATATTCATATCCCTTGTCTATCATAAAATCCCTTGCATAAGAAAGAATTGCTGAATGAAGTCTTGCAATATCTCCTTTTAAATAATAAAAACCTGCTCCTGATGTATCTCTTGCAGAATCTAAATCAATTCCATTAAAACTTTCCATAATATCAACGTGATAAGGAACTTCAAAATCTGGAGTTACATTTTCGCCAAATCTTTCAATTTCTACATTTTCGCTGTCATCTTTTCCTATTGGAACTGAATCGTCAATTATTTGTGGGATAACTTGCATTTTTTCTTTTAATTGGTCTTGGAATTTTCTTGTATCTTCTTCGATTTGAACAAGTCTATCATTTATATCTGAAACTTCTTCTTTTACTTTTTCAGCTTCATCTTTTTTTCCTTGGCCCATAAGAGCACCAATTTGTTTTGAAGTTTTATTTCTTTTTGCTCTTAAATTGTCTCCTTCAGTTTTTACATCTCTTAATTTTTCATCAAGCTCAATTACTTCATCAACCAAAACTAATTTTTCATCTTGAAATTTTTTCTTGATATTTTCTTTTACAAAATCTGGGTTTTCTCTTACAAATTTTATGTCTAACATATTTCCTCCTAATTTTTTTACAATAAAAAAATCTCATCCCAAAAGGGACGAGATTATCGCGGTACCACCCAATTTAATGAAATAAATTCATTCACTTTAAATTTATAAGCTCAAAGACGGATTCATTAACTTTCGCCAAAGATTTTCACCAACCATCTTCTCTCTAAAGGTTATTTTTAATTACTACTTCTCATCACAGCTTTATTCAATTAATAGTAATATACTTTTATTTTTATTTTTTTCAAACATTAACAAATTTTTCAATAGCAATTTGAGGAAGTCCAATATCACAAACTACAGTTTTATCCCTAAAATAATTATCTTCATAAAGACCTTTTTTTAAAATTTGCATACAAACAATTAAGTCGCTATCAACATAAGATCCATAATTATTTTCCCCATTTGCATCAAAACCTGATGGCAAATCAATTGAAATCGTGTAGATATTTTTTTCATTTATCAAATCAATTATATTTGCATAAATTCCAGAAACAGGTCTATTCAAACCCGTTCCAAATATCCCATCAACAATCGTATTTACCCTATCAAGATTTTTTCTCAAAAAATTCATATCTTCAATTGTTTCAATCGAATAAATATTTTCTGTAAGATTTTTACAAGCATTATAATTTATTATAAAATCTTTGCTTGCCTTGTTTTTATTTCCAATAATATAAATATCACAATCTTTAGAAATGGCAAGTAAATTTCTAGCAAGAGCAAGTCCATCTGCTCCATTGTTTCCACAAGAAACAATAAGAGCAAAAGAGTGTCTTATATCAAGATTAATATTTTCCATTACAGAAAGTGCTGCTCTTTCAACCAAACACAAAGATGGAATTTTAATTTCATTTATTGCATAGCTGTCAATATTTTGCATGGTTTCACGATCTACTAAAAGCATATTTTACTCCTAAAATAAAAGTCTTAAATCTTCTCCAAAAATTTCCATTACATGGCTTGAACCAATAATTCTTGAAAAAATCCTATCTCCATAAAACTCCATTAGCTCATCTTCAGAATAATTTGATGAAAAAATAATTGGTTTTTTGTTAATCATCCTATCATTAACAATTTCAAATAAATTTGATTCATTAGAATTTCTATCATTTTCGCTTCCCAAATCATCAATAATTAAAAGGTCTGATTCAAAAATCAAATCATATCTTTCTTTTAATTCCTCTTTTCTTTCAGAAAAAGCATACAAATAATCATTCATAAAAGAAAATAATTTTGTAGCTGTAAGATAAAGAACTGAATAATTTCTATCCAAAATTTCCTTGGCAATAGAATTTATCAAAAAAGTTTTGCCCCTTCCTACATCTCCAAATATATAAAGATTTTTATAATTTTTTGAGAAATTTTCAACATACATTTTTGCATCATTTTGAATTCTAATTATGTTCTCGTAGGGACTAATTGGATAATCTTTGTAAAGATTTTTAGAATATAAATTTGCGTTAAATGTTCTAAAGTTTTCTCTTTGAACAAGCCTACTAATATTTGATTGGGAATATTTTTTCTCTATTATAAGTTTTTTTCTACACCTACAAATTTGAGTATTTACAAAACCTGTATCCTTACATATATCACAATGATAATGGATTTTTAAATAGTCTTTTGGGTAAGAATTTTCAAGTAAAATTTCTTCCTTTTGCCTATCAAGCTCTTTTAATTTTTTCTTTAATTCATCTACATTAATTCCTTCTTGAGCCTTTGTTATTGCCATTTGCCCAAGCGATGCAATAGTTTTGTCAATAACTTTAATTCTTGGAAATTTTTCATATATTTCTTTTTTTCTTTTTTCTTGTTCTTCTTTATTTTTTATTCTTCTTTTTTCAATTATTCTTGAAATATTGTCATTGGGACTCATCTTATATCCCCTCCTTCAAGAATTTTTTTAAATCTTTCTTCCCTTGCCTTTTGGGCATAAGATTTTTCATTTGGATTTTTATTTTTTGACCTATAAACTTTTTTTGCACTCTTATATTTTCTTGGAGATTTTTCTCTCATTAATTTCGCTCTTTCTTCTTTTATTTTTAAGTCATTTAAGGAAAAAATACTTTGATCTCTCCAAGTTTTTAAAAATCCCATTACATATTTTACATCAACATTATTTACTTCTTTTGCTTGCCTAAAAGCTTCTGTAACAAGCTCAGGATCTTGTTTATATTCATCTAAAGTTTCGTGAATTCTTCTAATATCTTGTGGAGTAAGCTGTCTTTGAATAATTCTTTCAACCTGATTAAACATTACAGATTTTCTTTTTGATGTATCAAGCATATTTTCGCTTGCATTTGCCTTTGAATTTCCAAAATAAGCTTGTCTTAGAGAAATTATTTCAAGATAAAAAGTCCCATCACCCCTATCTTTTTTCCTAAATACTCCCATATTTGTCCAATATGAAATTATTTCGTTCATTTTTTCATCATCAAAGGCAAGTTGTCTTTTTATTTTTTCTAAATCAACTTCTCCACTAGATTTTAAATCCTTATATAAAAGCAAAAAAACTTTTAGGCTATCTCCGTCTGCCATGGGTACGTATGTATTTAAAAACATATTTTCAAATGATGTTTCTCCCATATCCAAACTTAAATTTTGAATTTTAAATTCCAAATTATTACCTTCCATTTTTTCTTATTCTCATTTTTGTAATAAAACTATAAATTTTGCCATTTTTCATTAAAAAATATTGGTCGTCAGGATATATTTCTTGATTTTCAAAAATTTCTATTGTATCGCCACATTTTTTAAATCCTAATTTTTCATACAAAGAAATCGCTCTTTTATTAAAATTATTTACATCAAGATAAAGTTCATTAAATTTTAAATCCTCAAAATAATAATCAAGTAAGATTTTCATAGCCTTAAAACCATAACCTCTTGAAGTATATTGTGGATCAAAAACAATTCCCAATTCACTTTTTCTTAAAATCGGATTATAATTTTTTAGACCTATAAAGGCAATAAAACTATCATCGTCAATTTTTCTTACCGCAAAATATCTTTTCCTATAAATATTTACATTCATAAACCAAACTTCGCAATCAATTTGAGAAAAATTTCCATAATTATAGCCTTTTAATCTTTCATCCTCATTCATTGACCATTTTCTTAAATCATAAGCATCATCTAAGGCTAATTTTTTTAAATATATCTTATCGTCTTTTCCAATTATTTTCATTTTATTTTTCATCATGACTTAGGTCTTTAAAAGTTGTGCATTGTTTGTGGAAAAATAATTCCATAAGACCTGTTGGCCCATTTCTGTGTTTTGCCAAAATTACTTTTGCTACATTAGGATTATCATCTACGTCGTAATAATCTTCCCTATACAAAAGCATAACAACATCAGCATCTTGCTCGATTGCTCCTGATTCACGAAGATCTGATAAAATAGGCTTGTGATCAGATCTTTTGTCAGCCTCACGAGATAGTTGGGCAAGTGATAAAACTGGGCAATTTATTTCTTTTGATAAAGATTTTAAACCTCTAGAAATTTGTGCAATTTCTTGTTGCCTATTATCAAATCTTCCTTCCCCAGTCATAAGTTGCAAATAATCGATTACAATTAAATCAAGTCCTTCTTCTGCCTTTAATCTTTTACATTTACTTCTAAGCTCTGACAAAGTAATTCCTGCAGTTTCATCTACATATATTTCTTTTTCTTTTATTTTTGTAATTGCATTTATAATTTCAATCCACTCGTCAGCTTCCAAATTTCCTGTAATTATTTTTTCAAGATCAATCATTGAAACCATAGAAATTAATCTTTGATTTAATTGATAAGTTGACATTTCTAATGAAAAAAACGCAACAGATTTGCCAGCGTTTGCTGCATTCCATGCCATAGTAAGACCAAGAGCAGTTTTTCCCATTGCAGGTCTTGCTGCAAGTAAAATTAATTGGGAATTTTGAAGACCTGATAGTTTATCATCAACACTTGAAATTCCTGTCGTAACGCCAGTTATTTTTCCTTCATTTAAACTTAAAAGTTCAAGTTGTTTTATTGTTTCATCCATAGTTTCAGAAACTCTTACAAGACCCTTTTCAAGATTTTTTTGGCTTATTTCAAAAATTTTTGATTCTGCCATTTCTATAACTTCTTTAGCATCTTTTTTTTGTTCGTAAGATTTTCCAACTATTTCATCACACGCACCGATTAATGCTCTAAGGAGAGCTTTTTCTTTGACATTCTCACAGTATTGATCCATATTTGGAGTATAAAATGAGGAGAGTGTTATCTCTACAATAAACTGCTCTCCTCCAACTTCCTCCAAGATGTTTTCTGATTTTAATTTTGATATAAGACTTACTTCATCTATTTTTATATCTTTTTGATACATATTAACTAAAGTCTTATAAATTCTTTGGCATCTTGAATCATAAAACTCATAAGGCTTTACTAATTGTATAGCCTGATCTATGGTTTCACTTTTTGTAATTATACAACCAATTATAGCCATCTCTGAAGAAATATCACTAGGCATTTGCCTAAGATTTTCTTCCATTATTCTGCCTCAACCTTCACTTTTAATTTTGCAGAAACTTGTTGGTAAAGCTTAATTGTAACTTCATAATCTCCAAGTGAATCAATGTCAGCCTTGTCGATTTTTTTCTTATCTACTTCAATATTTTTTTCATCAAGAGCTTTTTTAATATCCATATTTGTAATTGAACCAAATAATTTTCCATTTTCTCCAGCTTTTACCTTGATTATAACTTCTGTTTTTTCAATTTTTTCTTTATTTTCCATTGCAGCTTTTATATTTTCATCTTCTTCTTTTTTTAGTTGTTTAAGATGTTCATCAAGCTTTGCTAAATTTTCTTTATTTGCTTCTACTCCAAGATTATTTGGTAAAATATAATTTCTAAAATAACCTTGCTTTACATTTACAACTTCGCCTTTTTTGCCGATTTTTTTAACATCTTCAGTTAATATTATCTTCATTTTTTTCAACTTCCTCCTCTAAATATTCTTTTATAGCTTTTTTAAGCATAATTTCTGCTTCTTCTATACTCATATCAAGTTGGGTTGCAGCTGAAGTTAAATGTCCACCTCCGCCAATTCTTTCTAAAATTAATTGAACTGAAATATCTCCCAAACTTCTTCCTGATATATGGATTTTATCATTTGATCTTGTCAAAACAAAACTTGCTTTAACACCTTTTATATTTAATAAATCATCAGCAGCTTGACTTGCTATTAAAGTTGAGCCATCCATTTCTCTATTAAAATGACCTATTGCAATAAAATCATTTACAACTGTCGAATCAGCTATTACTTCTGATTTGTATTTTACTATTTCAAAATCATCTTTGAACATTCTTTTTATTATAATTGAATCTGCTCCCCATCTTTTTAAAATTGATGCGGCTTCGAAAGTTCTTACTCCTGTTTGATAAACGAAATTTTTTGTATCAACAGTAAGTCCTGCAAGTAAAGCCTCCGCAACTGGAACTCTTGCCTTAAATGATTCATCAAAATAATTTAAAATTTCTGTTACAAGCTCGCTTGCACTTGAGGCATAAGGCTCAATATAAGAAATTGTTGCATTTCTTATATAATCATTTCCCCTTCTATGATGATCAATTATTACAATTTGTTCTGTCCTATCTATTAATGATGGAGCTTCTGTAGAATTTTTTCTGTGATTGTCTGTCACAATTACCAAAGAGCCTTGATCCATCAATTCCAAAGCTTTTATTTCTGTAACAACATTTTCTCTAAATCCTTCCAAATCTTCAACAGTTCTATTGTAAATATTTTCTATTGGTTTGTTTACTTCATTTAAAACAAAATAACATTCCTTGCCAATACTTTTTATTCCTTCATAAATTCCAAGAGCTGACCCAAAAGAATCCATGTCTGGATTATTATGTCCCATTACAAAAACTTTTGATGATGTTTCTACCATTCTTTTTAAAGCTTGTGATATAACACGACTTCTTACTTTTGAAATTTTTTCTGTTGCTTTTGATTTGCCACCAAAATATTCGTAATTATCGCCTTCTTTTATTACAACTTGATCGCCACCACGCGAAAGAGCAATATCTATTGAAATTCTAGATTCCTCATAAACATCAATAGGCTTTGAACCTGATAAACCTACACCAACAGAAAGAGTTGGTTGAATAGAATTTCCTTTTTTTACATCTCTTACCAAATCCAAAATTTTAAATTTACTATCATAAATTTTTTTGTAATCATCATAATGAATCATTACCATGTACCTATCATTTTCATATTTTCTTACCATGGCACCATATTTTTCAAAATAATTCATTATAATTCTATCAATTTCTCCAGTTAAAGATGATCTATCACTTGCCTTTGTAGATTGTCTTAAATCATCAAAGTTGTCAATATACATTGTCAAAACAACAAGGCGTCTGTCTTTAAATATCTTTTTGATATTCTCATCAGATGTATTATCAATTCCATAAACAAAAGTAAGCTCATCATCAAATTTTTCTCTTTTTATTGTAGAATAATAAAATTCATAAACCTTATCGTAAATATCAACAGTTATAGGATCCGTTGATTGTTTAGAAAAATCTATTTGGCTAAAATCTGTTATAAAATTATTTACACTTTTCCCTATTAAATTTTTCGCCTCAAACAATTCCTTAAAATTAGAATTATGCCACTTAATTGTTTTTCCATCTTCCAAAATAACAATAGGAAATGGCATTTGAAATACAACATTTTTAGTTATTTCATCAAAAGAATAATCCAACTCATCAATATATGCTTGGAAAAAATCCTCATTATTATCATCTATTTTTTTAATATAAAAATATAATAAAACTACAAGGATAAGTCCTATAGTTGCAAAAATTTTCTCATAAAAAAACAAGATTATCGAAATAATTAGAGGTAAGATTAGTATAAAAATATAATTTTCTTTCGTAAAATACCTTAATTTTTCCTTCATGCTATCCTCACTTTTTTTCTTAAATTCAAAAATATATCAATAAAACCTATTGTTGCTATAATATCTGATATGTAAGCAAAGAATATAAATAATAAAAACCAATTAATTATTCTTGCTACTTTGTTTTTCTTTAGTGATACAAAATAATCAATAAGCAAAACTCCATTTAGAAAAAATAATAATTTAAAAGCCATAATTGAATTTAACAAAATAAATTCATTTGAAAAAGATAAAATTTTACATAATATTACTGAAATAATTAGGCAAATAAAAATATCTCTTAAATCTTTTATATCAATTCTAATTGTGTTAATTCTTCTTAAATCCCTTATATTTTCATTTTTATAATTCAAATAATTTCTAACAAGTTTTAGTGAAATCATACTGTAAATCAAAGAAAAGAAAATAAAAACCAAAGGTATTGCTTTAAGACTTTTTCTTATTATTACTTTATTTATTTTGAAATTTTGATCTTTAAATATTTTTTCTGTTGCATCTACTAAAAAATTAAAATTAATATCTGACTTAGAGTAAAGATACCCAATAATTGTCAAAGATAAAACCGAAAAAATTATAGTAAGTACTTTCAAACTATACTTATCAGTTTTATTTTTCTTAATTAAATCATATAAAACATTTCCAAAAATTATCATAGGAGACATTAGAAAAATAGTCATCCTAATATTTAAAATTGCAGAAAATAAACCTGTCGTAAACAAAAATATCATTTTATTTTTATCATTTAATTCCCACAATTTTATGGCAGTAAAAATTGGAATAAAAAACGCAAATACCAAAAAACGAGTTGATAAAAATGCTAAAACAACATTTATTAAACCAAAAATTATTGCTCCTAATTTTTTATTTTTCTTTAAATAATCATTCATAAAAATCCTTTCTATTTTTTTAGGATGTTTATCACATAGATTATACGATTTTTAGCAAAAAAAAGCTAACCCAAAAAAATCAAAACAAAAAAATTAAATAATTTAAATTATTAATTAGCCTTTTCCATTAAAAATTCTATATTTCTCCTTATTTTTATTTTTTACTTATGGTATATTAAAATTAAGAAAAAGGAAATGATAGTATGGAAAATAATAAAAAAATAAGCCTCAGCATTCTTTCTGATATTCATATTTTGGCAAGATCTTTGATGGCTAATAATAAAGAATTTAATATGGCTATCAAATATGACAGAAAATTTTTGGTTGAAGGCGAAGGGCTTTTAAAAAAAGCATTAGAGCTTGCAAGTCTTAATGATAGCAAATATATAATAATTCCTGGCGATTTGACAAAAGATGGAGAAAAAAAATCACATCTAGAAGTTATGGAAATTTTAAAATCTTGGACCTATGAAAATCCACAAAGAAAAATATTTTTAATTCCAGGAAATCATGATATAAATAACAAGCAGGCTTTTGATTATAAAAACCTCAAAAAGACTGATTATATTGAACCTAGAGATTTTTTTGAAATATATGATTTTTTGTACAAAGATAAGGTTTTGGAATTTTATAAAAATTCTAATATTTTCAAATCTCATCTAGATTTTGTAAATAAAAAATTTAACAGAGATTTTAAATATTCTTATTATTGCCAAGGATATGGCTCTTATCTTGCAAGAATTGATAATAATTTAGAAAATAAAAATTCTCTAACTTTACTTTTTATTGACACTTCAATTTATTCTTGTGATTATGAACAAAATCATAAGGATGGCAAAACAAATGTGGTTGGAGCTCTTGATAAAAATGTTATGAAATGGGCGATTGAAAAAATTGATGAGGCAAAAGGTAGAAAAGATATGATTTTTGTAATATCTCATCATGCTTTTATTCCAAATTTTAGAGATCAAAGACTCGTCTTGGGACCTTTTATAATAAAAAATTGGAATGAAAAATATATTGACGATGATCCTAGAATAAATGATAAGCTTCCAATTGAAGTTTTGGCAGATATGGGGGTAAAATTTTTATTTACAGGTCACCTGCATGAAAATGGAACTGCAAAATATAAATCTGTTTTTGGAAATGAAATATTTAATATTCAAACTGGCTCAACTGTAACCTATCCTCTTCCAATAAGACACATTAATGTTTTGGATGATATAGAAGAATTTAATGGATTTTCTGTTGATTTAAAAACTCAATTAATCAAATCTTTTTCTTACGAAAATTTATCAGGAGAAACCATAAAAATAGAAAATTCAATTGCCTACGCTCTAGAAAATCAATTATCACTAAAAGATGTTTTGTTTAATTACGTTCATTCCATGGCAAAAAATCCTATGATTTCTGAAATGAATATTAAAAAATTTTTAATTGATAGGATAAACACAGCTTTAAAAATAAATCTTCCAAAAGAAGGATATATAGGAGAAATTTTAAAATTTTACAAGGATAAATTCCCAATTCATATTGAAAAATTAGGTTTTATAAATATTTTTGATGCAGATGGGGAAATGTTTATAAAAATTGATTCATACAGGTCTCACGCCATAATAAAAGCAAAAGACTTAGAAGAATGCCTAGAAATTTTGATTGAGCAATTTGAAGAAAAAATAATTACAACAGACAATATAATTTATTATTATGATAAGCTTATGAAAAAAGGTATTTCTATGCCAATTTCAAAAGATGGTCATAGCTTATATGATTTTTCAAATTATATTTATCAATACAAGGCGCTTGATGAAAAGACAACTCCATCTTATGTAGTTGAATTTATGGCAAAATTAAATAATCCAAATTATTCAATCACAGACCAAATAATTGATTATTGCCAAGATGAAATTAATGAAATTTTTGAATTTTTAACAAAAAATATAAGATTTGAAATTGATGGTTCAAAAGATAAATTTTTTGATAAATTAGTTTCTATAAAGGGAATATTTTTTAATAGTTTAATTAAATATTTAAAAAGAAAATCAAATAATTTGTTCGACCTTCTAACTTTTATTTCAAAATTTATTTTGAAAAAAAGAAGAGTTGAAGGAGTCGACCTTGCAAAATATATAGTAAATTATAAAAAAATCACAAATATAAAACAAAATTTAGGTAAAAAAATGCTAGGAAGAGCAAATCTTAGATCATATATAATAGATTTAGTAAAATCAATCAACAACGAAGTAATTGAAACTTACGAAAATGAAGATTTAAATGAAAGAGATCATTATTTTTCTTACGTAGAATACGAAGATGAATAAAAAACGGTGCTTTTGTAGAAATAATTTAATTCTACAAAAGCACCTATTTTTTTAATTAAAAATCAGATAAATCTGCTTTTCTTTTTTCAAGGAAAGCTGTCATGCCTTCTTTTTTGTCGTGAGTTTCAAAAGTTGATGCGAAAGTATTTGCTTCTAATTGAATTCCTGTGTGAAGATCAGATTCTACTCCAAGATTTATAACTTGTTTTGCAAGAGTAACTGCATAAGATGCTTTTGAAATAATTTTTTCTGCCATTTTTGTACAATAATCAATTAATTCTTCTTTTTCAACAACATGATTTACAAGACCAATTCTGTAAGCTTCGTCAGCTTTTATAGAATCTGTTGTAAAAATTAATTCTTTTGCAATTCCTTTTCCAACAAGTCTTGGAAGTCTTTGAGTTCCACCAAATCCTGGAATTATTCCAAGACCAACTTCTGGTTGACCAAATAGAGCATTCTTAGATGCAACTCTAATATCACAAGCCATAGAAATTTCACAACCACCGCCAAGTGCAAATCCATTTACAGCTGCAATCGTAACTTGTGGCATTTCTTCAAGCATATTAAAAGTTTCATAAGCAAGCATACTCATTGCTCTACCTTCTTGAGGTGTAGCATTTACCATTTCAGAAATATCAGCACCAGCTACAAAAGATTTTTCTCCGCCACCAGTAAGAATTAAAACTTTTACATCTTTTCTATCTCTTATATCTGAAAAAGTTTCATTTAATTCTTTTAAAGTTTCTGAATTTAAAGCATTTAAAGCTTTTGGTCTATCAATAGTTACATAAGCAATTTCATTTTTTACATCTACTTTTACGTTATTCATATTTTCTCCTTTAAGATTTTTTTAAAAACGCTTTCTATAAATTCATCTTATAACATTGATTAATTTTTGTCAAGCAAATATAGTAAATAGAATTATAAATTAATTCGAATTTTTTTAAAAATTTGCAAATAAAAAATTCCCTCATCGGGGAATTTTTTAAATATTTAAATATCCTTGTGATAACACTGGATCTTGGGTGAAATTAAAGTGCATTTTTAAAAGAGTTTTTTTGTCGCTGTCGTTTAAAATTATTGTTGAGTGAGCATCAAGTCCTTTTAGCTTATTTAAATTTTCTAGTGCCAAATGACTTACTGGATTGGTTGTTGCTGATATTGAAAGAGCTATCAATACATCGTCAACTGATAAGGACTCCTCTTTTTGTTTTAAAATATCTTCTTTTAATTTCAAAACCGGCTCTAATATATGTGGAGATATTAATGGAATTTCATCATTTATTCCAGAAATTTCTTTTAAGGCATTTAAAATACAAGCTGCTGGAGATGACATTAATTTTGATTTTTTGCCTGTAACAATTTTTCCACCACCAAGCTCAATTGCAAAAATTTCTGAATTTTTTCTTTTTGTTTTTCTCTAGCTTTTATGGCAACTATCCTATCTGATGATTCTAAATTTAGTCCGCTCATCAAAATTTCTATTTTTTCTACAGGTTTAAAGTCGGATTTTGCAAGTTTAAAATCTACTAGGGCATTGTAATATCTTCTTATTATTTCATTTTCACAGGCCTTTATTGTTTCTTTCTCATCGTCGATGCAAAAACCAACCATATTTACTCCCATATCAGTTGGAGATTTGTAAGGGCAAACTCCTGAAATTTTTTCAAACATTTGTTTTAAAATAGGAAAAGCTTCAACGTCTCTATTATAATTTACTGTTGTTTTTCCATAAGCTTCAAGATGATATGGATCAATCATATTTACATCATTTAAATCGGCTGTAGCTGCTTCATAGGCAATATTTACTGGGTGTTTTAAAGGAAGGTTCCACACCGGAAAAGTTTCAAATTTTGCATAGCCTGCGTTTATTCCTCTCTCATTTTCCAAATACATTTGTGAAAGACAAGTTGCAAGCTTTCCACTTCCAGGTCCTGGTCCTGTTATAACTACCAAGTCCCTACTTGTTTGTATATAATCATTTTTTCCAAAACCATCTTTGCTTATAATATGAGGAATATTATTTGGATAACCCTCAATATCATAAGTCTTATAATTTTTTATATTTAAACTATCAAGATATTTTCCATATTTTATAGCTGATGGTTGGTTATCGAATTGAGTTATTACTATTGAATTTACAAAAAATCCCAAATCCTCAAAAGAAGTTTTTAGCCTTAAAACTTCTGTGTCATAACCTATATCAAGATCTGATCTGATTTTATTTGATTCAATATCATTTGCGTTTATTACGATTACAATTTCTGTAATATCTTTTAATTTTTTTAACATTTGTAATTTAGAATCAGGCAAAAATCCTGGCAAAACTCTTGATGCGTGAGAATCATCAAATAACTTTCCGCCAAATTCAAGATACAACTTATCAAATTCTTTTATTCTTTCCTCTATTTTTTCCGACTGGATTTTTATATATTTATCATTATTAAAAGCTTTTTTTATCATTCCTACCTCCTAAATACAGATTATATTATATACTAGATGAAAAAATTTTTGAATATTTTTATAAAAAAAGATGCGAAATATCGCATCAATTTTTTAAAAAATTTTATTTTTCTTTTACTTCGTATTTGTCCCAATTTTCAGTTTTAAATGTATTGCCATCTTTGTCAATCCAGTAAGCTTCTGCATTAAATTTTTTGACTAATTCTTTTCCTTCTTCCAAATCTTTTATAAAAAGAGCTGTTGAAAGAGCATCTGCATAGGCAATATTATCTGTTATTACTGAAACAGATTTAAATTTTGTTGATGGATAATTTGTATCTGGATCTATAATGTGATGATATTTTTTTCCGTCAATTTCAAAATATCTTTCATAATCTCCACTTGTTACAACTGATGTCTTATTTACAGAAACTACTGAAGCATAAGGATGATCTTCTGATAGTGATGGATCTTTTATTGCAATTTTAAATTTCCCCGATGGTCTTGTAGGATTTTTTCCAATTATTGCAACATCTCCACCAACTGATAAAATTCCAGTTTGAAGTCCTTTTTCCATCAATTCTTTTTTTATTAATTCAGTTGCGTAGCCTTTTCCAATTCCACCAATATCAATTTGAACATTTTTATCATTAATGTATGCTGTTTGATTTTTTTCATCTATTTCTATGGCATCTATATTTCTATATTTTCCTGCTTCTTCGAGCTGTTTGTCTGATGGAAGCTTTATATTTTCTGGATCTTTTTCACTTTTTTCTCTTAAATCAAGCCATATTTTTAAAACTCTGCCGTATGCAATGTTTATATCGCCATCAGTTTCCTTGTACCATTTTTTTCCTTCTTTTAAAATATCAATTATTTTTTTGTCAACTTTGACTTTTTCTTTTCCAGCATTTTCGTTTATAGTGGAAAAATTATTTACCTTATCAAATTTATCATAATTATTAAATAATTTATGATATTCTGCCATTCTTTGTTCAACTAAATCTTTGTATTTGTTGAATTCTTCTTCATTTTTGCAATAAGCAGTAAAAGTTGTTATTGTGTCAAAGTATTCATAAATTGTTGCCTCAAATTTTTTCAATTGATTTTCGTCAACATTATTTGAATTGTTTGAAGAAATTTTCTTATCATCACTCAATTCACTTTTAATATTGCTTTTTGCTTCTGGTTTAACTTTTTCAATTTTTTTATTACATGATGAAAGTGCTAAACATAAGCCTAGCACTGCACAAGTCATTTTTATTTTTTATTTTTCAAAATCTAATCCCTATTATATAAATCTATTACTACCATATCTTTATTTACTTTAATATCTTCTTCATTTGCCCAATTTAATAAAATAGCTCCAGCAATTTTTTCTCTAAATTCTTGGAGTTTATTTTCAAGTCCTAGCTCATAAATCAAATCCAAAAATTCCTCGTCAGCTGAGTATTCATTATAATTTTCAAAAAGCCTGTCCCTATCGACGCTTCCCAAATAATCCATAAAAACTTCTCTTGCAAGTTTTTTATTTACAGCTTCGCGACCTGGCATACAAACAAATTCGTCCATATTATTTTCAATATCAATATAAGATTCTTCTATATCGTCATTGTTATCCATATCATCATTTATTCTTATCAAATCCAAAGTGTCAAGATTTAACCAAATATTTTTTAAATATGAATTATCCCAAATTGTCCATTTTTCTACCAACCAAGAAAGATTGATAGCCTCTTTGTTTCTACTCATTTTCTTTTATTTCAAAAACTACAGCCTCATATTCCCAAAGCTCTAGCTCAAGATTTTCCCCCTTATTAATTTTTATATTTTCTCTTTTATATTTATCTCCACCATATTTTTCAGAAAGACTATTAATTTTTTCAACAAAAATCAAATTTTCATCATAAAAAATCGGATAAGATTTTTTATAAGTATTAGTCATATTTAATACTACCAAAAATCTTTTATCATCTGCAAGTCTTTCGTAGGCAAAAACAGAATTTATATTGTCATCAACAACTTTCCACAAAAATCCTTTTTCATCAAAATCATTTTTGTAAAAACTTGGATTGTCCTTGTAAAGGAAATTTAAATCTTTCACAAAATTTTTAAAATCTGAATGTATTGGAAATTTTAAAATATCCCAATTTAAAGATTCATTTTCATTCCATTCATCAAAAGTTGCAAATTCATTGCCCATAAAATTTAATTTTTTGCCAGGATGAGTCATTTGATAAGTATTTAATAATTTTAATTGTTTAAACCTATCTTCATAAAAACCGTTCATTTTATTTATCATTGGTTTTTTTAGATGAACTACCTCGTCATGGCTTAAAGGTAGAAGAAAATTTTCTCTGTAAAAATAAAACATAGAAAAATTAATTTTTCCTTGATATATATGCCTGTTTATTGAATCAACCTCAAAATATTTGCAAGTATCATTCATCCATCCCAAATCCCACTTGTAATCAAAACCAAGACTATCTTGTGAATTTTTTCCTGTTACAAATTCATAAGATGATGAATCTTCTGCAATTTTCATGAAATTTGGATAATCATTTGAAAGATCTCTGTTCAATTCTTTTAAAAATTTAATATTATTAGGATTTACTCCCCTATTTTTATTTCCATCATAATAAATCATATTAGAAACTGCATCAATTCTTATTCCATCGAAATGACAATTTTCTATCCAAAAATTAATAGCAGATTTCATAAAACTTCTCACATGACCTTTTGAATAATCAAAATTCAAACTTCCCCATTCAGAATATTGCAAATCTTTATAATCAGATTCGTAAAGACTAGTTCCATCAAAATATTTTAGGGCATAATAATCTTCTGCAAAATGAACAATTACAAAATCAAAAATTACTCCAATATCATTTTGGTGGCAAATCTCTACAAATTTTTGCAAATCTTTTATAGAACCATATCTTGATGACATAGCAAAAAATCCTGAAACTTGATAGCCCCAAGAAGGATAATAAGGGTGTTCTGTAACTGGCATAAGTTCTATGTGAGTATAGCCCATATCTTTTACGTAAGAAATTAATTTATCAACTATATCCAAAATATTTGGCATAGAATTATATCTTAACCAGCTTCCCAAATGAATTTCATAAATATTTACTGGTTTATCCAAATTTTTTTCTCTTTTTTCCATCCATTTTTCATCAGAAAAATCATAAGATGTATCTATAATTTTTGTGGCAAATTCTGGAGACATATCAAAATATTTTCCATAAGGATCAAATTTTTCAAATCTATTTCCTTGACTTTCTATAACATATTTATAGTAATCGCCCTCTTTTGCCTTAATAAATTTATAAAAATATCCATACTTTTCATTTTTAAACATAGGAATTTCTTGCCAATTTGAAAAATCTCCTTTGATTAAAACCCTATCAGCTTTTGGAGCATATAATCTAAAAACATATCCATCATCTTTTTTTATTGATCCAAAAATTTTATGGCCCAACTTGGAATCGCCATTTAAGTAGGATTCTATTTTTTTATAATCTACATCAAGTAACTTCACTTCCATTTTATTCCTCAATCAAATCTTCGATATGCTTAATTAAAATATCTATTCCTCTAGTATTTTTTGCTCCTCTTGGAATTATTATATCTGCATATTTTTTTGTTGGCTCAACATATTTTTCGTGCATTGGCTTTACTTGTTTTATATATTGAGTCAAAACCGATTCCAAACTCCTAGATCTTTCTTTAGTATCTCTTAAAATTCTTCTTTGAAGTCTTACGTCACTATCCGCATCAATAAAAACGCAAGTATCCAAAATATTTCTTATTCTCTCATCATACAAAACCAAAATTCCTTCAATAAGAATTATCTTTTTTGGAACAACATGAATAGTTTCTTTGCTTCTAGTATGAATATTATAATCATAGGTTGGCATATCAATTTCTTTTCCAGCCTTTAAAGCCAAAAGATCCCTTAAAAACATTTCATTGTCAAAAGATTCAGGTTTATCATAATTTAATTTTTCCCTATCTTCAAAACTAAGATCATCATGTGATTTATAATAATTGTCATGTCCAATTACATACAAATCTTTAGAAAAATAATTTTTTATATATTCAACAATAGAAGATTTTCCACTAGCAGATCCGCCTGCTATCGCTATAATTTTTGTATCCATAATTAATTTACTTTATTTACGATTTTGCCATCAAGAAACTTATATAAATTATCAAAAACAATTTCACATCTAATATCCATAGCTTCTTGAGTTAAAAATCCTACATGATTTGTAAGCACTGTGTTTTTTGCATTTCTAAGCGGATAATTTTTATCAATCGGAGGTTCCATATCAAAAACATCAATGCCAGCTCTTAACTTATCTTCATTTAATAATTTTGCCAAATAATCATTGTCAACAATTGGTCCCCTTGCACAATTTATCAAAATTGCCTTATCTTTCATAAGATCAAGTTCATTTTTTCCAATAAAACCACAAGTTTCTTTGTTTTGAGGAAGATGAATTGTAACAATATCAGAATTTTTCAAAAGCTCATCAAGGCTAACATACTTTGCACCAAGATTTTTCACTTCATCTTTTTCACTTCGACTATATGCCAAAATATTTGCACCAAAAGCCTTAAATAATTCAATAACTCTTATTCCAATTTTTCCTGTGCCAACAACTCCAACAGTTTTTCCTTTTATAATTTGACCAATGACCTTAAAAGATTCATATTCATACATATTTTTTCTGTTTTCATTAAATTTTCTCATAAGAGAAATTGTAAGACCAAGCACTAGCTCAGCGACAGAATCATCAGAATATCCGCTGGCATTTTCTACAATAATATTTTTTTCATTGCATGCTTCAATATCAACATGATTAAAACCAGTAAATGCCACATCAATTAATTTTAAATTTGTATTTTCAATTACATTTTTTGAAAATTTATTATTTGTAATTATAGCCACATCGCTGTCTTTTAATCTTTCAATTATTTTTTCATCATCAGATGCGCTTTTTTTGAAATATTGAAATTCATGACCAAGTTTTTCTATTTTTTCCTTATGACTTTCAATTATTTTATCATCAACGAGCAAAGGATCTATTAAAGAAATCTTCATTTACGCCCCCTTTATATTTTATTAATAATTTTTTATCTTGATATTATTATACTATTATGTTAAATTTAATTAAAGAAAGGAATTTAATATGGCAGTTGGTATATCATTTAAAAATGGAAAATGCTTGGAGGCTATTGAATATTATTGCGATATGTTTGACCTTGATCCGCCTGAAAAAATAATCAGATATTCTGACTTTGAACAGTATAACTTTCCCGAAGAAATCCGAGATCGAATTTATAATTCAAAATTAGAAATTTATGGAAATAATGTATATTTATTTGACACAACTGATGATAAGCATTGGACAAGTGGAAATAATGGAAGGGTTGTTATTGAAACAAACAGCGAAAATTTATATAAAGCTTATTCAAAACTTGAAAAGGAATCAAAGGTATTAATGCAACCCCAAACAATTAATAAGAAATTATTTACAACCTTGATCGATAAATACAAGGTATTTTGGCAAATTATTGCTACAATTTAATTTATTTTAAAAAAGATTCTTACCCTTATTGGCAAGAATCTTTTTTCTTTTTATTTCTCAATTTTTTAAAAAAATTTTGCAAAAGCTCTAGGCTTTCTTCTTTCATCAAACCAAATTCTGCATCTAAATAATGCAATTGGCTTCTGTCTCCTGTAATATTTGTGTTTGAACCGCAAGCTCCTCTTTTTACATCGGCAAGACCTATAACTAATCTTTTTATTCTTGAATTTATTATTGCTCCAGCACACATGGAACAAGGCTCCATTGTTACATACATTGTGCAATCTTCTAATCTAAAATCTCCAACATACTTGCTCGCCTTATCAATCGCAAGAATTTCTGCGTGTTTCAATGCAGATTTTCCTTTGTATGTATAGTTGTGACTTCTTGCAATTATTTTTTCATCTTTTACAATCACACAACCAATTGGAACTTCGTCTTCTAATCTTGCAAGCTTTGCCTCATTTATGGCTTCTTTCATATAAAAAATATCATCCATTTATTTCTCCACAATTTTAAATTATTTTAAAGTTTTTTTCAACAAAAAAAGCTATCGCTCATTTTTTTAAAATTTGCAATAGCTAAAAATATTTGGCGTCCTGAAGAGGATTCGAACCTCCGACACCCGCCTTAGGAGGGCGGTGCTCTATCCAGCTGAGCTACCAGGACCTACCCCAATAGTATAGCAGAAAAGATAGAAAAAGTAAAACTTTTTCTATCTAGCTATAATACATTCTACCAAAAAATTGCAAGCATCTGATACTGTTCTTTTTACTCTAGTAAAGTTTGATGCCTTTTGTTGATCTTTTTTGCTTATCAAATTAACTTCGTATGCTTTGTCCTTATATTTTATGTAAGCCTTGCCGAGTTTTTCATTTTTTTTGATTGGTGCTTTTATATCTTTATTAATTTTAATTTTCACACTTGGCATTGCTTTGTCTTTAATTATAAAGCCAACTGTTTTTTCTGGATATAATTCTACATATCCTTCTTTTACGGAATTAACTTTTATTGAATCGCTAGGCAAATCTTTATCTGTAAGTTTTTTATAATTAAAATATCTTGAAACGTAATAGATTAAATCGGTCATAGCTGAATTTCTAAATTCATTTTCTTCAGCTCCCATCACGATTCCTATTGCCCTAAATTCATTTTTTGGATCAAATTTGTTCATATCGATGGTTGTTGTTAAACAATGACCTGCTTCTTCTGTTGTTCCTGTTTTTAATCCATCAACGCCTTTTATTTCGTCCCTAAGTGGAATAGTTGATTTTTTGTGAATATCTTTTTTGTTATCATTAATCTCATTTATTTTTGAATATTCTAAAACATCTGGATACTTGTCAACAATTATTCTTGTAAGTTCAAATAAATCTTTTGCAGATGATGAATTTTGTTTATCATCTTCTGTATTTATTCCTGATGCATTGTAATATTTTTGACTTTTCAAATTTAATTCTTGAGCTTTTTTATTCATATCATTGGCAAAATTAGCTTCACTTCCTGAAATTGTACTTGCCAAAAGATTTGCACAATCATTGCCACTAACTACCATAAGACCTGTGAGCAATTCTTTTATTGTGTACTGTTCGCCTTCTTTAATTCCCATTGCAGAATATTCTGGCCCTGTTAAGTCTTCGGCTTCCTTAGTCCCCTTAACCTTTGTATCAAAAGAAATTTTTCCACTTTCGATTGCATCTCTTGCAAGTAAAAATGTCATAAGCTTACTCATTGATGCTATTGGATAAGTTTGATCTGCATTTTTTTGATAAAAAATATCTCCACTTTCTTGATTTCCAATCAAGTACGCTTTTACAAATTTATCAGCACCAACAATATTATCTCCGTCTTTTGCTACCGTATCATCAGCAAAAGTTTTGATTGGAGAAAATATAAACAAAAACGCCAATAAAAATGCTATAATTTTTTTCCTTTTCATTCATCCCCCTATACTTGTAGCGATTCCATTTTTTTGTAATTTTTTCTCAAAAGCTTTAGTGTATAAACATCATCTTTTTTTGGATAAGAAAAATCGAATTTTTCAGAAAGTTGCATACCAATTTTTCTAAACAATTGGCAAGCTGCAAAAATTGCCCCATAAATTTCAGTAATATCATTTGTTTTAAAGGTCAATAACAATTCTTCCTTAATATCAGCTTCCAAAGTATGAATTAAATTTTGTCCATACTCCCCAGCATCTTTGCCCTTATTAAATTTATCAATTATATACCAATTTAATAATTTATATAGATAATCCCTTACACTTTGCATTCTATAACCTGCACTAATAAGATCTCTTGACATAAGATTAAAAGAAACATCCAAACAGCTTGAAAAAAAGTTCTTACAACACTCATCAAATTCAAATTCACGAGCAAGACTATAAACAATATTTTTCTCACCAATTTCTTCTTCTAAATTCATTTTATCACAAATAAATTCAATACTTCCCGGACACAATTTTATAAAATCATTTGCCTTATCTTCCAAAATTAAATTTATGGAAATTTTTGTAGAATCATTAGTATAAAGTTCGAACTTTGTAAATTGTTGATTTTTTTTATCAAGCTCAAAAGAATCTTTTCTTTTATTAATCATTGCATAATCATCAAAAATATTTTCCAAATCTTCTTTGATTTTTGAAATAATAATATCACTCAAAACAAGATAAATATTTGCAAAATATTCATTATTATTATCTTCCTTTACAAAAAAAATCGCCTTGACTTTTTCATTAGATTTGGAATAATCTTTTAATTTTTCTATAATATAACTTTTCATAACCACATCTTTCTTTCTTACAAACAATTCTCCTATAAACTAATTTTACCACAAATTATAAATCTTTATAAGAAATAATTATTTATAAAATTTTAAAAAATCTTTCAAAACATTTGCAGTCATTCCCCATATAACAGGTTTTGTATTATAAAAATAAAAAGTATGGTATCTTTGCCAAAAATTATAATTTTTTCCATTAGGAATTTTTTCAAAAGGAAAATCATCTGGCAAATCCATTTTGAGTTTTGCCGTATATTTTTCTGGAGGATTTTTTTTCAAATAATCAATAGAAACCGTAAAAATAGAATCAACTTCCATATTATAAGAAATATTTTCAAAATTTTTATTAATTCTTCCATAATAAGCTTTGATTAGCCTATTTGAAGAAGACAAAATCATAGAAGAATAACCAATCAAAGAAACATCTTTTTCATCTAAATTTAATTCTTCCCTACATTCCCTAATGGCAGCCATCTCAAATTTTTCTCCTTCATTTACTCCACCACCAGGAAAAGAAACTTCGCCAGCTTGAGAAATGAGATTACTCCTAACTTCAAATAAAATATGGTCTTTCCCATCAATATTAATTATAGGAATAAAAACAGCATATTTAGATAATTTTTTATAAAATTCATCATCAACTTGTAAATTTTTCATAAATTTTTTCTCCTTATAATCACTATACTATTTTTAAAATATTTTCTATCCTACACATTTATAAAAATATGAGTATAATGAAGACAAATAAGAAATAAGGAGATATTATGTGGAAAGAATTTAAAGAATTTATTTCAAAGGGAAATGTAGTTGACTTGGCAATAGGTCTTATCATGGGCTCTGCTTTCACTGCAATTGTAACTGCTGTTGTAGATGGAATTTTGATGCCAATTATTTCAGGACTTACAGCAGGAGTTGATTACGAAGATTTGGCAGTTAATTTTTTTGGAGCAAAATTACAAATAGGTAGCGTTATTAATGCAATTATTACATTTTTAATTATTTCATTATTCCTATTTTTAATTGTAAAAGCATTGAACAAGGCAAAAAAAGAAGAAGTTGTAGAAGCTACAACAAAAATTTGCCCTCATTGTAAATCAGAAATTAATATAGAAGCAACAAGATGTCCTCATTGTACATCAAAGCTTGAAGGGTTTTCTGAAGAAATTAAATAATTTTAAAAAAATAAAGCAGGCTCAAAGCCTGCTTAAATTATTAACAAAGTATACAAATCCTTATGCTAAGAATATCATACGTAAAAAATTGATTTGATTTCAAATTATAAAATTCGTCAAAAATCGCACTCTAAAATTTAAAGCAATGATAATTTATTAAATAAAATAAATTCAATTAAATTTCTATTCTTCGTTATATTCCGAGGGATAAATATTAAAATCGTGCCACTGGCACAATTTTAAGCTATTTATCTGTTCTCGCGTTAGCGAGTTTGCGATTTTAGAATTTTGAAATTTAGAAATCAACAATTTTTGGAGTCAGATATTCGTGCTTGAGGGTTTGTCTACGCTATTAGCAGGCATAAAGCCTGCTTTTTTAATAAAAAATTTTATCTTCTTTTTTCTTTAACGTAATCACAAGAATTACATTTTATTTCATCAGTTGATCTATTTTTTTTGTGGACTAAAAGGTCTCCGCATTTTGGACATTTCTCTCCTGTTGGTGGATCCCATGTTGCGTAATCACATTTTGGAAAATTTGAACAGCCGTAAAATCTTTTGCCCTTCTTAGAAACTTTTTCTATTATTTCTCCATTTTCACATTCTGGACATTTTACTCCTGTTGTTTTTATAATTGATTTTGTAAAATCGCATTCTGGGAAATTTGTACATCCAATAAATTTTCCATTTCTTCCGTGTTTTTCTGCAAGCGGATGGCCACACTTTGGACATTTTTCATCCAAAACTTTATCTTTTACCTTATAATCTGTCCTATCTTTTGAAACTTGTTTTAAATCTTTTTCAAATCCTTCATAAAAAGATTTTAAGACATCTTTCCAATAAACTTCATCTTGAGCAATTTTATCAAGTTCATCTTCCATTTTCGCTGTGAATTCTACATTTATTATGTCGTCAAAACTTTCTTGTAAAAAATCATTTACTCTTATTCCAAGTTTTGTCGGAAGAATTTTTCTTTGTTCAAATTCTACATAATTTCTTGAAATAATTGAAGCTATTGTTGATGAATAGGTTGATGGTCTTCCTATTCCATATTCTTCCAAAGTTTTTACAAGACTTGCCTCTGTGTAATTTGCTGGTGGCTTAGTAAAATGTTGGTCTTTTTTAATGTCAAGTGCTTTTATAATATCTCCCTTTTTTAAATCTGGTAGGATATTTTCATTTTCTTTTGCATTTGAAACTTTCATAAACCCATCAAACAAGGTTATTTTTCCATTTGTTTTAAAAATCACTCCATTTGAATCAAAAGAAAGAGATGTTGACAAATATTCGTAATCTGTCATTTGACTTGCAACAACTCTTGTCCAAATTAATTTGTAGAGTTTATATTGTTGGTCTGTTAAATATTCTTTTACACTTATTGGATCATTGTAAATTGAAGTAGGCCTTATTGCCTCATGAGCATCTTGACTTGTTTTTGATTTTTTTGAATAAGAATTTCCTTTTGATGCGTATTTTTCTCCAAATTTTTCCTTAATATATGATAAACTTTCTCCAATAATTTCATTTGAAAGTCTTGTGGCATCTGTTCTCATATAAGTAATTAGACCGACTCTTCCCTTTTCTCCTAAATCAATTCCTTCAAATAATTGTTGGGCAAGAGACATTGTATATTTTGTAGAAAATCCTAATTTATTTGAGGCGTCTTGTTGTAAAGTTGAAGTTGTATATGGCTTTTGTGGTTTTCTTTTCTTTTTTGTTTTTTGAATATCTACAACTTCAAACTTGTCCTTATCAATCCTATTTAGGATTTTTTCTGCCCCATTTTCATTTGAAATTTTCATTTTTTTGGATTTTGATCCATAAAATTCTGATTCAAATTCAATTTTATCTTCTTTGTGCTTGGCTGTAATTGTCCAATATTCTTCAGGAACAAAAGAATCAATTTCTCTTTGCTTATCTACAATTAGTTTTAAAGCAACTGATTGGACTCTTCCTGCAGATAGACCAGATTTTACTCTTTTCCACAAAATTGGAGAAATTTCATAACCTACTATCCTGTCCATAATTCTTCTTGCTTGTTGGCTATCTACCAAATTTTGGTCGATTTTTCTTGGATTTTTTGATAGCATTTTTTTACATTATTTTTTGTTATCTCATGAAATTCTACTCTGTTTAATTCATTTTTATCAAGTCCCAAAAGATATTGCAAATGCCAGCTTATTGCCTCGCCTTCCCTATCAGGGTCTGTTGCAAGATAAACTTTGTCTACGCTTTCTGCTTCTTTTTTTAAGGCATTGATTGTTTTTGCCTTTCCACGAACTTTTATATATTTTGGTTCAAAATTATTTTCTATATCCACTCCAAGTTTAGACTTTGGCAAATCTCTAAGATGACCATAAGTTGCTCTTACCTTATAATTTGAGCCCAACATCCTAGTGATTGACTTAGCCTTTGTTGGAGATTCTACTATTACTAAATTTTTTGCCATTTAATCCCCTTTACACACATACTCATTGTTTCCCATATTTTCTATATAATCATTTAATTCCAAAAATATCAAAATATAATTTACATCCTCAATCGAAATGGATAGATTTTGCGAAATCTCATCTGCATTTGAAGATGGCTTGTCGATTATATACTTTACTACATTTGCCGCATCTTTATCAAGTCCATCAAGATTAATTTTGTTTTTCTTATTATTTATATTTTTAAAATCTTCAATTTCATCTATTATATCACTTGCATCCATTACAAGTTTGGATCCTTCTTGAATTAATTTGTTGCATCCCTTTGAATAAATCGAATTTATATTTCCTGGAAGACAAAACACTTCCCTTCCCTGTTCAAGGGCAAAATTTGTTGTAATCATAGTTCCAGATTTCTCCTTTGCCTCAATCACACAAACTCCCTTGCTAAGTCCAGAAATTATCCTATTTCTTCTTGGAAAATTGTAGGCATTTGGCGGAGTTTCTAAGGGAAATTCCGAAATTATTACTCCCTTTTCTTGGATTTTTTCATACAAATATTTATTTGCCTTGGGATAAATTATATCAAGACCTGAGCCAATTACTCCAATAGTTTTAATATTATTTTCAAGACTTACCTTATGGCTAATTGCATCAATTCCATAAGCAAGACCTGATACAGTCCTAATATTTGTATCCTTAAAACCTTCTACGATTTTTTTACAAGCCCATTTCCCATAATCAGTACATTTTCTTGCACCAACAAAGGCTATGGCGTTTTTGTCCTCTTTTTCCAACTTTCCCTTGTAATAAAAAAGAGCAGGCCTGTCATCTATGTAGGATAAATTTACCGGATAATTATCATCGTATATGGTAGAAATTTTATAAGGACCATTAAAAACTTTTTGTCTATAAGCTTTAAAATTTTCTAAATTCTTAGAAGAAAATATCTTTTCCTTATTTATCTTAGATAAATTTTCAAAAATTTTCCTATCAAGGTCAAAAAAATTATCCATATCAAGATTTTCACAAAAATCCAAAATTATTTTGTTTTGTAAATTTATAAAATTAAAATATAATAACAAATCTTTTTTGTCCATCTAATCACCAAAAGCGTTTTTTATGTAATGAATTGTTTTATTTTCAAGATAAACTTCGCACACATCAAAAGAGATCAAAAATTCGCCCAAATCTTTTTCCATAATATAGGCTTGGGCTGTTTTTTTGATTCTTTCTTGTTTATAATAATCAACATCCAAACTTGCAGGCTTAAATTCATCATTTTTTCTTGTTTTAACTTCCACAAAGGTCAAAATATCATCTTTTATTGCAATAATATCAATTTCTCCGTAGGGTTTTATGAAATTTCTATCCAAAATTTGGTAACCTTTTTTCTCCAAATATTTTAAGGCTATATCCTCCCCAAAATCTCCTATTGTTCTTTTTTTGCTTTTCATAGAAAAGATAATTGCCTTTCATAAAATTTTCTTAAAAAAGTTTTTCTATGAATTGGACATTCCCCATATTTTTCAAGACCATCGTAGTGTTTTTTTGTTCCATAGCCTGCGTTTGTTTCAAATGAATAATGAGGATAAATTTTTGAGAAATTTTCCATTATTTTATCCCTTCTAACCTTAGCAAGAATTGATGCACATGAAATAGAATATTCATACAAGTCGCCCTTTACTATATTTAATTGTTTAATATCCGTATCAATTCTTTCAGCATCAATCAAAACAATTTGAGGCTTTTTTTTAAGACCTTCTAGGGCATCTTTCATAGCAAGTTTCGTTGCCTCTTTTATATTAATTTTATCAATAAGGATATTATTTGCATAACCAAAAGAATAGGAAATCGTATCATCTATAATTTTTTGGTAGAGTTCTTTCATTTTCTTTTTTGATAATTTTTTGGAATCTGTGACTCCTTTAATATGAGAATCTTTTTTCATTATAACTGCACAAGCCACAACAGGTCCTGCCAAAGGCCCCCTTCCAACTTCATCTATTCCTGCAATCAATTCATATTTTTCATGAATTTCATTTTTTATTTTATCATTAAATTCAGAATATCTAGGCTTTTTCAATTGTTATCCTTCCAAGTTTTCCACTTCTAAAATCATTAAAAATTAAATTTGCACATCTTGTATAATCAACTTCGCCTTTTCTAATAATTGCCCCTCTTTTTATCCCGATTTCTTCATAAATTTCAAGAGCAGTTTTATTAGAATCTATCTTATACCTTTCTTCCAAATTTTTTGGATAAAATTCTTTCATAAATTCAATAAATTTAAGGCACAATTCCTCAATATTTAAAATTTCATCCTTAATTGCATTTGTAAAAGACAAATTAAGTCCTGTTTGCCCATCAAATTTTGGCCACAAAACACCAGGTGTATCCAAAAGCAAAATATTTTCTTTTGTTTTTATCCATTGTTTTTGTTGAGTAACTCCAGGTCTATTTCCAACCCTTGCTCCCTTTCTTTTTGCAATATTATTTATAAAAGTAGATTTCCCAGAATTTGGAATTCCTACAACCATCATCCTAATATTTTCATTTTCAATATTTTTTTCTTCATTTTTTTTAAATTTTTCAAAAAGAATTTCTTTTGCAATATTATAAATTTCTTTTGTATTTATTTTTTCTTTTGCATTCATTTTTATCGCTTTTATTCCATCATCAGCAAATTTTTTTATCCATTTTTCATTTTCAACTGGATCTGAAAGATCAGTTTTATTCATTATAATAATTCTATCTTTTTTTTCAGTTATTTCAGTAATCAATGGATTTCTTGAAGATTTTGGAATTCTTGCATCTATTACTTCTAAAACTATATCAACAAGTTTTAAAGAATTTTTAATTTCTTCTTTGGTCTTTTTCATATGACCCGGATACCAATTTATATTCATATATCCTCCTAATCTTTATCTTATATTTTATCACAAATATTTGTGTTTATATAAAATAAAAAAGAGCCTTTCGGCCCTTATTTTTAATAATTTGTTTTTTCTTTAACTTTTGCAGCCTTACCTTGACGTCCTCTTAGGTAATTTAGTTTTGCACGTCTTACCTTACCACGTCTAACGATTTTGAATGCTTCAAGTCTTGGTGAGTGATAAAGGAATGTTCTTTCTACTCCTACACCATAAGAAAGTCTTCTAAGTGTGAAAGTTTTTCCAAGATTTCCTTCATTTATTTTGATTACTACTCCTTCAAAGTCTTGGAGTCTTGTTTTGTCTCCTTCTTTGATTCTGTAGCTTACTCTTACAGTATCTCCAACTCTAAAGTCTGGATTATCTTCACGTAGTTGTTCATTTTCTATTTTTTTGATTAATTCCATCGTGATCCTCCTTGATATATCTATCGTATAAATCTCTTCTTACTCTTTTGGTTTTTTGAAGAGATGATTTCTTTTGCCACTCTTCTACTAATTTATGATTTCCACTATAAAGTTCTTTTGGAACCATATATCCATTAAAATTTCTAGGCTTCGTGTACTCATCATATTGTAGTAGACCATTGTAGTGTGAATCTGTAACTAATGATTCTTTTTTCCCAACAACTCCCCCAATAAATCTTGAAAGAGAATCTATTAACACCATGGCAGGGATTTCGCCACCGGTTAAAACATAATCTCCAATTGAAACTTCATAATCAACATAGTGATTGGTAATTCTTGCATCTATTCCTTCGTAATGACCGCAAATTATTACCAAGTCTTCAAAATCTGCAAATTTGATTGCTAATTTTTGGTTTAGGATTTCTCCTGCTGCAGACATGTAGACTACTTTTGATTTTGAACTTTTATTTGCTATTAGAGCATCATAAATCGGTTGAGGCCTCATAAGCATTCCTGCTGCCCCACCAAAAACTGTATCATCAACCCTGTTGTGTTTGTCTTTGCTATAATCTCTTATATCAACAAGATTAATTTCAATAAGTCCTTTTTCAATTGCCTTTCCTATAACTCCATAGCTTTTTAGAAATTCGAATGATTCGGGAAAAAGTGTAAGTATAGTTATTTTATTCATAATCTTTGAAGTTTTCTACTTCTATTTTTTTATTTTCTAAGTCAACATTTTTTACTGTAGCATTTAAGGCTGGAAAATAAATTTCTTTTCCGTCTTTTTCTATTACATAGATATCATTTGGATAAACTCCAGTGATGACATCTTTTATAAAACCAAGTTCTTGATTTTTTTCATAAACTTTTAGGCCAATCAAATCAAATAAATAATATTCTCCATCATTTAATTTTTCTAAGTCCTTATCCTCAATAGTAAGTTCGTGTCCAATAAACTTTTCTACCTCATTAATATCATCATATTCCTTGAGTTTTATGATGATACTACCCTTATGCTTAAAAGATGATTCGATTGTAACTAAATTTCCATCAAGTAAAAGTTTTGATCCTTTTTCAAATCTTTTTTCATTATCTGAATAAGATTTTATTTTTAGATTTCCTTTTATCCCGTGTGTTGTAAGTATCTCTGCTACAGTTATTTTCATATTCTTATATTAACCTTAACATCTTCTTTGACTGCACAAGCACGAGCAATAGTTCTAATGGAATTAATAATATTTCCACCCTTTCCTATAACTCTTCCCTTGTCTTTTTCTGCTACGTTAATTTTTATGTTAACTTCTCCGTTGTCTTCTTCTAATATTATTCCTACAGCATCTTTGTCTTCGACAAGTTCTGTAACTATTAGTTTGACTAATTCTTTCATTTTATTATGCTAAAACGTTGTTGTCGTTAAATAATTTTTCAACAATAGAAGTTGGTTTTGCACCATTTTTAATCCATTGTTTAGCTTTTTCGTTGTCAATTTTAAATTCTTTTGGTTCAGATACTGGATTGTATGTTCCGATTTCTTCGATGAATTTTCCATCTCTTGGACTTCTAGAATCTGCTACAACTACTCTGTAAAATGGTCTTTTCTTTTGTCCCATTCTTTTTAATCTAATTTTAACTGCCATCATAACCTCCGTATTTTTTAGAAGAAAGGCATATTGAATTTTCTTTTGCCTTTTCTTCCCTTTTTCATATTAGTAAATTGTTTCATCATTTTCTTTAGTTCTTTGAATTGCTTTAATAATTTATTTAATTCATTCATATCAACCCCAGAGCCTTTGGCAATTCTTTCCTTACGGCTTTTGCCAATAATCTCAGGTTTTTCTCTTTCTTCTTTTGTCATAGAAGATATTAAAGCTTCAATCCTTACAAATCCTTTTTCATCAACATTTACATTTTTTAGCATTTTGTTGTTTACTCCAGGAATCATAGCAAGTAAATCTTCAAGCGGTCCCATATTTCTTATTTGATTTATTTGTTCAACAAAATCATCAAGAGTATAGGATTGGTTTCGCATTTTTTCTTCAAGCTCTCTTGCATCTTTCAAAGAAACTTGCTTTTCTGCCTTTTCAATTAGGGATAAGACATCTCCCATGCCAAGAATTCTTGATGCCATCCTGTCTGGATGAAAGGCTTCAAGATCATCAAGCTTTTCGCCTGTACCAATAAATTTAATTGGCTTTCCTACAACTTGTCTAATTGAAAGAGCTGCTCCACCTCTTGCATCTCCGTCAAGTTTTGTTAGAATAACGCCAGTAATATCAAGATATTCATCAAATGTTTTTGCAACATTTACAGATTCTTGTCCAACCATGGCATCAACTACCAAAAGTATCTCGTCAGGTTTTACAACTTTTTTAATATTTTTAAGCTCATCCATCAAATCTTCATCGATTTGAAGTCGTCCAGCCGTATCCATTATAACAACATCATTGTTATTTCTTCTAGCATATTCTTTTGCTTCATTTGCAGTTTGAACAGGATCTTGCTTTCCCTTTTCAAAAACTTCAACCTCAGCTTGTTTGCCCACAACTTTCAATTGTTCAATTGCCGCAGGTCTGTAAACATCAAGAGCTACTAAAAGAGGATTTCTGCCTTCCTTTTTTAATTTCCTGACAAGTTTTCCAGAGTGAGTTGTCTTACCTGAACCTTGCAAACCTACCATCAACACAACGTGAGGAGTAGATCCCTTTAGCTCAAGTTTAGAATTTTCCTTACCCATAAGATTTGTAAGTTCTTCATTTACAATCTTAATTACAGTTTGACCTGGAGTAAGAGATTCCATGACATCTTGACCCATAGCTCTTTCTTTTATTTTTTTGACAAACTCCTTAACTACTTTGTAATTAACGTCAGCCTCAAGCAAAGAAAGTTTTATTTCTCTGGCTACATTGTCGATGTCTTTTTCGCTTAATTTTCCTTTTCCTGTAAGTTTTCCTAAAGATTCTTGTAACTTCTCAGAAAGATTTGAAAAAATCATATTTTCACATCCTAAATTTTATTTATCATTTCATCGATCATATCCATAGCTTCACTTTGATTTGAACTTTCGATCAACTCTCTTAACAAAGACAAATCTTCTCTTAATTGATTTTTTTTCTTATTAAAGAAAGCTCATTTTCAAACTCAAATAACTTGTCAACAGACCTTTGAATCATATCAGAAATTGCCTGTTTTGATTTATTGTTATTTTCTGCTATCTCGTTTAATGATAAATCTTCATTGTAATAACAATTTATGACGTCTTTTTGTTTTTCATTTAAAAGAGAGCCATAAGTGTCAAACAATCTTGCAACTTGTACTAATTTTTCCATATTCTCACCCGTCAAGTATTTTTCTTGACCTATAAAGTATACTAGCAATTCAATCTAATGTCAAGACTTTTTCTTGACTATTTTTTTCTTGAATTTTCAATCTTAAATAAAATTTTTTCAAGCAAAATTAATTTAAAATTTGAAAATATTTTTAATTCTAAAAATTTTCAAAATATTTTAAAATTGAAAATAAAAAATTCCCCAAAAGCGTAGATAAAACCTCAAGCACGAATATCTGACTGCAAAAATTATTGATTTTTGAATTTTAAAATTCAAATCAAAACAATTATTTCCGTATGATATTCTTCGCATGAGTATTTTTATAATTTGTCAAAAGTCTGATTCCCTATTTATTTTTATAAATTTTATTTTGTACAATTATTTTTTAATATTATTTTCAATAAAAGACAATATTTTGATATTCAAAGAAAAAAATTTTTGTTATCATATTTATGATAATGATTATTGTTATGAATTATTTCCTTTGAATTTTTATTTTTAAATTTGCTTTTTTAAATTTTTTTATTTAAATGATTTGAAATTTAAAAAATTACTATTCAAATGAAAATCAAATAATCATTATTTATTAAATTATAATTTAATAGAAAAAATTTAACATTATGGAGGTTTAAATTTTGAAAAAGAATAAAAAATTCGCTACTGCCCTAATTTTGGCTATGGGCTTGGGGGTTGTTAATCCCGTTTATAATTCTTACGCATCTAATAATGATGAAAATATGGTAGAATATAGAGAAAATTCTACTGGCTTTGCTGATAATTTAAATGAAAAAAATCTTGAAAATGAACTTAGCAAGGCACAAAAAGAATTAGATCTTGCAAATGAAAATTTAAAAGCTAAAGAAAATGAAAAAATAGAACTTGATAAAAAAGTTTTATCTTTACAAAATGAACTTAATAAAGCCAATGAAAATAAGAAAAAAGCTGATAATGATTTTATTTCTGCTTACAAAAAACAAAGTGAGGCAAGTGACGAATATATAAATCTTAGCGAAAAAAAGAATAAACAAGTTGAGGCTGACAAAAATTTAGCCAAAGCAAAAGAAGAACTTAATATCGCTAAAAATCAACAAGAAAAAGCAAAAGAGAATTTAAATTTAGCTCAAAAAAATGCTGACGAAAAGAAAAAAGCCCTAGACTTGGCAAATAATAAGCTTGATGATGCTAAGAAAAATGAGAAAGCTCAAGAAGATATTTATGAGAATCAAGCAAAGAAAAAAGCAAGTGATGCCTTGGAGAAAAAAGATAAGGCAAAAAAAGATTTAGACCAAGCGAAAAAAAATTCTGATAATTTTTTGGAAGATCAAAAAGAAGATTTGACAGAAAAAAATCAAAATTATGATAAATCGAAATCAAAAGTTGATGATTCACGCAATTCTTTAAATTCTCAAAATGAAGATTTGGATAAACTCTATGCGTCTATTAAAAATTATGAAAAAGACAAGACTGATATAAGCGATAAAAAGTCAGAACTTAAACAAAATTTGCTAGAAGCCAAAGAAAATATTAAATGGCTTCAGCCGAATAGTGATGGGTATAAGGCAAAACAAAATGAAATTGATGATTTAAATAAGCAAATAGAAGAAATTGATAAAATTTGCAAAAAAATTACCGAAGATTACAAAAATTTATATAAAGAGGCTGAAAAAGAATTTGACATATTTAGAAATTATAATACTAATTTCAATGATCTCAAAGAAAATATCAAAGAAAAAAGCCAAGCAAATGCCAAAAATATTGTAATACAAGAAATTTTAGATGGAAAATTAAACAAGGATAATCTAGAAGAAAAAGCTAAAGCTGCAAATAATAAATTAGGTGACTTGTATTTAAAAAGAAATGGCAAAGGACATGATTACGAAATGATTAATGATGAATTCCACAAGGCTTGGATGAATTTATCACATGCATGTGAAGTTTTGCAAGAGCAAAAAAATATTGCTTACGATTCAAGTAGAGATGAGATTTTCAAAAAAGAAGCCAAAAAACTTATAAAAAAATATTCCGAAGAATTTGAAAATAATCTTGCAATATTAAAGGAAAAACTTCCTCTATTAAAAGAGAAAGCTGATATTTATTTAGAGTCTTTGGAAGAAGTTGAACAAGCAGAAGCTTATGCAAAAGCTTTAGAAAGTGCAAATATTTTGCTTGAACAAGTAGATAAAAATAAAGAAAATCTTAAAAATTTAACCGATTCTTTCAACCAAGCTAATGCCCAATACGAACAAGCACAAAAAGAATTAGAAGAAGCAAAAAATCTCCTAGATTCTAAGAAAAAAGAAATTGAAGCAAATAAAAATTTGATAGCAAAGGCAAACGAAGACCTAAACACAGCCAGCGAAAATTTGAATAAAACAAAAATCCAAAAAGATCAAGCTGACAAAAAGGTCAAAGAACTTGAAGATTTGATAAAAAATCTTACAAATAATTTGCCAGAAAAAATAGACGATGAAAAAATAAATGAAGCTAAGGAAAAATATAATAAAGCAAAAAACGAAGCTCAAAAAGCTCAAGAAATGCTTGAAAAAGCACAAAAAGAAGAAGATGAAATCAAAGCTAGACTTAATAAAGCACATGATGAAAAAACACAATTGCAAAAAGATATAGACAAGGCAAAAGATAACCTTGATTTAGCAAAAGATAATCTTAAAAATAAAAAAGACGCCCTAAGCTTACAAAAAGAAAAAGAATCTATCCAAAAAGCAAAAGCGTCGCTTGAAAATTTATTAAAAACTAGCAAGAAAATAAATGATAAAAATTTAAATAAGGTAATTGAAGAAATAGAAAAAGCTCTTAAAGGCGAAAATCTAACAATAAATGATATTCTTTCATTAAATAACAAATTAACCGACGCCTTAAATAATGTAAAATCAAAACCAAACGATCAAACCCATACATCAAATAATCCTAGTGACAAGGAAAAAAATAAAAATCATCCAGACGAAAAAAATAAAAAACAAGAAGATAAAAACAAAAGAAAGACTCAAGGAATAACCTCTCCAAAAACAGGAATTGAAAGCCTATCCTTTGCAGGAACTTCCTTGGCACTTTCCCTATCAGCTCTTTTTGCTTTAAAAAAGAAAAGAAAATAAACTCACAAACTCTTTAATATATTTTTAAAAAATGAGTATCAACCAAGGTCTTAAAGGCTAGGTTGATACTCATTTTTGAATTTTTAATTTTTTAAAATATTAAATTTTATTATTTTCTTTTACTTTTAAATAAACCTAGGCTTGATGCTCCTAATAAGCCCAAAATTGCTGATAGGCTGCCAACTCCTGTTTGTACATTTTCTCCAGCATTATTTACTTTATTGCCTGTATTTGCTGTGTTTGCTGTATTTGTTGTGCCTGTTTTTTTATTTTTTCTGTTAGGATTTTTTTGCTAGGATTTTGTGGTTTTTGATTTGCCATATCGTCTATGATTTTTACTAAATTTTCATCATAAGCATCTTTTTCGCCCTTCATTGACAAAATATTTCTTGCAAAATATTCTTTACCATAACCAAGTATTTTTCCCATTTCTTCCCAAGTTGTTGCTTTTTGTAATTTTTCATATTTACGTCTCATAGCATCAACTTCTTCTTCAGGAGCAGGAGGTTCTCCATTTATACCATTCATTATTTCAAAACCCAAAAAACCTAACTCTCCTTGTTTACATTTTTCAAAAGCACCCTTTTCATTTAAAAGTTCACTCATTTTATATTCTTTAGGTTTTACTTTCTTTTCGTCTTTTGGTTTTTCTTCGTTAGTTTCTGGATTTTCTGTTTTGTCATCTGGTTTTCCTGTTTCGCCGTCTGGCTTTTCTTCTCCGCCTTCTGGTTTTTCTGTTTCGCCGTCTGGCTTTTCTGTTTCGTCATCTGGCTTTTCTTCTCCCTTTTCATTTACTGGAGCTTTCTTTATAGTAATTTTTTTATCTTCTACAGTTGGTTTTTCTTCTGTTTTTACTGTTTCACTAGTTTTAGCTGGCTCTTTTAAGATTTTTTCTAGTGTTTTTTCTTCATTTGCTTTTGCATCAGGAATTAATAAGCTTACTCCTAGTGCCAAGGCTAGACTTGCGCTTATAATTTTCTTATTTTTGTTCATAAATTTTCTCCTTTTATTTATTTTTTTAAATATTTATCCATAAAGGAAAATTCGAAAATTTCTAAACTATTTCCAATAAAAAACATGGGCAAATTAATCAATTTTACCCATGTTTTTGGTCTTTATTTTTTATGGTCTTAGCCAATCTGGCAATTGTTGACCTTCTTTTTCTTCTTTACTGTCTTCTTTTTTTGGATTTGCCTCTTTAAATTCTTCTACGTTTGATGAATCCATTGTAAATTTGAAATCTATTTCTTTTTTCTCGCCTGCTCTTACAATTTGAATTTTGCAAGTATCTCCTACGCTATAATTTAATAGAATCTTTTTTAGGTTGGACATATCTTTTACTTTTTGTCCATCTATTCCTGTAATTATATCGCCTTTTCTGAAATAATTATTCGCATCATCTGAGATTGATTGTACAAATACTCCGTCTTCACTTCCTACGTTTTTGCTATCTATATTATTGTATTGTAAAAGTAAATCCAAATTTATTCCTGTAATTCCCAAATATACTGAATTAAATTTGCCGTTTTTGGCTATTTCTTTTATAACTTTTTTTGCCAAATTTACTGGAATTGCAAATCCTATTCCATCAGAATTTCCTGCCTTTGCTGTATTAATTCCTATAAGTTGTCCTTTTGAATTTAGCAAGGCTCCTCCTGAATTTCCGGAATTTATTGCAGCGTCTGTTTGCATTAATCCATCCATTTGTGCTCCATTTTGGAATGAAACTGTCCTATCAAGTCCTGAAATTATTCCGCTTGTAACTGTTGATTGTAATTGAAGTCCTAATGGATTACCTATTGCTACTGATTTATCTCCTACTTTTACTGTATCGCTATCGCCTAAGTCGATTGGTTTTAAATTATTTGCCTCGACTTTTATAACTGCAAGGTCCAAGGTTGTATCATTCCAAACAAGTTTTGCTTTTTTTGTTTTATTATTTGAAAACAAAACATTGATTTCGCTTGCATCTCCATTGCCTACAACGTGTGAATTTGTCAAAATATATCCATCTTTTGTAACGATTGAGCCTGAGCCGACTCCTTCAACATAGCCTGTTTGTTGACCTAAAATTGTATTTTGTGTAGTTTTTGTTTTTGTTGTAATTCCTACAACAGAATCTATACTTTTTTCGACAACTGCTCTTTCCATTGTCATCTCATCGTTTGTTGTTATATTTACTACATTATTTTTTTTGGTATTTGAATTTGTATTAGCTTCTTTTTTATTATTATCTGATGTTTTTAATGAGCTACCCAAAAGTGAAAAAACTAAAAATCCACCCAAAACAGCTCCTATAAGTCCTGAAAGAAAATTAGAAAATCCACCAGAACCACGATTTCTTCTAGCCATCTATTCCTCCTTATTATTCTTTCCTATATTATTATATAAAAAATTGTAAATAATATGTTATAGATAAGTATAAATTTGATTTTGTAAATTTCTTTAAATGATTCTTCTAAAATTATTTTTAATTTTTTATAATTAATTTCTTATTTATTTTTTTGAAATAAAAAACAAACCCAGAAAAATCTGAGTTTGTTAGTTTTGTTTTTATTACATTACAGCCATTGCAATTGATAAAATTACAATATTTGCAATCATTACTATAAAGAATGGTTTCTTTACCCATTTCAAATATGTTGAATATTCTACTCTTGCTGCTGCAAGTCCACCCATTACAACTCCTGATGTTGGTGTAATAAAGTTTACAAGTCCACAAGCGCCACAGAAAATCATGATCATTATGTTAGGGTCATATCCTAATTGATGAGCAAGAGATCCCATGATTGGAATTGATAATGCTGCAAGTCCTGATGTTGATGGTACTAAGAATGATAGTAACATGTAAATCAAGTATGCAAGTGGTGCGAATACAAATGGAGAAACTCCTCTTAGCAATTTAGCTGAATTTTGTAGGATGTAGAAATCTAAGTGAGTAGAGCTCATTACTACTGTAATTCCTCTTGCTACTGCTATGATTAAACCTACTGATAATAAATCAGCAGCTCCTGCGATAAATCCATCTACAAATTCTTTTTCGCCAATTTTTGCAACTATAGCTATTACTATACTAGATAGGGTAAATAGTGCTGCTAAGTCTTTGAAGTACCAATATCCTAATGGATTACCTGTCAAGAAATCTGACCAACCAAATGCTTTCAAATAAGCTTCTTCGTCTCCGTGGAAATTGATGTCTACATAAGAAATTAATGATATAATCATTATTGCAAATGTTATAGCAAAAACTGTTAATACAGCTTTGTGTGTTCCAGTAAATTCTAATTCTTCTCCGTTATCGTTAGAGAAATATTCTTCCATAGCGTTTTTTTCGTCAGCGCTTAGAACGGAAGATTCTTTGTTTTCTAATAATTTTTTAGCATAATTCAATACAAATTTTATAACGATTAAATCTGTTGACAACCAAAGGATAACACCTATAACCATTACTGTTGTTGCATTAGATTTTATACCAACTGATTCTAATGCTCCCATAGCTGCTGATGTAGCGAATGGGTTGATTGTAGAACCTAGTACTCCGGCTCCAGCTCCAAGTAGAACTGTTCCTACTGCTACCATTGTATCAAGTCCAGCTGCTACCATTGCTGCTGTGATTAATGGATAAAAACCAATTGTTTCTTCTGCCATTCCGTATGTTGATCCACCAACTGAGAATAGGAACATTAATACTGCAATTAGTCTTCCTTCTTTACCTTTGTTTTTTCTTACTAAGGAACGAATTCCTGCTTCCATAGCACCAGTACTCATTACTATACCGATGAATCCACCAATACATAAAATAAATATAATTAGATCTGCGGCATCCATAAATCCATTTGGAATAGCCATAATAAAGTCACTTAAACTAGCACTTTGTACAGTAACTGTTTCTCCAGCTTTAACTGCATTTATAAGATCTTCATATTTGCCTGGGTCTAATGATTTAATAATATCTGAATCGATTGCTTGACCACTAGCTAATAAAGTTATTAAACATACAGCAGCTAGAACTATCATCAAGATAGAAAATGCACTTAGTGATTTTTTCTTACCTTTTTTCATAGTATTCTCCTATTTTTTTATTATAGTACCTGTCTTTCCTTCTAATGCTTCAGCTGCTTTTTCTAAAGATGTAATTAGTGCAAGACCTTGTTCTGATTTTTCAACAAATTCTAAACAAGCTTCTACTTTTGGTAACATTGAACCAGGAGCAAAGTGTCCTTCTTCAATATATTTTTTAGCTTCATTAACAGTCATTTCTTTGATTTCTTCTTGATTTGGTTTGTTGAAATTGATCATAACTCTATCAACTGCTGTTAATATTACTAACATATCAGCATTTAATTCTTTTGCTAATAATGCAGATGATCTATCTTTATCTATTACAGCTGGCACACCTTGTAATCCTTCTTCTGTATCTATTACCGGTACACCACCTCCACCAACTGTTATTACTATATTACCATTTGAAACCAAATTTTCCACAACATTTATTTCAATGATTTCTTTAGGTATTGGGCTTGCTACAACTCTTCTGTATCCCCTACCTGCATCTTCTACGTATTCGTAGCCGTTTTCTTCGTGTTTGGCTTCAGCTTCTTCTTTTGTTAAGAAACTTCCTATTGGTTTAGTTGGTTTATTGAAAGCTTCATCATCTTTGTCAACTAAAACTTGTGTAACAACGCAAGCTATTTCGGAATCTTTGCCTCTGTTTTTTAATTCATTTCTTATTGATTGTGATAAATGATAACCAATGTATCCTTGGCTCATTGCGCCACATTCTGGAAATGGCATTTCAGGTGTATTTCCACCTTTGTTTGCTGAAAATTCCATTGCGTTATTTATCATTCCTACTTGTGGACCGTTTCCGTGTCCTACTGCTACATCGTAGTTTTCTGATAAATCTACTATTGTTTTAGCTGTCTTTTTTACTAATTCTAATTGCTCTTGAGGGGTATTGCCTAAAGCATTACCCCCTAGAGCGATAACTAATCTTTTTTTTGTCATCTATTAAATATATCCGTTTCTATTTTTATTTTTTCTATTTTAATGTTGCATACATAATTGCTTTGATTGTATGCATTCTGTTTTCTGCTTGATCAAATACTTTACTTTGTTTTCCTAGGAATACTTCGTCTTTTACTTCCATTCCATCAAGGTCATATTTGTCTCCGAATTTTTCGTTTACATCTATACCTGTTGTTGTGTGAAGATCGTGGAATGATGGTAGGCAGTGTAAGAAGATTGCATCATCATCTGCTAAATCCATAACTTTTTGGTTTACTTGGAATGGATGAAGTAATTCAATTCTCTTTTCCCAAACTTCTTTTGGTTCTCCCATTGATACCCAAATGTCTGTATAAACTGCGTGAGCACCTTTTGCTGCTTCTTCTACGTTTTCTGTAAATTCTACTTTTGAACCGTGAACTTTTGCAAATTCTTTTGCTTCTGCAATTAATTTTTCATCTGCCCATAATTCTTTTGGACCGCAACCTGTGTAGTTGATTCCAAGTTTAGCACATGCTACCATTAATGAGTTGCTTACGTTGTTTCTGCAATCGCCCATAAATACAAAATTTAATCCTTTTAGGTAACCAAAGTTTTCTTTGATTGTAAGCATATCAGCAATCATTTGTGTTGGGTGGAAATCATCTGTAAGACCATTCCATACTGGAACTCCTGAATATTTAGCTAATTTTTCTACTAATTCTTGGTCAAATCCTCTGTATTCGATTCCATCATAAAATCTTCCCAATACTTTTGCTGTATCTTCGATTGATTCTTTGTGTCCCATTTGGCTTGAACCTGGATCAAGGTATGTTACTCCCATTCCTAAGTCCATTCCAGCTACTTCAAATGAACAACGTGTTCTTGTTGAAGTTTTTTCGAATAATAATACTATATTTTTTCCTTCTAGATATCTATGTGGTGTTCTTGTTAATTTTAATTTTTTGAATTGTTCACCTAGATCTATTAGGTATTTGATTTCATCTTCTGTTAGGAATTTTAATCCTAGTATACTTTGTCCTTGTAAATTTACTGGCATATTATTATCTCCTTATTTTGAAATTTTTTCAATATTTTATATTATAACTTTGTTTAAATTTTGTAGACTAACTTACTTCTTATAGTTCTCTTTCTAATGGCATTGACATACATCTTGGACCACCACGACCTACTGTTAGGTTTGATGCATCTAATTCTAATACTTCAATACCTTCTTTTCTTAGTACTTCGTTTGTTACTGTATTTCTCTTGTAAACTAAAACTTTTCCTGGAGCAAGTGTTAATGTGTTTGAACCATCATTCCATTGTTCTCTTTCTGCAGCTATTGGGTCTCCACCACCACATGGGATTAGACGTACTTTTTCGATTCCTAGTGCTTTTGCTAAGATTTCGTCTAATTTTCCTGAAGCTGTTTCAATGTGTAAATCATTGTTTGCTTCATCTTTTGTTATGATTTTAACTTCCATTTCTTTGATTATAGCTGGATGGTATGTGAATGCATCGTAATCGATTTGTGTAAATACTGTATCTAAGTGCATGAATGCTCTGTTTTCATCGATTTTTAATGCGTAGATTTTTTCAATCTTGTTTTCATTTTCTCCAAAGAATAATTTTTTAGCTAATACTTTGATTGCTTCATATTGTGTTCTTTGTGAAATACCAATTAATAGTGTTGTTTCATTACCGTTGAATGTATCTCCACCTTCTATATGGTATTCGTTATCTCTACCATAAAGATTTGGAACATTTCCTTTGTATTCTGGGTGGAATCTAAAGATATAATCACAGTAGATTGTTTCTCTATTTCTTGTTACAGAATACATTCTATTGATAACTGCACCGTTTCCTACTGATGCAAATGGATCTCTTGTAAAGTATAGGTTTGGCATTGGGTTAATTGCAAGATATGATTTTCCTACAACCATTTCATGAAGATCTTCTTCTGTGAAAAGTCCTAGTTCTTTTAATGTTAAACCAGCCATTGTTTTTTCAACAAATTCTTTTGTATCTTCAATTTTTTCTAAATATTCTTTAGCTTTTGCAAGGATTTCTTTATCTTCGCATCCTGTTTCACTTAAATATTGTTCTAAGAAAGTTTCTCTTAAACCTTCGTTAGCATCTAATGTTTCTGTCATTAAATCTTCAAGATAAACAACTTCTACTCCATTATCTCTCATGATATTTGTAAATCTATCATGTTCTTCTTGAGCTAATGCTAGATCTGGAATATCATCGAATAATAGTTCTTCAAGAGTTGATGGAGTTAAATTTAATAATTCATCTCCTGGTCTGTGAACCAAAACTCTTTTTAGTGGTTTAATCTCGCTTGTTACTTGAATCTTTTTCATAATTCCTCCTAAAATATATATAAATAGAGTGTATCTCTTTACTTGAATAAAGTTTCGTTTTGATTTTTTCATTCAAGATAAATTTTAGAGCCACTCATATCGTTTACATCAATAGTATACTCTAACCGTTTCATTTTTACACGACAAATTTCGGATAGTTTATTGTAAATTATATTCAAATGAAAATGTTTTTATAAGTGTTTTTATGAAAAATTATTAATAAATGGCTAAAAATTAGTAAATTAGCTTAAAATATTATATAATATAAGTATATATCAAACTAAAATTAAAGAGGTTATTTATGGTTATAAGTAATATACAAACCAAAATTTCTGCAATTTCAGATTTATCAAAAATATGTAATTTTGAAGTAGAATTTCAAGACAGCTCTACCACTACTTTAATTCACAGTACAGCAAGACTTCTTTTGTTCAAAAAAGGCAAGGGAAAATTTATGATAAACGGGGTTGAGTATCTAATCGAAAAAAATACCATGATTTCTATTCTGCCTTGGGATATTACAACTATCACTGATGTTACAGAAGATTTGGAATTTTACAAAATCGTATACAATTTTCAAATTATAAATGACGATTTGAAAAATATTTGTAATTTTAGGAAAAATCAAATAAATTCTATAGAAGTTTTATCAAAAAATCCTATAAAAATTCTTGATAGCAAGGCTTTTCATGATATGAAAAATTCCTTTATTGAAATCAAAGACGAAGTCGGAAATGACTCTTTCCAAGAAGAAATTGATGAAAAACCATATTCTGATGAATATCTTATTTCATCAATTATAAGAATTTTAATTAAATTTTTAAGATTTGAAAACAAAAATGAAATAAGTACCAAGCAAAATTATGAACATCAAATTCAAATTAATCAAATTCTTAGGTATATGTATTCCCACATGAGCGAAAAATTAACACTTGACAGACTTGCCTCTACATTTTTCATTAGCAAATCAAGTCTTACAAAATATTTAGAAGAAAACATTGGATTTACTTTCTCAGAATTATTAAATAGGATTAGATTTTCAAAAGCAATCGACTTACTAATGTTTTCTGAAAAAAGTCTAAATGAAATTGCAAAACGCGTTGGCTATACAGACTCATCACACTTTACAAAAATATTTGAAAATACTGAAGGAATCAATCCTGGCGAATTTAGAAATTATTACAATATTAAACAAGTTAGTCTCAAACAATCTGAGGCAAAACTTCTTGATAGTGTTATAAATTATGAAATCAAAAACTATACTGACACAGATCTTACAATTGGAAAAGTAGCCAAAGAATTTGGCATTTCAACATCTGAAGTAAACAGATTAATTTATTTCCAATTTGAAAAAAATTTCTACGAATATTTAGATTTTCTTAGGATTTCAAAAGCATGTGAAATGTTAAAAACAACAGATTTAAAAATAATAGATATAGCAATGAAAGTCGGGTATAATTCAACAAGAACTTTCCAAAGAGCCTTTAGCAGAATAATTGGTGTATCCCCTAATAAATTTAGGACAACAATAAACTACCAAGACTCTGAAGGAAATATAATATAGTAGGAAAAAAGAAAAGGAGAAAATTATGAAATTTATAGCAAGCGAATCTTTTTGGGATTTATTCCCTGAAGCAGAAATAGGACTTATCCTATTTAAAGACATAAAAATGGAAGAAAAATCAAATAGAGAAATAAGAGACGAACTTGATAATGCAAACGAAAAAGCTCTAGATTATCTTACAAAACCAGTATTTAGCGAAAATCCAGTAATAAAAGTGTGGAGAGATGCCTTTAAATTATTCAAAACAAAAAAAGGAGCACGCTGTTCAATAGAAGCCCTATTAAAAAGAGTGGCAAAAGACAAAGACGTTGGAAGTATCAATCCACTAGTTGACATTTACAATGCTGCATCATTAAATTATGCCCTACCATGCGGAGCTGAAGATATAGACAAATTTGTAGGCGATGTAAAACTTGAAATCACAGAAGGAAATGATCCTTTCCAAGCTATAGGAGATGACAAAGACTCCCCAACCCTAGAAGGCGAATTATGCTATAGAGATGAAAAAGGCGCAATTTGTAGATGTTTTAATTGGAGAGATTGCCAAAGAACAATGATAACAGAAGATACAAAAAACGCAATACTTTTTATGGAAAACATAGATCCAGATAGAAAAGACGATTTGAAAGAAGCAATAAACTATCTAGCAGAAAATTTAGAAAAATATTTGGAAGGAAAAGTAGAAATTCACTTTTTAACAAAAGATAATCCAAGCATAGAAATCAAATAGAAAAAAATGTCTGTTGCAAAATAAAAATAATCAATAATTAGAGAAATTCAAAATTTCAAAGACTTAATATTGATTATAAAAAAATTTTGCAACAGTTTTTTTATGCAAATTTACAAAAAATAAATCAACGCATATAAAGATAAATACAAAATAATTAGAAAAAATAAAAAAGCAATAAAAAAGACCTCTAGCAAAACTAAAGATCTAAAATTCTGGCGCGGCATTGAGGATTCGAACCCCAGGCCTACTGGTCCGTAGCCAGTCGCTCTATCCAACTGAGCTAATACCGCTCAATATTTTTTATAAAAATATTGGCGCGCCTGAGAGGAGTCGAACCTCTGACACACGGATTAGAAGTCCGTTGCTCTATCCAGCTGAGCTACAGGCGCAAATTAAAAATATAATCTAAAAAGATATTTGGCGCGCCTGAGAGGAGTCGAACCTCTGACACACGGATTAGAAGTCCGTTGCTCTATCCAGCTGAGCTACAGGCGCATAATTAAAAATATAAGTTTATTAATATCTTAACAATATAATATGGTACTATCATTACCTACTGTAATATAGATTATACCACAAAATTTTAAAAATAAAAATAATTTATAAAAAAAATGGAGCGGGTGAAGGGAATCGGACCCTCGCAACCAGCTTGGAAGGCTGGGGCTCTACCACTGAGCTACACCCGCATAAAATTGGAGCGGAAGACGGGATTCGAACCCGCGACCCTCGCCTTGGCAAGGCGATACTCTACCACTGAGCCACTTCCGCAAATAATATAAAAGGAAATAACAAAGTGAAAGCTAAAATAAATTATTAAATTAGCAAGCACCCAATTCCTATTTTTATTTTTAATAAACGTTAAAATTTATAATATAAAGGAAAACCTTAATATGGAGCTGATGATAGGACTTGAACCTACAACCTATTGATTACAAATCAATTGCTCTACCAATTGAGCTACATCAGCAAAATGGATTTCAATTGAAATCCAAGTCCTAAATTAAAAGGACAAATATCTGGCGACTTAGATGGGACTCGAACCCACGACCTCCGCCGTGACAGGGCGGCATTCTAACCAGCTGAACTACTAAGCCATAATTAAAATAGCCTAATATTAAAAATATTATGGTGGAAGTAACAGGGCTCGAACCTGTGACCCCCTGCTTGTAAGGCAGATGCTCTCCCAACTGAGCTATACTTCCATTAGGTGACCCTACTGGGATTTGTATCTGATAAATTATCCAGTAGATGATTTATCCCGAAAACTACATAAATATGTAAATAAAGTTTTCGTGTCCCATGTGAGGTTTAAAATCTAAAAGATTTTAAATCTTCAAGATGAGCCCTTGGGCAAATCTGAAGAACAATACCGTCGTGACACGGTGGTTTCCCTCTAAAACGAAGGATAAATCTCTTTTTAATATAAAGATTAAAAGTCGGCTTGTTGACAAAGTTGCTAGCAACTTTGAAACACCGCGACATCTGACCTTCATACCATTTGCTTTGCAAATGGTGATAGGTCATTATGGTGACCCTACCGGGATTTGAACCCGGGATACCGCCGTGAAAGGGCGATGTCTTAACCGCTTGACCATAGGGCCTCAATCATTATTATATTCATTAAACATACTTTTTTTTAACTTGCAGCAAGCTACAAATGTCTTAGTCAGCTTGTTGACAAAGTTGCAAAAAACTTTGAAACACCGCGACATCTGACCTACCATCAATTTATTTCATAAATTGGGTTAGGATCATAAACCGCTTTCTAGACCTATCCCAATGAGCGTAAGCAAATTGTTGGAAGGTCTGATGCAACTCATTTCCCAGGAGGCTTTAGCCGACTGGCTAGAAATGATCTGCTGACCATAGGGCCATAAAATTATAAAAAAATATAAGTGGTGACTCCACCGGGATTTGAACCCGGGATACCAGCGTGAGAGGCTGGTGTCTTAACCACTTGACCATGGAGCCTAAAAGCTCCATGCTGGTTAATAAGCTAAGAGCTTATAAAAAAATGGTAGCGAAGAAGAGACTTGAACTCTTGACACTCCGGGTATGAACCGAATGCTCTAGCCAACTGAGCTACTTCGCCACATGGTTGCGGGAGTAGGATTTGAACCTACGACCTCCGGGTTATGAGCCCGACGAGCCACCAAGCTGCTCCATCCCGCGCTATAATAAATGCTAAGTTATGAGCTACTTGAAGCTATATCTATTTAAAGAAACATTGGCGCTCAGGGTGGGGCTCGAACCCACAACCTACCGGTTAACAGCCGGGTGCTCCACCATTGAGCTACCTAAGCACTCTAAATAAAAAAATCTTATATAAATACCTTCTATTATTAAAAATAGAAGATATTTTTATAA